>NZ_JADWYQ010000028.1 GCF_022414575.1 Streptomyces sp. MUM 178J | reverse complement strand
CCGAGCCCACCGGCCGCGATCCGGGCCGACGAGCCGCGGGAGGCCCGCGAGTGGCGGCCGGCCGCCCGGGGCCGGCCACTTCCGGGCGCGTCGGGGACGGCGTCCTCGGCGGCGAAGGCGGGCGGGGCTTCTGCGGTGCGCTGCGCGCGCCGCCGCTGCCGGCCCGGCCGTCCGTCGAGATAGCCGCGGGCCGCGTGGCCGAGCACTCCTTCGGCGAGAAGCAGCGCCAGTCGCCCGTCGGAATGGCGGAGCTGCTCGGCGGCGTACCGGCAGTAGGGGCACTGGGCGAGGTGCTGCCGGACGTCGGGGATGAGTGTGCCGCCGCGACGCAGGGACACGTCGAGCAGCCGGGTGTAGTGGCGGCATTCCGCGTTCGGGGCCAGTTCGGTATGCGCGCGTAGACAGCCGGCCCGGAAATGTTCACGCACCTGTTCCAGTTGGGCCGATGCGCTGCGCGGGTCGACGCCCAGCAATGCGGCGGGAATCGATACGCCTTCCGCCTCCGCCTCGGTATGCCAGAGCAGCACCTGAACCGGTTCGGGCATCATCTGAAATGCACGCGAGACGAGACGGCGACTTTCTCCGGGGACGTCCGGATTCTGCAGTCCGGGCAGCATTGCGGCGACACGCGGGTCCGCCGCCCAGACCGCGGCGATTTCACGTACGGTCACCAGAAGCCGGGGACGGAGCGCACCCTTGAGCCCGCCCTGCTCACGCAGTTCTCCGAGAGTCTGCTGGAAGGCGGCCGCGGCGAGCGTACCGGCGGCGCTCCCCGCCGGGTCGGCGCCCACGGTGTCGTCGCCCGCAGAACCGGGCGCGCACAGGGCGGCGTAGTCGCTGACGGCCTGCCAGTGGCGGGTCAGCAGCGCGGCGACGGCGAACGGTTCGCCCTCGCCTCCCAGCAGGGCCGCCAGCGCGGCGTCACCGCCCTCGGCGGCAGCTGCGACCGGCACGGCGGAAGGGGTGTGGGGGGTGCTCGGATGGTGCATGGGTGTCTTTCCGTTCAGGGCACAGCGGTGAAGGGTTGAAAGGCCGCGCTCAATTGGTATGGACCTGATAAGCGGCCAAAGTCGAACTGCTGAACAGAAGCGCCATGTTCGGGCGTACGGAGGCTCACCCTTCCACAACACACGTACATGGAACAAGAGTTCCGGATCGACGACCAATCACGACCCCGAATGAGCGGAACTGTGCTACATCGAGTCGCAATTGACTCAATGTCAAAAGAGAAGCGCCCCTTGACTCAGAGAGCCACCAGAGAGATCTCCGTGGCCTTGACACTCGTCCATACGGGCACGCCGTCGGCCAGTGCGAGTTCCGCGGCCGCCTCCGGGGTGATCTCGGCGACCAGATCCGGCACCCGGTCCGACGCCACCAGCACCCTCAGCCTGCTGCCGACCGCAGTGATCTCCCGTACGGTGCCGGGCCAGACGTTGCGGGGACTGCCGCCGGGCCGGTCGCGGTGGACGGAGACGGCCTCCGGCGCGATGATCGCCAGCGCCCGCTCGCCCGCAGCGGGGCGTTCCCGCTCCCCGTCCAGCGGCCCCGCGACGGCCAGCCGCCCGCCGCCCGCGAGCTCCAGCCCGTCCGCACCGGCCGTTCCGGGCCAGGCGTTGCGCCCGAGCATCCGGGCCACCCATGCGGAGCGGGGATGCCGGGTGACCTCCGCCGGCGGGGCGTCCTGCAGCGCCCGGCCGTCGTCGAGCACCAGCACCCGGTCGGCGAGCGAGAGCGCCTCCACCGGATCGTGCGTGACGATCAGGCAGACTCCGCCGAAGCCGTCCAGATGGCGCCGCAGCAGATGCCTGACGTGCGCCTTGGTGGTCTGGTCGAGCGCGGCGAGCGGCTCGTCGAGCAGCAGCAGCCGGGGCCGTGCGGCCAGCGCTCGGGCGAGCGCGACGCGCTGCGCCTGTCCGCCGGAGAGCTGCGCGGGCCTGCGGGCCGCGAGATGGCCGACGCCCAGCCGGTCGAGCCACTCCTGCGCGGCACGGCGCGCCTGCGCGCGGGGGACGCCCTGGGCGCGCAGCCCGTAGGCGGTGTTGCCCAGGGCGCTCAGATGCGGGAAGAGGGCCCCGCTCTGGGGCACCCAGGCGACGCCCCGGCGGTGCGGGGGCAGCTCGGTGACGTCGAGGCCGCCGAGGCGCAGCGCTGCGTGGGAACGGGGGGTCAGGCCGAGGAGTGCGCGCAGGAGGGTGGTCTTGCCCGCGCCGTTGGGTCCCACGACCGCGACGGTGACGCCCGGCTCCGCGTCGAGGGTGAGCCGGTCGAAGCCGGTGACGTCGGCGTGCAGCGCCCAGCGCCCGCCGCCCTCGGCGCCGCCCTCGGCGCCGCCGTCAGTGCCCTCGGCGCCGCCGTCAGTGCCGTCGGCGGCGTCGGCATCGGCATCGGCGGCGGCCCTCGGCCCGGCGGGCCCCTCGGCCGGCTCGACGAGCCCCGCTGCCGACTCGTCGTCCGCGGCCCGCGCCGCCCCCCGGGCTCCGTCGCTCCCTCGCGCCCCGGCGCTGAAGCGTCCGCGGAGGGCGACGAGCACCGCCATGGCGATGGCGAGCAGCAGCAACGACAGCGACGTGGCGGCCTCGGGCTGGTCCTGGAGCAGCAGATACACCTGGAGCGGCAGCGTCTGCGTGACGCCGGGCAGATTGCCGGCGAAGGTGATCGTCGCGCCGAACTCGCCCAGTGCCCGCGCCCAGGTGAGGGCCGCGCCCGCGGCCAGGCCGGGGGCGACCATGGGCAGGGTGACGGTGCAGAACACCCGCACCGGCGAGGCCCCCAGCGAGGCGGCCGTCTCCTCGTAGCCCGGCCGCAGACCCGCGATTGCACCCTCCAGGCTGATGACGAGGAACGGCATCGCAACGAACGTGGCCGCGACCACCGCTCCGGAGGTGTGGAAGGGCAGGGTGACGCCGAAGGCATCCTCCAGCCAGGGCCCCAGCAGCCCCCGCCTGCCGAAGCCGAGCAGCAGCGCCACGCCGCCGACGGTGGGCGGCAGGACCATGGGCAGCAGCACGAGGGAGCGGACGACCGCCTTGCCGGGGAAGTCCACACGGGCCAGCAGCCAGGCCAGCGGCACCCCGAGCAGCAGGGAGAGGCCGAGGGACCAGAAGGAGACGACGAGTGAGAGCCGAAGCGCCTGGGTGACCCCGGGGGCGGTCAGATGCGTGCCCAGCTCGCCCCAGGAGGTGCGCACGAGGATCCCGACGAGGGGCAGCAGCAGAAACGCGATCGCGAGCAGCGCGGGCACGGCGAGCGTGATCGGGGTGCGGGTGCGGGTGCGGGTGCGTCTCATGGGGGTGTCGGGTTTCTCGTGCGGCGGCGGTCCGGGCGGGTCGGCGGCCCTGGGAGTACGGCGACCCCGGGAAGCCGGCGGTCCTTCGGGGCGTACGGACGGCGCTTCACGGCTTCTGGAAGCCCGCGCCCTGAAGGATCTTCAGCGCTTCCGGGCTGCGCAGCCACGCCACGAACTCCGCCGCCTCCCGGGCGTTCCCCGAGGTCTTGAGGGTGGCCGCCGGATACTCGGCGACGGCGTTCTGTCCGTCCGGGATCTCGACGGCGTCGACCTTGTCCCGTGCGACGGCCGCGTCGGTGCGGTAGACGATGCCCGCGTCGGCCTCGCCCAGTTCGACCTTGCTGAGCACGGCGCGCACGTTCGGCTCCAGCGAGACGGGCCGGACGGTCACCCGCTGAGCGTCCAGGACCTGCCGGCTGTACTTGCCTACGGGCACCTGGGGCGCGGCCAGCACCACCTTGAGCTTGGCGTCGGCCAGGTCGGCGAGCCCGTCGACCTTGTGCGGGTTGCCCCCGCCCACGGCGATGACGAGACGGTTCCGGGCGATGACCACCGGGTCGCCCGTCTCACCCCTGACGTCGTCCATGGTCTTGGTGTTCGCGGTGACGAGGGCGTCGGCGGGTGCGCCCTGGCGGACCTGAGCGGCCAGTTCCTGCGACCCGGCGAAGGAGAACGTCACGGTCACGTCCCCATGCGCCTTCTCGTACGCGGCGCCCGCCGCCTTGAAGACGTCCGTGAGCGAGGAGGCGGCGAGCACGGTCAGCCGTGTCGTCTTCCCGGACGCCTTGCCAAAGGACGCCTCGTCGCCGCCGTCGCCGCAGGCGGCAAGGGAGGCGAGCAGAGCGACGGCGGCAAGCGCGGCGGCGGCACGGCGGCCGGGGCGTGCGGATCCGGCGAGGCGTGCGGATCCGGCGGCCGGGGGGCGCATGGCGGTGATGCTCCTCGGGAGAGTCATGGCGTCAGCGGGTCATGGCGTGTCGATGTGGACGCTGGTCGACTTCACCCGTGCGGTGGCCTGCATGCCGACCTCGAGGCCCAGTTCCTCGACGGCCTCCCTGGTGAGCAGGGAGACGAGCCGGTGCGGCCCTGCCTGGATCTCGACCTGCGCTGCGACGTCCCCGAGCTTGACCGCGGTGACGATCCCCGGAAAGGCGTTGCGGGCGGAGGTGTACGGCTCGCCGTCCTCTCCGTCGCCGTTCTGGGCGGCCTCGACGGAGAAGGCGGCCAGATCCCGGCCGTCGATCAGCCGTCGGCCGCCCTCGTCGCGGTGGGTCGCGATCCGGCCGGCGTCGGCCCAGCGGCGCGCGGTGTCGGGGCTGACGCCCAGCAGCCGTGCCGCCTGCCCAATGGTGTAGGACTGCATATGCGCCACAGTAGGCCGGCTATTCTGGCATCTGCAAGGAAAGTCACTCAGTTTCATGGCAAACGCCAAGACCGCTGGAGAAAGCTCCGAAGCGGTCACGCCGGGTCGGCTTCTCCGCAGGCTCCCCCGTGGCGTCGCGGCGCGCACAGGAGCCGCCGCACCGCGCGCCACCCGGGCTTCCCAGCCCGTACGGCGCTCAAGGCACGGCCTTCTGGCCGTACGAGGGCCCGGGGCGGAGTCCGCCCCAGGACGCCCTACGCCCTAGGCCGGCTTCCGGACCCAGTCATCGGGGCCGGGGTCGCCGCCCTCGGCCCGTACGGCAAGGCGGTCGAGGTAGTGCTCCCAGCCTTCCGCATGGGCGGCGCAGGCCTCCGCGGAGGGCAGGCCGCTGTGCACCAGGGTCAGCCGGGTGCCCTCGCCGTCCGGATCAAGGGTGATCTCCACGATGCTGGAGCCGGGCGGCACCGGCGCGCCCTCCTCGGTCCAGCCCCAGCTGAAGACGAGACGCTTGGGCGGATCGATCTCCAGCAAGCGCCCGGAAGCGTGGTCCGCCCCGGTGACGTTCGTGTGGTACGGGCCTCCGGACTCAAAGGTGAACTCGCCGTCCACACCCATCCAGGAGAGCCAGCGTTCGCGGTCGGTGAAGAAGGAGAACACGGCGCCGGGGCGGGCGGCGATGCGCCGCCCGACGGTCACGGTGTCCTGACTCATCGCCTCGGAGCTCATGGGGTCATTCCTCCCTCTCCGCCGTCCCGCCCGCGTCGGCGTGTCCGGCGGCCTCTGCCGGCTCGGCGAGGGTGTCGAGTCGGCTGCTCCACATCGACTGGCGACAGTGCCGTCCTGCCGCAGCGTAACCAGACCCGCGTCCCTCGGCACCTCGGGGCACGGGGCACGGGGCGCTGTGTCACGTCGGCGTGCGCCGAGGCGACGCGGCACCCCGCAGGCACCGCCTCTAAGCGGGGGACATCTTGGGCATGTCGCCCTCGGTCGTCGATGCGTCGATGACCGAGAACGACGCGCCCTGCGGGTCGCTCAGCGCCGCGAAGCGCCCGAAGGGCGTGCTCATCGGACCAAAGCGCAGCACTCCGCCGAGATCCACGGCCTTCTGCACGGCCGCGTCGCAGTCGTCGACGCCGAAGTACACATTGACGTACGGCGGCACCTCGGGCGGGAAGTCCTCCTCCATCTTCATCCGGCCGAGCACGGTGGCGTCGCCCAGGTTGTAGACCTTGAAGTCGATCTTGTCGTCTTCCATACGCTGGCTGCTGTAGCCGAAGACGGCGGGGAAGAAGGCATCGGACTTCTCCGGCTCGCGGGTGAACACCTCGGCCCAGGCGTAGGCCCCGGGCTCACCCGAGGCCTCGAAGCCCTTGTGCGTACCCGCCTGCCATACGCCGAACACCACGCCGCCGGGGTCGCGAGCCAGCAGCATCGACCCGAAGTCGCCGACCTGCATGGGCTCCATGAGCAGTTCTCCGCCATTGTTGCGGATCTTGTCGGCGGTCGCGCCGACGTCCGGCGACGCAAGGTAGAGGCACCAGGCGGACTGCCCTTCGGCGCCCGGCATCGGCGGCACGACCGCGGCGACGGCCTTCCCGTCCCGGTACGCCTGCGTGTAGTTCCCGAACTCCGAAGCGGCCTCGCCGAACGTCCAGCCCAGTACGGCGCCGTAGAAGCCCTTGGCCCCTTCGACGTCGGCGAACATGGCATCGGCCCAGACCGGCGTTCCCTCAGGTTGTGCGGCCATGACTCAAGGCTCTTCCTGCTCGATGAATGGTCCGGCTTGTCACGCTAGCCAGCCCCGCAGGGTCCCGCCCGCCGAAACGCACTCCGCCGGCGACCCCCACCAGCGTCCCGGACCGGTCGGCCGCATCGCCCGGCCGCGTGCCCGGCCTGGCGTCCGGCCGCGTGCCCGGCCGCCGCCGGCGCGCCGCCCGGAGCCGGTACGGGAGCCACCGCAACGCGGGTGGACGCGGCAAGGCGGAACTCCAGCAGGTGCATACGTCACCTGAGTGAAAGATCCGGCGGGGAGCGGTGCGCCGGGGACCTGCTGTCCACAACCGCCGCCCAAGAGGCGTACTTCTCACCGGTGGAGGAGGTCAGCTGCGAGACATGGGCACACGGACGCGTCATGCTCGTCGGGGGCGCCGCCCACGCCAGCTCGCCCAAGATGGCCCGGGGCGTCGCGATGGCCGTCGAAGACGCTCAGGTCCTCGCCGAGGTACTGGCCGGCAGGGGCGACACCGGAGACCTCCTCCAGCAGTACGTCCAGCGCAGGCTCCCCCGCGCCCGGTTGGCGCAGCGGCAGACCCACCGGCGCGACCGGACCAGGTCCCTGCCGCCCGCCGTACCCAACATCACGTTCCGCTACGGCGCCAGGGCCTTGTACGAGCGCGGCTACGCCCCGCTGCGCGACCGGCCCTGAAGCCGGGCCTCCCGCCGCCCGCGCCGCTGCAGTAGCTTGCCCGACATGCAATCACCGGTTGACCCGCTGTCCGATGTCCTCGCCTCGTTGAACGTCAGGACGGGGTCGCTCTCGGGCCTGGAGGCGTGGGGCAGCTGGGCACTCCGCTTCGGCGTCCACGAGCACATCAAGATCGGGGCCGTGCTGGACGGCTCCTGCTGGCTCAGCGCCGACGGGGCTGAGCCGGTGCGCCTCGAAGCCGGTGACTGCTTCCTGCTGGCCGCGCGCGAGTCGTTCGTGTTCTCCGGGGACCTGGACACGCCGTACCGCAGCGGGGAGGAGGTCTACCGGACCTCCGACAGCCGCGTCGTGCGGATCGGGGAGCCGCCCGGCACCACCGATCAGGAGCGGACACTCATCGTCGGCAGCAGCGTCCACTTCCTCGACGCCACCGTCGCCCTGCTGCTCGACGGACTGCCACCTCTGGTCCCCATCCGTGTCGGCACTCCCCAGGCGAAGGCGATCCAGCCGCTGCTCGGGGTGTTTCTCGACGAGGTGAGCGCCGTGCGCCTGGGCGCCTCCGTGATGTCGGGGCGGCTCACCGAGATCCTTTTCATCCAGGCGCTGCGGGCCGTCGTGGCGGGAGCGGGGGCACCGGACGGGACCGCCCTGCCGGGCTGGCTGGGCGCCCTCCGTGATCCGCGCATCGGCCGTGCGCTGCTGGTGATGCACCAGCAGGCCAGCCGCCCGTGGACGGTCGCCGCGCTCGGTGCTCAGGTGGGCATGTCCCGGGCGAGCTTCGCCGCCCGTTTCAAGGAACTCGTAGGGCTGCCGCCACTCGTCTACCTCCAGCGTTGGCGGATTCTGGCTGCCGGCCGGGTGCTGCGCCGCGGTGAGCGGACCGTGGCCTCGGTGGCCGCCGAATGGGGGTATTCGTCAGAGACCGCGTTCAGCACGGCGTTCAAACGGGTCACCGGCATCTCGCCGGCGCACTACCGCGGCGCCCCGTTCGAAGCGGTGGCGGCGATGCTGGACGGCTGGCCCAGTGTCCCCTTCCGCGTGCCGGCTGACGTGGACGGACGCACAGGTTCTTCAGACGCTTGATCATGGCCTGCCCGACTGGGCGCCCGTAGCGTCGCAGCCAGCCGTGCCGACGGCCGCGGCAGCACGGCCGCGGCAGCACCGTCCACGGCCCGAACACGGATCGGTGGAAGGTGCGTCAATGAGGTACGAGCAGCTGGGCGCCACGGGGGTCTTCGTCTCCCGAATCGCTTTGGGAGCGATGACGTTCGGCGGGGCGGGCACGCCGCCATGGAGCCTCGTCGGCGGTCTGGACGAGAAGGCGGCGGACGAGCTGGTGGGCCTGGCGCTCGACGCCGGCGTCAACCTCATCGACACCGCGGACATGTACGCGGCGGGCGAGTGCGAGGAGATCCTCGGCCGGGTGCTGCGCTCGAGGCGCCAGGACGTGCTGCTCGCCACCAAGCTCTTCGCCCGCATGGGCGCCGGCCCGAACGACATCGGCCTGTCACGGCTGTGGGTCAGCCGGGCGCTGGAGGACAGCCTGCGCCGGCTGCGTACGGACCATATCGACCTGTACCAGATCCACAGCTTCGATCCGCTGACCCCGGTGGAGGAGACGCTGGCCGCTCTGGACGACGCCGTCCGGCAGGGCAAGGTCCGCTATATCGGCGCGTCGAACCTGGCGGCGTGGCAGATGATGAAGTACCTCGGCGCCTCGCAGCTGCGCGGGTGGGATCGCTTCGTGTCCCAGCAGGTGTACTACTCGCTGGCCGGACGGGACATCGAGCGGGAGATCTTGCCGATGGCTGTGGACCAGAAGCTCGCCACACTGGTGTGGAGTCCGCTCGCAGGCGGGTTCCTGTCCGGCAAGTTCGACCGAGACGGCACCGCCGACGACACCGCGCGCCGCGCTCTCGCCGACTTCCCGCCCGTGGACCGGGAACGCGGCTGGGACATTGTGGACGCGTTGCGCGTCGTTGCCGCGCGCCACGGAGTGGGTGTGACACGCGTCGCCCTCGCCTGGGTGCTGGCCCAGCATGGAGTCACGAGCGTCATCGTCGGCGCCAAGCGCCCCGACCAGCTCACCGAGAACCTGGCCGCCGTCGACCTGGTACTGACCGACGAGGACCTGGGGGAACTGGACTCGGCCAGCGCCCTCCCGGCCCCCTACCCCGACTGGTGCCAGACCGCGCCCGCCGACCGTCTGCCGCTGAACTCCTGACCCGACGCCGACCGCGACCGGGGCCCAAGGGCCGGGTGCCCCCGGTCTCGGTTCGGCCCCGCCTGGCGTCGGCGGACCCGGGTCTGCGTTCGAGCCCTGGGGGTGCGGACCTCCGAGGTCGGCCACGGTGCCACCGTGACAGCGACACCCTGACGGGAGCTCACATGGGCTCCCGTCACGGCCGGGTGACGACATCTGCCGCCGGTCGGCGCCGGCATCCTCGATAGGGTCACCGGCCTGTGAAACTCCGCACTCACCTCAGTCAGTGACCTCACAGGGTTCCGGAGCGCAATGCGAAGGCGACCGCGTGGACGCGGTTGCGCAGTCCGAGACGGTTGATCATGCCGCTGATGATGTTCTTGATCGTGCGTTCGGAGTAGTTCAGCTTCTGGGCGATCTCTGTCGTGGCCAGGCCCTCCGCGAGCAGCCGCACCACCTCCACCTCACGGGCCTCCAGCCCGGACGGCGTCAGTCCCATAGGCGCCAGCACGTCGCGGTGGACCGCCCCGATGTGGTTGATCAGCCAGCCCTGGATCGAAGCGGGCAGCACGCCGCATCCGTCGGCGACACCTCGGATCGCCTTGGTGATTCCGTCGAACCCGGCGTCCTGACGCCATATCACGCTGCGCAGACCGAACCCCACCGCCCGTACCGCCTGGGCCTCGCACATGCTTCCGGTGACCAGCACGATTCCCATGCCGGGATTGACCGAGCGGGCGGCCACCGCCGCCATCAGCAGCATCGTCTCGTCGGTGACGTCCACCGTCAGCATCAGCACCACGTCCGCCCGCGCGTGCTCCTGCTGGGGCAGTACCGTCAGTCCCCGCTGCCTACTCAGGCAGGAGGCGGCTCCCTCCCCGGTGACCGGGTCACTGGCGAGGATCGCGATCGAGATCACCTCAAACGTCCTTCCTGCGACGCATCGCCGTGTCAGCCGGGCCGCGGCCCGTCGCGGAACCGCAGTCGCTGGCCTTCCTGATTCAGCTGCTCCGCTTCCCGCGTGCGATAGGGGCGTCGGCGGCCTGTTCGAGAGCTGAATCCCCTCACCGCAAACGGAAGATTGGGAACCATGGATCTTTACTGAGGCGAGTGGATTCCCTGGGCCATTACGGCTTGGCGCAGCGCTTTCAATGCGTGGCTGGTGCGGGACTTCACCGTGCCGATCGGGAGTTTCAACGCGGCTGCGGTGTCCTCGACACCGCGATCGAGGTAGTACCGGTGAACCAGCACCTCGCGGTGGGGTGGGGCCAGATCTGCCATGGCCCTCTTCAGCACATGCGCCGTGAGCATGCGCTCGCCGACGTCGGGCAGGACGTCCACGTCCAGGTCCGCGTCCAACGGGCGCAGTTCCACCGGACGCCTGCGACGGGCCCGGAAACCGTCGATGGCCAGCCGCCGCACGACGGTGAAGAGCCAGGGTCGCGCCAGCCCTTGGGTGGAGATGAGCCGGTCCGCGTGCTGCCAGGCCCGTAGCAGAGTCTCCTGGGCGAGGTCCTCGGCGCTGTGGACATCACCCAGGGTGAGTGTCCTGGCGAAGCGCAACAGGGCGGCTGCCTCCGTCGCGCTGATCACCCGCATGAAGGCCTGGCCTCGGTCCGGCACGGCGTTCCCGGGCCCTCCCGCGTGCGACGGGGAGCTGCCCTCCAGCGAGGCGACTGCGGGCGGGTTCTCGTCTTCCTTCGGAGTGGTCGAGGACGACGTGATGTACATGATGGATCGATCGAGCCTTTCAGGGCACGCCGACTGCTCGTACGGCAGCGGTTCGGCGTATGGGTGGCACCGGGAAACGCTCCCGGAGAGGTCGCCGCGGGTTGTCCGAGAACGCCTCGCATCCTTCTGGCCCTCGATGGACGCCACGTCGCATTCTGATACTCAGTCAGCTACACCGGCGCCGCCGATCCTTGCCACCGCGTCCGGACGCGCGATGCGGAGCCAGACGCTCCAACCGGTGATGTCGCGCAGGCCTTGGTGGCTGCGGCCGGCTTGTCGGGCGGCATTCTCCTCGTGGTGGCCGCGACTGTGCCAAGGGGTATCCGACCGGCCGGAGAGGCAGGTCAGACACCGCCCGTCGAACCGCGCAGGTTCGCGGTGATGGAATCGCCGAGCGTGTGCGCGATGGTGGGCAGCACCTTCTGCTGAGTCAACTCCTGCGCCGACTGGGTGGCTTCGCGGATGGCCGCGAGCACCAGTTCGGCGAGGCCCTCGGTGTCGTACGGGTCGGCGGCCTCGGGCGCTATGTCCAGCCTCTGCAGCCGCGAGCGCTGGAGATGTGGTCGGTCACATCGATGCACTTGTCGGAGACCTCGCCCACGATGCGGTGCGTGGAGCCGCCCGGGTCGCTGCTGTCGTCGCCACCGCTCACCGACTGCTTTCCCCCCCCCGGCCGCGACCGCGATCCGGTCGCCCTCGTGAGCAGCCGCCCGCTGCCGCCCTCCGCCGTGCTGGATCGCACAGCGCCCTTCACCCACGACGAGCTGGTACGCGCCGGAGTCACCCCCGACGCCCCGCGGGCGGAGCGGTCCCGGCACGGCGGCGGCACGCTGCCCGACGACCTGGCCCTGACGCAGCGCCAGATGCGTGAGTTGATCCGTACGCAGCTGCACACGGCCCGTCGCTGGGACGACGCGACCGCCCGTACCGCGGCCGAACTCGCCGCGGCCGCCCACCGGATCCGGCTCACCGTCGTCTCGGAGGACGGCAGCGCCGAGACCCATGCCCCACGCGACGCGGAGGACGGGCGCACGGTGACGCTGTACCGGCGCGGTGCGGAGTATCTGCTGGCCCGCCCCAGGCCCCCTCAGCCGACGGTGACCGTCCCCTCGAACACCTTCGGGCGCCAGGCCGGGGACTGGACCGGGCTCTGGTCGCCCGCGCTGCGGCCGATCCCGGAGGAAGACCTCAGGAACCTCCGGGTGCCGGACGACATCGCCGAGGAGCAGTCGCTCTCGGAGGAGTCCGGGCCCGCGTCTCCGGCCCGTCGGCCAGCGCCCGCGATCCCGGAGGCGTTCCTCGACGCACCCAGACCCCGTGAGCCCGAGTGAGGGCGGCGGCCGCGGCTGGCGGTCCCTCTGGCACACACCCAGCTGGACGGTGCGTTGGACACCGTGTCCAATCCACTCTAACCTTCGGGATGTTGAGGCTGCCGCAGGCATCTGGCAGCCCTCGGAAGGTGCTGCATCCGGCAGCCGGTCTTCCCCCAGTCGGCTGCCGGATGCACATCTGCCATCACTGAACCCGGCCCATTTCACGGGGCCGCGGCGGCAGAGAAGCCGACAACGCCTCGAACAGCTAGGAGATTTGGTTTGGCTACCAACGAAGCACCCCGACCCACCCTGCTCCTGGTGCACGGAGCATGGCACGGCCCCTGGTGCTGGGAGAGGCTGGAATCCGCGCTCATTTCCGATGGTTGGGCGACACGAACGGTTGCGCTGCCCAGCGCTGCGACGTCCGACGCTCCGACCAACCAGCCACTCGCCGGCATGCATGCGGATGCGCGGGCCGTCCGCGAGTCCCTTGAAGCCATCGACGGGCCCGTGGTCGTCGTCGGTCACTCCTACGGAGGCATTCCGGTCACCCAAGCCGTCGCCGACGCCCCCAACGTCTCGCATGCCGTCTACCTGGCCGCCTATCAACTGGACGTCGGCGAAAGTCTGTACGGGTACCACGGTGCTCCTGAACCGGAACACGCGACAGGCGTCATCCAGCCCGCGGAAGGCAGTGCCGCGGCGGCGGCGTTCTACGCTGACGTATCCGAGGAGGAGGCCGCGCGAGCGGTCCGGAGGCTCGTACCGCAGAGTGTGAGGTCATTCAGCGACCGCGTGACGAAAGCGGGATGGCGAGCCGTCCCCTCCACTTACATCGTCTGCGAGCAGGACCAGGCTCTGCCCTCCGAGGAACAGGAGAAGCTCGCCGTCCGGGCACATGCCGTTCATCGGCTGCAAAGCAGCCACTCGCCCTTCCTGTCCATGCCGTCGACACTCGCCGCCCTTCTCGCGTACATAGCCCATGGGAGCCGACCGACCCCCTGAGGCGAGCCTCAAGCCGGCGCCCGAGACCACACCGTGTCCTGCCCGCTCATAGGATGGGAACATGGCATCAACCACTCGACGGCCTTCCACCGCCGCTGACCGGCGCGCCGCAGTGGAGGAGCGGATTCTGTCCGCGATCGGAGAACTGCTGCACGACGGCAGGACCTACACCGAACTGGGGGTGGAGCAGATCGCGGCCGCCGGGGGCATCTCCCGCTCGGGGTTCTACCTCTACTTCCGCGACAAGGTGGATGTGCTCCTGCGGCTGAGCGGTTTCCTGAAGTCGGACAGTTTCGAGATCGTACGGGGCTGGCAGCCCTGCGGCCCCACCGGCGGACTTGACGGGCTTGCCCGCACATACGAGCAGCTGCTCAGGCACTACCGCAAGCACGCGGCCCTCCTGGCAGCGATCAACGAAGTGGCCGCATACGACCCTTCTGTACGTGAGTCGTGGACATCAACCCAAGACCGGTTCATCGACCACAGCACGAAGCTGCTGATCGAGGAACAGTCGGCCGGTCGCACACCTGCTGATGTCGACCCGCTGTGCGCCGCGAGAGTGATGGTGCGAGGCGGCGGACAGGTCATCGCCCAGCAAGTAGCCACAAGCGACGGCCATGACGATCCCGTGGTCGCCCGCGAGTTGGCTTACGGCTACTGGTACGGCATCTTCCGGCGCCCTGAGAGGTCGTGACACGATCTCGCGGCGGCTGCCGAGCCGGCGGCGCTTGTTCCCGATGCCGGATCGCGCCTCCGTGCGCTACGTGCAGCGCCTCTTCCGAGCAGGCCGGAACGCACCAGCCGTAGCCGCTGTCCACATTTCAGCCGCGCGTTCCGTGCCGCCAGAGGACGCCGACGGAGCAGCGCGAGGCCCAGCCCCGCGGGACAGCGAGCAGGCTCGCGTCCAGGGCCGGCGCCCACCACAGCAGTGGAATGACGTCCTCCTTGGACGAGCGCGCAGGTTCTCCAGACGCTCGATCATGGCCTGCCCGCCCGGCAGCAATCGCCCGGATCCGCGCCCTCGACCACTATCCGCACGGTGCCCACCGCGCAGCGCGGGCGTACCCTCCCAACCGGTACGCGATCGAACTGTCTGCGCCCTCCCGGGGCGTCCGGGCCGAGGAGTTCGATCCAGGGCGGACGATGTCACCGCCTGCGGCGGCAGCTGAGCCGGGTGGCCGAGCGGCAGGACGACCTCGAGGCGGCGCCCTTCCACCCTCAGTAGTCGCTCACTCCTCATCGGGCCGCAGGCCGCAGTGCGCGCACCGCCGCGGGGCTGCACGCCGCCGGCTGCCGCCGGGGCGAGAGGAGCGGACGCGGAATGGAGGGAAGGTGCGGGAGGCTCGGGCTATCCGGCCTTGTGGCGCTGGTAGTGGCGGGCGACACGCACTCGGTTGCCGCAGCGGGCGGCCGAGCACCAGCGGCGGCGCGGATGGGCGGCCAGGAAGAGCATCACGCAGTGGTCAGCCTCGCACTCCCGGATCCTGGCGACCGCAGGATCCGCCAGCAGTTCGGCGGCGGCCTCCGCGAGGCAGGCTGCCAGCCGCCGGCCCGGTGAGCCGTCACGTCGGCGCGTGGCAGCCAGCGCCGACCCGTCCCACGTCAGCTCGTTGATCGCCGGTGCGGCACGCTGCGCCCGGTTGAGCGCCTCCAGGTCGGCAGCCTGGGGCTCATCGCCTCGACGGACGCGGTCGAGGAGGCGGGCGGTGTGCTCGCGCACGGCGTGCACCGCTGCCAGATCCGCGGCGGTGACCTCCTGTGGCACCTCATCCGGGAGACGGTCGGCCTGGAGGACCCACCAGGTCCTCAGGTCGTCCGGGGTCGCGAGCAGGTCGTCGGCGGTCGGACGGCTGTTGACCAGGTCCAGCGCCAGCGGTTCTCCGATCAGCGGTACGAGATCACCCATGCGGCTAATGGTACACCGGCGCATTGACACGTTAGCCAGACACGGGCTATACCTAATGCATCAATCGCCAATCAAGGAATTAGGCATGCTCGCTCCGTTCGCCCGCACCGTCCACAGTCACCTTGAGGTCGACGGCGTCCGCGTCTTCTACCGGGAGTCCCTCCCCGACCGGGCCGACGCGCCCGTACTACTGCTCCTGCACGGCTTTCCGTCCGGATCTCACCAGTTCCGCCGCCTCATCGACGTACTCGGCTCGCACTACCGGCTGATCGCCCCGGATCACCCCGGCTTCGGCCACACCCAGACCCCGGACGGCCTCACCTACTCCTTCGACCGGCTCGCCGACATCACCGAAGGCTTCGTCCAGCGCCTCGGCCTCGCCCAGTTCGTGATGTACGTCTTCGACTTCGGCGCGCCCATCGGCTTCCGTATCGCCGAACGCCACCCCGAGTGGATCGCCGGGCTGGTCGTGCAGAACGGCAACGCTTACGAGGAAGGACTCTCAGACGCGGCCCGCGGCCTCATCGGCCTGACCCCCACCACCCCCGGCGCCCGGGAAGCCATCCAGGGCATGCTCACCCTCGAAGGCACCCGCAGCCAGTACGAGACCGGCGTCACCAGCCCCGAACGGATCGCCCCGGACGGCTGGACCCTCGACCAGCATTTCCTGGACCTGTCGGGCCGCAAGGAGGCCCAGCAGGCACTGATCTTCGACTACCACTCCAACGTCGAGCGCTACGACGACTGGCAGGCGTGGCTGCGCCGGCACACTCCGCCCACCCTCATCACCTGGGGAAGCCACGACCCCTTCTTCCCCGAGCCCGGGGCCCGTGCCTACCTTCGCGATCTGCCCGACGCCGAAGTCCACCTGTTCGACACCGGCCACTTCGCATTGGAGACCCATCTGCCGGAGATCGCCCCGCTGATCGCCGACTTCCTCAACCGCGCCTGGAGGTAATCAGGGTCCGCTCACTCTCATACGCTCCCCACGCGGAGCGGCCCCTGGGTCGTCACGGGCGTCCTGTCTTTCTGGACTGGGAGAACGGCCACATCCTGCAGCTGACCGGGCAGGGCCGGATCGACTGGAACCCCGCAAGCGCCCAGAAGTACCCCGGAGCCCTGCGGGTGGTCGAGTTCGACATCGCCAAGGTGGTTCAGATCCACCACGCCACCTCCCTGAGGTGGGAGTTCCACGCCTACTCGCGGGTGAGCGCGCGGTGCGGGTGCCGGAAGGCGGCGTGAGGGCACTCCGTCCACTAGATCGCCCCCGTGTCCACCAAGTGTCCACTGGATCTTGATCTGAACGGATGAACGGGGGTCGCCACCTTGGAGTGGCGACCCCCGTTCTCACGTTTCCACAGGTAGAAACGATCCTGCACACCACGGGCGTGGTGGGGCGGGTGGGACTCGAACCCACGGCCGACGGATTATGAGTCCGCTGCTCTAACCGGCTGAGCTACCGCCCCCAACGGCGTGTCGCGCACATTTGTGCACGCCGTCTGCCGCAGCATAGCCGCTCATACGATCTCCTGCCTCGGCTGGTCGGCCATGCCCAACCATCAGGACCGCTAAGCGGGCCGCCCGGTTCCCCGGCGCAGGGAAACCACATAGAAAAAGGACCCTCGCGGGTCCTCTTCCGTGTCCGCTCCCCCGGCTGGACTCGAACCAGCAACCCTCCGGTTAACAGCCGAATGCTCTGCCAATTGAGCTACAGGGGATCGCGCTCCCCCGACTGGACTCGAACCAGTAACCTGCCGGTTAACAGCCGGCTGCTCTGCCAATTGAGCTACAGGGGATTGCCGCGTGTGCACCGAACGTACCTACCGGGGGCGTCCCGGAGGGCGTGCGCTCGCTGCGACACATACATTAGCGCAAGCAGGGGGGTGCTCCGCCAATCGGTATGCGGCGGGCGCCCGCGGATGATCACCGCGGCCCGCGGGTAGGCGGCAGGCCCGTGAGTTCGACACGGCGCCGGGCAGCCGAGGCAGGGCGCCGACGCAAGGGAAGGTGGCAGCCATGCGGTACAAGCTCACGTTCGCGGTCGGACTGGCCCTGGGCTATGTGCTGGGGACGCGCGCCGGGCGCGAGCAGTACGAGAAGATGAAGAAGTCCGTGCGCGAGTTCAGTCAGAACCCCGCCGTCCGCAATGCCGCCGAGTCCGCCGCGCAGGGCGGCCGCGAGGCCGCCGGCCGGGCCTTCCACGTCGTCAGCGACAGGGTCGGCGACCGGGTCCCGTCCTCGGTGGCCGACCGGGTGCGCTCGCTGAGGGAGCGCGGGCAGGGGGACGCCGAGGACGACTGGGGCACCAGCAACACATGACATGACGGCCCCGCGCGTGCGGCAGAATCTCCGGACATGGGGATAGTCGCCGGGTTGGACAGTTCGTCTGGGTTCACACGCATCGTCGTCTGCGATGCGGACACGGGCGCCGTGTTGCGCCAGGGGTACGCTCCGCACCCCGTCGAGGCCAAGGCCGTCGAGGTCGATCCGCAGGCCTGGCTGCTCTCGCTCGGCGAGGCCGCCTCGGGCGGGCTCCTCGAAGGCGTACAGGCGATCGGCGTCTGCGCACAGGCGCACGGTCTGGTGCCGCTGGACTCCGCGGGCGGCCTGGTGCGCCCGGCCATGCTCGGCAATGACAAACGCGCCCAGGCCGCGGCCGCCGATCTCATCGACGCCCTCGGCGGACGGCAGGCGTGGGCCGAGGCCGTCGGCTCCGTGCCGCAGGCCGCCCAGCCCGTGGCGAAGCTGCGCTGGCTGGCGCGCACCGAGCCCGAGGCGGCGCAGCGCACCGCCGCGCTGCTGCAGCCGCACGACTGGCTGGTGTGGCAGCTGCTGGGCCGGCCGGCCCGCCGGACCACCGACCGCGGCGGCGCGTCCGGCACCGGCTACTGGTCGGCGGCTGCCGGGGCCTACCGGCCCGACCTGGTGGAGCTCGCCATCGGCCACTCCTGCGCGCTTCCCGAGGTGCTCGGCCCGGCCGAGGCCGCCGGCATGACCCCCGAGGGGCTGCTGATCTCCGCGGGCACCGGCGAGACGATGGCGGCCGCGTTCGGGCTCGGCGTCGGCACCGGCGACGCCGTGGTCTCACTCGGCGCGTCCGGCTCCGTGACCGCCGTGCACCACGAGGCCCTCGCCGACCCCAGCGGAATGATCACCTCGCTCGCGGACGCGACCGGGATGCACCTGCCGGTCGTGCACACCCTCAACGCCGTGCGCGCGCTGCGCGGCACCGCCGAGCTGCTCGGCCTGGACGGTCTCGAGGAACTGTCCGCCCTGGCGCTCAAGTCGACCCCCGGCGCGTCCGGCCTGGTGCTGCTGCCGTATCTGGAGGGCGAGAAGACCCCGCAGCTGCCGCATACCGCGGGCACCCTCAGCGGACTGCGCCGCGAGTCGATGAAGCCCGAGCATCTGGCGCGGGCCGCCGTCGAGGGCATGCTCTGCTCGCTCGCCGACGCCATGGACGTGCTGCGCGGACGCGGAGTGGAGGTGCGCCGGGTGTTCCTGCTGGGCGCGGCCGCCGAACTGCCGGCCGTCCAGGCCGCCGCCCCGGCGATCTTCGGCGCCCAGGTCGTGGTGGTGCAGCCCGCCGACTATGCGGCACTGGGCGCGGCCCGGCAGGCCGCCTGGGCGCTGGGCGTCTCGCAGGGCGCGCTGACCTCGCAGTCGCCGCCCGCCTGGCAGGGGGCCGCGGCGCAGATCTTCGAGCCGGGCGAGGAACTGGCGGTGGGACAGGCCGTGCGGCAGCAGTACGGGGCGACACGGGACCAGATCCATCCGGGTGCGTTCCCTGCGGGGGCTTGATTCCGGGGCTCCGCCCCCGGACCCCCGCTCCTCGATCTCCCCCGGCTATCTCCCCCAGACTCCTCCCCAGACTTCGTCCGGGGGCGCCCCCACGGAGGTGCCCCCAGGCGGGGCTCATTTCGGCGGGCGCCCGGTCGGGTAAACCCTTGGGGGTTCGCGAGCGTCCTGCCGCAAGATGGTCGGGCTGCCCCTGACCGACCCGTGCGTGTGCCGTGCGTATGCCGAGCCCGAGAGACCGCGTGTGCTGATACGAATCCTGCGGACCTATCTGCGTCCGCACCGCAAGCCAATCGCCCTGCTGGCGGTGCTGCAGCTGCTGCAGACCAGCGCCACCCTCTATCTGCCCACCCTCAACGCCGACATCATCGACAACGGTGTCGTACGCGGGGACACGGGCCATGTGCTGAGCGTCGGCGCGCTGATGGCGGTCGTGAGCGTGATCCAGGTCGCCTGCAATGTGGGGGCGGTCTACTTCGGGGCGCGCACCGCGGCCGCCGTAGGGCGGGATGTGCGGGCCGACGTCTTCGACCGGGTGCAGAGCTTTTCCGCCCGCGAGATGGGGCACTTCGGCGCGCCGTCTCTGATCACCCGCACGACCAACGACGTCCAGCAGGTGCAGATGCTGGTCCTGATGGCGTTCACGCTGATGGTCTCCGCTCCGATCATGTGCGTGGGCGGCATCGTGATGGCGCTCGGCCAGGATGTTCCGCTGTCGGCGGTGCTGCTCGCGGTGGTTCCGGTGCTCGGCGTCGCGGTGTCGCTGATCGTGCGGCGGATGCGCCCGCTGTTCCGCACGATGCAGGAGCGGCTCGACTCGGTGAACCAGGTGCTGCGCGAGCAGATCACCGGCATCCGAGTCATCCGCGCCTTCGTCCGCGACGGCTACGAGAAGGAACGGTTCCGCGAGGCCAACGCCGAGCTGACCGGTGTCTCCATGTCCGCAGCACGGCTGATGGCGCTGATGTTCCCGACCGTGATGACGGTGGTCAACGTCTCGTCGGTCGCCGTCGTCTGGTTCGGGGCGCACCGGATCGACGCGGGCGCGATGCAGATCGGTTCGCTGACCGCGTTCCTCGCCTATCTGATGCAGATCGTGATGGCCGTGATGATGGCCACCTTCATGTTCATGATGGTGCCGCGCGCCGAGGTCTGCGCGGAGCGCATCGAGCAGGTGCTGTCGACCGCGTCGAGCGTCGTGCCGCCCGCCGCGCCCGTGCGGCGTCTGCACGGCCACGGCCGGCTGGAGCTGCGGGACGTCGGCTTCCGCTACCCCGGCGCGGAGGAGCCGGTGCTGCGCGGCGTCGGTCTGCTGGCCCTCCCCGGCGAGACGACCGCGATCATCGGCTCGACCGGCAGCGGCAAGTCGACGCTGCTGGGACTGGTGCCGCGGCTGTTCGACGCGACCGGCGGGCAGGTGCTGGTCGGCGGGGTGGACGTACGCGACCTTGACCCGGAGCTGGTGGCGCGGACCGTGGGTCTGGTGCCGCAGAAGCCGTATCTGTTCTCCGGCACCGTCGCGACGAATCTGCGGTACGGACGGCCCGACGCGAGCGACCAGGAGCTGTGGCGGGCGCTGGAGGCGGCGCAGGCGCGGGACTTCGTCGAAGCGCTCGACGGGAGGCTGGACGCGCCCGTATCCCAGGGCGGCGTGAACCTCTCCGGCGGGCAGCGGCAGCGGCTGGCGATCGCCAGGACGCTGGTGCAGCGGCCGGAGATCTATCTCTTCGACGACTCGTTCTCCGCGCTGGACTACGCCACGGACGCGGCGCTGCGCCGGGCCCTGGCGGCCGAGACCGCGGAGGCGACCGTGGTGATCGTCGCCCAGCGGGTGTCCACCATCCGCGACGCCGACCGGATCGTGGTCCTCGACGAGGGACGCGTCGCGGCAAGCGGGACGCACGAGGAGCTGATGGACCCCGGACACGGCGATGACACCTACCGGGAGATCGTGCTCTCCCAGCTGACGGAGGCGGAGGCCGCATGAGCGGGCCGGGCGGACGGATGATGGCGGGCGGCTCTCCCGCCGACCGGTCCCTGGACTTCAGGGGGTCGGCCAAGCGGCTGCTGCGGGCGCTGGCCCCGCAGCGGGCGGCGCTGTGGACGATGCTGGCGGCCGGACTGCTCAGCGTGGCGTTCTCGGTGATCGGCCCGGTCATCCTGGGCCGGGCCACGGATCTGGTCTTCGCGGGCGTCGTCGGCCGGTCCATGGACGAGGGCGGCAGCAAGGCCGGGGCGATCGAGGAGCTGCGCGAGCGCGGCGACGGCGGCGTCGCGGACATGCTGACGGCGGTGGACTTCGTGCCGGGGCACGGCATCGACTTCGCCGCCGTACGCGATGTGCTGCTGGCCGCGCTGGCGGTGTACGCGGCCGCCGGGCTGCTGATGCTGCTGGCCACCCGGATGTCGGTGCTGGTGATCAACCGGACCGTGTACCGGATGCGCGAGGAGGTCCAAGCGAAGCTTGAGCGGCTGCCGCTTGCGTACTTCGACCGGGCCAGGCGCGGCGAGGTGCTCAGCCGGGCGACCAACGACATCGACAACATCTCGCAGACGCTTCAGCAGACGATGGGGCAGCTGGTCAACTCGCTGCTGACCATCGTGGGCGTGCTGGCGATGATGTTCTGGATCTCGCCGCTGCTGGCGCTGGTCGCACTGGTCACGGTGCCGCTGTCGGTGTGGGTGGCCACCAGGGTCGGCAAGCGCTCGCAGCCGCACTTCGTGCAGCAGTGGAAGTCCACGGGACGGCTCAACGCCCATGTGGAGGAGATGTACACCGGCCATGCACTGGTGAAGGTCTTCGGACGGCAGGACGAGTCGGCGCGGGCGTTCGCGGAGCAGAACGAGGCGCTGTACGAGGCGGGGTTCAAGGCGCAGTTCCACAGCGGTGTCATGCAGCCGCTGATGTTCTTCGTGTCCAACCTGAACTATGTGCTGGTGGCGGTCGTCGGCGGGCTGCGCGTGGCGTCGGGCGCGCTGTCCATCGGGGACGTCCAGGCCTTCATCCAGTTCTCCCGGCAGTTCTCGATGCCGCTGACGCAGGTGGCGTCGATGGCGAACCTGGTGCAGTCGGGCGTCGCCTCGGCGGAGCGGGTCTTCGAGCTGCTGGACGCGGAGGAGCAGGAGCCGGACGCGCCCGCGCTCGCGGCGGGCGCGCGGCCGGTTCCCGAAAGGCCCGCCGGGAGGGTCTCGTTCGAGCATGTGGCCTTCCGCTACGAGCCGGAGAAGCCGCTCATCGAGGATCTGTCGCTCACCGTGGAGCCGGGCCACACCGTGGCGATCGTCGGACCGACCGGCGCGGGCAAGACCACCCTGGTCAATCTGCTGCTGCGGTTCTACGAGGTGACGGGCGGCCGGATCGGCCTGGACGGCGTGGACATCGCGAAGATCCCGCGCGAGGAGCTGCGCTCGGGCATCGGGATGGTGCTCCAGGACACCTGGCTGTTCGGCGGCACGATCGCGGAGAACATCGCGTACGGGGCGGCCCGGGAGGTCACCCGCGAGGAGATCGAGGCGGCGGCGCGGGCGGCGCACGCGGACCGCTTCATCCGCACCCTGCCCGACGGCTACGACACCGTCGTCGACGACGAGGGCTCCTCCGGATCAGGGGTGAGCGCCGGTGAGAAGCAGCTGATCACCATCGCGCGGGCGTTTCTGTCCGACCCGGTGATACTCGTCCTCGACGAGGCGACCAGCTCGGTCGACACCCGCACGGAGGTGCTGATCCAGAAGGCGATGGCGCGGCTGGCCCACGGCCGCACCAGTTTTGTGATCGCACACCGGCTCTCCACCGTCCGGGACGCGGACGTGATCCTGGTGATGGAGCACGGCTCGATCGTCGAACAGGGCACGCACGACGAGCTGCTGGCCTCCGACGGGGCGTATGCGCGGCTGTACGCGGCGCAGTTCGCACAAGCGGTCACCGAGGTGGACTGACGTACTGACGTACCCTGATCGGGCCGGACACATCGCAGCGCACGGGAGGTACGGGGGATGGCCGAGAAGACCGGATCGGGCGACGGCGCGGGCGGCGAGGAGTGCTGCGACGACGCCCGCGGCAGGTCCATGGCCCTGGGGCTCTCGCTGGGCGCCGCGATCGGCGCCTCGCTGGGTGTGGCGCTGGACAATCTCGCGCTGGGCCTCAGCATGGGCATGTGCCTGGGCGTCGCGTGGGGCGCGGTCGTGGGCGCGCGCCGGAGGAAGTCCGGCGAGAGCTGACGGGCGCCCGGCGTACCGGCCCTGGCCGGAGCGCCGGGCGGGCCCGACCCTTCCGACCGCTTCAGTCGAGGTAGCCGCGCAGCTGGTCGGCGAAGGCGTGGTCACGCAGCTTGTTGAGGGTCTTGGACTCGATCTGGCGGATGCGCTCCCGGGTCACGCCGAAGAGCCGGCCGATCTCCTCCAGGGTGCGGGGGCGGCCGTCTGCCAGCCCGTACCGGAGCTGCACCACTTTGCGCTCGCGCTCGCCGAGCGTGGACAGCACGGCGTCCAGATGCTGGCGCAGCAGCAGGAAGGCGGCCGACTCGACGGGAGACGCGGCGTCGCCGTCCTCGATGAGGTCGCCGAGGGCGACGTCCTCCTCCTCGCCGACAGGCGCGTGCAGCGATACCGGCTCCTGGGCGAGCCGCAGCACCTCGCTGACCCGCTCGGGCGGCAGGTCCAGCTGGGCCGCGACCTCCCCGGGCGTGGGCTCGCAGCCCCGCTCCTGGAGCATGCGGCGCTGCACCCGCACCACACGGTTGATCAGCTCGACGACATGTACGGGGACGCGAATGGTCCGCGCCTGGTCGGCGAGGGCGCGGGACATGGCCTGGCGTATCCACCACGTCGCATATGTGGAGAACTTGTATCCGCGCGCGTAGTCGAACTTCTCAACGGCCCTGATCAGACCGAGGTTTCCCTCCTGGACCAGGTCCAGCATGGTCAGCCCGCGGCCGATGTACCGCTTGGCGACGGAGACGACGAGCCTGAGGTTCGCCTCGATGAGGCGGCGCTTGGCCATCCGGCCCATGACGACGAGCCGGTCGAGGTCGAGGGCGAGCCGGGTGTCCAACTCGGGGGTGCTGACCAGCTTCTCCTCGGCGAACAGCCCGGCCTCGACACGGCGGGCGAGTTCCACCTCCTCGGCGGCGGTCAGCAGGGGTATCCTCCCGATCTCCCGCAGATACTGGCGGAAGAGGTCGGAGGACGGCCCGCCGCCGTCGATGCGGCCGACCGGCGTTTCCGGCGGCTCCGCCCTCTCCGGCTGCGGCAGCGGCTCCGGTTGCGGCTCCGGTTGCGGTTGCGGCTCCGGTTGCTCCTTCGCTGGCCGCTCCTTCGCCGGGGGCGCGCCCGCGGGTGCGCCGACGGGAACGCCGACGGGCGCAGCGGGCGGCCCCTCCGGGTGCCGGGCCCCCCGGCTCTGCGGGGGGACCTGCGCGATGAGATCGGTCTCGGTCAGGGTCTGGGTCTGCACGGGGGCGACCTCCAGGGTGATCGCTGCCGGTTCGGGGGCGTGCGGCAGCGGAACGGCGGCGGCCGCGTCGCCGCCTTCCGTCCCGTACGCGATGAGCGGATCCGCGGGGGTGTCTGGCCTGCCATCGCCAGCCCGGCCGCGCTCCGAGGACTCAGGCACCGCACCTCAGTGTGGGGTACGACACATCACTGCCACGAGGGGCGTGCGGTGACTTTTTGAGTCCTGTGCGTGACCGGGTGGTTACCAAGGGGGTGTCATTCCCCTCCCCTCCCCCTACGCCCTGGGGCGTAGGGGGGGACCCCCACGGGCAAGCCCCCAGACCCCCTTCGGGGAAGGGCTTCGGGGCTGCCGCCCCGCGCCCCGGGGCGGCAGCTTCGCGCCGCCCGCCCCGGTATGCGCCCGGACGGGCTGGAATTGGCTGCGCCAATCCAGTCCCGTCGGCGTCTGAAGCGCAGGAACCCGCACAGTCCAGCCCCGCCGGGGACACCTCCCAGCAACTGGGAGAGCGAAGCACAGCAACCCACACGATCCAGCTGGTGGGGGCGCGCCTCCCGGGCCCGCAGGGCCCAGGGGGTGGGGGTCTCCCGCCCACGCCGGAGGCTGTGGGGGAGCGTGCAGGGCGGCGCGACAGGGCAAAGCCTGCCGGGAGGGGCGTTAGAGCGCCGTCGCGCCGTGGGTGCGCAGGGACTGGCCGTACTGCTGGAGCACCCACAACTCGTTCTGCACGGCGGACAGTTGCTCCGGGGCCGCGTGGGGGCCAAGACGGGCCAGGGTGCCCTGGACGTCGTGGATGCGGCGGTCGACGGCGCGCAGGCGGACCTGGACGAGCTGGACGCCCGCGTAGATCTCGTCGACCGTCTTGGCGTGGACGGCCTCCACGGCGAGTTCGGTGACCAGGGCGCGGACGGTGTCGTCCGGCGCGGCGTCGCGGACGCGGGCCAGGTAGTCGGCGACGTCCGCCGCGCCCTGTTCCGCGCCGCCCGCGTCCTCGATGGTCTGGCGGACGGCGGCGTACGGCGGGGCGGTGAACTCGTCGACACCGTATGCGTCGAAGGCCGGGGAGACCAGCTCCGGGTGCTGGAGGGCGAGTTTGAGCAGTTCGCGCTCGGTGCGGTGGGCGGGGTTGCGGAGGTTGAGCGCGGGCCCGGAGAAGCCGGGAGCCGTCCGCGGGCCGGTGGCGGCGTACGGGGCGGCGGGCTGTGCCGGCCGGCCCCCGGCGGGCCCCCGGCCGCCACGGTCGCGCGCCCAGCGGGCGAGCTGGGCCACGCGCTTGACGACGAACTGGGTGTCGAGGATGCCCAGTATCCCGGCGAGCTGCACGGCCGACTCATGCTGGATGGCGACGTTCTTGATGCCCGCCACGATCGGCGCGGCCTCGTCGAGAGCGGCGGCCCGCCCCGCCGGGGTCTCCAGGTTGTGGCGGGCGACGACATGGCGGATCGCGAACTCGAAGAGCGGAGTGCGGGATTCGACGAGCTTTGCCACCGCGTCGTCGCCTTCGGCGAGCCGCAGTTCGCAGGGGTCCATGCCACCGGGCGTGATGGCGATCGACGTCTCCGCGGCGAACTTCTGGTCGTCCTCGAAGGCGCGCAGCGCGGCCTTCTGGCCGGCCGCGTCCCCGTCGAAGGTGAAGATGACCTCGGCGGTGGCGTTGTCCATCAGCAGCCGTCGCAGGATCTTGATGTGGTCGCCGCCGAAGGCCGTGCCGCAGGTGGCGATCGCGGTGGTGACGCCCGCGAGATGGCAGGCCATGACGTCGGTGTAGCCCTCGACGACCACCGCGGAACTGGTCCTCGCGATCTCCTTCTTCGCCAGGTCGATCCCGTACAGGACCTGGGACTTCTTGTAGATCGCGGTCTCGGGGGTGTTCAGGTACTTCGGCCCGTTGTCGTCCTCGCGCAGCTTGCGTGCGCCGAAGCCGACGACGTCGCCGGTGATGTCGCGGATCGGCCACATCAGCCGGCCGCGGAAGCGGTCGATGGGGCCGCGGCGGCCGTCCTGGGAGAGACCGGAGAGGATCAGTTCCTTGTCGGTGAAGCCCTTGCCGCGCAGATAGCGGGTGAGGTGGTCCCAGCCGGCCGGGCTGTAGCCGATGGAGAAGTGCAGGGCGGCGCCCTGGTCGAAGCCGCGCTCGGCGAGGAAGACCCGGCCTGTCTCGGCCTCGGGGCCGTCCAGCTGCTCGGCGTAGAACTGCGCGGCGATCTTGTGCGCCTCGATCAGCCGGATGCGCTCCCCGCGCTGGTGGGAGGGGTTGTAGCCGCCCTCCTCGTAGCGCAGGGTGATGCCCGCGCGCGCGGCGAGCCGCTCAACCGTCTCCGAGAAGGACAGATGGTCGATCTTCATCACGAAGGCGATGGTGTCGCCGCCTTCCTGGCAGCCGAAGCAGTGGAAGAGTCCCTTGCTCGGGCTGACCTGGAAGGAGGGCGACTTCTCGTCGTGGAAGGGGCACAGCCCCTTGAGGTTGCCGCCGCCCGCGTTGCGCAGCTGGAGGTACTCGGACACGACGGCGTCGATCGGGACCGCGTCCCGCACCGCCTTCACATCGTCGTCGTTGATCCTGCCTGCCACGCGTGGATTCTACGGGGCGGGCGAGGGCGCCCGGGGCGTGAGGGCCGTCTTTCCGATCATCCGCTAGGGGACGTCGAGATGGGCGCTGAGCGGGGTGCCGGGGTCGGCCAGGGCTTCCGGGTCCACGGGCGTCCCGGTGCGGATCAGCTCCTGGATCGGGTCCGTGACATCCCACACATTGACGTTCATCCCGGCCAGTACCCTGCGGTCCTTCAGCCAGAAGGCGATGAACTCCCGCTTGGCCGCGTCCCCGCGCAGCACGACCTGGTCGTAGCTGCCCGGCGGCGCCCAGCCCGAGTACTCCATCCCCAGGTCGTACTGGTCGGAGAAGAAGTAGGGCACTCGGTCGTAGACGACGTCCTTGCCGAGCATGGCGCGGGCGGCGGCCGGTCCGCCGTTCAGCGCGTTCGCCCAGTGCTCGACGCGGAGCCGGAGGTCGAGGAGGGGGTGGTGCTGGGCGGCGATGTCTCCGGCGGCGTAGATGTCCGGGTCGGAGGTGCGCAGGGAGGCGTCGACGGCGACGCCGCCGCCGTGCGCCCGGTCCACCAGCGCGAGCCCGGCGGCCTCGGCGAGCGCGGTGCGCGGGGCCGCGCCGATGGCGGCGAGGACGTGGTGGGCGGGGTGCTCCTCGCCGTCGTCGGTGCGGGCGGCGAGGACTACGCCGTCCTGGCCGGTGATCTCGGTGAGGCGTACGCCGAAGTGGAAGCGGACTCCGTGCTCGCGGTGCAGCTCGGTGAAGACCTGGCCGAGCTCGGGGCCGATGACCTGGTGGAGGGGGGTCGGCTCGGGCTCGACGACGGTCACCTCGGCGCCGTATCCGCGGGCGGCCGCGGCGACCTCCAGGCCGATCCAGCCGGCGCCCGCGATGAGGAGGTGCCCGTTGTCCCGGCCCAGGGTGGCCAGTACCCGGCTGAGCCGGTCGGCGTGGGCGAGGCGGCGCAGATGGTGGACGCCCGCGAGGTCGGTGCCGGGGATGTCGAGCCGGCGGGGCTCGGCGCCGGTGGCGAGGAGCAGCTTGTCGTACTGGATGACCGCGCCGTCGCCCAGGTGCACGGCCTTGGCGTCGCGTTCGACGGCGACGACCGACTGGCCGAGGTGCAGTTCGATCTCGGTCTGGGCGTACCAGGCCGGCTCGTGGACGAAGACGCTGTCGCGGTCCTCCTTGCCGGCCAGATAGCCCTTGGACAGCGGCGGGCGTTCGTAGGGGTGGTCGCGTTCGTCGCCGATGAGGATCACTCGTCCGGTGAACCCTTCGGCGCGGAGGGTCTCGGCGGCCTTGGCCCCCGCGAGTCCACCGCCGACGATGACGAATGTCCGATGTGCGTCGACCACGTGATGCCTCCTCGTTGCTTCCACGCTGCGCAGCCTTTAGCGAGCGTCCCGCACGGAGCGTGATGACGAAAGAGGGAGTACGTCCCTGGCGTGTCATCCCGGATGTTCCGGACACCCGCTGGGTCCGTCCGCGGGCGGCGGCTCAGCGGCGCACGGCGCACGGGCGGGCGGCGCGGCTCAGCGGCGGGCGGTGAGCCGCGTGTGGAGCGTACGTGCGGAGGCGTCGGTCAGGGACGCGATCTGGTCGACGACCACCCGCTTGCGCGCCCGATCGTCCGCCGCGCCGTCGAACAGCGCCCGGAACTGCGGCTCCAGCCCTTCGGGCGCACGCGCCATCAGGGCCTCGGCCAGCTCCGCGAGCACGATGCGCTGATCGGCGCGGAGCGCCTCCTGCTCGGCGCGCTGCATCACATAGCGGTCGGCGACGGCCTTGAGCACGGCGCACTCGTAGCGCGCGGCGCGGGGCACGACCAGCTCGGCCGCGTACCGGGTGAGCCGGCCGGGGCCGAACGCCTGGCGGGTCGCGCTCTCGGCGGCCAGGCAGAACCGCCCGATGAGCTGGCTCGCGGCGTCCTTGAGCCGGGCCTGGGCGACGGCCGAGCCGTCGTAGTGGTGCGGCCACCACTCCTGGTCGATGAGCCGGTCGAGGGCGTCGGCCAGCTCCCGGGGGTCGGCGTCCACGGGGACGTAACGGCCGATCGCCACGGCCCAGACGGCGCTGCGCTCCTGCTCGGACAGCAGGCAGTTGGGGTCGATGTGCCCGGCGTGCAGCCCGTCCTCGAAGTCGTGCACGGAGTAGGCCACATCGTCGGACCAGTCCATGACCTGCGCCTCGAAGCAGGTGCGGTGGGCGGGTGCGCCGTCGCGCGCCCAGGCGAAGACGGGCAGGTCGTCCTCGTACACCCCGAACTTCACGGAGGCGGGATCCGCGGGGTGTCCGCCGCGCGGCCAGGGGTACTTGGTGGCGGCGTCCAGGGTGGCGCGGGTGAGGTTCAGCCCGACGCTGACCAGCTCGGCGCGGCCGCCGCCCCGGGGGTCGGTCCCCGCTTCCCGGGCGTGGGGGCCGGGGGCGGGGGCGAAGCGCTTGGGCTCGATGCGGGTGAGCAGCCTCAGCGACTGGGCGTTGCCCTCGAAACCGCCGATGTCCTTGGCGAAGTCGTTGAGCGTCTGCTCGCCGTTGTGCCCGAAGGGCGGGTGTCCCAGGTCGTGTGCAAGGCAGGCCGCCTCCACCAGATCCGGGTCGCAGCCGAGGGCCGCGCCGAGCTCCCGGCCGACCTGGGCGCACTCCAGGGAGTGGGTGAGCCGGGTGCGGGGACTGGCGTCCCAGGCCTGGGAGCGCGAACCGGGCGTCACCACCTGCGTCTTCCCGGCGAGCCTCCGCAGCGCGGAGGAGTGCAGCACCCGTGCCCGGTCGCGCTGGAAGGCGGTCCGCCCGGGCCGCTTGTCGGGCTCGGCGGCCCAGCGCTCGGCAGCCGCCTCGTCGTATCCGTGCGGCTCGGGGGCGGTGGGGTGGGGGGAACTGGTCGCGGTGGTGCCTGCCATGCACCGAAGGTATCCGGAAGCGGTGGCATCCGGGCGGCGCGGGGCCCCGATCCGGCCCGCGCCGGGGGCTCCGCCCGGACCCCGTTCTTCTGGGGCTCCGCCACCGGGCCCCGCGCCTCCATCTCTCCCGGCTACCCCTGGGAGGCGCCGCCTGCGGGGCCGGCATGTCCGGCCGTCTGCGCGGCCAAGGCCGCGCAGAGCCAGTCGTGCGCGGCTCCCGGCGTCGGCTCCGGCGGCCCGCCGGACGGGGGCGCGGTCACTTCGGCGACCAGGCGCCAGTAGTGGTCGATGCGGGGGTCGGCGGCGAGCTGCCCGCTCAGTTCGCGGCGGAACGCGGGCGTGTCCCGGACGCCGCGCGAGCGGGCGTAGGCGGAGACGAAGCAGTCGAGCGCTCCGCCCTGCCTCGGCGGCCGCCCGGCCCGCAGTTCGACCGCGGTCAGGTCGTGCGCCTCCGCGAGCCCGTCGTAGAGCACGGCGGGGCGGTATCCCTCGTCGGTCCGGTGCGCCGCCGGCTGGTTGGCGCCATGGGGGCCGGGGCAGTCGCGGGAGACGAAGGCGTGCAGCCGGGCGAAGGCCAGCACCTGCGCGGGGGCCGGGTCGGCGGGCGGCTGCGGCACGGACCGGTCGAGGATCTCGGAGACGACCCGTGCCGGGAGCCTCGGCGGCAGCCAGCGCCGCCAGAAGCGGGCCAGCGACTGGGTGCCGGGCGGGGCGGACACCGCACCGATCAGCCGCAGCCGGTCGGCCCGTTCGCCGGGCGGGCAGTCGCGCAGCAGCATCAGGGCGGCCTCCCGCCAGCGCAGGGCGGCGAGTTGCGGGCCGAGCTCCGAGAGCCGCCCCGCGACGGCGTCTTCCAGCGCCTCGTCCAGGGCGTCCTCGTCGCCGAGGGAGCGTTCCAGGACCCGGCCGACCTCCGGGACCGGCAGGTCGAGGGTGCGCAGGGAGCGGATCAGCCGCAGCCGGTCGAGCGCCTCGGGCCCGTACCGGCGGTGGCCGCCGGCGCTGCGGGCGGCCTCGGGCAGCAGACCGCGGTCCGAGTAGAAGCGGACGGTCTTGACGGTGACGCCGGCGTGTTCGGCGAGTTCCCCGATGCTCCAGGTGCCGGATATGCCGGCTGAGGACATGGCTTGAACCTCCCTCAGGGGGAGTTCCTACGGTACCGGCGAACGCGTACGAAGCACCGCGAGGAGGCGATCATGACGGCGTTTGCACTGGTGTCGGGGGGCCATGTCGGCGGCTGGGTGTGGCGGGAGACGGCCGCCCGGCTGCGTCGGGCCGGGGCGGAGGCGTATCCGGCGACGCTCACGGGCCTGGGGGACCGCCGCCATCTGGCGGGCCCGGGCACGGATCTGGACACGCACATCGAGGACCTGGTGCAGCTCATCGACCACACGGACGACCCTGCGCTGGTCCTCGTCGGCCACTGCTACGGCATCTACCCGGCGGTGGTCGCGGCCGACCGGCGTCCGGAGCGGATCGCCCGGGTCGTCTATCTGGACGCGCCGCTGCCGCAGGACGGCTACTCGATGTTCGACCAGGTACGCGAGCAGATGGCCGACGCCGCGACCCGGGAGCGGATGCTGGGCCAGGCCGAGCGGGCCGAGGACGGCTGGCGGGTGCCGCCGCCGTCGCTGGAGGAGTGGCGTCGGTGGGGCAATGTCGCCGACGTCCCCGCCGAAGCGCTCGCCCGGCTGGCGCGTCTCGCGGCTCCGCACCCGCTGGGCACGATGACCCGGCCGCTGCGGCTGTCGGGCGCGGCGGCCGGACTGCCGGCGAGTGGGATCTTCTGCACCGCGGGCGGCGGCATGAGCACCGCGGCGCTCCAGCGGCTGATCGACTCGGGCGATCCGCGCGTGCAGTGGCTGGCCGACCCCCGGATGGGCTTCTTCGACCTCGCCACGGGGCACTGGCCGATGCTCTCCGCCCCCGGCGAACTGGCCGACGTGCTGCTGCGCGCGGCTGCGGGAGAGGGGCAGCGGCTCTCCGCCGGCGCCACGCCCCGGTCCGTCCAGGACCGCTAGACGGCGACGAGGCTCGCTCCCGCCCTGCCCCGCGGCGGGTGGGGGCCTGCCGCGGCGGCGTCGTAGCGCCGGAGGACCAGCCGGGCGAGGGCCGGGTGCACGCCGAGCGGGGCCGCGGCGATCCACGGTGCGGCGGCGGCGCTGCGGGCGGCGAAGAGGCCGGGGGCGGTGAAGTACGAGGCCACGGCGATGCGGTGGCGGCCGCGTGCGGCGAGTGCGCGGACGGCGGCCGGGACGGCGGGGGCGGCGGCGGAGGCGTAGGCGGCGACGACGGGGGTGTCGCCGAGACGTTCGCCGAGCAGCCGCGCCGCGCGGCGCACGTCGGCGGCCGAATCCGGGTCGCGGGAGCCGGCGGCGGCCAGCACGACCCCGGTGCTGCGGGCGGCCCCGTCCTCCGGCCGCCAGCCGGCCTCGGCCAGCCGGTCGTACAGCGCTTCGACGAGCAGCGGGTGCGGTCCGAGCGGGGCCGCGATCCGCACATCCGCGCCGGGTATGCCCTGCAGGGCGGCCGCGGCCCGGGGCAGGTCGTGCCTGACGTGGTAGCCGCGGCTGAGCAGCAGCGGCACCAGCACGGCCCGCGCCGCCCGGCCCGGCCCGGACAGCCCGGCGAGTACGTCCGGCAGCAGGGGCTCGTTCAGCTCGATGTGGCCGAGACGGACGTCGAGCCCTGGCCGCAGCTCGCGGACCCGGTCGAGGAGCGCGCTGACGGTGGCGAAGGCACGCGGGTCGCGGCTGCCGTGCGCGACGGCGACGAGCACGGGCCGCTCGCCCCCGCCGCCGGGGCGGGGGCCGCGGGCGGTGTCGAGGACGGCGGCGTCGAAGTCGTGGTCGTCGTGGTCGGGCATACGCGTGGGGTTCCGTTCAGTCTGACGTGTCTGAGCTGCGTGCCCAGCTGTGCGGTGACGCGGTGGAGCAGCTGCGCCGCCGTGTCGAAGGTTTCGGAGGGGTCGTCGGATACGACCGGATCGAGGGGCGTCGCAGGCTCCGTCATGAACCGATCCTGACCGCCCGAGGTTGCCGTGCCGTTGCGCGGGGATGACGGGTGTTTTCCAGGGGCTCACCGGCCGTGCTCCGCTGATGTCAGCCGTCCGCGGTGAACCGCGGACGGCCTGTCGGCGTCCGGTCACATGTGAAGCGAGGACGGATATCACGGATATCACGGATGACGCGGCGTACCCGGCGGCGCGTCATACAGGGGATCATGGCCGGATGCGTGCTGGGGCTGGCGCCCGTGACCTGGGTGCACGCCGTCGCCGACGGGCGGGTGGGATCGGTCGGCGAGGCGCCCGGGCGGGATGTCGCCGTGGTGTTCGGGGCGGGGCTGTGGCAGGGGCGGCCGACGCCGTATCTGGCGCATCGGCTGGACGCGGCGGCTGAGCTGTACCGGGCGGGCAAGGTCAGGGTCGTGCTGGTGACCGGGGACAACAGCCGGACGGAGTACGACGAGCCCAGCGCGATGCGGGCGTATCTGGCAGCGCGCGGGGTGCCGGACGGGCGGATCGTCAGCGACTACGCGGGCTTCGACACCTGGGACTCCTGCGTACGGGCCAAGAAGATCTTCGGGGTGGAGCGGGCGGTGCTGGTCACGCAGGGGTTCCACGTACGGCGGGCCGTCGCCCTGTGCGATGCGGCCGGGATCGACGCGTACGGGGTCTCGGTGGCCGAGCCCCATGACGCGACCTGGTACTACGGCGGGGTGCGGGAGCTGTTCGCGGCCGGCAAGGCGGCCGGGGACGCGGTGTTCCGGCCCGACCCGGTGTTTCTGGGGGCGCGGGAGCCCGGGGTGCGCGACGCGCTCGACGCGGCCGGGGGATGAAGGCTCGCGGACCGGGCCGAAGGCGGCGAGAGTGAAGTGTATGGACACCGACACGTCAGCTCTGCTCGCCCGGCACTCCGAGGCGATCGCGCTGTTCACCGAGCGGGTGCACGCCATCCGCGACGACCAGTGGGACTCCCCCACCCCGTGCACCGAGTGGTCCGTGCGGGATCTGGTCAACCACCTCACGGCCGAGCAGCTGTGGGTGCCCGACCTGGTCACCGACGGCTCGTCGATGGCCGACGTGGGGGACGCCTACGACGGCGATGTGCTCGGCAAGCGGCCGCGCCACACCTGGGACGCGGCCTCGCGGGCGGCGCGCAAGGCGTTCGCGGCCGAGGGCGCGCTCCGCGGCACGGTGCAGCTGTCGTACGGGGAGACCCCGACCACGGCGTACTGCGCGCAGATGACCACGGACGCGATCGTGCACGGCTGGGATCTGTCCCGCGCCATCGGCGCGTCCGAGCGGCTGCCGGACGCCCTGGTCCATTTCGCGCTGGACGAGATCACTCCGTATGCCGCGGACCTGGCCAAGTCCGGGCTGTTCGCACCGCCGATCGAGCCGCCGCCGGGCGACAGCGCGCAGTCGCGGCTGCTGGCGCTGACCGGCCGCAGGGGCTGAGCAGCCGAGGCGCTGAGCGGACAGAGGCGCCGGCATGCGGCGCCGGGGCCGCGCAGGACACCGTGGCCGAGCACGACACCGGGCCTGAGCAGGACACCGTGGCCGAGCACGACACCGGGCCTGAGCAGGGCGGCCTCACGGCGGGCGGAGGCGCGGGCTGAGGCAGGCGTACCAGGGTCGTAATGCGCGGCATCCGACCACGTAACACAAGCGTTTCACCCTGGGAGCATGTCCGACGCCACCACCGCCGCCGACACCGCCACGCACTGTCCGTACTGCGCCCTGCAGTGCGGGATGAACCTCCGCGCCACGGGCGGGGCGGTCGAGGTGGTGGAGCGCCCCGACTTCCCCGTCAACCGGGGCGCGCTGTGCGGCAAGGGCCGCACGGCCCCCGCCCTGCTCTCCTCCCGGGTGCGCCTGACCGAGCCCCTGGTCCGTCGCCCCGCCACAGGCAGGCTCGAACCGGCCACCTGGGAGGAGGCCCTGGGGGCGATCGCGGACGGACTGCGGGGGGCCAGGACGGCGTACGGCCCCGACGCGGTCGGCGTCTTCGGCGGCGGCGGGCTGACCAACGAGAAGGCGTACACGCTCGGCAAGTTCGCCCGGGTGGTGCTGGGCACCTCGCAGATCGACTACAACGGGCGCTTCTGCATGTCGTCGGCCGCGGCCGGGGGCATCCGCGCCTTCGGCGTGGACCGGGGGCTGCCGTTCCCGCTGGAGGACATCCCGCGCACCGGATGCGTGATCCTCGTCGGCTCCAACCTGGCCGAGACGATGCCTCCGGCGCTGCGCTACCTCACCGAGCTGAAGGAGAACGGCGGCAAGCTGATCGTCATCGACCCCCGGCGGACCAGGACCGCGGAGCAGGCCGATCTGCATCTGGCCCCGCGTCCCGGCACGGACCTCGCGCTGGCGCTGGGGCTGCTGCATCTGGCAGTCGCCGAGGGGCGCACGGACGAGGAGTTCATCAGGGAGCGGACCAGCGGCTGGCCCGAGGCGCGGGCGGCGGCGATGGCGTACTGGCCGGAGCTGGTCGAGCGCATCACCGGTGTCGGCGTGCCGGAGCTGCGCGAGACGGTGCGCATGTTCTGCGACGCGCCGACCGGGATGGTGCTCACCGCGCGCGGCCCCGAGCAGCAGTCCAAGGGCACGGACACGGTCAGCGCCTGGATCAACCTGTGTCTGGCGACCGGGCGGGCCGGGCGGCCGCTGTCCGGGTACGGCTGTCTGACCGGCCAGGGCAACGGCCAGGGCGGGCGTGAGCACGGGCAGAAGGCCGACCAGCTGCCGGGCTACCGGAAGCTGGACGACCCGGCGGCCCGCGCGCATGTGGCGCGGGTGTGGGGCGTCGAGCCCCAGACCCTGCCGGGGCCGGGACGCAGCGCGTACGAGCTGCTGGACGCGCTGGGCCGGGATGTGCACGCGCTGCTGCTGATGGCCTCCAACCCGGTGGTGTCCGCGCCGCGCGCCGCGCATGTGGAGGAGCGGCTGAGGTCGCTGGACTTCCTGGCGGTGGCGGACGTGGTGCTGTCGGAGTCGGCGGCGCTGGCTGATGTGGTCCTTCCGGTCACCCAGTGGGCGGAGGAGACGGGCACCATGACCAATCTGGAGGGCCGGGTGCTGCTGCGTCGGCGCGCGGTCGATCCGCCGCCCGGGGTGCGCAGCGATCTGGAGGTGCTCAACGCGCTGGCCGGCCTGCTCGGCTGTGAGAAGGGGTTCTCCACGGACCCGGAGGAGGTCTTCGAAGAACTGGGGCGGGCTTCGGCGGGCGGCGTCGCGGACTACTCGGGCATCACATATGCGCGGATCGAGGCGGAGGACGGCGTGTTCTGGCCGTGTCCGGCGCAGCCCTCCGCGGAGGGCGCTGCGGTGTCCCCCGCGGAGGAGCCCGCCGGGGACGCGACCGAGGGCGGCGCACGGGGCGCCGCGGCCCGGGGGACGCGGACCGACGGCCCCGGCGGGACCCCGGACGGGGGACGGGGCCCCGCCACGGGCCTGGGAGAGCCCGGCGCTCGCGCCGCGGCCTCGGACGGCACGGCCGACGGGCCGCATCCCGGCACGCCGCGGCTGTTCCTCGAACGGTTCGCCACGCCCGACGGGCGGGCCCGGTTCACGCCGGTCGGCCACCGGGACGCCGGCGAGGTCGTGGACGAGGAGTACCCCGTGCTGTTGACGACCGGCCGGGTGGTGTCCCAGTACCAGTCGGGTGCGCAGACCCGCCGGGTCGAGGAGCTGACGGCCGCCGCGCCGGGGCCGTTCGTCGAGCTGCATCCGAAGCTCGCGGAGCGCATCGGCGCCGCCGAGGGGGACGCCCTCGCCGTAGTGTCACGGCGAGGGCGGGCGGTCGGGCCCGCGCGCATCAGCCGCGGGATCCGGCCGGATGTGGTCTTCATGCCGTTCCACTGGCCGGGCGAGGGCCGCGCCAACTCCGTCACCAACCCCGCGCTCGACCCGGTCTCCCGCATGCCGGAGTTCAAGGTGTGCGCGGTGCGGGTGGAGCTGGCGGACTCCTGAACCGCGGGCGCGGAGCCACAGCCTGGGGCCGTGGTTCAGCGGCCTGGGGCGGTGCGCCAGTCGCCGCCCGCGATCAGCACACCGGCAGCCCGGAGGCGCGCGGCGAGAGGCGGGGCGGCCAGGTACACCCAGGCGCGCCGGGCCGTGCCGTCGGGGCGGACGACGTCGCGGGCCACCCGCTCGTACAGGTTGCGGGGGTGTCCGGGCGCGAGGTACTCCTCCAGCCGGTCGAGCACGGCGAGCAGCCGCGCGCACTCCCCCGGCGCCGCCGTCACCAGCTCGCCCGCCACCTGCCCGAGCGACGGGTCGGGGGATTCGACCGCGTACGGGTAGCCGGGGCCCTCGTACAGCTCCGCACCCGCGAGCCGGGCGGGCTCCTCGGCCGCCGTGCGGCCGGCGAGGAACAGATCGTGGTTGCGCTCGCCGGGGCGCAGGGTGCCGTAGACGAAGAACGGCAGCTCCGGGCCGTAGGCCGGGTCCGTCACGGGGCGGCGGTCTCGGCGGAGACCCACTCCAGGTAGGCGGCGCCGCCCCGCACCACCGGGGTCGCGATGATCTCCGGGGTGTCGTAGTCGTGGGCGGCGGTCAGATGGGCTTCGAGCGCCGCGTAGCGCTGCGGGGTCGTCTTGAACAGGATCTGCCACTCCTGCGCGGTCTCGATCGCGCCGTTCCAGCGGTAGACGGAGGTGACGGGGGCGGAGATCTGGGCGCATGCGGCGAGCCGCGCCTGCACCGCCCCGCGGGCCAGCGCCTCGGCCTTCTCGGCGCTGTCGGTCGTGGTCAGCACGGTCAGCACGGTCACGGCGGTCGGATCCGGGGTCACTCGGCGGGCTCCTTCGGGGCGATGGCCTGACGCGCAGGCGCAGACGTAGCCGTACGCGTACGGCGGGATTGCGTCATTCACCGGCCGGTCGCGCACCCTACCCACGGCTGTTACACAACCTCCCGGTATCCGTGATGATCTCTGCCTACCGTCTACGGAGTCCATGCCCGCCCCGCACCCTCCTCACCCGGCACTCCACCATGACGCCGTATGCGCGCTATCTCCTCTGGGCCCTGACCACGGTCACGGCCGTGGTCGGCGTGCTCGTGCTCGCGGAATGAGCCGTGCGCGCCGACCCCCGCGGCGGCGGCTACGCGGCGTAGGGGCGGGCGGTCTTGGCGTCGCGCAGGGCGCGGGCCCACCAGGACAGCTGGTCGAGCATGCTCTTCGCCGCGGCGTTCGCGGCGTCGGCGGCGACCGTGTCCTTGTGGCGGCCGGCGTCGTCGAAGTGCGCGCCTGCGTTGTGGAAGGAGACCGTGTCGCGGACGGTCACCGAGTGCAGTTCGGCGAAGACCTGCCTGAGCTGCTCGATGGCGCGCAGCCCGCCGGAGACGCCGCCGTACGAGACGAACCCGACGGGCTTGGCCTGCCATTCGCCGTAGTGCCAGTCGATGAGGGTCTTGAGGGACGCGGGGAAGGAGTGGTTGTACTCGGGGGTGACGACGACGAAGGCGTCGGCCCGGTCGAGGCGCGGTGAGATCTTGGCGAGTTCGGCGCGCACGGCGGGGCCGGGGTTGAAGGAGAGGGCGGTGGGCAGCTCGGCCTCGGCGACGTCGAGGAGGTCCGCGGTGAAGTCCTCGCGCCGGGCGGCGTGGGAGAGGAACCACTCGGCCAGCACAGGGCCGAAGCGGCCCTCGCGATTGCTGCCGAGGATGACGGCGAGACGGAGCGGCTGCTGCTGTTCTGCGGTGTGGTCCATGCGCACGAGGCTCTTACTTAAAGCTTGGTTGAGGTCAAGTTACGCTGGCCCGCATGACGCATCTCGCCTGGAACGCCAAGGAAGCCACGATCGGTGAACTGGCCGAGCGGAGCGGCGTCGCCCCGTCCGCGCTGCGGTTCTACGAACGCGAGGGCCTGATCGCCTCCCGTCGCACTGCCGGCAACCAGCGCCGCTACAGCCGCGACACCCTGCGCCGGGTCGCCTTCATCCGCACCTCCCAGCGCCTGGGCATCCCTCTCGCCACGATCCGCGAGGTCCTGGAGCTGCTCCCGGACGACCGCACCCCGACCCGGAAGGACTGGGCCCGCATCTCGGAGTGCTGGCGCGAGGACCTCGACACCCGCATCCGCACCCTCCAGCGCCTGCGGGACCACCTCACGGACTGCATCGGCTGCGGCTGCCTCTCGCTGGACAGCTGCGCGCTCTCCAACCCGGCCGACGAACTCGCCGAACAGGGCCCGGGGCCGCGGCGGCTGGTCGAGGACTGAGGCGGGAGGCGTTCCCCTGGACGGGTGAAGCCCGCCGGGTTCGGCCCTTGGCCTGCGGCGCGTCCATACGGTGAGGGCGGCAATGTCCCGCGCACAGGAGCAAGGAGGACTACCGTGACCCTCATGGTGGAACGGCCGACATCGATAGACGCCGGGGACGCCGGGGGCTTCGAGGGGGACTTCGAGAGGGATCTCCGGACCGTGGAGGAAATGGACACACCTGCCGGCTACAAGGCCGAACTCATCCGGGGGAAGATCGTCGTGTCGCCGTGGTCCAAGCTTCGCTACAAGATGCCGATGAGGCTTCTTCGCAAGCAACTCGAGGGGCACGTTCCGGAAGGCCACGATGCGGACACCTCGCCGTTCCTCTTCTCCTTTCCCGAAGCGGAGCGCGCATTTGGGCCGGATCTCCATGTCGCGGAGCTCGCCGCCTTTGACGCGGACGGTCGGCACGCCGACGCCGAGGCGCTGTCCCTCGTCGCCGAGCTGACGTCCGCCTCCACCAGGGACGCCGACTGGCGGGACAAGCTGGAGACGTACGGCCGCCAGGTGCCCGTATACCTGATCCTGGACATGCAGGCCGAGGAGATCACCGCGTTCTGGGACCCGTCCCCCAAGGGCTACCGCTCCCACACCACCGTCTCCTTCGGCAAGCCGCTGCACGTGCCCCCGCCGTTCGACTTCGACCTCGACACGACCGGCTTCCTGGGCACGGCGGACACCGCGCACGAGGAGTGACCGGCAGGCCCCGTCACCCGTTCGGCGCGGCATGGCGACCAGCCCCCTGATGGGCCATCACCGCTGCTATGACCTGCGACGACGGCTGGCGTCCAGTGCGACGCGCCAGAGTCGGGGCAGGAAACTGATGCGCCATCAGCAGGCATGGGGCACGCAGGGCGCATTACCTCGGAAGGGACGGCATCGCACCGCCTCGCTTCCGGAGGAACACCATGCGCACCACCGCTCGCCTGCTGACCGGCGTCGCGTTCGCGGCCGCCTCGATCGGGGTCTGCGGCCCCGGGGCGTACGCCGGGGAGAAAGATGCGCTGGAGGTGTTCCCGTCGAGCGCCTCGCCGGGCGAGAGCGTCACCGTGAGCACCACGGCCTGCGGCAAGGGCGGGCACGGCGTGGGCGAGGCGCGGGAGCTGGGCGTGCGGGAGTTCCAGCTGACCCCCGCCACGCACAAGGAGGTCGCGACCGGGAGTTTCTCCGTGCCCCGCAAGGCCGACTCCGGGACCTACAAGATCTCCGTGACCTGTGACAACGGCAAGAAGGCGTCCGGTGACCTGGTGGTCCACCACCGCGATCAGCCGGACCACCCCACGCAGCCGACGCACCGTCCCACCCATCACGGCATGTGGCCCAGCGGCCATGTCCCCACCGGCGTCGGCGGCAGCGTGGGGCCTGACTACGCGCAGATGGCGGCGGGCGGGGCCGTGCTCGCCGGGGTCGCCGTCGCCGGGGCGCTGATGCTGCGCCGCCGGGCGAACGGCACCCGGAACCACTGACCTCGCCGGGCCGACCGTGTCCGCGCCCGAGACGGCACCCGAGGCTGCCCCAGGGACGGCGTCAGGGGCCGACGACGCCCCCGGAGGCCGTCGCAGGAGCTGGGGCATAGCCATAGCGCTCGTCCTGGGCGTCTGGCTGGTCCAGAACGGCTCCGAGGACGTCACCCCACCCGTCCCCTCCGCCGAGCAGTCCTTCACCGCCGGGCCCGGACTGCACACCCGGGCGGCCGCCGATCCGCTGCCGCCCGCCGCACCCGTGCAGCTGCGCATCCCCGCGATCGGCGTCGACACCCCGCTCATGCGGCTGGGTCTGGACGGGGACGGCAGCCTGGAGGCGCCGCCCGCCGTGAACCGCAATCTGGCCGGCTGGTACCGGGACGGCACTCCCCCGGGCGCGAACGGCACCGCGATCGTCGCCGGCCATGTCGACAATGCGCAGGGACCCGCCGTGTTCTACCGCCTCGGCGCGCTGGGGAAGGGCAGACTGATCGAGGTGACCCGGGCGGACGGCCGTACCGCCGTGTTCACCGTCGACGCGGTCGAGGTGTACGACGCCGAGGACTTCCCCGACGACAAGGTGTACCGCCCGCGCGGCCGGGCCGAGCTAAGGGTGATCACCTGCGGTGGCGGCTTCGACGAGAAGACCGGCTACCGGGGCAATGTGGTGGCCTACGCGCATCTGACCGACGTCCGGGAACCCGGGGCGGCACCCGGCCGGGACGTCTAGGGACACGCCCGGGGACACGCCCCATGACCGGCACGGCCCTCACAGCGGCCCGCCGCGGGCGCTGAGCGCAGCGTTCCCCACGGGAAACAAGCAGGTGCCAGTCGGGTAACACCGACGACGCAGGCTGCCTACATGGGATCGGAGATCGTGGTCATCGGCGGCGGGACCGCCGGGGTGCGCCTGGCACGGCGGCTCGGTGACGCCGGCATGGCCGTCACCGTCCTGGGCGAGGAGACCCACGCCCCATACAACCGGGTCCTGCTCGCCGAGGTGCTCGCCGGGCGGTACGGCCCCGAGGTGATCGAGCTGCCCCACGCGGGCGTGCGGCGCGGCGTGCGGGTGACCGGCATCGACCGGGAGCGCCGGCGGGTGGCCTGCGCGGACGGCACGGCCGTCCCTTACGACAGGCTGGTGCTCGCCACCGGCTCCAACCCTGTGCTGCCGCCGCTGCGCGGCATCGGGCCCGGCCTGCCGCAGGGCGTCCACCCCTTCCGGACCCTCGACGACTGTCTGGCCCTGTCCGCCTCGGTGCGCCCCGGCACACGCGCCGTGGTCATCGGCGGCGGCCTCCTCGGCGTGTCGGCCGCCCGCGCCCTGGCGGCGCGCGGGGCCCGTGTGGTCCTGGCCCAGCAGGGTGAGCGGCTGATGGAACGCCATCTCGACCCGGCCGCGTCCCGGCTGCTGCACAGCCATGTGGAGGCGCTGGGCGTGGAGGTCCACACGGAGTGCCGGGTCCGCGGCCTGCGCACCGCGGACCGCCCGGGCCCGCACCGCCTGGGAGCGCCCGGAGCGCCGGGAGCGCCGGGGGCCGACGAAGCAGCCCCGCTCACCGCCGTGGAACTCGCCGACGGCTACACGCTCGACGCCGACCTCGCCGTGATCGCCTGTGGGGTGCGCCCGCGCGTCTCGCTGGCGCAGGACGCCGGGCTGGCCGTCGACCGCGGGATCGTCGTGGACGACGAGCTGCGCACCTCTGATCCGTACATCCACGCCATCGGCGACTGCGCCCAGCACGCGGGCGTCGTGCACGGCCTGGCGGGCCCCGCCCTGGAACAGGCGGACGTCCTCGCCCGGCTGCTGACCCACGAGTCCCGCGTGGCCGCGGCCCGGCCCGTCCTCGCCACGGCCGGCGCCCCCGCGGGCGGACCGTCCGCCGCCGGCGGGGACACCCCCTCCCCGCGGACGGCCGCAGCCGCCAACGGCCACACGCCCGGCGCGAACGGCCACGCACCCGCCGACAGCGGCGCGTCCCGCAACGGCGTCGCGTCCGCCGCCGGGAACGGCCATGTGCCGTCCGCCGACCGCGCCTCCGGCGACGACGCCGAGGGTGCGGCCGCACCTGTGCCGGCGCCGCGCTACACCGGCACCCGGGCGCTCACCCGGCTCACCCTCGCCGCGTTCGCGGGCGATGCATCGGGCGACGCGGCGGGCGACCCGGCGGACGCCGGGAGCGGAAACGCTTCCCCCGGCCCCCTCGACCTCGCCGCGTTCGGCGACCCGGTGCCGCAGCCCGGAGACGACGTCGTCCAGATCGCCGACGCCACGCGCGGCGCGTACCGGAAGGTCGTCGTCCGGGGCGACCGGCTCGTCGGCGGGGTGCTGCTCGGGGACCTCGCCGCCGTCGGCGAACTGGCCCGGGCCTGGGAGGACGACGAGGCCCTCCCCGAGTCCGCGCCCCTGCACCAACTGCTCACTGACAACGGAGGCCTGTGACATGGCTGAGTCCACCACCCCCACCATCGCGGTCGTCGGCCACGGGATGGTCGGCCAGCGGTTCCTGGAGGCCCTCGCCGAGCAGGGCGTGACCGAGCGGGCGCGCGTCGTCGTGCTGTGCGAGGAGCCGCGGGCCGCGTACGACCGCGTCCAGCTCACCTCTTACTTCAGCGGGCGCACCCCCGACGAGCTGTCGCTCACCGACCCGGATTTCATCCGTGAGCACGGCATCGAGCTGCACCTCGACGACCCCGCCGAGACGGTCGACCGCGCCGCCCGCACGGTGACGTCCCGCTCCGGCCGCACGATCGTGTACGACGCGCTGGTGCTGGCCACCGGCTCGTACCCCTTCGTGCCTCCGGTGCCCGGCAAGGACGCCGCGGGCTGCTTCGTCTACCGCACGATCGAGGATCTGCTCGCGATCGAGGAGTACGCCAAGACGGCCCGCACCGGCGTGGTCGTCGGCGGCGGACTGCTCGGCCTGGAGGCGGCCGGCGCGCTCAAGGGCCTCGGGCTCGCCACGCACATCGTGGAGTTCGCGCCCCGGCTGATGCCCGTGCAGGTGGACGACGGCGGCGGAGCCGCCCTGCTGCGCACCATCGAGAACATGGGCCTGACCGTGCACACCGGCGCGGGCGCCCAGGAGGTCACCACCGCCGACGGCACGCCGCACGGCCCCGTCACCGGAATGAAACTGTCCACCGGCACGGAGCTCACGGCCGACCTGGTGGTCTTCTCGGCCGGCGTGCGCCCCCGCGACCAGCTCGCCCGCGACACCGGCCTGGAGGTCGGCGAGCGCGGCGGCATCGTGGTCGACGAGCAGTGCCGCACCTCCGACCCGGCCGTGTTCGCGATCGGCGAGTGCGCGCTCGCCGCCGACGGCCGGGTGTACGGCCTGGTGGCGCCGGGCTACGAGATGGCGCAGACGGCCGCCGCGGCCGTGGCGGGCGCGATCGAGCTCCCTGGCGAAGGCGAGCCCAAGCCGTTCACGGGCGCGGACACCTCCACCAAGCTGAAGCTGCTCGGCGTGGACGTGGCGTCGTTCGGCGACGCCCACGGTGCGGCGGAGGGCTGCCTGGACGTCGTCTACTCGGACTCCCGCTCCGGCGTGTACAAGAAGCTGGTGGTCGCCAAGGACGGCACTCTGCTCGGCGGCATCCTGGTCGGCGACGCCGAGTCGTACGGCATGCTGCGGCCGATGACCGGCTCGGTGCCGCCGGTCTCTCCGGAGCAGCTGGTGCTGCCGGCCGGGGCCGGGGCGCCGGTGGCGCTCGGCCCGTCCGCGCTGCCCGACGACGCGGTGATCTGCTCCTGCCACAACGTCACCAAGGGCGAGATCTGCGCCTGCTCCTCGCTGCCCGAGGTGAAGAAGTGCACCAAGGCGGGCACCGGCTGCGGCAGCTGCGTCAAGGTCATCGGCCAACTGCTCCCCGAGACCGGCGACAAGGGCCTGTGCGGCTGCTTCCCGTACACGCGCAGCGAGCTGTACGAGATCGTCCGCACGCTGCGGCTCGGCTCGTACGCCGAGCTCCTCGACAGCCACGGCCGCGAGGAGGCACGCGGCGGCGAGGGCTGCGAGATCTGCAAGCCGGCCGTCGGCTCGATCCTGGCGTCCCTCGGCAGCGGCTACATCCTGGACGGCGAGCAGGCCTCCCTCCAGGACACCAACGACCACTTCCTGGCGAACATGCAGCGCAACGGCTCGTACTCGATCGTGCCGCGCATCCCCGGCGGGGAGATCACCCCGGACAAGCTGATCGTGATCGGCGAGGTGGCGCGGGACTTCGGCCTCTACACCAAGATCACCGGTGGTCAGCGAATCGACATGTTCGGGGCGCGGGTGGATCAGCTTCCGGCGATCTGGGCGCGGCTGGTGGACGCGGGCTTTGAGTCGGGGCACGCCTACGGCAAGGCGCTGCGGACGGTCAAGTCCTGTGTGGGGCAGACCTGGTGCCGCTACGGCGTACAGGACTCGGTGCGCATGGCCATCGAACTGGAGCTGCGCTACCGGGGGCTGCGCGCCCCGCACAAGCTCAAGTCGGCCGTATCCGGCTGTGCGCGGGAGTGCGCGGAGGCGCAGTCGAAGGACTTCGGCGTGATCGCCACCGCCTCCGGCTGGAATCTGTACGTGGGCGGGAACGGCGGCGCGACCCCGCGCCACGCCGATCTGCTGGCGCAGGATCTGTCGGACGCCGAACTGGTGCGGCTGATCGACCGGTTCCTGATGTTCTACATCCGCACCGCGGACCGGCTGGAGCGCACCTCGGTGTGGCTGGAGCGACTGGAGGGCGGCCTGGACCATCTGCGGGACGTGGTCGTGCATGACTCGCTGGGGCTCTGCGACGAGCTGGAGGCGCTGATGGCCAAGCATGTGGACGACTACCGCGACGAGTGGGCCGAGACGCTGAACGACCCGGACCGGCTGCGCCGCTTCGTCTCCTTCGTCAACGCGCCCGACGCGCCGGACCCGTCCGTGCAGTTCGTGCCGGAGCGCGACCAGATCAAGCCGGATCTGCAGATCCTCACCCTGGAAGGGGTCTCCTCGCGATGACGCTCGAACTCCGTCTCGACGACGACAGCTGGCTGGCCGTGTGCGAGCTGTCCCGGCTCACGCCCGGCCGGGGCATCGCGGCGCTGCTTCCGGACGGCCGCCAGGCGGCGCTGTTCATGGACCGTGCGGGCCGTACGTACGCGATCGACAACCGCGATCCGTTCACCGGGGCGCAGGTCCTCTCCCGCGGGCTGCTCGGCTCTGCGCAGGGCCGGCCGTTCGTGGCGTCCCCGCTGCTCAAGCAGCGTTTCGACCTTGAGTCGGGGCGCTGCCTGGACGACGACGAGGTGACCGTGAAGATCTTCGCCTGCCGGACCTCGGAATTCAGCCCCGCCGGGGGACACGCCTGAGGGCACCTCCAGGGGAATCTCCGGGGCCATCGCCGGGGCACCCCTGAGGTCACCTCCGGGGCACCCGCCGGGGCCACACCGCTGGAGGCACCTCCGGGGGGCCCGGGGGAATCTCCTGGAACCCGGGGGAATCTCCGGGGGCACGCCTGGGATCACCCCTGAGGGCACCCCTGAGGGCACCCCCAGCGGTAGCTGGGGGAGGTAGCTGGGGGAGGTAGCTGGGGGAGGTGACTGGGGGAGGTGACTGGGGGAGGTGACTGGGGCAGGCAGCCGTGGCAGGAGCCAGGCCAGGCAGCCGGGGGAGACCGAGGCGCGGGGGGTCCGGGGGCCGGGCCCCCCGCGGCCGCAGGGCGTAGGCTGCCCCTCGCACAGGGCCGTCGCACACACTGTCGACGCAAACGGCACCGACGTCACCGACGAGCGAGGGGCTCACCCATGGCGGGCTGGAGCGCGGACGACATTCCCGATCAGCGTGGTCGCGTCGCGGTGGTCACCGGCGCCAGCAGCGGCATCGGGCTGGTCACAGCCCGGGAGCTGGCCCGGCGCGGCGCCCGGGTGGTGCTGGCGTGCCGCAGCGAGGCGCGCGGCCGGGAGGCGGAGCGGCGGATCAGGGCGGCGGCGCCGCGGGCCGAGGCGGAGTTCCGGCGGCTCGACCTGGCAGATCTGTCCTCGGTGCGGGCGTTCGCCGCGGACCTCCCGTACGACCGGCTCGACCTGCTGATCAACAACGCCGGGGTGATGGCCTTGCCGTACCGGCGGACCGCCGACGGCTTCGAGACGCAGTTCGGAGTCAACCACCTCGGGCACTTCGCGCTGACCGGGCTGCTGATGCCCCGGCTGCTGACGACGCCCGGCGCACGGGTGGTGAGCGTGTCCAGCATCATGCACGCGCTGGCCGACGTCGACACGGGGGACCTCAACAGCGAGCGCCGCTACCGGCGCTGGGCCGCCTACTCCCGCTCCAAGACGGCGAACCTGCTGTTCGTCCATGAGCTGGCGCGGCGGCTGCAGGCGGCCGACGCCGATGTGTTGGCCGCGGCGGCGCACCCCGGCTACGCGGCCACCGGTCTCCAGACCGCGGGGGCGAGGATGGAGGGCCGCAAGGGCGTCGAGCGGATCATGGAGCTGGGCAACCGCCTCGTCGCCCAGCCCGCGGAGTCCGGGGCGCTGCCGAGCCTGTACGCGGCCACCGCGCCGGGCGTGCGCCAGGACTCGTTCACCGGGCCGCGGCTGGCGATGTGGCGCGGCGCGCCCGCGCCGTCCTGGCGGGCGCGCCGGACGCGCGACGATGTGATGGGCGAACGGCTGTGGGCGGCGTCGGAGCAGCTGACGAAGGTGACGTACCAGGGGCTCGGCGAGGCCGCCTGAGGCCCTGGCGCGCCCGGCGGCCCGCGCCCGGCGGCCCGCGCTCGGCCGCCCGGGTTCCGCCGCCCGGGTTCGGCCGCCTCCTCAGCCCTGCGCCGGGGCCTGGGCCGCGGCCTCGACGTCCATCCAGACGACCTCCCACAGATGGCTGTCGGGGTCCTGGAAGGAGCGGCCGTACATGAAGCCGTAGTCCATGGGTTCGTTCGCCGGCGAGCCGCCCGCGGCGAGGGCCCCGTCGGCCAGCTCGTCGACCTTCTCCCGGCTCTCGGCGCTCAGGGCGATGATGGCCTCGGTGGACGTGGCGGCGTCCGCGATGTCCTTCCTGGTGAACTCCTTGAACTTTGGCTCGGTGAGCAGCATGGCGAAGATCGTGTCACTGAACACCAGGCAGGCCGCCGTGTCATCGCTGAACTGCTCGTTGAAGGAGTAGCCCAGCTTGCTCCAGAACGACCGGGCTGCCCCGAGGTCCTTGACGGGCAGGTTCACAAAGATCATCTGGGACATGGTCTTCCTCTCGCTCCCGGCGTGTGCGGCTTCCGTGCGCCGCGCTTTCGAGGGGTGGACCCGGGCGGACGGTCATACTCATCGCTCCGGCCGGAAGAATTTCCGCTCGCGTTTGCGACACCGCGGGCCCGGTCCTAGCCTCGCCCACATGAGCAGCGAAAACGCCGCCGGTGCGGCGCGCTCGGCCGGCAGGCGGATCACCGAGCAGCTGACCGGCGAGGCGCTGCGCGCGACCACCGGCCGGGACTGGGACGAGTGGTTCGCCCTGCTGGACGGCTGGGGCGCGACCGGCCGCACCCACGCCGAGATCGCCCGCCATCTGGTCGAGGAGCACCAGGTGCCGGGCTGGCACGCCCAGTCGGTGACCGTCGGCTATGAGCAGGAGCGCGGCATGCGCCAGGTCGGCCAGTCGTCCTCGGGCGACTGGCAGGCGAGCGTGAGCAAGATGGTGAACGCCTCGGCCGCGGCCGTCATCGATGCCTTCGCCGACGGCTCCATACGCCGGCGCTGGCTGCCGGAGCCCGGATTCCGCATCCGTACGCAGCGGCCGGCGAAGTCGCTCACGGCCGACTGGGACGGCGGGGCCAGCCGGATCTCCGTCTATCTGACGATCAAGGGCGACGGCCGGATCCAGGTCGGCCTGGGCCACACCCACCTTCCGGACGCGGAGGCGGTGGCCGCCTCCAAGGCGTTCTGGAAGGAGCGGCTGGCGGCGCTCAAAAGGCTTCTGGAGACACCCTGACCCGGTGCTCCGCCCGAGAGGAGCCCGGCCGGACGCGGTGGAGGAATCCGGCCCGTTGCGGGCGTCGGGGACGGTGTCGGCGCGGGGCGGGCGGCCCCCCGGCTCCGGGTCAACAGGCTCGACGGAGAACAGTGCTTGACGACAGTCGCCGTCCGCAGGTCACTGCTTGTTGACGCTGCGTCAATTCAGCCCCCATAGCTTTCGCTCTCGTCACCGCACACGTGAATGTCAGCGCGCCGCCCCGCGACGCCGCCCGGCCTCGTGGGACGGCGCATCCCCCCCATCCTGGAGTGACTAGTGGAACGTCGCAGTTTCCTGCGCGGAGCGGTCATCGGCGCCTCGGCCGCCGCCTTCGGCGGCACCCTGTGGCGGGGTGCGGCCCTGGCGGACCCCGCCCAGCCCGGGACCGGCCCCTACGGCCCCCTCGGCCCCTCCGACGCCAACGGGATCCGCCTGCCTGAAGGTTTCACCAGCCGTGTCGTCGCCCGTACCGGCGAGCGGGTCGGCTCCACCTCGTACACCTGGCACCGCGCCCCGGACGGCGGCGCCTGCTACGCCGACGGCAGTGGCTGGATCTACGTATCCAACTCGGAGGTGAACCCCTCGGGAGGCGCGAGCGCCATCGCGTTCTCCGCGACCGGAGCGATCACCGGCGCATACCGCATCCTCTCCTCGACGCGGCAGAACTGCGCGGGCGGCAAGACCCCGTGGAACACCTGGCTGTCGTGTGAGGAGGTGAGCCGCGGCTATGTGTACGAGACCGACCCGTGGGGCGTGCAGGCCGCGGTGCGGCGTCCGGCCATGGGCCGGTTCAAGCACGAGGCGGCCGCGGCCGACCCGGTACGGAAGGTGATCTACCTGACGGAGGACGTCGGCAACGGCTGCTTCTACCGCTTCACCCCGGACACCTGGGGCGACCTGTCCTCCGGCACGCTGGAGGCGCTGCGGATGGGTTCCGGCACCTCGGGACCGGTCACCTGGGGCGAGGTATACGACCCGGACGGCTCGCCGACGGCGACCCGCTACCAGGTCTCGGGGGCCAAGCGGTTCAGCGGCGGCGAGGGCTGCTACTACGCCGACGACACCTGCTGGTTCACCACCAAGGGCGACAACCGCGTCTGGCAGTACGACGCGGCGGCTCAGACGATCGAGCTGGCGTACGACGACTCTCTGGTCCCGGGCGGCTCCGCGCCGCTGACCGGCGTCGACAACGTCACCGGCGCGACGTCCGGCGATCTCTTCGTCGCGGAGGACGGCGGCAACATGGAGATCTGCGTGATCACCCCGGATGAGGTGGTCGCGCCCTTCCTGCGGATCACGGGGCAGTCCGGCTCCGAGATCACCGGGCCCGCCTTCTCGCCGGACGGCTCACGGCTGTACCTCTCCAGCCAGCGCGGCACGTCCGGCAGTTCGTACGGGGGGATCACCTACGAGGTGACGGGACCGTTCCGCTCCTAGCCCCTCCGCCCGCAGCCGGCCCGCTTGCAGCCCCTCCGCCCGCAGCCGGCCCGCTCACAGCCCTCCGCCCGCAGCCGGCGCGGGGGCCGTGGGCGGTTCAACGGGCCGTGGACCCGGCTGCTGCCGTCAGCCGTCAGACGGGCGTCCGGGCCGGCAGCCGGGCGACGGGCGGGGCAAGCCGGGGTCCGGCCGCCTCCGGGCGCCCGGGCCCCGGCTCGTCCGGCGGCACGGACCCCGGCGGCTCCCCCAGCGCCTCGGGGGTGACGCCGCCGCGCAGCAACGCCGCGCCCAGCGGCGTGAGCGTATGCAGCACGGAGTTGCCGTGGCGCAGGGTCACCACCAGGCCGGCCTCGCGCAGCACCGCCGCGTGCTGGCTCGCGGAGGCGAGCGACACACCCGCCCTGCGGGCCAGCTCGCTGGTGGTGCTGCCGCTGCGGATGGCCTGCAGAACGGCGGAGCGGGTGTGGCCGACCAGCCGGCCCAGGGAAGGCCCGCCGGGCTCGTGGAAGGCCGGGCCGCAGCGGTCCGCGACCGGGTAGACGAGGACCGGCGGCAGCGTGGGGTCGCGGTAGACCACGGGCGTCCCGCGGCAGAAGAACGACGGCTGGAGCAGCAGGCCCCGGCCGCCGAGGTGCAGTTCGCGGTCGACGGGGTAGTCCGCCTCCAGCACGGGTGCGCGCCAGCGCAGCACGGGCGACAGGGAGTCGAGGAGTTCGTCGGGGCCGCCGTCCAGCATCGCACGGCCGCGCACGGCGCGGTCCGCCTCGATCCTGGCCTGCAGATGGGGCCAGTACGGCTCGACGGCGGCGCGGAAGTAGCCGTGCAGCGCGCCGACGAGCCGGGCGAGCGGCTCGGCTCTCCCCTCGGCGAGCGCGGCGAGCCTGCCGGGCAGCCCGGGCACACAGGCGCGGTCGGCGGCCGCCAGGGCCAGCTCGGCGCGCAGCCGAGCGGGCGGGGTGGCGCGCAGGGCCTGGAGGCCCGCGTCGAGCCCGTCCCGCGCCTCCGGCGGGGTCAGAAAGTCCGGGAAATAGCCCTTCGGCGGCACCAGCGCGGAGAGCAGCCGTGTTTCACCGTTCAACCGGGCGCGGGTTTCGGACCGCCATTCCCCGAAGACCGTCGCACCGCGCCGGTCCCGCAATCGGTGAAAGCTCAGAATCGTTTCCCACAACACGTCCGGCCTGGCCGCCATCCGCACCCCTGCGAGATCGTCCCCGGTGAAATGGATACGCAGCACTGAACCCCCACTGTTGCATCCGCTAATTGTCCCGATCCCCGAGTATGCACGCCATCACAGGCCGTCACCACGGAGTTTCGGCCACAGTTGAAACGCCTCGCGGGCCCGGGGTGACAACCGAAAGGCTGTACGACGTCGGGCATGAATCCTTCTGTCACCGATGTGACGTGGCGAAGACCGTGGGGGGCTTTGCGCGTCCGGCGGCGGCTGGCGGAGGGTGCGGCTCCGTGCCCGGCATGGGTAATGGGGCACGGCCGGAGGATGGGGATCCACCGGCCGTGCCCCGCCCGGATTTTGCACAGCGAATGGCAGAGATTCGATTGCCGTTAGCGCGAACGGACGTACGGAATTCAACAGCGGGCAGCGGAAGCCCGCGGGAAAGCATGCGCCGCGACCGGCCGGGGGCCAAGAACTCGGAGCGCTCTCAGAGCAGTTACGGAACGGGCGTGCGCCCGCGGGACTATGCCGCGTGCGCCTTGCCCCGCGGGCAAGCGGAAGGGGCGGACGCCCCGCACAAGGCGTCCGCCCCTTCCTCTTTCACCCCGGAGCCGCCGCAGGAGTGCGGTGAGGGTGAATCCTCCCGCGGCGGCTCCGGCGCCCTTCGCAGGCGCGCCCGCAGGCGCCTGGCGGGCCCCGCGGCGTCAGCGCGAGTCGCTGCCGGGAGCCCCCGACGACACAGCGGCCGCCCGGCCCGCCTCCAGCCGCGCCACCGGGATCCGGAACGGCGAGCAGGAAACGTAGTCGAGGCCGGCCTCATGGAAGAAGTGCACCGACTCGGGGTCGCCGCCGTGCTCGCCGCACACGCCCAGCTTCAGATCCGGGCGGGTGGCGCGGCCTGCCGCGACGGCGTCCCTAACGAGCTTGCCCACGCCGTCCTTGTCAATGGTCTCGAACGGGGAGACGCCGAAGATGCCCTTTTCCAGGTAGGCGGTGAAGAAGCTGGCCTCCACGTCGTCACGGGAGAAGCCCCACACGGTCTGGGTGAGGTCATTGGTGCCGAAGGAGAAGAACTCGGCGGCCTCCGCGATCTGGTCCGCAGTCAGCGCGGCCCGCGGCAGCTCGATCATCGTGCCGAGCGCCAGCTTCAGCTCCACGCCGCTGGCGGCCTCGACCTCCGCGATGACCGCTTCGGCCTCCTCGCGGACGATCTCCAGCTCCTGCACGGTGCCGACCAGCGGGATCATGATCTCGGCGCGCGGGTCTCCCTTGGCGTTCTTCCGCTCGGCCGCGGCCTCGGCGATGGCCCGGACCTGCATGGTGAACAGTCCGGGGATGACCAGGCCGAGGCGGACGCCGCGCAGGCCCAGCATCGGGTTCTGCTCATGCAGCCGGTGCACGGCCTGGAGCAGCCGCAGCTCGTTCTCGTGCGGCTCGTGGCGGGCCTCGGCGAGCGCCACGCGCACCGACAGATCGGTGATGTCGGGCAGGAACTCGTGCAGCGGCGGGTCCAGCAGCCGTACGGTGACGGGCAGCCCGTCCATGGCCTCGAACAGCTCGATGAAGTCCTGCTTCTGCAGCGGCAGCAGGGCTTCGAGCGCCTCCTGCCGCTCGTCGTCGTGGTCGGCGAGGATCAGCTTCTCGACCATCTCGCGGCGCTCACCGAGGAACATGTGCTCGGTGCGGCACAGTCCGATGCCCTGGGCGCCGAACCGCCGCGCCCGCAGGGCGTCCTCGGCGTTGTCGGCGTTGGCCCGCACCCGCAGCCGGCGGACCCGGTCCGCGTACGCCATGATCCGGTGGACGGCTCCGACCAGCTCGTCGGCGTCGTCGGCGCCCGCGTGCATCCGGCCCTCGAAGTACTCGACGACCGGGGAGGGCACGACGGGCACCTCGCCGAGGTACACCTTGCCGCTGGAGCCGTCGATGGATACGACGTCGCCCTCCTCGATCACCCTGTCGCCTGCGGTCATCCTGCGGCGCTTGGTGTCCACCTGGAGCTCCTCCGCGCCGCAGACGCAGGTCTTGCCCATGCCGCGGGCGACGACGGCGGCGTGGGAGGTCTTGCCGCCGCGGGAGGTCAGGATTCCCTCGGCGGCGATCATGCCGTCGAGGTCGTCGGGGTTGGTCTCGCGGCGGATGAGGATGACCTTCTCACCCGAGCGGGACCACTTGACGGCCGTGTAGGAGTCAAAGACGGCCTTGCCGACCGCCGCGCCCGGCGAGGCTGCGATGCCCCGGCCCAGCAGCTCGGCTTTCGCACCGTCGTCAAAGCGCGGGAACATCAGCTGCGCCAGCTGCGCGCCGTTGACCCGCTGCAGAGCCTCGGCCTCGTCGATCAGGCCCTGGTCGACAAGTTGTGTGGCGATGCGGAAGGCCGCGCCCGCGGTGCGCTTGCCGACGCGGGTCTGCAGCATCCACAGCTGGCCGCGCTCGATGGTGAACTCGATGTCGCACAGGTCCTTGTAGTGCGTTTCGAGCGTCTCCATGATCTGCATCAGCTGGTCGTACGACTTCTTGTCGATGTTCTCCAGCTCTGCGAGCGCCACGGTGTTGCGGATGCCGGCGACGACGTCCTCGCCCTGCGCGTTCTGCAGGTAGTCGCCGTAGACGCCCTGGTGGCCGCTGGCGGGGTCGCGGGTGAAGGCGACGCCGGTGCCGGAGTCGGGCCCGAGGTTGCCGAAGACCATGGAGCAGACGTTGACGGCCGTGCCGAGGTCGCCGGGGATGCGCTCCTGGCGGCGGTAGAGCTTGGCCCGCTCGGTGTTCCAGGAGTCGAAGACGGAGCGGATGGCCAGATCCATCTGCTCACGCGGGTCCTGGGGGAACTCGCGGCCCGCCTCGGACTTGACGATCTTCTTGAACCGCTTGACCAGCTTCTGCAGGTCGCCGGCGTCCAGGTCGGTGTCGACGGTGACCTTCTTGGCCTCCTTGGCCTCGTCGAGGGCCTCCTCGAACAGCTCGCCGTCGACGCCCATGACGGTCTTGCCGAACATCTGGATGAGACGGCGGTAGGAGTCCCAGGCGAACCGCTCGTCGCCGGACTGCTTGGCCAGACCCGCGACCGAGTCGTCGGAGAGGCCGATGTTCAGGACGGTGTCCATCATTCCGGGCATCGAGAACTTGGCGCCGGAGCGTACGGAGACCAGCAGCGGGTTGTCGGCCTGGCCGAGCTTCTTGCCCATGGTCTGCTCGAGGCCGGCCAGGTGCGCGCTGACCTCGTCGCGCAGGGCGGGCGGCTCCTCGCCGCTGTCGAGGTAGACCTTGCACGCCTCGGTGGTGATCGTGAAGCCCGGGGGGACGGGGAGACCGAGGTTGGTCATCTCGGCGAGGTTCGCACCTTTTCCGCCGAGCAGGTCCTTGAGGTCCTTGTTGCCCTCGGTGAAGTCGTAGACGAACTTCTGATCTTTGATTTCCGACACGGGTCTCGACTCCTCGAGGACTCGGTGGCTGCCCTGACGGCGAGGAACATACCCAGATCAAAGGCGTCTGGGTACGTCCACTTGCGCGTCATACGGCCTTAACCACTCGTCCGCCAGCAGATCGAAAGTGACTGACGCGTAGTAAGCCGCTTCGACCTCCCTTCACCCACCGAAGCGCACTTGACTCAAACCAGAGATTACGCGCTCACATGAGCGCCTCCATCAGCTTTTGTTTTCAAGTCTTGAAGCCAAAAGGGGTGGCACCCCGTGCCACCCCTTCTAGATCTGGAGCGAGGGGGCCACCCCCTCAAGACCGCTCATCTGAGCGCAACCCCTATCAAGGGTGGCGAGAATCACGCACTCCTACACGTCCCGATTTCATCATCCGGACTCACCGACGGGTGCCCGCAACGCGCCGGAAACACACCGTCCGAGCATCGCCGGATCCACCTCCTCCAGGCTCCCGGCGAAGACCCGGCGGGCCGACGGCTCCACCGGCAGCAGCGACGGCACCACCAGCACCGCGCACCCCGCGGCCTCGGCGGACACGCTGCCGTCCGGCGAGTCCTCCACCGCCACACAGTCCCCGGGGAGCGCCCCGAACCGCTCGGCCGCAGCCCGGTAGGGGTCGGGGTGCGGCTTGGTCCGCACGGTGTCGTCCGCGGACAGCGTGAACGCGAACGGCACTCCGGCCAGCGCTCCCTGTGCCACCGCATCTACAACGACCCGCGGCGAGGCGCTGACCAGCGCGAACGGCACTCCGTCGGCTTCCAGCGCGGACAGCAGCCGCCGGGCGCCGGGGCGCAGCGGCGCGCCCGCGGCCACCTTGGCGAAGAACGTCCGGGTCAGCTCGGCCGCCACGCGCGCCGCGGACTGCGGGCCTCTCGCACGGGTGACCCGTATGAGGTGGGCGGCGGTGTCCTCGACGGCGCGGCCGACGACCTCGGGCGCGTCGGCGTCGCCGAGGTCGTGGCCGAGCCCGGCCGCGACCTCTTCGGCCGCCCGCCACCACAGGACCTCGGTGTCGACGAGGGTGCCGTCCATGTCGAAGAGGACGGCGGCGGGGCGGGGCGCGTCAGGGCTCACTCGGCGGCCCCGGCAGCTGCGGCCCCGGCAGTCGCCGTCGCGGCCGCCGCCTCCGTCGGCGTCGCCGCCGGCGACGCCGACGGCACGACACGGACCGGGCGTTCCGCGAGGCCGATCCGGACGCGGGCACCGGGTGCCAGGTCCACTGCGTCGCGCGAGGGGACGTCCGCGGTGATCGTGCCGACGCCCGCCAGCTCCGCGTGGACGCGGGTGACCGCGCCGAGGAAGGAGGCGGAGGCGACCACCGCCTCGCCGTCCGGTTCGGCGGCCACGGCGACGTTCTCGGGCCGGATGAGCACCTCCACATCCCGTACGGCGGTCGGCACGTCGCCGTCCACGGGCAGCTTCTGCCCCGCGACCGCCACGGTCCCGCCGCCGGTCAGCAGACCCGGCAGCCGGTTCATGGTGCCGATGAAGGAGGCTGTGAAGGCGGTCGCGGGCCGCTCGTACAGCTCGGCCGGGGCGGCGCACTGCTCCAGCCTCCCCGCGTTGAGGACGGCGACCCGGTCCGCCATGGACAGCGCCTCCTCCTGGTCGTGGGTGACGAACACGGCAGTGACGCCGAGGGAGAGCTGCAGCCGCCGGATCTCCTCCCGCAGGCTGAGCCGCACCTTGGCGTCCAGCGCGGACAGCGGCTCGTCGAGCAGCAGCACCCGCGGCTCGAGGGCCAGGGCACGGGCGAGGGCCACGCGCTGCTGCTGGCCTCCGGACATCTGGTGCGGAAAGCGGTCCCCGTGGTCGGGCAGGCCGACCAGGTCGAGGAGTTCGGCGGCGCGGGCGTTGCGCCGGGCGGCCGGGACCCTGCGGACGCGCATCCCGAAGGCGACGTTGTCGCGGGCGCTCAGATTGGGGAAGAGGCTGTACGACTGGAACACCATCCCGGCGTCGCGCCGGTTGGCCGGCACACCGGTGATGTCCTCGCCGTCGAGCAGCACCTCGCCCGCGTCCGGGTGCTCGAATCCGGCGAGCACCCGCAGAGCGGTGGTCTTGCCGCAGCCCGAGGGGCCGAGGAGCGCCATCAGTTCGCCGGGCTCGACACTCAGATCGAGGCCGTCGAGGGCGACGGTCGCGCCGAACGCCCGGCGCAGCCCGCGGAATTCGACGCGCGCGCCGGACGCCGCTGCGGCGGCCGGGCGTGCCCGCTCGGCCTCGGCGGTGGGGGTGGACATGGTCTCAGGGCTCCTTGCGGGAGGTACGGGAGGAGTCGCGGGACGGGGCGGCGGTGGCCGCCGCCGTGCCCGCGCGGGACAGCAGAAGCAGCAGCGCCCAGGTGATGAGCAGGCTGAGGACGGAGACGGCCACGGACATCCTCGCCTGCGAGCCGGAGATGGTGACGATCCACACCGCGAACGGCTCGAAGCCGAGGAGCGAGGCGATGGTGAACTCGCCGAGCACCAGCGCCAGGGTGAGGAACGCGGCCCCGGCGAGCGCGGCACGCAGATTGGGCAGCAGGACGCGGACGACGACGTACGGCCAGGACGCGCCGCAGTTGCGGGCGGCCTCCACCAGGGTCGGCACATCGACCGCGCGCAGCCCGGTGTCCAGCGAGCGGTAGACGAACGGCAGCGCCAGCACCGTGTACGCGAGGACGAGCACGAGCGGGAACTCTTCGTTCTGCACGGCGAGGAACGTCTGGTACAGGGGCGTGCGCGACAGCTGGTCCGGCCCCCAGCGCAGCACGGTGCTGACGCCGGTGACCAGCGCGATCGGCGGCACGACCAGCGGCAGCATGCACATCACCTCGACAACGGGCCGCAGCCGCGGCGCGCCGAGGCGCACCGCGACCAGCGCGGGCACGGCCAGCAGCAGGGCGAGTGCGATGGTCGCGGCGGCGAGGGAGAGCGACAGCAGCAGGCTGTCGGTGAATCCGTCGGCGGCGAGCAGCGCGGTGTAGGCCTCGAAGGAGACGCCCTGCCCCGGGGTGTGCACGGTGAAGACGAAGGAGGCGGCCAGCGGGATCAGGAAGTAGCAGGCGGCGAGCGCGAGCACGGCCCCCCGCCAGATGCGGGGCCGCCCTCTCCGGCGTGTCGCGGCCGCCCGCGCGGGGCGGTCGATCGTGGAGGTCGTCATCGCAGCCATCGCGCGCTCCGTCGCTGGAGGGGGAGGTAGACCGCCATCACGAGCCCGGCGATCAGGATCATGTCGAGGCTGAGAGCGAGAGCCACGTTCTCCTGGCCGACGAGCACGTTCCCGGACAGCGCGTCGGCGATCTTCAGGGTGACGAGCGGCACCGAGCCGCCGACGAGGGCGGCGGCGGTGGCATGCGCGGCGAAGGCGCTGCCGAAGAGGAGGACGAAGCCGCCGAGCAGCGAGGGCGCGAGCACGGGCAGGCCGATGTGGAGCCAGAACTGGCGTCCGCTTGCGCCTGCGTTCTGCGCGGCTTCGCGCCACTGGGGCCGCAGCCCGTCCAGCGCTGGGACGATCACGAGCACCATCAGCGGGGTGAGGAAGTACAGATAGACGACGGCGAGCCCGGTGAAGGAGTACAGGTTCCAGCCGAGCGAGGTGAGGTCGGCGAGCTGGGTGACGACTCCGGAGATGCCGAGGGTCGCGATGAACGCGAACGCGAGCGGCACGCCGCCGAAGTTGGCGAGCACGCCGGACGCGGTGAGCGCGGCGTCGCGCAGGGCGCGGGAGCGTGAGGTGACGATCGCCTGGGCGATCAGGACGCCGAGGACCGAGCCGATCAGCGCCGTGAGCGCCGAGAGCTGCACACTGCCGATCAGGGAGCCGAGATAGGGCCCCTGGAGCGAGCGGGCGAGATGCTCGCCGGTGACCGCGGTGGCGCCGGTGTCCGGGTCGGTGCGGGTGACGGCCCCGTACAGCAGCGCGCCGACGGGCAGTCCGAAGCACAGCGCGGTGAAGCCGAGCAGCGGCAGCGCGGCGAGATGCGTGCGGGGTCCGCGCCGCCGCCGGCGGCGACGGGACGCGCCGCCGGCGACAGGCGTGGGGGGCTGGGAGAGCGCGGTCATCAGGAGAGGGCCTTGTCCCACTTCTCTGCGAGGTCGGCCTTGGCCTTGTCCAGCTCCTCGGAGGAGGGGAAGGCGGGCGCGTCGGAGACCTTGGGGAGCTTGCCGGTGAACTCCTTGTCCGCGGTGCCGTCCTCGATCATCGCGGGGAGCAGAACGGGCCGGGCGTACCCCTTCAGCCACAGGTTCTGGCCCTCGGCGCTGTAGAGGAACTCCATCCACAGGCGGGCGGCGGCCGGGTGCGGGGCCTCCTTGTTGACGGCCTGCGAGTAGTACTGGGCGTAGACGCCGTCGCTGGGGACGGCGACCTTCCAGTCGACGCCCTTGTCCTTGAACTGGTCGGCGTACCCGGCGTTGAGGTAGTCCCAGTCGATGCTGATGGGCGTCTCGCCCTTCTCGACCGTGGCCGGGGTGGACTCCACGGGGATGAAGTTGCCGCTCTTCTTCAGCTCGGCGAAGAAGTCGATGCCGGACTGGATGTCGCCGAAGGAGCCCTTGTTCGCGAGCGCCGCGGCGTACACGCCGCCGAAGGCGGACCCGGACTTGGTCGGGTTGCCGTTGAGCGCGACCTTGCCCTTGTACTCGGGCTTGAGCAGGTCGGCGAACGTCTGCGGGCAGTTCTTGATCCGCTCGGCGTCGCAGCCGATGGAGACATAGCCGCCGTAGTCGTTGTACCAGCGCGCCTCGGCGTCCTTCTGGGAGTCCGGGATCTTGTCCCAGGACTCGACCTTGTAAGGCGCGAACAGCCCTTCCTCGGCGCCGCTCCGGGCGAAGGCGATACCCAGGTCCAGCACGTCGGGGGCGCGCTTCTGGCCCTTGCGGGACTTCACGGCGGCGATCTCGTCGGCGCTGGAGGCGTCCGGGTTCTCGCTGTTGACCTTGATCTTGTACTTCGCTTCGAACGCCTTGATGACCTCGCCGTAGTTGGCCCAGTCCGGCGGCAGGGCGATGACGTTGAGCTCGCCCTCCTTCTGGGCTGCGGCGATAAGCTCCTTCATCCCGCCGAAGTCGGCGGCGGAGCCGGCGGCAGACGCCTTGACCCCGCCGCTGCCGGCCGCGTCGGCCGTGTCGTCGGGGGCGGCGCCACAGGCGCTGAGGGACGTGAGGACGGCGGCGGCGCCGAGCAGGGCGGCCGTGCCGCGGCCGGCAGATCTGAACACGGGTCTCTCCCAAGAGCCGAGGGGACGGAACTTGTCTGAACAAGCCGGGTTCAGTTCGCCCGGCGGACCTGGCCGGTTCATGAACGGCGAATGACGTGCCGGGCACGGCTTCCCGAAGACCGAAAACCGTTTCCTCCCCGTGATCCAGCGCCCAGCGGGCCTCTCGGCGACGGTGGCGACAGCAGCCCCTCCCCCGGTCTAGGCTGACTGGAAACAGCAGCGGTTCTACGGCGAACTGCGCACACTTAACCCCTGACACGGAGGGCGAACGCGTGGCGGCATCGCGTTATCTGCAGATCGCGGAGGCCCTGCGCCGCTCGATCCTCGGCGGCGAGTACCCGGTCGGCTCCCAGCTGCCCAGCGAGAGCGACCTCGCGGCCCGCTGGTCCGCCTCCCGCGGCACGGTGCGCCAGGCGGTCGCCCTCCTCGCCTCCGAAGGCCTCATCGGCTCCCGCCAGGGCGCACGCCGCATCGTGCTTCGGCGCGAACGGCGGCACAGCTTCGCCGAGTTGAACAGCTTCGCCCAGTGGGCCCAGGGCGAGGGCTACGAGATCTCCAGCCGCATCCTGACCCGTACCCGCCGCCCCGCCACTCCCACGGAGTCCACCCGACTGACCCTGCCGCCGGGCGCCGGCGTCCTCTATGTGGTCCGCCTGCGCCTCCTCGACGGCGAACCGGCCATGCTGGAACGCACCGCCTACGCGGACTGGGTCGCCCCGTCGGTCGAGGAGCTCCCCGACGACTGCGTCTCCATCATGAACAGCCTCGCCGACGCCCACGGCATCGTCGCCCACTACGGCGACCATCTGATCGACGCGGTCCCGGCCGGCAGCGTCGACGCCCGCCTCCTCCACGTCCGCCGCGGCAGCCCCCTCCTCCGCCAACGCCATCTGACCTGCACCGCGACGGGCCGCCCCATCGAATGGACCGACGACCGGTATGTCGCGGGCGCGGTCACCTTCAGCGTCAGCAACTCCGCGGACGCCTCCCCGCTGTCGCGCCGGGCGGGCAGGCTGGACGGGTAACCCTCCCTCGGCGCGCCTGGAAGAGGCCTCAAGGGCCCGGACGCAGGCAGAGCCCGGGACATAGGCAGAGTCCGGGACGTCAGCCGCCCGAGGTGTCCAGTTCCGCGTCCGCCGTGACGCCCGCGCAGTCGTACGGGTCCCGAAGCCAGCCGTCCGGCAGCACCACCCGGTTGTTGCCGGACGTCCGCCCGCGCGGGCCGTCCGCGCCGGACGGCCAGGGCTGGTCGAGGTCCAGCTCGGCGAGCAGCTCGCGCAGCTCGTCCAGGGAGGAGGTGATCGCGAGCCGCTTGCGCATCTCGGAGCCCACCGAGAAGCCCTTCAGATACCAGGCCACATGCTTGCGGAAGTCGACGACGCCCCGCGCCTCGTCGCCGATCCACTCCCCCAGCAGGTGCGCATGGCGCACCATGACGTCCGCGACCTGACGCAGCGACGGCCTTGCGTACGCGTCCGGGCCCGCGCCCTCGAAGCCCGCCACCAGGTCCGCGAAGAGCCACGGGCGGCCCAGGCAGCCGCGCCCCACCACGACCCCGTCGCAGCCGGTCTCGCGGACCATGCGCAGCGCGTCGTCCGCCGTCCAGATGTCGCCGTTGCCGAGCACCGGGATCTCCGGCACATGCTCCTTCAGCCGGGCGACTGCGTCCCAGTCGGCCGTGCCGCCGTAGTGCTGGGCCGCCGTGCGGCCGTGCAGCGCGATCGCCGTCACGCCCTCCTCGACCGCGATCCGGCCGGCGTCCAGATACGTCAGGTGATCGTCGTCGATGCCCTTGCGCATCTTCATCGTCACCGGCAGATCCCCGGCGTTCGTCACCGCCTCGTGCAGGATCGCCCGCAGCAGCGGCCGCTTGTACGGCAGGGCGGAGCCGCCGCCCTTGCGGGTGACCTTCGGCACCGGGCAGCCGAAGTTCAGATCGACGTGGTCGGCCAGGCCCTCGTCCACGATCATGCGGACGGCCTTGCCGACGGTGACCGGGTCCACCCCGTACAGCTGGATCGACCGCGGGGTCTCGCTCGCGTCGAAGTGGATCAGCTGCATGGTCTTGTCGTTGCGCTCCACCAGCGCCCGCGTCGTGATCATCTCGCTGACGAACAGGCCCTTCCCGCCGGCGGCCGCACCCCCCGGGGGACGACCCCCGAACCCCCGCCCGCCTTCGGCGAATTCGCGGCAGAGCGTGCGGAACGGCGCGTTGGTGATGCCGGCCATGGGAGCGAGCACCACGGGCGGCTGCACGGCGTACGGGCCTATCGACAGCCCGGGGAGCGGGGTGGTGGTCATCGGCCCATTGTCCCGCACCGCGGCAGTGGCCCTCACACACCCGCGGGCACGGCCGACCCGTAAAGCCCGGGGAGCGGGCTTCGGCCGCTCCTGGACCAGGGCCCGGCCCGCAGCGCGCTGCGGGCCGGGCCCTGGTCTTCTGTGCCGTGTGTTCAGCTGTCGCCGTCCTGCCGCGGGGACTGAGGAGACGGCGCCGACTGCCCCCGGCTGCGCTCACGCATCCTGCGCAGCAGGTCCTGCTTCTGGTCGGCGGCGGCGCTGCGGTCGGCCGCGCGGGACGGGCCGCCGCCCTGCTGGTCGGCGCGGGACAGCTTGCGGCGCTGACCGCCGACGCCGAGGAGGTTGTTACGACTCTTGGCCATGGGTTTCTCCCATTCGCAGTGAGAAGTGCGGTATGTGCTGATTCGCGTCGGAAGGAGGCGGCGCCGGGCCGGCAGGCCGGGCCGCCCTCCCCTCACTCGTAGATCGGGAGGAATGCGTCCATGACGGCGACGGTAGCGGGGCGGAGGGCGTCGGAGCACCCGATTTTCGGGCCTTCCGGACGACCGTCGGGGGCCCGCCCCCTCGACGGCGCACCGTGGCGCGTCCGCTCGACGGCGCACCGTGGCGCGTCCTGCGGAGCGCTCAGGCGCGGCCCGCGGCCGGGTCGACCGTCGCCTGGTGGGCTTCCATGAGGTGGCTCTCCGCTTTCAGCCAGGGGAGATACGGCAGGAACCGCGCGGCCTTGCGCCAGCCGCAGGTGCCGCAGCGCAACGTGCGCCGGATTCCGGCCCGGTGGGCGCGCACGACGTGTTCGCGGCCGTGCTGGTCCCATCTGCTGAGGCTGGGTATGAGGGTCGTCGGCATGGTGCCCAGTGTGCAGCGAAGCCCCCGGTTCCGTACGTGGAACCGGGGGCTTCGCATGCCGTGAAGCCGCCTTGGGGCGCGGGCGTCAGCAGCCGAGCAGGCGGCTGCCCAGGTAGGTCTGGATCTGGTCGAGCGAGACGCGCTCCTGCTTCATCGTGTCGCGCTCGCGCACGGTGACCGCGTTGTCGTCCAGGGTGTCGAAGTCGACGGTGACGCAGAACGGCGTGCCGATCTCGTCCTGGCGGCGGTAGCGGCGGCCGATGGCGCCCGCGTCGTCGAACTCGATGTTCCAGAGCTTGCGCAGGTCCGAGGCGAGGCCCTTGGCCTTGGGCGAGAGCTGCGGGTTGCGGGAGAGCGGAAGCACCGCGACCTTGACGGGAGCAAGGCGCGGGTCGAGGCGCATCACGGCGCGCTTCTCCATGACGCCCTTGGCGTTGGGGGCCTCGTCCTCGTTGTACGCGTCGAGGAGGAAGGCGAGCATGGTGCGGCCGACGCCGGCGGCGGGCTCGATGACGTACGGGGTCCAGCGCTCGCCGGCTTCCTGGTCAAAGTACGACAGGTCGGTGCCGGACGCCTGGGAGTGGGCGGAGAGGTCGTAGTCGGTGCGGTTGGCGACGCCCTCCAGCTCGCCCCACTCGCTGCCGCCGAACTGGAAGCGGTACTCGATGTCGGCGGTGCGCTTGGAGTAGTGGGAGAGCTTCTCCTTGGGGTGCTCGTACCAGCGCATGTTCTCCTCACGGAGACCAAGGTCGCGGTACCAGTTCCAGCGCTGCTCCATCCAGTACTCGTGCCACTGCTCGTCCTCGCCGGGCTTGACGAAGAACTCCATCTCCATCTGCTCGAACTCGCGGGTGCGGAAGATGAAGTTGCCGGGGGTGATCTCGTTGCGGAAGGACTTGCCCATCTGCGCGATGCCGAAGGGCGGCTTCTTCCGGGAGGTCTGCTGGACCTGGGCGAAGTTGGTGAAGATGCCCTGGGCGGTCTCCGGACGCAGGTAGGCGACGGAGCCGGAGTCCTGGGTGGGGCCGAGGTGGGTGGAGAGCAGACCGGAGAACTGCTTGGGCTCGGTGAAGGTGCCCTTGTTGCCGCAGTTGGGGCAGTTGAGGTCGGCGAGGCCGTTCTCGGGGAGCTTGCCGTGCTTCTCCTCGTAGGCCTCTTCGAGGTGGTCGGCGCGGAAGCGCTTGTGGCAGGAGGTGCACTCGGTCAGCGGGTCGGTGAAGGTGGCGACATGGCCGGAGGCCTCCCACACCTCGGTGGCCAGGATCACCGAGGAGTCGATGCCGACCACGTCCTCGCGCGAGGTGACCATGTAACGCCACCACAGGCGCTTGATGTTCTCCTTCAGCTCGACACCCAGCGGCCCGTAATCCCAGGCGGCCCGCTGACCGCCGTAGATCTCGCTGCAGGGGTAGACGAAGCCACGGCGCTTGCTCAGGTTGACGATGGTGTCGATCTTGTCGGCGGCCACGGTGCTCTCTTCATTACGACGACGACGAACGGACAAAACTGGCGCGTAGCGCCTCGATGAGGGGTGATGGTCGGGAGACGGATGGACAAAAGGGCGGCGCGTAGCGCCTCGATGAGGGGTGGTGGTCGGGAGACGGGCGGGCGAATGCTTCAGATTACCGGCGGCCGCACCCCTCGGATCAAATCGGTAGGGGACGGAGGCCCTTTGAAGACCTTGTTGACAATCGTTTCCAGTTTTGTTGAAAATGACTTCCATGAACGTACGACGCCGCCTCATACCCGCCGCCGCCGCCACCGGAGCGATCACGCTCGGGCTGACTGCCCTGACCGCCTGCTCCGGCTCCACCTCGGCCGACGGCAAGGGCGCGGACGGCAGGCTGAAGGTGGTGGCGTCGTTCTACCCCATGCAGTTCCTGGCCGAGCAGATCGGCGGCGACCACGTCTCCGTCACCACGCTCACCAAGCCGGGCATCGAGCCGCACGACCTGGAGCTCAAGCCCCGCCAGACCGCCGAGCTGAACGAAGCCGGCTACATCCTGTACCTCAAGGGCATCCAGCCGGCCGTCGACAAGGCCATCGGCCAGTCCGAGGCCGAGCACAAGGTCGACGCCGCGACGCTGACCACGCTGGAGAACCACGGCGCCGAGGTCGGCCACGACCACGAGGGCGAGGGCCACGCAGACGAGCCCGGCCACGAGGACGAGGGCCACGGCGACCCCGCTCTCGCCGACCCCCACATCTGGCTCGACCCCGTGAAGTACGCGGAGGTCGCCGAGAAGGTCGGCGAGACCCTCGGCAAGGCCGACCCCGACCACGCCGCCGACTACGCCAAGAACGCCGACGCCCTGGTCAAGAAGCTCGACGCGCTGCACACGCAGTTCGCGGACGGTCTGAAGAACACCTCCACCAGGACCTTCATCACCACCCACTCCGCCTTCGGCTACCTCGCCGAGCGCTACGGCCTCGTCCAGGAGAGCATCGCCGGCCTCAGCCCCGAGTCCGACCCCTCCCCCGCCCGGGTCAAGGAGCTCCAGGAGACCGCCGAGAAGGACAAGGTCACCACGGTCTTCTTCGAGACCCTCGCCAGCGACAAGACCGCCAGGACCCTCGCCGGCGACACCGGACTGAAGACGGACGTCCTGGACCCCCTGGAGGGAATCACGGACAGGTCCAAGGGCGATGACTACATCGAGGTCATGGAAGCCAACCTCACCGCGCTCAAGAAGGCGCTCGGCGCGAAATGACAGACGTAGTGGAGGCGACGGCGATGAGTGAGCCCGCCATACCCGCGGCCGGAGCGATGGCCGCACCCGCAGGAGCCGCGGCGGAGACGGAACCCCCCGTCATATCCGTCCGCGGCGCCCGTGCCACCCTCGGCGCCCGCCCCGTGCTGCGGGGCGTCGACCTCACCGTGCGCCGCGGTGAGGTCGTCGCGCTGCTCGGCGCGAACGGCTCCGGCAAGTCCACCGCCGTCCGCTCCGTGATCGGCCAGGTTCCACTGGCCGCAGGGGAGATACGGCTCTTCGGCGACCCGCTGCGCCGCTTCCGCCAGTGGTCGCGCCTGGGCTATGTGCCGCAGCGCACCACCGCTGCGAGCGGTGTGCCCGCCACGGTCCGCGAGGTGGTCTCCGCGGGCCGGCTCTCCCGTACGCGGCTGGGCTGGGCTTCCCGCGCGGACAAGGAGGCCGTGCAGCGGGTGATCGACCTGGTGGGTCTGGGCGACCGTGCCAAGGACTCGGTGAGCGCGCTCTCCGGCGGCCAGCACCAGCGGGTGCTGATCGCCAGGGCGCTCGCCGCGCAGCCCGATCTGCTGATCATGGACGAGCCGATGGCGGGGGTCGATCTGGCCAGTCAGGAGATCCTCGCCCACACACTGCGCGAGCAGGTCGCACACGGTACGACGGTGCTGCTGGTGCTGCATGAGCTGGGCCCGCTGGAGCCGCTGATCGACCGCGCCGTGGTGCTGCGCGACGGCTGCGTGGTCCATGACGGACCGCCGCCCGAGGCGGTCGGCCAGCACGCGCTGCCCGGCCACGACCACGTACATCCGCATGCGGCCGACGAGCCGCTCCGCACGGGACTGCTGACTTAGGACCATGGACATCCTCGACACCGCCTTTATGCAGCGGGCGTTCATCGCCGCGATCCTGGTCGGCGTCACCGCGCCCGCCGTCGGCATCTATCTCGTGCAGCGCCGGCAGGCGCTGATGGGCGACGGCATCGGCCATGTCGCCATGACCGGTGTGGGTCTGGGCTTTCTGCTGTCGGCCAACCCCATCTGGATGGCCACCCTGGTGTCCGTCGCCGGCGCGATCACCATGGAGCTGATCCGCACATACGGCCGCACCCGCGGCGACATCGCGCTTGCGCTGCTGTTCTACGGGGGCATGGCAGGCGGTGTGATGCTGATCGAGCTGTCGGACGGGGGTTCGGCCGCCAACCTCTCCAGCTATCTCTTCGGCTCGCTGTCCACGGTCTCCGACGCCGACCTGACGGCGATCGCGGTGCTGGCCGCGTTTGTGATCCTGGTGTCGATCGGGCTGCGGAGGCAGTTGTTCGCGGTCAGCCAGGACGAGGAGTTCGCGCGGGTGACCGGCCTGCCGGTGCGGGCGCTGAATCTGCTGATCGCGGTGACCGCGGCGGTGACCGTCACCGTCGCCATGCGGGTGGTCGGACTGCTGCTGGTCAGCGCGCTGATGGTGGTCCCGGTGGCGACGGCGCAGCAGCTGTCCCGGTCGTTCCGGGCGACGTTCGCAGGCGCGGTGGCGATCGGGGTGACCGTCTCGGTGGCGGGCACGGCCACCTCGTACTACCAGGACGTGCCGCCGGGAGCGACCATTGTTCTGTTGACGATCGCGCTCTTCGTCGTGCTCGCCGCACTGGCGACCCCGCTGGCGCGGCGACGCGCCCGGGCGGCCGAGGCCGCTGTGGCGGCGGCGCACGCGGCCGGGCAGGCCTCGGAGCCCCTGACGCCCCTTGGGACCCCGGGCCCCCCGCGGACTCCGGAGACTCCGGCGGACGACGTCAGGGTCTGAACCCGCCCCGTGGGCCGTCTTCAGTCAAGGAGCGCGTCAAGGTCTGGCCAGGAGTCGACAGGTCGGCCGGGTGTCCGACGCAACCTGGCACAATTGGCCGGACGTGAGTGAAGAGCGGCGAGGCGAGGAGGCACCTGTGACGACGGCGCCAAGCGGCGGAAAGGCGGCCCCTGTGCGCGGTCGGTCGACCCGGCAGCGCACCGCGGTGGCGGCGGCGCTCGACGAGGTCGACGAGTTCCGCAGTGCGCAGGAGCTCCATGACATGCTGAAGCACCGCGGCGACTCGGTCGGGCTGACGACGGTCTATCGCACGCTGCAGTCGCTCGCCGAGGCGGGCGAGGTCGATGTGCTGCGTACCAGCGACGGCGAGTCGGTGTACCGCCGTTGCTCGACCGACGACCACCACCACCATCTGGTGTGCCGGCTGTGCGGCAAGGCCGTGGAGGTCGAGGGCCCGGCGGTGGAGCAGTGGGCGGAGTCGATCGCGGCGCAGCACGGTTATGTGAATGTGGCGCACACAGTCGAGATCTTCGGTACATGTGCGGAGTGCGCCGCGAAGAAGCAGTGACCGCAGGGTCATGTGCGGGAGCGTTCGCAGGATGAGGGGCGGGGTGCCGGGCACCCCGCCCCTTGTGCGTCATCCGGTCACTTGGCCGTTCACTTGACGGCCTCGTCGCCGACCACGTTGGGGATCGCGCCGCCGAAGCGGCGGTCGCGCTGGGCGTACTCCAGGCAGGCGCGCCACAGGTCGCGGCGGTCGAAGTCGGGCCACAGCACGTCCTGGAAGACCATTTCGGCGTAGCTGCTCTGCCAGATCAGGTAGTTGGAGGTACGCATTTCGCCGCTGGGCCGCAGGAAGAGGTCGACATCCGGCATGTCCGGGTAGTACAGGTATTTCTGCACGGTCTTCTCATTGACCTTGCCGGGGTCGAGCTTGCCGGCCCTGACGTCGGCGGCGATGGCCGCGGCGGCGTCGGCGATCTCGGCGCGGCCGCCGTAGTTGACGCAGAAGTACAGGGTCATCGCGTCATTGCCCTTGGTCTGCTCCTGGGCGACCTGGAGCTCCTGGACGACGGACTTCCACATGCGGGGCATCCGGCCGACCCAGCGGATGCGGATGCCGAGCTCGTCCATTTCGTCGCGGCGGCGGCGGATGACGTCGCGGTTGAAGTTCATCAGGAAGCGGACCTCGTCGGGCGAGCGCTTCCAGTTCTCGGTCGAGAACGCGTAGAGGGAGAGGTTCTTCACCCCGATCTCCAGGCAGCCCTTGAGGACGTCGAGGACAACGCCCTCGCCGACCTTGTGGCCTTCGGTGCGGGGCAGCCCGCGCTCCTTGGCCCAGCGGCCGTTGCCGTCCATGACGACCGCGACATGGTTGGGGATCAGCTCGCCGGGGATCTTGGGTGGCCGGGCGCCGGACGGGTGCGGCTCGGGGACCTTGTACTCGCGGCGGGACCGGCCCAGGATTCCGCGTCGTGCCATGCGGCTCACATCTCCCATTGGTGTGTTGATCGCTACTTCTCGACGTATCGCAGTGAGCGCAGCCCGCGCTCCAGGTGCCAGTGCAGATAGGCGGAGACCAGTCCGCTGCCCTCTCTGACATACCGCGGCTCGCAGGCGTCCGCCGTGGCCCAGTCGCCGGTCAGCAGCGCGCTGAGCAGCCCGACGGCCTCCGCAGAGGGTACGACGCTGCCCGGCACCCGGCAGTCGCCGCATATGACGCCGCCCGCGGCGACGGAGAAGAACCGGTTCGGCCCGGGGAGGCCGCAGCGGGCGCAGTCCTCGAAGCTGGGGGCGTAGCCGTTGACGGCGAGGGAGCGCAGCAGGAAGGCGTCGAGGACGAGGTTGGGGGCGTGCTCGCCGCGGGCGAGGGTGCGCAGTGCGCCGATGAGGAGGAGGTACTGCTGGACGGCCGGTTCGCCTTCGTGGTCGGTGAAGCGTTCGGCGGTCTCCAGCATGGCGGTGCCGGCGGTGTAGCGGGCGTAGTCGGCGACGATGCCGCCACCGTACGGAGCGATGGTCTCGCTCTGGGTGCACAGCGGGAGTCCGCGGCCGATCAGGTCGCTGCCGCGGGCGAAGAACTGGACGTCGACGTGGGAGAAGGGTTCCAGCCGTGCGCCGAACTTCGACTTGGTGCGCCGCACGCCGCGGGCGACGGCCCGCACCCGCCCGTGTCCGCGGGTGAGGAGCGTGATGATGCGGTCCGCCTCGCCCAGTTTCTGGGTGCGCAGGACGATGCCGTCATCACGGAAGAGGGTCATGGCTCCATTGTCCCGTACGACCGGGCGGCGGCGGACCCGGTCCTGCGACCCGGTCCGTGACCCGGTCCTGTGACCCGGCCCTGCGACCCGGCCCTGCGACCCGGCCCTGCGACCCGGTCCGTGACCCGGTCCTGTGACCCGGCCCTGCGACCCGGTCCGTGACCCGCTCCGGCGACCCGCTCCGGCGACCCGCTCCGGCGACCCGCTCCGGCGACCCGCTCCGGCGAGCGTGGCAATTGCCGTAGCAGCTCCCCCGGGCGGCGGCGACGTCGCGGAAATGAGTCGGATGGGCCGGAGATCCGCAGGGTCGTCCGGCAGCCCGGGAGACGCGCCCGCGCAGAGCCCCGCTGCACGGCTCGCAGCACAGCGACGTCGGCAAGGCCGAATAGCGACGCCGCAACCGTGAACCGGACAGCGCCACCCCACCCCCGCCATTCGTCGGTTGATACTTTTATCCGCCATGGATCAGAGGTGGAACCGGCTGATCGTCGGAGTGGCGCTGCTCGGCCTGGCTTTCGGCGGCTGGAGCCTGTGGACCAACCTCGACGAGTTACGGACCCGCTCCCGCAGCCAGGAGGAGATAGCCAAGGCATGCGGGGGCCTGGTGGACCCGGAGAAAGTGCTGAGCCTGCACGGCGGAACGCTGCGCGCACAAGCCCCCGACGATGCGGACGATCGCATCACCGCACCCGTCACCGGGCCAGAACGCTGCGTCGTCTATCGCGTGACGGGGAAAGACAAACTCTTCGGCCTGTTCCAGCTGTCCATACGCCCCAAGCCGAACGAGCGATACGCCCACCTCGTCGGGAACAGCGTCACGGCCCCCTTCGAGAACGAGATACGCGAAGGCACGGACAACCCGGTGCGCGACGCCGACATCCCGATGGAGCACCCCCTTGGTGACGGCCGCCTCGGCAGCTACACACAGGGCAGGGTCACCATGAAGGCCGTGTGCGACGCACCGGGCGACGGGAAACTCACCTCGGTGTCGGCCACCGCACTGGCTTCCTACGACCCGGACACGGTGACGGCCGAGGAGCGCAGGACCCTGGCGGCCCTGGCAAGGGAGGCCGCGCAGAAGGCAGCGGCCCAGCTGGACTGCTCCGCACAGCTCGCCCGGCCCCCGAAAAACCTCGATCCGCCGAACCGACGCCTCGGCGCCGCGACCGCTGCGGACGGCACCTGCGCCTGGTACGCACGTTTCCTGCACGGCGCCGACCGCGGAAGGCTGCCCGACCGCTTCCTGTCGGCTCCGACCAGCGCACGGGCCTGGACGGAGTCCTGTCTGCTCGCCCTGAGCACGGATGAACTGCGCCGTATATGGCCCGAGCTGAATCCGTGGCTGCACCGGGACTTCGAGCTGGAGCCCTTTCTCCGGCATCTGCCGTGGTGGATGCAGACGGAGTCCTTCTTCGGCGACGAAGCGACAGCGGTCACCGCTGAAGGCGTCATTGACCAGACACCGCTCAAACCCGGTACCGCAGGGGAGGTCGGCGGCGCGAATGTCTGGTGGGCCTCTTCCACCTGTCAGGGCCAACCCGCCCTCCATACGCTGACGGTTGCCTACCCCTACGACCGCACCGTACGGGCCCGGCTCTCGGCGGTGTTCCGCGCGTACGTCGTCGATGTCACCGCCCGCCGCGGCTGCGCGGACGTGAAGTTCCCATCCGCGTCCGCCTTCAAGGAGGCCCCAGAGGTCAAGGAACCTCCCCGCGACTCCGGGCGTTCTCGTACGCCGTCTGCGCGCTGATCCGCTCGGAGGCGGTGGCCGGCCGGACCTTCTCCGGTGTGCACACCCACTCGCGACCGCCGCCCAACGGCCGCAGCAGCAGAACGCGCCCGGTCTGACCGACGCACCTGCCCACCGTTCCGGTGCGGACGTCGACGACGTACGTGCCCTCGACCGGCATCGTCACTGCGCTGCTCCCCCTTTTCCCGAGAGCACAGCGGCGGCGATGGCACGCGCCGTGTCCACGTTGCAGCGCCCCAGTTCAATGAGCGGGCAGGGGATGTCCCGGGTGTACGAGGCGACCTCGACGCGCAGCGACGGCAGCGTAATGCCCAACTGCTGCAGGACTTCACGCAGTCTGTTCACGGCCTCCTCCGCCTCTTCGATGCAATTCACCGAGTGCCGGGTGCGCGGGTTCGGGGGCTTCGACATGTTCGCGGCCATGGTTTTCCTCTTCGATCCGACTTCACGTTTCGCAACACAAGGGTGACGCTCCGCAGCTACGCTCAACAGGGGGACGCGCACTACAACGGACGTGTGTCACAAGGGGATTGATCCATGGCCAAGGGTCTGCGGCAGGCGGAGTGGGAATTCTTCGGCGCGGAACTCAAGCGGCGGAGGGAGGCGGCGGGGCTCACACAATCGGAGCTGGGGACGCGGGTGTTCGTATCCGGCGGATACATCGGCCAGTTCGAACAGGCCATCAGAAAACCGCAGTTGGATGTGGCGCAGCGCATCGACGAGGTACTGCAAACCGATGGCATTTTCGAGAGGATGTGGCGAAAGCTGATCGACAAGTCGCCGTATGCGACCTACTTCGCCGCGGCGGCGGAGCTCGAAGCCCTGGCCACGAAAATCTGCGACTTCGCCCCGACGCTCATCCCGGGCCTGCTTCAGACGAAGGAGTACGCACGCGCGGTCGTACTGGCCAGTAACCCGCTGGCGACGGAGGAGTTCCTCGAAGACACCGTCGGCGCACGTATGGACCGCGCGAAGATCCTGGGCGATGCCACGCGTCCGCTGTACTGGGCGATCCTTCACGAATCAGCGCTGCGGATCCAGGCAGGGGCATCAGTCGACATGGCCCGCCAGCTCGACCATCTCGCGACGATGGTCCGCGACCGCAAGGCGCTGATCCAGATCGTTCCGTTCGCAACCGGTGCACACCCGCAGATGGGCAAGATGTTCACGCTGATGGAGTTCGAGGACGCCCCGCCAACGGCCTATACAGAAGCGGTGTATTCAGGGAATTTGCTGGACGATCCAGCGGTGGTGAAGCGCACCCAGGCCGCTTACGATCTCCTCAGGGCCGCCGCGCTGTCGCCGGAGGCGTCCCTGACCCTGATCGAGTCGGCGGCGGAGGACTTCAGACGATGCGAGCGTTCGACCTGAGCACCGCCCGCTGGCGCAAGAGCAGCTACAGCGACGGGGACGGCGGCAGCTGCGTCGAAGTGGGGTACGACTTCCCGGGCGCGGCCGCCTGGCGGAAGAGCAGCTACAGCAACGGTGAGGGCGGCAGCTGCCTCGAAGTCCTGGACAACGTCCCCGGCGTCGTCCCCGTCCGCGACTCCAAGTTCCCCTCCAGCCCCGTCCTCATCGTCGCCGCCCCGGCCTGGGCCGCCTTCGTCGAGACCCTCAAGGGCTGAACGCGTCAGCCGACGGCACGGTGCAGAGAGGGCTTCCACCGGCCGTAGCTCTCGTCCCGCTTGCGGGTGCTGCCCTCCAGCATCGAGAGTCCCCCGTACTCCCACCACGGCCTTGTCCGTCACGCGAAGGCATCGAAGCCCGCGAGCTTCCATATCTGCTTCGGGTTGTCCGGGTCGCTCACATCCACCCCGAAGGCGACCCGCAGGGACCCCGCTCGGTAATTGCTGCCCATGGACCGCTGAGCGGTCACCGCGGTGTTCCCGCTGACGCCGACGATCCGGGGCGGTGGACGTGCCGCCGGAGCGCGGGCACCTGACGTCGGTTCAGCTCACGACCTTGAAGGGTTTCGGCCAGCCCCGTCAGAAAGCCATCCGCATCCGGCCGGACGCGGTGACGGTCGGACACCCCTTACCTGACCGCGCTGCCTGCTCACGGAGGTCCGACCGGCGGGTCCGGCGAGGACTGTCGCCTCGCCGGACCCGCCCCGTCCTGCCCTTTTGCCGCCGTACACGCCGACAGGCCATGCACACGTAATTGCTTGACTGCCGAGGGTGGCCTGTCGTTGACTCGCTGCGATCTTGAACAACCGGTAACTCTGGGGTGGGGATTGTGGAGTTAATACGGGGGCGTGCACACACGCCTGCCCGGAGACGAAGGGCGGCACGCGGGCGGACGGCCGCAACGGTCCTCGTCACCGCAGTGGCGACGCTCGCATTGCCGCTGACGAACGCGGCCGGGGCAAAGGCGGCCCCGGCATCGGAGCCCGCGCCGCTCTCCGAGGGGCAGCGAGCCCTTGCGGAGGCGAAGGAGTCGGGGCAGCGCGTCGAGGTCGCAGGGCAGCGTTCCGAGCGTACGACCGTCTTCGCGAACCCGGACGGGTTCACCTTCACACTGGAGGAGTCGTCCGTCCCGGTGCGTGTGGCCACGGGGCAGGGCGGTTGGCAGGACCCTGATCCCACGCTCGTACGCCGTTCCGACGGCTCAGTAGGCCCGAAGGCCGCGGCGGCGGAGATGTCCTTCTCCGGCGGCGGGGACGGAGACCCGTTGGCGGAGATCGCCGATCAGGGCCGCTCGCTGGAGCTGCGCTGGTCCGGGAAGCTTCCGGAACCCCGGCTCGACGGGCCGAGCGCTCTGTACGCGGATGTGCTGCCGGACGTGGATCTGAAGGTGACCGCCACCCCGGAGAGCTTCCAACACGTCCTGGTCGTCAAGACGCCGAAGGCGGCGACGCTGCCGGAGTTGAAGGAACTCAATTTTGGGCTGAAGAGCAAGGGCCTCACGGTGCGCAAGGGGGCTGCGGGCAATCTCGCCGCCGTCGACGGGGACGGTCGGACGGTGTTCCGTGCGCCGCCGGCGCAGATGTGGAACTCGGCGGGCAAGGCGGAGGACGGGCAGCAGCCGGCCGCGATGAAGCTCAGCGCCGCCTCCGCACCGGCCGCACCGGCCGCCTCGACCGATGAGACGCCGACGCGGACGCCGACGGACCCGTCGGAGTCCGCTCCGTCCGGTTCCGGTCTGGAGCCGGGCCAGGGCGACGACGTCGCCCGGATGGACGTGAGGCTCTCCAAGGACTCGCTGTCGGTCGTTCCGGACGCGGAGCTGCTGAACGAGACCGATCCGGCTGCCTTCCCGCTGTTCATCGACCCGACCGTCACCTGGGGCGAGTCGGAGCGGACACTGCTGCGCAGCGACGGCTATGAGTCCTACGGCTGGGGCAACGGCTCGGACGACCGCGGCAAGGGCGCGGGCAAGTGCGGAACGTGGAACGGCTACTACTGCGGCCCGGGATATGTGCAGCGGCTGTACTTCGAGTTCTCTCCGGCGAGCCTGAAGGGCAAGAAGATCCTGGACGCGACGTTCCGCGTCACGGAGCCTTGGGCCTTCCAGTGCGATCCGCGCCCGGTTGACCTGTGGCGTACGAACAACATCTCGTCGTCCACGACGTGGTCGTCCCGGCCGACACATCTGGACTTCATGGGCGACCGCTGGGTGTCTGCGGGGCGCGGTTCTCTGTGCGACCCGAACTCGCCTGACGCTCCGATCGAGTTTCACGACAACCCTCAGGAGCCCAACGAGAACCTGACCCCGACGGTCGCGAACTTCGCCGCGGGCAAGTTCTCCCGGCTCACCTTGATGATCAAGGCGCACGACGAGTCGGACACCTCGGCGTGGAAGCGGTTCAAGAACGACGCCGTGCTGGCAGTGGACTTCGTGGGGCTGCCCGCCAAGCCGACGGCGGTCGGTCTGGTCACCGGTTCGGGGACGGTGTGCGAGACGAAGGAATACGATCCCGCGATCGTGTCGGACCCGACACCGGCGCTCACGGCGACCGCGCAGACCGCCGCGGGCGGCGAGAAGGACGCCCAGCTGCGGGTCTCGTTCGACCTCGACCACAAGAACAGCGACGGCACCTGGTCGGACACCCCGGCCGGCAACGGCGATGTACGCCCCTCCAGCGGTTTCGTGGGCGACAACACGAAGGTGACGCTGTCCTGGTCGACTCTGTCCGAGGGGAAGCTGTACCGCTACCGGACCTGGGTGCGCTCCTACTACAACTCCGGCAAGAGCAATCTGAACAGCCCGGAGTTCCGCTGGTGCTACTTCAAGGTCGACCCGACCGCACCCAAGGCACCGAAGATCACCGTCGGCGCGCCGTACACGGAGTGCACCCCCAACGCCTGTGCACCGTCCGGCGGCCCGGGTCAGAAGGCCTCCTTCACCTTCGCCCCGGCCTCCGGTGACGGCAACGACATCGCCTACCAGTACAAGCTCTCCTCGGGCGCGGCGTGGTCTGCCGAGCAGTCGGGCTCGAAGGTCACAGTGAGCACCACACCCGGGAAGGCCGGCACACACCGCGTATACGTGCGAGCCAAGGACGACGTCGGCCGCTGGGGCGCGCAGAATCTGCTGGACTTCCTTGTCGCGGCGGGTGAGGGCCCGGTCGGGCGCTGGCACTTCGACGAGGCCACGGGCGTGGCCAAGGACTCGGCGACGGCAGGCGGCGCGGCGCGGCATGACGCCACGCTCAGCGCTGGAGCCGTCCGTGACGACCGGGGCCGACGTGGGCTGATCACCCACGATGCCCAGGGCCAGCCGCTGGCAACGCCAGTGACGGACCGAGGCCTGGCGCTGAACGGAAGCACCGGCCACGCGGCCACAGCAGGCCCCGTGGTGGAGACCCGGTCTTCCTACACGGTCTCGGCCTGGGCGCGCCTTGACTCCGATCCGGGGCGCAACGTCACGGTGCTGGGGCAGAACGGCTCGTTCTACAGCGGCTTCTACCTCTCCTACCAGGGCGACAAGAAGACCTGGACCCTGCGTACCTCGCCGAAGGACGCGACGGACGGCAACATCGGTGAGCAGATCGTAGTGGCCAAGCAGCCTGCGACGTTCGGCGTGTGGACGCATCTGGCGGCCGTGTACGACGCGGCGGCCGGTGAGATCCGCCTGTACGTGAACGGGCGCCTGCAGGGGACGGACGGCGTCGGCTCTCCTTGGGACGCTTCCGGACCGCTGCAGATCGGCCGGGTGTTGTGGCGCGGCGACTACACCGACTACTTCAATGGCTCCATCGACGAGGTAGCCGCGTGGCAGCGTGCCCTGCTCCCGGACGAGATCGCCCAGGAGGCACGCCTGCTGACCTCCGAGCACTTCACCGGCGCCGAGCTGGTGGCGGACTGGTCCGCCTCCCACGGCAGCGGTGCCTCGATCGCGGACACCACTTCCGGCTACGGCAGGAGTCTGGCCCTGACCGGCGGTGCGTCGATCCAGGACGGGGAGATCGCCCTTGACGGGGTGGACGACGCGGCCACCGCAACCGGTCCGGTCATCGATGACACCGGATCGTTCACGGTCACCACGCTGGCCGCGCTGGACGGGGACAAGCTGGCGGCCAAGGAGGTCGGCTACACCGGCCAGGTGCTGGGGCAACGCACCGCCGACGGCTCCGCGTGGGGGTTCTGGTTCCAGATGACCGGCAAGGAGACCGTCGTCGACGAGGAGACGCTTGAGGAGAGGACGGTTCCGGTCGGTCTCTGGCACTTCGGCCGACTCAGCCCCGACGGCACATTCTCCTCGGTGGCCTCCGATGAAGCGGCTGCAGTCGATGCTTCGGTTCGACTGACCGGTGTCTTCGATGCCCAGGCGGGCGAGATCAGCCTCTTCGTGGGCTATGACCGCAACGGCGAACCGACAGCCTTCACAGCTGAGGCCGGTTCAGGTGACTTCGCGATCGGCCGGGGCCTCTCGTCCGGTACATGGGCACATCACTTGCCCGCGCGCGTCGCCGAGGTCCGTCTGTGGGCCGGTGCCATGGCGGGCCTGCGGCAGATCGAGCTCACGGTCGGCGACTGAGGTGCAGAGCCGGGGGCGGCACGGCGGCCTCGCCGTGCCGCCCCCGGAGCAGCCACTCCGTGGCGCATGACGACTTGTCAGGAAGCGTTGAACAAGACAGGCGGGACAGGCACGAATGAGACTTGGCATAGGCAGATCAAGACGAGGACGCCGTCAGAGCACAGCGAACCACTGGGACAGCCGGCTGTTGTTGCGGTCGGTGGCGTTCTCACTGGTCCTTCCATTAGGGCTGGCACCCGCCTCAGTAGCAGAAGCAGTACCGGTGGGCCTCGGGAAACCAGATCTTCCCGAGCAGCGGGTAAGCAAGGTCGAGGCTGTCAAGGGCCTTGGCGCGAAGAAGGCCCGCGAGAAGGTCGCCCGGGACCGTAAGACCAATGCCGAGCAGGCCCGGCTCGCACGGCAGGAGCAGCAGGGCTCATGGCCGAAGCAAGGCGCTGCGACGGTGAAGCTCGACGGCGCAAAGCCGGGGACGGCCTCGCCGGGTGGTGTTCCGATGACGGTCAGCCCCCGCGCGGACAAGTCGACCAGGTCTGCGACGGCCGGGACAGCCCACCTGACCGTGCTGGACCAGGAGGCGGCGAAGCGCCTCGGCGTCACCGGTGTGCTGCTCACCGCCCAGTCGGACGCCGGCGGCGAGGCCGAGGTGAGCGTGGACTACAGCGGCTTCGCTTCAGCGGTCGGCGGCAGTTGGTCGCAGCGTCTCCGTCTGGTGCAGCTTCCTGCCTGTGCGGTGACGACACCTGAGAAGGCCGAGTGCCGCAAGCAGACCCCTCTTGCCTCCGACAACGACCTTGGCGAGCAGACCGTCACCTCCCAGGTGACGCTGGCGAAGTCTGGCGGCGGCCTGTCGACGCAGCTCGCCCGCAGCGGCAGCACCGCCGGAGCCACCGTACTGGCCCTGACGGCCGCCTCCGCGGGTGGCGGAGAGTCGGCGAACGGCTCGGGTGACTACTCGGCGACGGAGCTGTCCGCGTCCTCGTCGTGGGAGGCGGGCGGCAGTTCGGGCTCCTTCACCTGGTCGTACGACTTCACCGTGCCGCCCGCGGCGGCCGGGCCCACGCCGAGTCTGTCGCTGTCGTATGACTCGGGGAGCATCGACGGCCGCACCGCGACGACCAACAACCAGGGCACGGCGGTCGGCGAGGGCTTCTCCCTGACCGAGTCGTACATCGAGCGGGCCTACGGCAGCTGTGACGAGGACGGCCACAAGGACGTCTTCGACCGCTGCTGGACGTATGACAACGCCCGCCTCGTCCTCAACGGAACGTCAAGCCGCCTGGTCAAGGACAAAGACTCCGGTCAGTGGCGGCTGCAGGGTGACGACGCCTCGAAGGTGATCCGCTCCACCGGGGCGGCCAACGGCGACGACGACGGCGAGTACTGGACCGTGGTGACCGGCGACGGCACCAGGTACGTCTTCGGCCTCGACAAGCTGGACGGGGCTGCCACCCAGCGCACCAACTCGACCTGGACGCTCCCGGTCTTCGGCGACGACTCCGGCGAGCCCGGCTACTCCAAGGGCGGCACGTTCGCGGACCGGTCGCTGAATCAGGCCTGGCGGTGGAACCTCGACTACGTCGTCGACACCCGCGGCAACGCCGCCACCTACTGGTACGCAAAGGAGACCAACTACTACAAGAAGAACAAGGCCGCCAAGGCAAGCGCCCTCTACACCCGCGGCGGCTACCTGAAGGAGATCAAGTACGGTCTGCGCAAGGGCGCGCTGTTCACCGACGACGCCGACGCGAAGGTGACCTTCGGCTACGCCGAGCGCTGCACCGCCGCCGACTGCAAGGAACTCACCAAGGACACCGCCGACAACTGGCCCGACGTCCCCTTCGATGCGATCTGCTCCAAGGACGACGACGAGTGCAATGCGGCTGGCGCATCGTTCTTCACACGCAAGCGCCTCACAGACGTCCACACCCACTCGTACAACGCCGGAACCGGCGCCTACGATCCGGTGGACTCGTGGAAGCTGGAGCAGCAGTATCTGGACGGCGGTGACATCGGCGACACCTCCGACCATGTCCTGACGCTGAAGTCGGTCAAGAGGACCGGCAAGGCGGGCACGGGCATTGGGCTGAATCCGCTGTCGTTCACGTATCAGATGCGGCCGAACCGGGTCGACGCCACCGATGACATCCTGCCGCTGACGCGCCCGCGCATCTCCACCATCACCTCGGAGACCGGCGCGATCACCACGGTCACGCTGTCGTCGCCGGAGTGCCGCCGCAGCGAGGTCCTCGGCGCGGCCCAGGACACCAACACCCGCTCGTGCTATCCGCAGTACTGGAACATCAACGGCAGCGACACCGCGTCGGTGGACTGGTTCCACAAGTACCGGGTGCTGGCCGTGGTGGTCTCGGACCCGGCCGGTCACAACGACGCCGTGGAGCACGAGTACGCGTACAGCGGCGCGGCCTGGCACTACAACGACGATCCGCTGACGCCTAAGGACGAGCGGACCTGGTCCGACTGGCGCGGATACCGCCAGGTCAGCGTCTACAGCGGGGCGAAAGACACTCCCCGTTCAAAGACCGTCTCGCTCTATCTGCAGGGCATGCACGGCGACAAGAACAAGGACGGCACCACCAAGACGGTCACGGTCGCCCCGCTGACGTCGCCAAGCATCGGCATCGAGGGCATCACGGACTACGACCAGTACGCGGGCATGCTGCGCGAACAGGTCACCTACAACGGCTCGACTCCGATCGACGCGATGGCGAACTGGCCGTGGTCGAAGGAGACCGCCCGCCAGAGCGCCCCCGACGCAGGCGACCACATCGCCCGCTACACCCGCGTCAAGAAGACCACCGCCTACACCTACCTCACCGCAGCCAAGACCTGGCGCTCACGGACGGTGGACACCTCCTTCGACGACTACGGCATGCCGTACCAGGTCGAAGACCGCGGCGACGACGCCAAGAACGGCGACGAGACCTGCACCCGCACCTGGTACGCCCGCAACCCCGGTGAGGGCATCACCAGCCTGACCTCCCGCACCCGCACCGTGGCAGCGAAGTGCTCGGTCGCAGAGGCCGACGTCGACCTCCCGGCCGACAGCTCAACCCGCGGCGACGTCCTGGCCGACACCGCCGTCGCCTACGACGGCGCCGCCTGGTCGCCATCGACGAAGCCCAAGACCGGACTGGCCACCTGGACCGGCCGCGCCCAGGGCTACAACACCGCAGGCACACCCACCTGGCAGAAGACCTCCGCCACCACCTTTGACACGCTCGGCCGCCCTCTGACCGTCACCGACGCCGCGGGCAACACCACCTCGACCGCCTACACCCCGGCCGAAGCGGGTCCACTGACCAAGACCATCAGCACAAACGCCAAGGGTCACAGGTCCGTGGCCTTTCTCGACCCACGCCGCGGCCAGACGCTGCGCAGCTATGACATCAATCTGAAGAAGACGGAGCTGGCGTATGACGCGCTCGGTCGGCTGACCGAGGTCTGGCTCCCCAACCGCATCCGCAGCAGCCAGGCCCCCAGCAGCACCTTCACCTACAACCTGTCCAACACCAAGCCGTCCTCGGTCGCCACCTCGACCCTCAAGAGGGACGGCGACACATACAACACCACGTACACGATCTACGACGCGCTGCTGCGTCCGCTGCAGACCCAGTCGCCGACCCCGCAAGGCGGGCGGCTGCTGACCGACACCCGCTATGACTCCCGCGGCCTGGCCTACGAGACGTACGCGGACATCTTCGACACCACCAGCACTCCGAACGGCACCTACACCCGCGCTGAATACGGCGAAGCCCCGACCCAGACCGAGACGGTCTTCGACGGCGCGGGCCGCCCCACCACCAGCACGCTCCATGTGTTCGGCACGAAGAAGTGGTCGACGTCGACCACGTACACCGGTGATTCCACCGCCGCCACGGCTCTTGAGGGCGGATCCGCGACCCGCTCGATCACCGACGCCCGTGGCCGCACAGTCGAAACCCGCGAATACGCAGGCACCAGCCCGGCCGACACCGAGTGGGGCGGAAGCCTCGGCACCGCTTACACCTCAACGATGTTCACGTACGCACTCGACGACCAGCAGACGTCCATCACCGGCCCGGACGGCGCGAAGTGGACCTACCGCTACGACATCTTCGGCCGGCAGATCAGCGCCAAGGACCCCGACAAGGGCACGTCCACCAGCGCGTACAACAATCTCGACCAGCTGGTGAAGGCCACCGATGCCCGCGGACAGTCGATCCTGACCGCGTACGACGAGCTTGGCCGGGCCACCGGGACCTGGAACGGCGCCCAGACCGACGCCAACCAGCTCACCGCCCGCACCTACGACACGATCCTCAAGGGCCAGCCCGCCACATCCACCCGATACATCGGCGGAAAGAACGGCCAGGCCTACACCAAGGCGGTCACCAAGTACGACAGCCTCTCCCGCCCCGTCGAAACCGAGCTGCGGCTGCCCGACAGTGATCCGCTGGTGAAGGCGGGGACGCCCTCGACGCTTGAGTACAGCAGCTACTACAACATCGACGGCACTCTGCAGAACATCAGGGAACCGGCTCTCGGCGGCCTGCCCAAGGAAGTCATCGAATACGACTACACCGACCTCGGCCAGGTGACTTCGATCGGCGGCACCACCGGCTACCTCCTGGACGCCGACTACTCAGCGCTGGGCCAGCCGCAGCAGCTTGCTCTCGGGACCGCCAACGCGTCGGGCCACAAGCGTGTCTACGTCACCAACACCTATGAGGAGGGCACGGGACGCCTGACCCGCAGTCACGTCACGGACCAGACCCACCCGTACATGCTGCAGGACCTGAACTACACCTTCGACCAAGTCGGCAACGTCACCTCCATCGCCGACCCCACCACTCTCGGCGGCGCCAGCGCGCCCGAAACCCAGTGCTTCGCCTACGACGGCCACCGCCGCCTCGTCGAAGCCTGGACCCCCGCCTCCCAGAAGTGCGCCGACCCGCGCAGCGCCGACAAGCTCTCCGGACCGGCCCCCTACTGGACCAGCTACACCTACAACACCGCAGGCCAGCGCACCAGCGAAACCCAGCACAAGCCATCCGGCACCACCAAGACGACCCACTGCTACACCAACGATGCCCAGCCCCACACCCTGAGCGGCACCAGTACCACAGACGACTGCACCACCCCTGAGCGCGCCTACGCCTACGACGCCACCGGCAACACCACCAAACGACCCGGCCCCAGCGCCCAGCAGAACCTCACCTGGTCCGAGGCCGGCCGACTGGCCCAGCTCACCGAGAACGGCACCACCACCGACTACCTCTACGACGCCGACGGCACCCTCCTCATCCGCAACACGGAGAACGGCGAACGCGTCCTGTACGCCGGAGCCACCGAACTCCACCTCAAGGCCAACGGCACCACCTGGGCCCAGCGCTACTACACCTCAGGCGACCTCGCCGTCGCCGTCCGTTCCAACGAAACCGGCACCCCCAAACTGACCTACCTCGCCGGCGACCACCACGGCACCCAAAGCCTGGCGGTCTTTGCCGACACCGGCCAAACCTTCAGCAAGCGCCATACCACCCCCTTCGGCGCCCAACGCGGCAAGCCCATCGGCACCTCCTGGCCCGACGACAAGGGCTTCCTCGGCAAAACCACCGGAAAAACCACGGGCCTGACCCACATCGGCGCCCGCCAATACGACCCCACCATCGGCCAGTTCATCAGCGTCGACCCGCTTCTCCTCCCGGAACAGCACCAATCCCTCAACGGCTACGCCTACGCCAACCAGAATGCGGTCAGCTTCTCCGACCCCACGGGCCTCTGCATGGACCCAGGCAACGGCCGCTGCCACCAGAGCACAACCACCGGATCCGGCAGAGAAGGCACACCCGACCCCTCCTACCCGCTGAACCCCGGTGTCACATACAAGCAAAGCACTCCGTCCAACAAGGGAAACTCCAAGCAGACCAGTGGCACAGCTTCTACAAGCGGCAACACCACCGTCTCGAGTAAGGGACAGGTAAGGACGGTTAACGCGGACAGCGAACTATATTTTGGCGGGCCGATAGACGATGAGACTTACCGATGGTTCCAGGACATGGGGTACCAGGGAAGTAAGAACTTCACTCTCGCCGAGGCAGCGAAATTTGCCGAAAGCGACGACAGCGGACATATATACAAGACGCTTTGCGGGCTACTTGGAAATAATCCTGTAGAATGCCAGGATCAGGCCTCGAGCGTATTCCGCGGAAAGACGTGGCTCAAGGAGAACGAGAGAACTGTCGCTGCCTTTGGAGCGATAGCCCTCGGGTTCGTTGCCGCAGGATTCTGCCCCACCTCTGGTGTAACCTGCCCTGTAGCTATTGGGGCGGCAACCGGGGGTACGATCTACGCAGTCACAACCCCTAAAAGGAATTGGGAGGTATCAGGCTTCGTGGTCGGTGTTGCCAGCGGAGCAGTTGCCGGCGCCGGCCGCCCACAACTGCTTTTCGCAGGTAGGGTAAACGGCAAATCAGTCTCCGGGCGGCTGACCGAGAAAACCAATGGGACAACCAGGCGCACCATTCAGGAAAGACTGCTCGAATTGGAGGTTGACGTGACCCGCATAGAGAGAGCAACCATAGAACTGACACGAGCATGGCTGGAGAGCGGAAAAGGCCGATAGGCTGCACAACAGTGAATACCTATCGACGCCTAATAGGATGGTACGTGTCTCGACCGCGCGGCTGGAGAATCCTCGTAGGATTTACCGTGGTTGCAGTCACAGGAATCCTAGTACTCTCCACCAAATCGATTGATGGCGCACTCCAAGCCGCCATTCTGGCCGCAGTCACAGTCTTCATGGGAAGCCTGGCCAGGGATTTCTCTGACTAGGCCCTCATAAGAGGGTCCGGCATCCTAGTGTCGGACCCTCATAATGTCGAGTGGTGGGTGAACTCGTATTCCGCAGATATGACTCCGTGGATTTCACAGGAGCAGGGGACTTAGACCGTGTCCTATGTGGTGAGGCGGACGAGTGAGGTTTTCTCAACGGTGATCACTTCCAGATTCCGTTGAGGACGAGTGCGGCTCGGGCGATGTCGCCGATCCGGCTGGGGCTGAGCGTGACGTACTGGAGGGTCCGCCATCGCTGCTTCAGCTCGGCAGCGGTGCGCTCGCCCAGAGCTCGCACGTGCCGCACCAGGGTGTTGAACATGCGCGTATCGACGTGAAGTGCCTGTTCTGACTTGCCCTTTGGCGACGGACAGGGATGAGAATGCCGATGCCCGCGCCGATGTAGCCCTTGTCCGCCAGGGTCGGCAGGCCCTGTGCCGCCGCCTTGTACAGGGCGGGCAGGGCGTGGATGCGGGCGGCGGTGATGTCCGGGGTGGAGCCCGGCTCGACGTCGGAGACCCACAGCGGGGTGCCGTCCGGGGCCGACAGGAACTGGATGCTTCCGCCGAACGCCTTGTGCTTCTGGCTGAACCACAGGTCGTTGCCGTTCTCGCGAACGCCCGCGAGGCGGTCGGACTCGATCAGCGTGCCGTCCAGGATGACGTGCGTCATGCCCTCGTGCCGGCAGCGGGCGAGGACTTCGTGCAGGTCGGGGGCCCGGTCGGCGAGGACGTCGATGCCTTCGTGCAGGTAGCGGTAGCCGGTGGCCTGCGAGATGCCGAAGTCGCGGGCCAGGCAGTGCACGCAGCCGCGCTCACGGAACCAGCGCAGCACCAGAACCGCCTGCCGGAACGGCCCCAGCGCGCGGGAGCCCTTCGGAGTGCCGATCCGGCGGCGGTGGGCGACCAGCAGTCGCGCGAGGAACTCGACGACGTGGCGCGGCACGTCGAGCGTGGCAACATAGGTGACCAACGTGAAGCCTCTGGTAGCTACGGACATGATCTTGTGGTGAGACCTGTCCTACCAGGGGCTTTACGTCTGCTCGGATCCAGGTGCCGCCTGACCGATCCGTCCGGGGACAGGTAGATCACCCGCTCCATGTAGATCACTTCGCTGAGAAAACCTCACTGGCGACCCGTTCCGGTTACCGACTGCCTCCATTTCCTCCGGTACATGCGTCAGTGAGGATTGCATCAAGGCGTGCTCGGCATTCGGCGACGAAGGCGGGGAAGGTGTGCCAGTAGTAGGAGACTCCACTGACGCCCACCGCGATAGCCCAGGCGCGGGCGCGGGCCCAGGTCAAATCGTCGAGGTTCAAGGTGTCCCTGTAGGTCTGCCGTGCTTGTGGAGGCAGGTCCCAGAGCGTGGAGTGCTCGGCGTCGGGAAAGCCGACCGAGAGTCCGCCGAAGTCGATGACTGCGTGAAGCTTGCCTTCCCGGACCAGGAGGTTGGTCGGCTTCAGGTCGCCGTGGAGCCACACGTGAGGTCCGGAAGGCTCGGGCAGTGCGAGCGCGGCTCGCCATAGCCGTTCCAGAGTGTCGACGTCGAGTTCAGATCCCACGGTGGTCCGGCACTCGTCGAGACACCTGCTGATCCACTGGTCGCATGGCTTCAGGCTGCCTCCGCGGTACCAGCTGAGGCCGTCTGTGCGCTTCGCTCCCATGAGGTCGATGCCGTGGAGCTCCCTCACGACCGCCGCCAGGTCGGCTCCGAAAGCAGCCCAGTCCCGTACGGTGTCCGGGCCGGCTTCGGCACCGTCAATCCAGCGGTAGACCGACCAGACCAGCGGGAACGCATCGGTGGGCGTCCCGGAGTGGACGGGCTCGGGAATCGGACATGAAAGGAGCGGCGCGAGACGAGGAAGCCATTCCTGTTCCTTGCGCACGGAGTGTCCGTTGTCTGCGGTTCGTGGAAGTCGCACGAGCAGGTCTTCGCCCAGCCGATACATGGTGTTGTCCGTACCAGCGCCTGCGGGCGACAACGGTCGGTCAGCCCACTCTGGGCGCTGTGTCTTCAGCAGCGTCCGGACCAGCGTTTCATCGACTGGGATCTCTTTCTCGTGAAGCGTCACGTCGGAAGTCTCACCGCTGGACGTCACAGAAAGCCAGTGACTTTCGTCGGCCGTCGTCTTGATCCTCGAAGATCTAGGGCTGATGGCGGCGAGTGCCGCTGCCGCTGGAGCAGCTTCGCTGAGACGTGGACGCGTCGACCGGGACGTCGAGCAGGCCACAGAGCGGATCAAGTGCGGTGGCGTGAGGCGGGAAACGCGTCACGGACACCTTCGCGACTCACCTGCCCAGTTCACAGCCCGCCCAGTCAACCAGGGCACGCGTCTTCCAGCGCAGCCCGTTCCGCTCGTCCTGAGCGTCTGTGTCGGACGGCTCCGGCCAGATCACCACGGCCAGCGGCGGCAGGCCGGTGCGGGGCGCGATGCGTTTCGCGGACCGTGCGGGAGGCGGTGCCGCCGGAGGCGAGGACGGCCAGGGCGACGGTGTGCACCGCGTCGCGGAGCATCGCGGAGAAGCGGGTGGTCGTGGGGTGGTCCAGGACGTCCATGCCGTAGCGGGAGCGGCAGGCCGCGCACTCGACGACCGGGCCCGCGGAGCCGCGCGGCAGCAGCGGGACGCCCAGGAGGGTGAAGCGCCGGCGGCCGGTGCGCCGGCGGTAGTTGCGGTCGCCGCCGCAGCCGGGGCAGTGGAGGCGGCGACCGCGACGGCAGTCCTCACCCTCGCGGGCGGCGCGCCTCGTCCCCACCGGACCTCCGGCTCGCCTACGACCGCCCCTTCGGCATCGTCGTCCTCGATGCCTCGGGGCGGCTCCCGCTGTTCGCCGCCTGGCAGTCGGCCGCCCCGGTGGGCGACTCGGCACCGGGGGGTAAGGATCGCGGCGGCTTCCCGTCCCGGCCGGCGGCGCCGGGCAGCCGGGCCTGATGCGCTGTGCGGCAGCGACAGAGCCCCCGGCGGTGCATCATGCCGAGTTGGGCTCCTCGGCATCCCTTGGCTCGCGCCGGGAGAAGCCGGCCTTGCCCGTCAGGTGCGTCGGTGCCCGCCGGCGAACCGGCGGGCACCTCGTGGAGCAGGAACGTCAGCTGCGCAGACTCCAGATGACGTCGATGGACTCGGACGGATCGTCGGGCCCGATGACGTTCCTGCCACCAAGGAGAGCGGACACTTTCAGACACTGCACGTAGCCCGCACCGCTCCTGGACCGGAGACCGAGGACGAGCCGCTCCGGCCTCAAGTGGGCAGGCACCCCGGACATCTCGAAGATGTGCCCGTTCTCCGCTTCGTCGAGCGTGTGGAGCTCCAGGGCTTCGTAGTGGGTGACCAGTTGTATGGCTTCCACCCCTTCGAAGAGGAGGTCCAGACGTTCCGGGTTCGAGGGGTCCGGAGCCGAACGGAGCAGCAACTGTGAGTGGCCGACTCCGTAGCGCCAGACCCTGAACCTCCGTGCGGAGGCGAACACCACGGAGGGGTCGGCATCGTCACCTCTTGAACGGATTGTCAACCTTCTTTCCTCCCTTGTACCAGGTGATCCTGGCCCATGAGTCGGGAGACTGGCTGATCTGGTGCAGCTCCCAGTCCGTGAGGCCTTCGAAGTCGTTGGCGGGATCGACTGACTTTCCTCGTGCCGCAGCTTCCACCGGGTCGTCGATGCCGTCCAGGTTGAAGGAGATGCGTGCCGTCGAGTCCCTGGCCAGGAAGTCCTTGACGTGGTTGTACCACTGTTTGCCGTCGGGCCAGTGCTTGTACATGTCGGCACCATGCTCCATCGCGAATTCCTCGAGGGAGAACGGGTTGTCCGGGGTCTCTGTCCGGCCGAGTGCGACGTGCTTGCACCCGGCGTTGTGCACGAGAACCGGCGTCGTGCCTGCGAGTACGTAGTACGTGTGCAGGTCGTCGACCGTGAGGTTGTACGTTCTGGCCTGCCGGGAGTGGGGGTGGTTCGCCGTCACGGCGACGGTGGTGCCGTCATTGCTGAGCAGGGTCATGCCGGGGCGCAGGTCGACGGCCCTGACCCACTGCTTCTTCGACGGGCTCCAGAACGGGTGCTCGAAGGTGGCGGTGAGCTTCGCGGTCCCCTGCCCGGTCCTGATCGTCAGCGTGTTGAAGTGCTTGTCGTGTTCGGTGACGATCAGCCGTGTGACCTTGCGCGGTCCCGACTCCCCGGAAACCGGGTCCGTCGCGAGGACCTTCTCCCCGAGACGGATCCGCTCGATGTTCCGCTTCCCGCCGTCCGCCATGAGCACCTTCGTGCCGGCGAGGAAGCAGGTTTCGCAGACGATGATCCGCTCGACCGTGCGCAGCGTCTCGTACGCGCCCTTGAGCAGGCGCAGCTTGCTGGAGATGGTGACGTCACGCATCAGCTCCGCGCAGGCCCACAGGTCGTAGTCCGTGCACTCTTCGAGCTGGTCGAGGCCGACAATGGCCTTGCCCAGCTCAAACATCGCCTCTGCGTAGGGCGCCAGCTCCTTCGACAGGGCGAGCGAGAGGCAGAAGGGGTCGCTCGGAGGCCTCTTGTCGCAGTGGAACGGGTCGTTCTCCGGCGGGCAGTCCAGCAGTCCGCAGCGCAGCATGCGCTGGAACCCGGTCTCGTTCTGCTGCCGCCTCAGCTCGTTGCGCTGCTGTTCCGCCTCGGCCTTGAGCTTGGCCGCGGCGGTCGAGAATGCGCTCTTGCTGGCCTCCAGGGCCGCCGCGGCGTCCTTGCCCGCGGCCGTGGCCGACGCGCGCGCTTTGTCGGCCTCGGCCCATGCTGTGGCGGCGGAGGCGTGCGCAAGCTCGGAAGAGAGGGTCGCGTCAGCGGCCGAAGTGGCTGCTTCGGTCGCCGAACGCTGTGCCGACGCGGCGGCGTCCCGCGCCGTCTTAGCCGACGCGGCGGCCTGTGCGGCCGACGCCTCCGCCGCGTCGGCCGACTTGTCGGCGTCCGCCGCGTGGTTCTTCGCCGACTCCGCCGCGGCCTTCGCCGCATCAGCGTACTGCCTAGCATCCTCCGCGACCTTACGCGCCAGCGCGGCAACCCGGTTGGCCTCGGCAGCCTCCTGCTGGGCGAGAGCCGCCGTCCTGGCCGACTCCGCGATCAGCTTCTGGACCTGCGCGACATGGGTGGCCGTCAGCATGTCCTTGCGCTGGGCTGTGTACTGCCCGGACTGGATGAACTCGTGCAGCAGGTTGGACGGGCCCTCGAGGGCGATCCGCGCCCCCGACTTGACCTCGTCGCCTCCCACGGAGATCAGCTGTGCGGCGCGGACCCGCTCGTCCTGGCTCCGGGCCGTGTACTGGCCATCGCCGAGGAACTCGCGGTACGCCTCCAGGGTGTTCTTGGCGAGAGCGGCCCGCCCGGCCTCCCGCACGACCGGACCGCCGCCGGAAATGATCTGTGCCGTGCGAATGCGGTAGTCCTGGCGTCCCGCCTGGTACTGACCCGAAGCGAGGAACGCGGACACCGTGGTCGCATCGCCCTTGAGGGCCTCGTCCGCGGCATCTCTGACCGCCTTCAGCGGGCTGTCGGTGGAGAGCAGGGCGACCCGGCCCCGGGCGTCCTGTTCCGCGGCCTCCTTCCACCGGGTACGGACGTAGTCGAGAACGTACTCGTCGGCACCCGCGACCGCGGCCTGTGCCGCGGCCCGGCTCCACGGACCGCCGTCCTGCATCGTGAGCACGGCGAGTCTGCGGCCCTTGGCGACCACCGCCTGCGTGTCGGCGCCCGGCACGCCCGCCTCCGCGGCGAGGCGCTGTGCCTCGGCAGCACGCTCCTGCGCCTTCGTCGCGACCTCGGACTGCTCGGTCTTGCTCGCCTGCTGACGCTCCTTGAGGTCGCGCGCCCGCTCGATCCCGGCGTTGGTACGGGCGAGGATCTCCGCTGCCTCGGCCTCGCGTGCGATCGCGAAGGTGGCCCTGGCCATCTCCACGTAACGGGAGGCCTCGTCGGCGTCCTGCTGGGCAGCCTTGGCATGGGCCGTGGACTTGGCCGCGGCGGTAGCGGCCTGCCCGGCGTTGTCGGCCGCCTCGCGAGCGGCCTTCGCGGCCTCCCGGGCGTGCTTGGCAGCCGATGTCGCGGCTGCCCTCGACTCGCCCGCCGCCTTGGCCGCCTTCTGGGCCAGCGCCACGGCGGCATTGGCGGAGCGGGAAGCCTCGTTGGCGTGACGGCGCGCCTGCGCCGCCGCGGCACGGGCCTGGGCGACTCGTGCGTCGCTCTGGTTCGCGTAGCTGCTGGCCTGGACGGCCGCGTCGGCGGCGGCGGCGGAGTTGAGACCCGCTCCGGCGGCGGCGAGCGCGGCATCACCGGCGGCGTTCGCGGCGATCTCGGCCTGCGCGGCCGCGGCAGCGCCGTCCTCGGCTGCCTTGGCGGCTGCATCGGCGTCGTCAGCGGCCTTGCGCGCCGCGGCGGCGTTTCCGGCGTCGGTGGCTGCCGCTGCTGCGGCGCCGCGGGCCCGGGACGCGGCCCGAG
>NZ_JADWYQ010000027.1 GCF_022414575.1 Streptomyces sp. MUM 178J | reverse complement strand
GCCTGGGCCGCGTCGGCCGCCGCGCAGGCCGCCGCGACCGCCGGATACGCCGCCACGCGCGCCTACAACTCCGCCATGGCCGCGTCCAAGGACGCCTCCAAGGCCAAGGCCGCCCGCCTGGCCGCCGAAGGCGCGAGGAACGCGGCGGCCAAGGCCCGTACGGCGGCGAAGGCCGCCGACCACGCCGCTGCCGCCGGCGCCCAGGCGGCGTCCGCCGGCTCCGCGGCCGCCTCCGCTTCCCGCAACGCAGCTGCCGCCGCCAACGCCTCGGCGCAGGCAGCTGCCGCCGCCGGGGCGGCCAAGGGCGAGGCCGCCAAGGCCCGGCGCGAGGCGGAGATCGCCAATGCGCAGGCCGCGCGCTCCACCCGCGCCGCGAACGCCGCCCAGTCCCTCGCCAACACCGCGGCCCGCGCGGCACGGGAGGCGAGAGACGCGGCCAACTCCGCCGCCGATCACGCGGACAAGGCGGCGGACGCGGCCGAGGAGGCCGCCAAGCACGCCGGGAAGGCCGTCGACTACGCCAACCGGTCCACCGCCTACGCCAAGGACGCCGTCAAGGCCGCCGACGCCGCCTCCGAGATGGTGGAGAAGGCCCGGAAGGTGGAGCAGGAGGCGCGTGAGGCGGAGGCCAAGCAGCTCGCCGAGGAGACCGCGCAGGGCATGGACGAGGCCCGCATCCTCGCCCGGGCCGAGCAGGAGGACCTGGAGGCGGCCCGCCAGCACCGCACCCAGGCCGACGCACTGGACGGCGAGACCCGCGACTCCATCGCCGCGGCGGAGAAGGCCCTCAAGGCCGGCGACACGGCCGCCGCGGTCACCGCCGGCCGCAAGGCGGCCCTCAACCTGCTGACCTCCACCGGCACCTGGACACGGGAGGCGGCGGAGTTCGCCCTCGCCGGCACGGACGAGTCCATCCTCGCCTGGATCGACGCGGACCGGGGGATCGCGCAGGCGCAGGACGACCGCGAAACCGTCCTCTACCTCGCCACCATCTCCACCGCCGCCGTCGCGGACGCCGCGCACAAGGCGCTGGCCAGTGACGACCCGAAGGCCGTCACCGCCTTTCTGAACACCGGGATGGTCGAGGCCGCGGCGACCGACAACCGCGTCTCCATCTTCCGCATCCTCGGCGGCAACCCCGGCAAGGCCGTCAGGGCGGCGGCAGACGCGGCCCTGTCCGACGGCAGCGCGAAGGCCCTGCACGACTTCTTCGCCGCCAAGTACGCCCCGGCCATGCGCGAGGACGACCGGGTCGCCACCTTCACGCTCCTCAACAGCGGCGGCGCCTATGTCAAGGCGGCCGCCCAGGTGGCCCTGGAAGGACCCACCTGGATGCGGCGTGACTTCGTCACGCACATCGCACACCGCACCGCGCAGATCGACCACGACGCGGCCACCCACACCGCGGCCATCCGCGCGTCCATCGCCCACGCCTCGAAGATCGCAGCCGAGGCGCAGGCGGACGCCTACAAGGCGTCCAAGGCGGCGGCGGAGGCCCGTAAGGCGGCGGCGGAGGCCGCGGAGTGGGCGGACAGGGCCAAGGCGTCGGCCGACCGCGCGTCCGGCTACGCCACCGAGGCCCGCAGGAACGCGGACGCGGCCGAGAAGTCCGCCGCCGAAGCCGCCGCCTCGGCGAAGAAGGCGAAGGCGGCGGCAGCGTCCGCGCGCGGTGCGGCCCGCCGCGCCAACTACTCCGCCAACCAGGCCACCGCCTCGGCCCAGCGGGCCGTCAACTCCGCGGCCAGCGCGCAGGCGTCGGCCAACCGTGCCCAGGCCGCCGCCGTCGCGGCGGGCAAGGACAAGGCGGCGGCCGCGGCCGCCGCCAGCGAGGCGCGGCAGATCGTCGTCGCCAAGCGGAAGGCCGAGGCCGCCGAGGCGGCGCGCAAGGCGGCGGAAGAGGCGCGGAAGAACAGGGAGCAGGGGGTCGACCCGTCGGACAACGAGGGGAACGACGTTCTCGACTCCCTGTGGGACGCCGTCTCCGACAAGGACAACTGGCGTCAGGCCGCCAACGTCCTGTCCGGCGTCAGCACCGTCGCAGGCATGATCGCCGCCGGCGCCCTGTTCATCCCCCCGCCCGCCGGTGAGGCGATCGCGGGCGTCGCCGGAGCCGTCTCCCTCATCGCCGGCGGCGCGTCCGCCATCATCACCGGATTCACCGACGGCTGGACCTCCAAGGCGTTCCTGACGTCGGCGGGAGGCGTCGCCATCGGCGTCCTCACCGGCGGCATTCCGTTCACGAAGCTGGGAGGCGTGTCCGGAGTGATCAAGTGGGGCGCCGAGGGCGTCCGCTCCGCGTCCGTCCTCGCCGCACGGTTCGAGCAGGAAATCATCTCCCCCGTCGTCGGTGTGTTCACGACCGACTGGGGCGGAGCCTGGGACACCGCGAAGGACACCTGGGACGGGGTGAAGAGCGGCTGGGACGCCATTACCCCCTGGTAGTCGGTTGATACGATCCGGGCCGGAGGGCGAATTCCGCGTGTGCCGCGTTATGCTCTCCGGCCCGGAAAGGCTGGAATTCCATGTTTCTCTCCCTACCCACTCTTGCCTGGGTCGCGATAGCCGTCGCCGTCACACCGGCGCATATCGCCCTGATGCGCTGGTCGATGCCGACCCCCAAGGCCAAGCAGTCGGTTTCCTTCGTACCGCTGCCCGTCGCCGTCTCCGCGCTCGCCTTCGCCGCCGCGAAAGGCTACATGGTCGCTGAAATCCTCTATCTCTACAGCGCGGTGCTGGTCATGTTCGTCGTCATGATCGCACCGGTGAGGAAATGGGTGGGCGCGGACATCGCGAAACAGGAGGACAACCCGGATATCAAGGTGAAGGCCCACGCCCCTTCACTGTGGTGGATCTTCGGCTCCGGATTCGTCATGCTGATCACGGTCATGGCCGTATGGTCCGCGGGTTCGGCCTCGCTGTGACGCGGACTCGCCGAGCGCGGAGTTGACGACCGTGAACTCCGGCGACTGCGAACTCTGACGATCGCGAACTCTGGCGACTGCGGAGTCGGCGTCCGCGGAGTCGGCGTCCGCGGAGTTGACGACGGTGAAATTGACGACACGGACTCACCGATCGCGGACTCACCGACCCAGGAAGACCGGGTTCGTCATCGCCGCCAGCGGGCCCGGAAGACCCGGCGTCACCGGTGCGTGGCGCACCTCCGCCCGTACATACGCAGCGTACTGCGGGGTGGTGGTCCACTCTGCCGACCCCGTCCCGGACGCGGGCAGCGCCTGAGTGTGCAGCGTGCCCTGGTCGGTGACGAAGCCGGCCGTGCAGCCGGGGGCTCCCGCAACGTCGAGGCGGACCGTGACCGGGGCGTCGTCCGCGACGCGCAGGCGCCCGCCGATGCCCGCGCGGTCGCCCCGGCCGCCCGCCGCGGAGAAGGACAGGGAGACCCCGGAGGACTCGGCGACGTACGAGCGGCCCGCGCGGATGCCCGCGAGGATCGCCGAGCGGGACAACTCGTCGGCGAGGACGACCGTCTGCGGCACCCCGATCGCCTGCGGCTCCCGGTGGGCGTCGCTGCTGCCCATCGCCGGGATCCAGGCGCGCCGGGAGCGGGCCGCGGCGACCAGCGTGCCGTCCCAGGCGGCGAGGGCGACTTCGTCGTCCGGGGTGTACGGGCCGTTCCACACCTCCACCGCGTCCGCCTCGCAGAAGCCGAACTTCCAGCTGCAGCCGATGCAGACAGCGTGCGGATGGGCGGGCACGACCAGGCCTCCCGCGCGCCGGATGCCGCGGGCGATCCGTCCGAAGCGGTCGTCACGGGCCCGGTAGCGCCAGTCGACGAACGTGCCCGGATCGGTGCCCAGGGCGATGGCGTGGCCGTTGCGGGTGGTGACCTCCTCACCCGTGAGGATCAGCAGGTCATCGCCCCACAGGCCCTCCCACGCCCCGTGCGCCGCATGGGTGTTGTGCTCCGAGGTGTTGATGAAGTCCAGCCCGGCCGCCCGTGCCCCCGACGCGACCTCCTCGGGGGTGCGCCCGCCGTCCGAGTGGACGGTGTGCAGATGGCAGTCGCCGCGGTACCAGGCCCGGCCGCGCCCGCCGGCGCGCTCCGGAGGGTAGACCGGCCTCGGCGCAGGGGCGGACTCGCCGAAGCGGAGGGTGATCGTCACCTCGTACCGCAGTCCCTGCGGGGCGACCGTGTACGGGCCGAGGGCGATATGCCAGGTGCCCGGGTGCACCGGCCCCGGAACATAGCCGGGCGTCGCCGCGTCCGCGCGGATGAAGAACTCCGTGCGCGCCCCGCCCGACCAGCCGCGGAAGCCGCGGCCGCCGAGCGCGGTGCCGCGCTCGTCGAAGATGCCGATGTCCAGGGCGTTGCCCTGGGTGCCTGAGGGGACGGGTACCCGCTCGTACGTGTAGCCGACATGGATCTCGCGCACCCCGCGCGGGACCTCGACGGGCAGATAGACATAGTCGGGTGAGCCGGGTGGCAGGGTGCCGCCCACCACCCGGGTCTGGTCGCCGTCGCCGCCGCTGTCGCCGGCGCCGGCGGGCTGCGCGTACCTCACACCGCTCAACGTAAACGCGGCGGCCGCCCCCGTCACGAGCAGAGCGCGCCGTCTCATCGCGTGTCTCGCGTGCTCCGTGCCTGCTTCGCATGCGTCCATACGCCGACACGGTGACACAGCGGCGTGAACCCGCCCGGAAGACCAGGGGGTTGCGGGATGGCGGGGCCCTGTCGAGTCGGCGCTCTCGGCTTTCCGGCCCGCGCGGCCTACCGTGAGGACCCGATCCGGCCCCGGGAGGACACCAGATGCGCATCGCGACCACGATCTTCCTCACCGATGAGACGATCACCCCGGTCCAGCTGGCGCGGGAACTCGAGCAGCGCGGCTTCACAGGGCTCTATCTGCCGGAGCACACGCACATCCCCGTCGAGCGCACCTCCCCCTACCCGGCAGGAGGCGAACTGCCGCCGGAGTACGGCCGCACCCTCGACCCCTTCGTCGCCCTCGCCCAGGCCGCCGCCGTCACCGAACGCCTCGGCCTCGGCACCGGCATCACCCTCCTCGCCCAGCACGACCCGATCGCCCTGGCCAAGCAGATCGCGACCCTGGACCATCTGTCGGGCGGCCGGTTCACACTCGGCCTCGGCTACGGCTGGAACAAGGAGGAGGCGGCGGACCACGGCGTCGCATGGTCCACACGACGGGACGTCGTCCGCGACCGGATGGGGCTGATGCTCGCCCTCTGGGCGGCGGAGCCGACCGGGTACCAGAGCCAGCACTGCTCCGTGCGGCCCTCGTACGCCCACCCCAAACCCGCCGGAGGCGCCCCGCGGACCCTCCTCGGCGGCGCCGCGGGACCCCGGCTCTTCGCCTCCCTCGCCCAGTTCGCGGACGGCTGGCTGCCCATCGGCGGGCGCGGGCTCACCGAGTCCCTCCCCGCGCTGCGCGCCGCATGGGAGTCCGCGGGGCGCAAGCCCGAGGACCTGGAGGTGGTGCCGTACGCCGTCCTGCCCACCCCCGGCAAGCTGGCGCACTACGCCGACCTGGGCGTGACGGAGGTCGTGCTGCAACTGCCGCCCGCCGGGGAGCGGGAGGTGCTGCGCACGCTGGACGACTACGCGCGGTATATGTGACGGTCCCCGCGGGCCGACGCCACCGCCGGCAGCGACATCCGGTCGTGCAGCGCCCGCCTGGACGGGCCCGCCGCCAGCAGCAGCCCCGGCCCGACCTGCCCCGGCATCGCGCGCGCAGTTGAACAGGGCACGGCCTCGGCCCGCAGTTGCATCGCTCGTATGCTCGGACACATGACCACGAGTGCCGCGAATGCGCGCAGCGAGCCAGGACGCCCGACCTCCAACGCCATGCGCAGAGCCCTCAAGCGCGCCAGAGAGGGCGTGGCGCTCGACGCCGCCGAGGCCGCCGTGCTGCTCCAGGCACGCGGAGCGGACCTCGAGGACCTGTGCGCCTCGGCCGCGCGGGTGCGGGACTCGGGACTTCAGGCCGCGGGCAGGCCGGGCGTCATCACCTACTCCAAGAGCGTGTTCATCCCGCTGACCCGGCTGTGCCGGGACAGATGCCACTACTGCACCTTCGCCACCGTCCCCGGCAAGCTGCGGCGCGCGGGACACGCGGGGGCCTTCATGTCGCCGGACGAGGTGCTGGCGATCGCCCGGCGCGGCGCCGAACTGGGCTGCAAGGAAGCCCTGATCACCCTGGGCGACAAGCCGGAGGACCGCTGGCCCGAGGCCCGGGAGTGGCTCGACGCCCACGGCTACGACGACACACTCGCGTACGTACGCGCCATCGCGATCCGCGTCCTGGAGGAGACCGGGCTGCTGCCCCACCTCAACCCCGGCGTCATGAGCTGGACCGACTTCCAGCGACTGAAGCCGGTGGCCCCGTCGATGGGCATGATGCTGGAGACCACGGCGCGGCGGCTGTGGAGCGAGCCCGGCGGCCCCCACCACGGCTCGCCCGACAAGGAGCCGGCCGTCCGGCTGCGCGTTCTCGAGGACGCGGGGCGCTCGTCCGTGCCGTTCACCAGCGGGCTGCTCATCGGCATCGGGGAGACCCATGAGGAGCGGGCCGAGTCGCTGTTCGCGCTGCGCCGCGTCTCCCGTGCGTACCACGGCCTCCAGGAATTGATCATTCAGAACTTCCGCGCCAAACCGGACACGGCGATGCGCAAAATGCCCGACGCAGAACTGGACGACCTGGTCGCGACGGTCGCCGTCGCCCGGCACATCATGGGGCCCGCCGGCTGTCTCCAGGCCCCGCCCAACCTGGTGGACGAGGAGTACGGGCGGCTCATCGACGCCGGAATCGACGACTGGGGCGGGGTCTCGCCGCTCACCCCCGACCATGTCAACCCGGAGCGGCCCTGGCCGCAGATCGACGTCCTGGCGCAGCGTTCCGCAGAGGCGGGCTTCACCCTGCGGGAACGTCTCTGCGTCTACCCGGAGTTCGTGCGGCGCGCAGAGCCCTGGCTCGACCCGCGGGTGCGGCCGCACGTCGCCGCGCTCGCCGACCCGGAAACCGGGCTGGCGCGCGAGGACGCCGTCGTGCGGGGCCTGCCCTGGCAGGAGCCGGACGAGACGTTCGCCGCTGCCGGGGAGGGGACGGGCCGCACCGATCTGCACCGCACCATCGACACGGAGGGCCGCACCGGCGACCGGCGGAACGACTTCGACGAGGTGTACGGGGACTGGGAGGCGCTGCGCGAGGCCGCCGCGCCCGGCATGGCCCCGCAGCGCATCGACGCCGATGTGCGCGCCGCCCTGTCGCAGGCGGCCGACGACCCGACGAAGCTCGACGACGACGCGGCCCTCGCGCTGCTGCACGCCGAAGGGCCGGCGCTGGACGCCCTCACCCGGATCGCGGACGAACTCCGCCGGGACGTCGTCGGCGAACAGGTGACCTTCGTCGTCACCCGCAACATCAACTTCACCAACGTCTGCTACACCGGCTGCCGCTTCTGCGCCTTCGCCCAACGCCGCACCGACGCCGACGCCTACACCCTGTCGCTGGAGCAGATCGCCGACCGGGCGCAGCAGGCATGGGACGTCGGCGCGGTCGAGGTGTGCATGCAGGGCGGCATCCACCCCGACCTGCCGGGCACCGCCTACTTCGACATCGCCCGCGCCGTGAAGGAGCGCGTACCCGGCATGCATGTGCACGCCTTCTCCCCGATGGAGGTCGTCAACGGCGCGACCCGCACCGGGATGTCGATCCGCGACTGGCTGACCGCCGCCAAGGAGGCCGGCCTGGACTCCGTCCCCGGCACGGCCGCCGAGATCCTCGACGACGAGGTCCGCTGGATCCTCACCAAGGGCAAGCTGCCCGCCGCCACCTGGATCGAGGTGATCCGCACGGCGCATCAGCTCGGCATCCGCTCCAGTTCCACGATGATGTACGGGCATGTGGACCAGCCGCGCCACTGGCTGGGCCATCTGCGCACCCTGGCGCGCATCCAGCAGGAGACCGGCGGCTTCACCGAGTTCGTCACCCTCCCCTTCATCCACACCAACGCGCCCGTCTACCTCGCGGGCATCGCCCGCCCCGGCCCGACCGTCCGCGACAACCGCGCGGTGACGGCCATGGCCCGACTGCTGCTCCACCCGCACATCACCAACATCCAGACGAGCTGGGTGAAGCTGGGCGCGGACGGCGCGGCAGAGATGCTCCGCTCAGGCGCCAACGACCTCGGGGGCACGCTGATGGAGGAGACCATCTCCCGCATGGCGGGCTCCGGCTACGGCTCGTACCGCTCCATCCGGGACCTGACCGCCATCGCCGAGGCGGCGGGCCGCCCGGCCCGCCCCCGGACCACGCTGTACGGCGAGGTCCCCGAGGAGCGCGTCCGCGCCGCGCAGGAGTCGGACGGGCATCTGCCGCGGCTGCTGCCGGTGCTGTCGGACTGAGAACCGGGGCGCCCCGGACCCTGTGCGGGGCCTCCGCCCCGACGCCGTGCGGGGGCTCCGCCTCCGGACCCTGTGCGGGGGTTCCGCCCCCGGACCCTGTGCCGGGGCCTCCGCCCCCGGACCCCCGCGCCTCAATCTCCCCCGGACTCCGTCCGGGGGCGCCCCCACGGGGCCGGGTTTCTGGACCTTGTGCGTCGAGCGCAGAATTCAGCCCGTCCGGCGTCTGAGGACACGGCCTTCAGGCCGTACAGGGGTCTGGGGGCGGAGCCCCCAGTCACCGGAAGGGGCGGGGAGGGGAACTCCCCACAGCCTCACCCCACGGCTCGGCCGGCCGTCGCGCAACCCCGCACGCCCACACACGAGCGAACCCCGCGCCAGCCCACAACCCCGGTACCCGGGAGCATGACAGGGTGCGGCTGCCGCCCGAGCAGCCGGACCGGTCATCACCAGGGTCGATTACAGTGCTGCGCCAGGCATACGTTCGACCGTCGGCCGGTCCCCGGCTCGCCGGTCGACGGTCGACGTCCGGGGAGGGACGCCGTGAGCGCAGCAGCGACAGCCGTATGGGGACGTGCCGAACAACAGGACTTCCGCGCCCGGGTGCGCGGTGCGCTCCTGGGCGGCGCCATCGGCGACGCGCTCGGCGCGGGGGTCGCCGACCTCGGACTGGACGACATACGGACCGCCCACGGTCCGGACGGCGTCGGGGACTTCGTGTCCGTGTACGGCCGCCGCGGGGCGGTCACGGCCGCCACCCAGATGACGCTGTTCACCGTCGACGGACTGATCCGCGCCCAGGTGCGCCGCGACACCGGGGCCTGGCATCCGCCCACCGACGTCCACCGCGCCTATCTGCGGTGGTTGGCGACCCAGCGCGACTGGGGGCCGGACGAACGCCGCAAGGACAACGGCTGGCTGGCCCGTGAGGAGTGGCTCTACAGCCGCCGCGACCCGTCCCGGGACTGTCTGACGGGGCTCGGCGACGAGACGATGGGCACGCTGGAGTCGCCCAAGAACCCGACGGCCAGGGACGCGGGGGCGCTGGTGCGCTCCGCGCCCTTCGGGCTGCTCGTCGGATGGGAGCCGCAGCTGGTGTGCCAGCTCGCGGTGGAGTGCGCGGCGCAGACGCACGGGCACCCCACGGCGTACCTCTCGGCGGGCGCGTTCGCGGTCATCGTGCACGGGCTGGCCCGCGGTGAGTCCCTGGACGCCTCGGTGCAGCGCGCACTCGCCCAGCTCGCCGCCCGGCCGGGCCACCAGCCGGTCACGGACGCGCTCAGACAAGCGCTGGGCGCGGTACGGCAGGGCATTCCCGGCCCGTCACGGGTCGCCGCCCTCGGCGAGGGCCGTCATGCGGAGGACGCCCTCGCCATCGCCGTGTACTGCGCCCTCGTCGGCGAGGACATCCGTCACGGTCTGCGCCTCGCCATCAACCACAGCGGCCCCTCACACACCACGGGCACCCTGTGCGGCTCCCTGCTCGGCGCCCTCCACGGCGAGACCGCCCTGCCGCCCGCGTGGCTCGCCGAGGTGGAGGGTCGCGGCACGCTGCTGGAGCTGGCGGACGACTTCGCGATGGAGATGACCCAGGGGCCGGCCCTGCACGGCCCGGCCATCAGCGCCCCCGGCTGGCTGGCCCGTTACCCGCGGGCGTGACTCCGGCTGGTTGGCCCGTTGCCCGCGGGCGTGACCCCGTGCGGGGTGGCGCCCGTTTCAGCACGGTGGTGGTCAGCGCATCACTTCGCCCGCGTTGACCAGCAGCGACTGGCCCGTGATGGAACGCGCCCGGTCCGAGGCGAGGAAGGCCGCGGCTTCGGCGACGTCGGCGTCGGTGGCCGGCTCCGGCAGGGCCATCCGCTCGGTCAGGCGGGCGAGGACCTCGGATTCCGGCACGCCCTCGGAGTCCGCGGTGAGACGTACGTACGCCTGGACCGGTGGGCCCCACATCCAGCCCGGCAGCACGGTGTTCACCCGTATCCGGTGCGGGCCCAGTTCGCGCGCCAGGGAGTACATCGCCGAAGTCAGGGCGCCTTTGGAGGCCGCGTACGCCGCCTGTCTGACCTGGGAGGGGGCGGCGACGGCGGACTGGGTGCCGATGATGACGACCGAGCCTCCGCGCTGTTTCAGCGACGGCAGGCAGGCCCGGGTCATCCGCAGGGTGCCCAGCAGGTTGACGTCGATCACCTGCTGCCAGACGGCGAAGTCGGCGTCTTCCAGACCGCCGAAGGAACTGTCCCAGGCAGCCACGTGCACCACCGCGTCGATTCGTCCGAAGCGCTCCACGGCGAGGGCGGCCAGCGCCTCGCACTGGGTCTCGTCGGTGATGTCGGCGGTGCGGTAGGCGCTGTGGCCGCCGTCGGGGTCGATCTGTTCGGCCGTCCTGGCGAGTCCGGCGCGGGTGCGCGCCCCCAGCACGGCACGGCCTCCGTCCCGTACGACGGCGGCGGCGACCCGGTGGCCGAGACCCGGGCCGACGCCGGAGACGATCACGGTCTTTCCCTGGAGCAGCTGCTCTGCCGGCATCCGGAGGCCTCCGCTGTCTGGTCAATTATCTGACGGACCGTCAGAGTAGGTCTCCGCAGGCGAGGGTGGAAGGGGAGAGGCGACCATGGGCGAGGACACGCAAAGTGAGGTGTACGCGGAGCTGGCGGCGGTGGGCCCGTACGGGGTCCGTCCCGGCCATGCCCTGATCACGATGGTGGAACCGCACCCCGGCCATGAGTACGCGTACAACCGCTGGTACGAGGACGACCACTACTACGCGGGTGCGATGGCCATGCCCTGGATGTACGCGGGGCGGCGCTGGGTGGCCACCAGGGAGTTGCAGCTGCTGCGCCGTCCGGAGAAGTCCGCGGTCGCGCAGCCGGTCACGGCGGGCTGCTATGTCTCCGTGTACTGGATCGTCGACGGCCGCTACGAGGACCATATGAAGTGGACGGTCGCCATCAACAAGCGGCTGAATCGCGACGGCCGGGTCTACCGGGACCGCACTCATGTCTTCACGTCGTTCCAGGACCATGCGGCGACGGTCTACCGCGACGGCGCCGCCGGCCCGCGGGACCGTCATGCACTGGACCATCCGTACCCGGGGCTGGTCATCGAGGTGGTGGACGCGGAGAGTCCTGAGCAGCGGCCTGAGCTGCTGGAGTGGCTGCGGGCGAGGGAACTGCCCCGCCGGCTGTCGGGCTCGCCCGCAGCCATGGTGACGGTCTTCCGGCCGACTCCGCTGCCGGGGGACCGGATGGCCTATGTGAAGCAGGTGGAGGGGGTGGACACCCGGCTCACCCTGCTCTGGTTTCTCGAGGCGGATCCGAGGGAGTGCTGGGAGGCTTGCTTCTCGTCGGATGCGGGGCTGGAGACGGCGGTCGAGGGCACGGGGCTCGGACGGATGGAGCTGGTGGCTCCCTTCATCCCCACGGTCCCCGGAACCGACCGCTATGTGGATGAACTGCGCTGAGCGGGCGGTCCGCCGTGCGTGCCCGGGACGTGGGGCGTGGGGCGGACTTCGGGATGCGGCGACGGGCCGACGTATGCCGTCGGCACGGCCGAGCCCCCTCGGCCGGGACGGCGAACCAGTCGAGAGGGCTCATGTCGTGTTCGTCTGTGCTGAGTCGCTGCGCTCTCCTCGGCGCAACGCTCAGGAGCGGTCGAACGCGCCCTGTGCCGCCTCGTCGACGAACGCGCTCCACGCGTCGGGGACGAAGGTGATCGACGGGCCGGCCGGCGCCTTGGAGTCCCGGACCAGCAGGGCGTGCGTCACCGGCGACTTGACCTCGATGCACGCGCCGTTCCCGCCGGAGTACGAGGACTTCGTCCAGGTGTCCGTGGCACCCTGAATGATTGCCATGTCTAACTCCCCTTCGGCAGCAGGTGTGTTTGCGCCAACGTTCTTGCTGGCGTGATCGAAGCTACTCGGCGGGGCCTGTGTGTGGGACATGCGTTCACTCGACCGGATGGCATATTCCGGTGTGGCCTTCCATGCAGAGGTGGCGGGGGTGTACCATGCGGCCCCCTCGCCGCCTCTGTCACTTGGGTGAAGGTTTCCGCTGGTGGAGCCGAGCAGTGACCGCGTCGCCGTCAGCGGGCGTACTCCTTGGCCGTGTCGGCGATGAACTGCCGTGACTGGTCCACGTTCAGCGCCTGGGCGCGCAGGTGCTCGTACATCACCGTGTACTTCTGGACGTCGTTGGGCTTCTCCAGGTACAGGTCGCTGGTGACGCCCTCGATGTAGACGACGCTGGAGTCGGAGGCGTCCGGGAACTCCAGGATCGCGTACTGACCGTTGATGCCCGGGTGCGCACCCATGTCAAAGGGCAGCACCTGCACCGTGACATGCGGCTGCTGGGACATCTCCACGAGATGTTCGAGCTGCTCGCGCATCATCCGCCTGTCGCCCACGACGCGGCGCAGCGCCGCCTCGTCGACGACGGCCCACAGCCGCAGCGGATGCTCGGGCTCCCTGATCCGCTCCTGGCGGCGCATCCGGACGTTGACGCGCTTCTCGATGTCGCTGGGGCCGCTCTCCGGCATCGCGCCGGTGATCAGCGCCTCGGCGTACTCGCGGGTCTGGAGCAGGCCGGGCATGATCTGGGGCTCGTACACGCGAAGACTCGCCGCGTCGGTCTCCAGGCCGATGTACACGCTGTACGGGATGTCGCCGAAGGCGTGCCACCAGCCCTGCTGGCGGGAGTCCTTGGCCATCTGCATCAGCGAGTCGACGATTCGGTGATCCTCGACCTCGTACACTCCGCACAGGTCGCGGACGTCGCGCTGACTGATCGAGCGGCGGCCGTTCTCGAGGCGGCTGATTTTGGACTGGGAGACGAGCAGGCGCTCCGCCACCTCCTCTGCCGTCATGCCTTTGAGTTCCCGGAGCCGGCGCAGCTCCTGGCCCAATCGGCGTCTCCTGACGGTGGGGTTGACGTTGGACGCCACGGGGACTGCACCTCCGGCTGCGTAGCTGTGCGTATCTAGTGCTCAGCAGATTGCCACCAATGGTCGCGTCCGCGCTGCTAAATGGCCAGACACATCCATAGACACGCCGACGCGCGGGGCAGCGAGCGTGCTGCCCCGCGCGTTCATGCGGCTCCCGTACCGGGTCATGGGGACGTCGGCGCGGCGTTCGCACCCGTGCGCGATCCCGCGCGGTGCTGCCTGTGCGCGTGGTGCTGCGTAGCGGTGTTGTGCTGTGGCGCTGCGTTGTATGGCGGTGCGTTGTACGGCGGTGCTGGGTGGTCGTGCTGCGTCGTGCGTGGTGCTACGTCGTGCGTGGTGCTGCGTGGCGTGCTGCGTCGTGCGTGGCGTGCGGTGCTAGTGCGCCGCGACGCGGGCCATGCCCCGGCGGCGCGGCTGAACGGGCACGCCCGCCGGCTGGCGGCCGGCGCCCGTCCGGCGAGGCTGGGCCGCCACGCCGTTCTGGACGTCCATCACGGCGTGCGCCACGAGTCCGCCCATCGGGTCGTGCCTGATGAGGTCCCGCAGGCGGGACCTCGAGGAACGCCCTTCGTTCCCCGGATACAGATGCTTGCCGAGGCCGACCGCGTGCGCCAGCGCGGCGAGGGCGGCGGTCCGCGGGTCCGGCGGCACACCGGTGCGGATCGCGCTGTCGAGACGGGCTCTGATGTCCCGGCTGATCGCCGTGTCGGTCGCCTGGTAGCGAGTCGTCGGCAGCACCCCGCACATCTGGCCCTCCACGGCATGCACCATGCCGCAACGCTCCAGATGCGAGAGGTACACCTGGCGCAGCCCCAGCCGGGGCCCGCCGATCCAGTGGACAGCCCGGACCGGGCTGCCGCGCCTGCGCAGCAGCTCCAGTGCGGAGTCCAGGGTCGGATCTCCTGTCGGCCGTGGCATCACCACGGCGATACGATCCCCGTCAGGGGCTATCCGTCCCGCCAGGGCCAGCTCTACTAGCTGTGCCCCGGCGAGACCGAGGTCGAGCGACTGCGGCTGCGCTGTGGTACCCGTGGTCGGGTCCAGAGCGAGCAGTAGAAGCTCTTCCGGAAGTGTTCTGCGGCTCCTGCCCATCCATGCCTCCCCGCGTGGATGAATGACAGGGTGACGCCTCTCACATTGGTCTGTCGAGAGTGCCTGGGTAGTTCGTACGGGAACCAGTAGGTATGTCGTTCTCGTCTTGGCACGGGAGCCATGTGCTCACACAGGACACTGAGAGATGGTTCGGACATGCGCAGCGCGCAGGGCTATGACTACTGCGTATGACTTATGCATGACTCATGGAGGAGGCACGGTGGCGGGCGAGTCCCCCGACAAGTCGGAGCAGCACAAGCCGTCGGGGGAGACGGCGTCGGACGAGCGCCGTCCGGAGCGCACCCCGGAGCGGGCTTCCGCACGTGACCCGCGTCTCGCCGTCTACCGCGAGACCTCGTGGGGGGCGGCGACACGGGAGCGGGATCCCGAGCCCGGCGACGAGGCCCGGCCGGGTGGGTCGGACGAAGCCGATGGGCGCGACGGGGTCGACGCCGACGCCGACGCCGCCGATGACGATGTGAAGGCCGTGGACCAGCCGACCGCCGTCTTCAGGACGTCGTCGGCCGCAGGCTCCTTGGGGGCGTCGGGGGCCGAACCGGCCGGGGACGGGAAGAAGGGCGGGAACGACGAGCGGCTGCGTGCCGCCGTGGCCGCCTGGGTGTCGGGCGATGGCGGCGACCGGGCGGCAGGCGAGGCGGTGGATGCCGGAGAAGCCGCCGAGGAGGCCGCCGAGGAAGTCGCGGAGGAAGCCGCCGGGGGAGACGCCGAAGCCTCCGAAGGGGCCTCCGCGCCGGTGGAGCCCGAGGAGGCCGCCGACGAGAAGGCGGTCGACGGCAAGTCGGTCGCCGACAAGCATGTGTCTGCGGAAGCAAACAACGATCAGCCCAAGGGTCTGCCCAAGGACCAGCCCACCGCCGTCTTCAAGGCGCCCCGCGCGCCGGCCGTGGACCAGCCGACCACCACGCTCGCGATGCCTCCTGGGAAGCCCAGGCCGGAAGCCAAGGCCAAGCCGGAAGCGAAGCCGGAGCCCGAGGCGAAGCCGGACCCGGAAGTGAAGCCGGAGCGGGAGGCGAAGCCCGCGGCCGGGCAGGACCGTGAGGCCGGGTCGGAACCTGCGGTCGGCAGGACGAGCAGATTCGTTCCGCTGCGCGAGACGGGCGGCCCCGCCGGTAAGCCCGCAGTGCAGGACAAGCCTGCGACGCGGGACAAGCCTGCGACGCGGGACAAGCCTGCGACGCCGGAGAAGGCTGCGACGCCGGAGAAGGCTGCGACGCCGGAGAAGGCTGCGACGCCGGAGAAGGCCGCGACGCCGGAGAAGGCCGCTGCCCGGTCCGAGGCGCCCGCGCCCGCCGCGACACCCGCCACCCCCGCCGCGCTCACGGAGCCCGAGCGGACCAAACAGCAGCCCCTGCCGCCCCTCCCTCCGCTCGACCTGCTCGCCGAGCTGACGAACACCCCGCCGCCGCCCCCGACCTCGTTCCGCACCTTCGTCCGCCGGGTCAAGATCTGGTCCCCGCTGGTGCTCCTGCTGCTGGTCGTGTTTGCGGTCGTACAGCTCGTACGTCCTCTCCCCGACCCGGCGCTCGGCCTCTCCGCCGACCGTGAGCACACCTTCGACGGCGGCTCGCTCGACATGCCGTGGCCGGACGAGGGCCAGGGCGCGGTGGAGGTCGAGGGAGTCGGCCGCATCGGGACGTACGGGGCGCAGAAGCCCGCGCCGCTCGCCAGCGTCACCAAGACGATGACCGCCTATGTGATCCTCAAGAATCACCCGATCACCGGCGATGAGACCGGTCCGGAGATCGAGATCGACCAGCAGGCCGAGGACGAGGCCGACAACGTCGACGAGTCGCGGGCCGCCGTCAAGAAGGGGCAGAAGTACACCCAGAAGCAGCTTCTCCAGCTGCTGATGATCCCCTCCGCGAACAATGTGGCCCGGCTGCTGGCGCGCTGGGACGCGGGCTCCGAGGAGGCGTTCATCGAGAAGATGAACGACGCCGCCAAGGACCTCGGGATGAAGGACTCCGTGTACACGGACCCGAGCGGCTTCAAGAAGTCGACGGTCTCGACGCCTCAGGACCAGCTCAAGCTGGCCGAGGCCGTCATGGAGTTCGATGTGTTCCGCGAGATCGTGGACATGACCATCCTTGAGGTGCCGGGCATCGACGGGAAGATCTACAACAGCGCGGACAAGGCGCTGATCCAGCCGGGTGTCGCGGGCATCAAGACCGGCTCTTCCACCCCGGCCGGCGGCAATCTGCTCTGGGCCGCCTACACCGAGGTGGACGGGGAGAAGCGCCGCATCCTCGGCGTGACGATGGGCGCCCAGAAGGCCCCGCAGCTCAGCCAGAAGCTGGGGCTGGCCATCGACTACAGCATCGCCCTGATCAAGGCCGCGCAGAAGGGCGTAACGTCCGAGACCCTCGTCGAGAAGGGCCAGGTCGTCGGCTATGTGGACGACGGGCTGGGGGGCCGTACACCGGTGGTGGCGGCCGAGGACCTCAAGGCCGTCGGCTGGCCCGGCCTGAAGACCGAGATCGACCTCGTCCACGCCGGCAAGGGCATCCCGAGCTCCGCCCCGGCGGGCACCAAGGTCGGTGAGCTCTCCGCCGGGTCCGGAACCGGCAAGGTCAGTGTGCCGGTGGAGCTCCAGAGCGACCTGGCGGAGCCGGGCCTCGGCGCCAAGCTGACCCGTATCGGCTGAGGCGGCCGATACGGTCGGCACGGTGCCGGCCGCCATTCGGGCGTCCCTCCGCCGGGACGCCCGAAGCCGCTCCGAGCCGCTCGAAGCAACTCACAGGCGTCGCACAGGCGTCTTCGAAGTGTCCACCGCGACCGGCGATCCGGGGAGAGCCGCATTGACCAGCGTTGACGAGGGCCCGCGAATATCCACCGCCGCCCCCGCGCCCACCGCCGCCCCCGCGCCCGCCTCCGCTTCCGCGCCCGCGACCGCCCCCGCGGCTGACGGGCCGCCGCCGGGGCTGCGCGAGAGGCTCGCCCGCCACCCCGTCCCGCTGACCGCGGCGGTCGCGGCCCTCGTCCATCTGCTCTGGTACGTCTTCCTCGCCAACAGCGGGGGAGACATCGCGGCCCAGGACGCCTGGGCGGAGTTCGCCGGCCGCCACCCCGACTCCGCCTACAACCTCGCCTGGTACGGCGGGATGCACCCGGTCTCGTACAGCGTCGTCTCGCCGTACGTCATGTCCGTCCTCGGCGTCCGGACCACGATGATGGTCGCGGGGACCGTCTCCGCGGCCCTGACCGCGCTGATCCTGGTGCGGCTGCGCGGCCGCGGCCGGGCCGTGCGCAACCCGGTGGCCTGCTCCCTCGCCGGGGTCTTCGCCTTCTTCTGCAATGCCCTTTCGGGGCGGGTGACCTTCGGTCTTGGCCTGATGTTCGCGCTCGCCGCCGTCGCCGCGTTCTTCTGCTGGCCGTACCGCTGGCGGCGCAGCCGCTGGGCCAAGGCGGGCACGGCGGCGGCGTTCGCAGGGCTGGCCACCGCGGCCAGCCCGGTCGCCGGGCTCTTCCTCGGCGTCGTCGCGGCCGCGTTGTTCCTGAACAAGCGCCGCCCCGGCGCGTACGCCATCGGCCTTGCCCCGGTCGCGGTGGTCGCCCTGTCCGCCTGGCTGTTCCCCTTCTCCGGCACTCAGCCGATGTCGCTGGCCACGGCCTCGCTGCCCGTCCTCTTCGGCGTCCTCGTCTTCCTGCTGGCGCCCGCGGAATGGCGCACGGTGCGCACGGGCGCGGCCGTCTACGCCGTCGGCACCCTGCTGACGTGGGCCGTCGACTCCCAGATCGGCTCGAACGTGACCCGGCTCGCGATGCTGTTCGCCGGCGTGGTGCTGCTGGCGGCGCTGCCGTACGCCGTGCCGCGCTCCCGCAAGTGGTACGCCCTCGTCGTGGCCTTCGCCGGTCTGAACGTCTGGATCGGCTTCAAGGGCGTCGACGACATGGTGCGCACGGCCCCCACCGCGTCCTGGAACCGTGAGGTCGCGCCGCTGGTCCACCAGCTGCAGAAGGTGCACGCCGAACGCGGCCGCGTCGAGGTCGTGCCCGCCAGCAGCCACCGCGAGGCGTCCGCGCTGGCGCCGTACGTCAATCTCGCCCGCGGCTGGAACCGGCAGGCCGATATGGAGCGCAACCCCCTCTTCTACGACAAGGACAAGCCCCTCACCTCCACCGACTACCGCGCCTGGCTGAACCGCTGGGCGGTGCACTATGTGGTGCTGCCCAAGGGCGCGCCCGACTCCAGCGGGGCGGAGCAGGAGGCGGAGCTGGTCGGAGCCGGGCAGCCGTACCTGAAGGAGATCTGGAGCGACGCCAACTGGCGGCTGTTCGCGGTCGAGGCCCCCAGGCCGCTGGCCGACCCGCCGGCCACGGTGGACCACGCGGGCGCGGGCGAGCTGCGGATCACGGTGAAGAGCGCGGGGCGGGCGCTGATCCGCGTCCCCTACTCTCCCTGGCTGAGCCTGGTCGACGAGAACGGCAAGGGCGTCGAACCCCCGCAGGAGACCCGGGAGTCGAGAGAGCGCGAGGACGGCCCCAAGTCGTATGTCAACCTCCACGGCTGTCTGCTCGAGGCGGAGGAGGACGAAGCGGGCGACGAGTGGACCGAGCTGCTCGCCCCCGAGCCGGGTGTCTACCGGCTGGCGGCCCCGTACCAGATACCGCGCGGCACTCCGTGCCCGGAGGAACTCCGCTAGCACCCGGCCGGACAACTTCACACCCCCTCTACCTCGTTGTCCCGCGCTGATGCATAGTGGAGCCGCCCACATACTGGGCAGTCGGTCTGTCTAGTGGTACGGGTGCGACATGGCTTGCGGACGATGCGACGGCGGTAGATGCACGCTGCCGGGAATGCGCTGCCCCGAGTGTGAATTGGGGGCTCGGGCGCCGGGCGGCGCATGGATCGCCAAGGAGACGCTGGCGGGACGCTTCTCCCTGCTGTCGAGGACGGGAAGGACGCTGGTCGTCGCGGGGGTCCTGGTGACGGCCTGCGCGCTGGTCCTCTCGGTGTCCGTCCTCTACGGGGGCGATGACGAGGCGACGGCGTCGACGGCGGGGCCGGCGGGCGGCGAGCCGCAGTCCCCGAGCGACCGCGCAGGCGCACCGCAGCGGATACTCCCCAGCGCGCTCCCGGAGCCCCCGCCTTCCCCGAGCCCGACCCCGACCCCGTCCCCCTCCCCGTCCCCCTCCGCGCCGCCTTCCAAGACACCGCCCCCGCCGCCCCCCTCGCCGTCCGTCTCGCCGTCCGCATCCCGGACTTCGTACTCCGCCTGGGCGGGCCCCGGCTGCGCGGGCGGCGGCCACTACCGCGAGCACGGACGCTACGCCGACGGCGACGACGGCTGGTACACCGTCCCCGCCGGCGGCCACCGGGGCGACGGCTGCGACGGCCGCTTCACCGCCATCCCCATGTCGGGCAGCGCGACCAGGGACTACGGGAACACGGCGACCTGGACCTGGTATGTCGGCAGCGGCTACACCCACTGCTCGATCGCGGTCACCGTCCCCAACCCCCGTCGCCCCCAGGACGCGGCGGGCCAGCCCACCACGTACCACATACTGACCGACCCCGATGACTCCCGCAGCGCCGTCAAGTCCTTCCGGATCGACCAGACCGAACTGCGCGGCAGCGGCCTGATCGTCGTCAAGGTCCCGGTCACCGACCGCCGGGTGACCGTCCGGTTGGTCGACCGCGGCATCGACTGGGGCTCCTCCGACCGCACCGGCGCCCACCACGCGGCGGCTCAGATGCGCGCGGACTGCACGGCGCGGGACTGAGGGGCCTGGCGGGACCCGCCGCTGAACGACGGCGCGGCCCCGGACGCCTGGTCCGGGGCCGCGCTTGTGATGTCACGGCGAACAGTGCCGCCGCGGGCTCACGCCTTGGTGTAGCGCACCGGGGAGCAGTCCTCCCAGGTCCCCTTCACCGCGCAGATCTTGAGAGCCACCGTGGTCTCCTCGGCGATGTTGCCGCTCTTCCAGGGCGAGCAGTACGGCGAGTTGTGGCCGCGGGTGCTGGCGACGCGGTCGGTGCGCCAGGCGCCGCTCGGGTTGATGTCCATGCGGACCTCGATGCCCACGCCGTCGGCGCTCAGGTCGCAGGCCCGGATGGCGTCACCCGGGACGGAGCCGGACGGGTCGGCGTTGAAGTAGCCGCTGCCGGCCAGCTTGCCGCCGTAGTAGGCGCTCATCTCCACGCTGGTGGATGCAGCGGCCTGACCGCTGAAACCGACCATCATCCCGACGGCGGCCGCACCGGCCGTGACGGCCTTGGCGGTCAGCTTCATCGTGCGCTTCATGGGTCCTCCTTGGTCAGGGCAGGCCGCGGTGAGGCGCGTGTTCATGGGTCCCCCCGCATGACTGGTCTGCTGTATCCAGGCCCCCTGCCTGGATACATGTTCGAACGCGTGGAAGATCATAGCGCCCTGCTGCTACCCGGTCGAGAACTTATCCGCGTGTGCGGACCGGCCCGTCAAGACCTGATCAGCGGCTATACCAGGACGTTCTTGTAGAACAGATTCGAGCGCCGGTCGCCCGCGGCGCCCGAAGCGAAGCCCAGGAAAAGGCGGGACTGTCCGGCGTTCGTGCGGTAGATCGCCAGGCCCTCCGGCTCACGGAACTCCAGCGTGCCGCCCGCCTTCGTCAGGACCGGACCCTGCGATATCGCGCCCGTGTTCAGGTTCACGCTCGTGAGCTCGGCGTTGCCCGGCACGGGGTTGCTCGCCGAGTACGCGTTGCCCGTCAGGTAGTAGAGGTACTGACCGTAGGTCGTGTAGCCCTGCGCGGTGCCCGGAATCGACGGCTGCTTGAAGTAGGCCTTGGGGCTGCTGAAGTCCCCTGCCTTCGCATCCGCCATGGCGTAGACCGCTATGTACTTCGCGCCGTCCTTGTGGTGACGGACGGCCATGTTGTCGTAGACCGGGTCGATGGAGCAGGTGTACTCCACGGCCCCCGACACGGGGCTGTACTTGGTGATCGCCGACGACGTGTGGGACAGCGAACCGCCCTTCACGAACTTGAAGCGGCCGAGCCGGGTGCCGTAGCCGTTGGAGTTCGCATCCACCTCGGTCCACAGCCAGCTCTCGCTGCCGCGCGGTTCCACACCGAACGACACCCCGTGGCCGAAGCCGCTGAGATGCATGTACGAAACATAGTTGCCGGCGAAGTCCAGCTGGGTGATGCACAGATCGCCGGCCTTGGTGTCGGTGCCGTTCCGCCGCTGTGCCACGAACAGACGCTTGTTGACGCTGTCGAAGGCGAAGCTCTGCTGCACGGTGTCGTCGTGCAGCGGCTTGTGCCGGAACAGGTCGTACGAGGGCTTGGTCAGATCGAAGCGCGGCGACGCGGACACCGCCGCGGACGCAGCTCCCGCTCCGTACCCCAGGCCGAGCGCGGCGAGCCCGATTCCGCCGCCCGCGCGCAGCAGACTCCGGCGGTTCAAACGTTCCTGCGTCATGAGTTCCCCCTGACTGGATGAGTGCGGTGCGCACTGATCGATTCGAGGAGTCTAACGGGGTGCGCCCCCGGGGGAATTCGGGCCTGCGACACGGCCTCGGCAGAGGCCCGAGATCACCTCTGTGCGGCTTCGACGTCGGGCGGCGCTGCCTCCGGTCCCTATGCTGCGCTCATGCCTGACGCCATCGAAGTTCAGCGGCTCACCGACGCTCTGCTTGCCGCTCCGAGTCCCTTGGCCGCAGCGACATCCGCCCTGCCGGCGACCGCGGGTCTGTACGCCTGGTGGGCGCCGCCGGGTGTGTTGAGCGACTTTCCAGGTCTGTCGCACTCCGCGGAGCCGGAGCGGCGTCTGCTCTACCTCGGCAAGGCGACCCGGCTTCGCAGCCGGATCGTCTCGAACCACCTGAAGCGGTCGGGAAGCTCAACTCTGCGCCGGACGCTGGCCGGGCTGCTCATGCCTACGGAGGGGTACCGGACGATGTGGAGTGACCGCGTGATCCTCCTGCCGGAGGACGAGCAGCGCCTCACAGAGTGGATGCACAGGCATCTCACGCTCACCTGGGTCGAATATCCGGATCCCCTCATGGTGGAGGCGGCGCTGATCGCTGCGCTGCGCCCGCCTCTCAACGTCGACGGCGCGGAGCAGAGCCCTGTGCGCGATCGGGTGAAGCAGGCGCGTTCCGCGTACTACGAAAGCGCCGGGCCTCGGCCGTCTGAGCAGGCTGGGGCTTGAGCTCCGCAGCCTTCTCCCCCCCCTTCAGGGGGGAGAGGATGTCAAGTGTGGCCTCTTCCCCGCTGGGAAAGAACTCCTCTATACGGACGCCGCCGACGTCCCGCCGCAGAGGGGGCCGCCTTGACGGTCAACGCCACAGTCCATGACCCGCTGCTGCTCGCTCCGCCGCTCCAGCGCTTCCTGATCCGCCGCCTGCCAACCGGCCGCTTCGGCGCCCCGCGCACCGACGGCTCGCGCACCGGCACTGTCGCGGGGATCTCGACCACCTACAGTCCTCGCCGCGCCCACGAAGGTGTCGACCTGAACGCCAGCCAGGGCGACCCCGTCTTCGCCGTCACCGACGGCACGATCGTTGTCTCCGGCTCCAGTCCCACCGACAGCCGGGGCCCGGCCTGGGTGATCCTCGACCATCACCCTTCCGTCACTCCTCCGCCTACAGCTCCTCCCCCTGCCACCGCCCTCGGCCACCTCAGCGTGTACTACCACCTCAGCGTCGGCCTGCCGGTGGGCACCACCGTCCGCGAAGGCCAGTTGATCGGCTTCGTCGGCTCCCACCCCTCCGGCCCGCACCTGCACTTCGAGCTGCGCCACGTCACCAACCCCGCCGGCAACCCGGCCGCCGACACGACCTCCGTCCCCCTCAACCCCGGACCCTCGCTGGAGCCCTGGGCGTTCACCGACACCGGTGCGGTGGAGACGGACGAGGTCCACATCCGGGAGCTGCGCCTGCTCCAGCACAAGAATCTGTCGGTGCCGTATCTGCGGGTACGCCTGGACCACGACGACAACAACTACTTCCTGCCCATGGAGCACCCCACGCCCGACCAGCTCCAGGCGGCCGAGCTGCTGCGGGCCTCCGGCAGCCACGGCGTGCGGCTGCGCTACGCGGTCTCGTCCTGGCACGCGGGCCGGAAGATCATCCGGGGCGTGCAGTCGGCATTCTGACCGGCGACCCTACGCGCAAGCGAGGGCCTTGCACAGGTCGTTAGTCCACAGGGTCGTGTACGCGTCTGCCATGGCCGGACGGTATCCGGTGCCACCGACATCGATGCATGGTCACGCCGGCGGAAGTGCTGTTGAGGGGAAGCGGCGCCAGTCTGCGCCGACGACGCCGAGATAGATGCCCGCTGCAGCGAACAGGGCTGCCAGGCCCACGGCGAGCAGCCACCCCCCCGGCACGTCCGACGGCGCGCGTCGCCGGACGCGCCCGGGTGGGTCTCGGACGTGTGGGACTCATCGGCTTCTCCTCCCGGGCGCAGACCGACCGTGTGCGGATTCCCCCGATCGCGTGGGCCCACACGGCCTTGCCCGTCGCGAAGGGGCGTGAACGACCTCGGCGGGTCGTCCGGCCTGGCGCGGATGGACGTGCTCCCCGGTGGACCCGGCCCCCGGAGCGCCCCCGCACGACTGGCCTCCGCCCCCGGAGCTGCTGGTACTCCTCCCGCCGTGGGTGCCCCTGGTGCCCGAACCTCATCCCGGCCTTGTAGGTCAGGGCGAACGCGGTGTTCCGGTTCAGCCCCAGCTCGCGCGCCACGGCGGACACGCTCCGCACGGCGTCCAGCCGCTCAAGGAAGCGCTTCTTCAGCGCAGGATCGATCCTCTTACCGCCCACGGTCCCCGCAACTCCCAACGTCGTGAGTGTTGCGAGGACCGCTAGAACCTAAGCACCGGCTACGGCCGGGCGCAGGGGCCCTTTCGCGATGCGCCATCAGGTGGCGCGGCGGGCACGCACAGCATCCGTGTAGAGCTCCGTCGTGAGATCAGCTTCACCGATACCCAAGTCGGCCAGGACCGAACGGACATCGGCCAGAGCAGCCGCCAGCTCCTTCTCATCGGCGAGCGTCTCCAGTTCCAGGAAGGTCCCGTCGACTTCTGGTACGCGCACCAGCGTGGCGAGCATCGCTCGGCCGCGCGCCTGGAAATCATAGTTGCGGCAGCGCTTCTCAAACGAGATGACCGGCACGTATCCGAGCCCGCGAACGATCGCGTGGATCGCTGCAGCGTCACCAACGGGCGTTTCCTCTTCAGGTTTCGACCCCGACGCCTGGTCGACCTTGGCGTCCTTGAAGGTCAGCACGGTACAAGTGCTGTCCGCGCCATGCACGGTCCGCACCCGCAGCTCCTGGTCTCGTGCCGAGAGCGCGCCGTCAGGGAAGTCGTAGTAGGTGTCGGAATAGACCTCGGCTCTCCCAGCCGCCCACTCTTCAAGCTGGCGCAGAACCCGTTCCGGAGTGTGGACTCGCGCCTTCAGCTCCGCCTCGATCACCCAGAGTTCTCCTTGCCTCATACAGTCCGTTCAGCACCCTCGAGGACAGCCTCGAACATGCGCCGGAAGCCTCGGTACAGCGGCCCGTGTGAGGTTTCCATCACCTTGTACGTGGCCGACTCATGCCCCTCCCAACCCGCGTCGAAGGCACCCACGAACATGGTGGAGTCGGTACGGATGATGCGCCAGGTCGGCAGCATGGCGTATCGGTACACCTCGATGTCGCATGCGCCGGACAGCTCACGCAGGCGCGCCTCGGCGAGCTTCACGCCGCCAGCCAACGACTCGGCGGACTCTCCGATCTCCGCTGCACGTTGACTGAGCAGGGGTGATGCAGGGTCGAGCAGCAGCACCCGCACTCGAAGCGGGCGGCCCCCTCCGTCGCGGGCGAGGCAGGCGCGCAGCAGCGAGTCGTTCAAGCCGATGAGCCCGAGACCCCGCACTGCCAGCACGTCCAGCTCAAGAGCGGATCTGGCCTGTTGCTGGATCTCCTCACGCGCGGACCCCTGGGACGAATAGACCCGCACCACTTCCGGGAACGCAGCGAGGTCGAAGGCCGCGCCTCCGCTGCGTCTGTCGCGGCTGGAGGCCAATCCCAGCAGGTGGCGGGCGTCGTCTGGCATGTCCAGTCCGTCTGCGATTCGTTCGTAGACATCAAGCCTTGAGACCTCGCGTCGCCCGTTGATGATCTCGTTGACGCGGGCCTGCGTCATGTCCACCGCTGCGGCGATCTTCGCCTGACTGCTGCCTGCGTACTGCTGGACGTAGCGGAACACGGCACCAATGTCCCGGGCACGTAGTGCCTGCCGGACTTCGATGCGCTCCCAGGCCCAGTCCGGGAGTTGGACGGATGAGCTTTGCGTCGCCATCGTCGGCCCCCTGGTTCCACGGCGGGATGCGAAGCTATCCCACGGTGAGATTACAGGCATGGTATCGAGCCGATACGTTCCGTAAGGAAATGCTGCAGCCATGACCAACCAAAGTCCAAGCCGAGCATGGATCCCTGCAGGTCGGACAGTTGTGCTGCTGCCCGCAGGGAGATGGTGGGATGCCGTCCGTGTGCCACGAGGGATCGGCCAGAGTGTGCTCGAACATCTCGGCGACCGCAGCGGCGCGGTGATCGAGGACCCAGGAGGCAACACCTTCTACTGGCTTGTACCGCCTGGCAGCACGCTGGAGTGGGAGGAGGAGTTCACCCCTCAAGCGCAAGTCCAGATGCTGAGTGAGACGGCCCATGTGGCTGTTCCTGGCCCCCAGTGCACCGCAGGACCTCAGTGGCGCATCCCGCCGACTCGGATGCGTTGCCTGACGGCGGCCGAGGCCCTCCGGGACGCCCTGGCGGCTGCTGTCAGCGGATCGCCGGACACGTCGGAGCACTGCTGATGAACCACACAACGATCCGCCCGGAGCTGATGCGAGCAGACGCCGAACTGCTGCTGCTCCCCACCGCCGACCCGCCGACCAGCGATCAGCTCGACGAACTGACGCTGCGGTTCCGCGGCTATCTCATGCAGCTCATCCCCGCCGTCACCGACCGGATCCCCAAGCACCCACGCAACGACGACACCCTGGCGCACGCAATGGCGGCCGTCGCACGGGCACGGCGACGCCTCGCCGAGGAGCCCCCGAACGGCCACCCCACCAAGGCCGTTGCCTACGCGCAAAGCCTCGCCCGCGCCGTCATCGCGCTCGCGGACTCCCTGGCCGCACTGGAGGCGGGACGGTGAGCGAGGGGACTCGTTTCTGCGACTGGTGCAGCCGGCCCATCCGCGGCGAGGCCGAGACCGTCATCCCGTTCTCCGCCTCCGGCGCCCGCCCCAACAGCTACCGGCACAAGAAGGGCGACCCCGAGTGTCAGCCCCGCCGGGACCCGGGCATGCTTGGCCCCCGCGGGCGCTGAGCCCCTGCCCGCTGCCGCGACTACGGCGAAGCGGCAGCGGGCAGGCACCACGGCCCCGGCCGGCCCGTAGCCCCTGCGCAGGCCGGCCGGGGCTCGGATGTCGGTTCCCTGCCGGTTACCGGAATGTCTTCCTCCGTATATGGATCACACCAAGTATGTCGCTGCAAGTTTCAACTATATGGACGCTCGCCTCATGCCGAGGTGAGCCCGCAGGGCGCGCCGGGGCACCAGGAGTGGCCCCCTCGGGGCCCCGGCGCTGAGCCGCCCCTCCCCAATCAGTCAGGGGCGGCTCTTCTTGTGTGCGCTGACCGGCGCAAACAGGTGATCGTTTAGGGGATTTACAGGAGACGAGGCTCCGTAGTTGAGGTGTAGTCAGAACGTAGGGGCAGTGTGGGCGGACTGTCCGGAGCGACGAAAGACCCAGGCAGCCGCTGGGCTGACCTGGGTCTTTGTCGATCCGGCACCTGGTCACGGTGGTGCCCCCGGCAGGATTCGAACCTGCGACACCGGCTTTAGGAGAGCCGTGCTCTATCCCCTGAGCTACGGAGGCGAGGCGGCATGGCCCACGGGCTGATCCGCCGCGGACAGTGTAGCGGGTGGGGTGACGGAGGCTGTCGGCTTATCCGCTTCAGGTGGCGCTTGACGGAGGGGTGGGGCCCGCATAGCGTCGCCCGGATGTAAGCGGGCGCTCAGCGCCGGGGCGGAGCGGGCCGGGCGGAGGGAGCAGGCGGCCGTGGGCGAGGAGAGACTGGTGGCGGACGGGGCGCCCTTCGCCGTGGTGCGCGGGGAGAGCGGTGCGCTGGAGTACGCCGCGGGGCCGCGGACGCTGCGGGAGTTCGTCGAGGGGGTGTGGGCCTTCGGGGAGCGGCCGTTTCTGGTCGGGGCCGAGCGGAGCTACGGCTACCGGGAGTTCTTCTCGGCGGCCTCCGCCCTCGCGCGGCGTCTCGTCGAGGTGCATGGGCTGCGGCCCGGTGAGCGGGCCGTCGTCGCGATGCGCAATTACCCCGAGTGGCAGATCGCGTTCTGGGCCGCGCAGTTGGCGGGCCTCGTCGCCGTGCCGCTCAACGCGTGGTGGACCGAGGGCGAGATGGCGTACGCCCTGGACGACTGCGGGCCGGGCGTGCTGCTCGTCGACGGGGAGCGGTACCCGCGGATCGCCGCCTGGAGCCGGAAGCGCGGGGTGCCGGTCGTCGTGTTCCACCCGGAAGGCTCCGGGGAGGAGTACGGGGGCGAGGGCGTGGAGCCGTATGCGGAGCCGCGCCCGGATCTGCCCGTCGCGCCGCCCGGCGTCGAGGTGCGGCCCGAGGACGACGCCACGATCATGTACACCTCCGGGACCACCGGGCGGCCCAAGGGGGCCGTCGCCACTCAGCTCGCCCAGGCCGGGGCCGCCGTCCATCCGCGGTACTTCGCCGCCGTGTCCGCGCTGGCCCGCGGGGCGGTTCCCGGGCAGGGGCCCGCGCCGGTGGTGCTGATGACGTTCCCGTTCTTCCACGCGGCCGCCTTCACCACGCTGTACTCGACGATGGCGGCCGGCGGCAGCCTCGTCCTGATGCGCAGGTGGGACGCCGAGCAGGCGCTCGCGCTCATCGACCGGCACCGGGTGACCCACTACGCGGGCGTCCCCACGACCGCGCTCCAGCTTCTGGACGCCGCCGACCGGGCCGGGCACGGGCTGAACACGCTGACCAACGTCGGCACCGGCGGGGCCGCGCCGCCCGCCGGGCTGGTGGGGCGGCTGACCGCGAGCGTCGGCCGGCGTGTAGAAGCCCGCAACGGCTACGGTCTGACCGAGACCGGCGGAGGTGTCCTGGCGAACTTCGGCGACGCCTACCGCGCCGACCCGGCCGGAGCCGGACGCCCCGCACCCGCCGTCGAGGCGCGCGTCGTCGGGCGGGACGGCGGGGAGCTGCCCGACGGCGAGGCCGGCGAGCTCCAGCTGCGCGGCCAGTCGCTGGTGCGCGGCTACTGGCGGGACGAGGAGGCGACGGCCCGGGCGTTCACGCCGGACGGCTGGTTCAGGACCGGGGATCTGGCCGTGCTGCGGGAAGGCCGGGTCACCGTCGTCGACCGGATCAAGGACATGGTGGTGCGGGGCGGCGAGAACGTGTACTGCGCCGAGGTGGAGTCCGCCCTCCACGACCACCCCGCCGTCCTCGACGCCGCCGTGCTCGGCGTGCCGCACCCGGTCCTCGGCGAGGAGGTCGCCGCCGTCGTCCGGCTGCGCCCGGAGGCCGCCGCGGTCAGCGCCGACGACCTGCGGGCGCATGTCGCCCGCAGCCTCGCCGCCTTCAAGGTGCCCGCCCATGTGCGGACGCAGCGGGCGGAACTGCCGCGGAACCCGACGGGAAAGATCCTCAAGAGGGAGCTGCGCGGGCTGTTCACCGGAGTGTCCCCGGAGGTCAGGAGCGGGTGATGCGCACCCGGTAGGCCTCGGCCCGGTCCCCTTCCAGCTCCTCCATCACCGAGATCCGCACCCCGTGCTCCTCGTCCAGGAAGAAGTCGCCCGGTCGGTACGGGGCGTCGGACAGCTCCGCGTGCACATTGGGCCGGCGGGTGCAGCCTCCGCTCTCACGCCGGCTGTCGGACACCTTGACCGGTCCCTGCCCGGTGTCCACGTCGGACCGTATGCGGTAGACCAGCACCCCCGGCTCGCACACCGCCTCGTCGTTGCCCGCCCGGGTGCGCACCTCCACGGCGTACCCCGAGGTGTCGTCCAGCGGCACGACCGCCAGCTTCGGCCCGCCCGCGAGGGCCAGCGGCGTCAGCGTGTGCTCGGTGGTGCCGGGGACCGCCGCGCAGCTGATCTGGTCGCCGTCCAGCCAGCCCAGCTTCCACTTGTGCCAGCCCAGCAGATCGTTGTTGGCCCCCCAGTCCTCGGACATGATGTCCCAGTGGCCGACTGAGCCCCCGCCCTCCTCGGTGTAGAGGTCCGGCAGGCCGAAGACATGGCCGTTCTCATGGGGCAGGACCCGGTATCCGGTCTCCGCGTACGACCCCGAGCCGTCGTCCTGGCGGCTGTAGACGAAGGACGTGTTGGCGAGCGGCACCCCGTCGGCGGTCGGGGCCTCATGGTTGCCGGAGAAGGTCACGGACAGCACGGTGTCCAGCGCCGAGGGCCCGGCGTTCGGGGTCACCAGTATGTTGACCAGGTCGTATGCGCTGAAGTCCACGCTGCGGTCGGCTGTGGCCACGATGTCCTCGACCAGCCGGCGGTACCCCGGCTCGTACGGGGAGCCGCGCTCTATCCCGTACGACGCGAACGGCGCGGGCATCCGCAGCCAGTCGGCGACCGGCGCGTGCGGCCGATAGCTGAGCCGCCCGTACGAGCTGGTGGAGAACCAGTCGGAGGTCTGCGGGAAGAACTCGGCGAGCCGGTCGAGCGCGCTGCCCTCGCCGACCGCGTCCGGGAAGTCGATCATCAGGTTGAGGGCGCGGACCTCGCCCGTGGAGCGGGAGTAGCCGGGCGGCGTGGGGAGCCCCTCCGACATCTGCACGCCGATCGCGGAGGGCAGGCGGCACGGTCCGAGACCTGCGGCGTCCCGGTCGGCGATCGGACCGGCGGAGAGGCCCCGGGTGGGGGCGGGAAGGGTGGCGCTCGCGGTGGTGAGAGCGGTCAGGGCGAGGGCGGCGAGGCCGGCGAGTACGCGGAGCCGCCCGGTGCGACGGCGGTCTGCGGGGCGGCTGTGGGATCTGCGTATCCGGTGGCGTCGGTGCTGCATGCGTCCGCCTTCGGGTCCGCGGCAGCCGGCCGGCCCTGGCTGCCCTCCGTGAGCTCAGCCTCTGCGGGGGGACGGTGGGGCGCGCGCCGGGTGGGCCGATCGTGGGGTTCGCGCCGGGCTCCCCCGGACGAGTGGCTCAGGTCACATCGATCGGAGGAAATAACCGGGGATCGTTTCCCCGTTTGCACTCATGTCCGCAAGAAACGGGGAGCTGATCCCCGGTTCGCCAAGACAGCGAGGGGCGTGGGAGAGCGCATGGGAGCCGTGAAGTCCGCTGCGGCCGGGTCCGCCGGAGGCGCGTCCGGCGACCGGGAGTGCGCCCGTCGCGCCCCGAGACCACGGGCCGACGCTCTGCGCAACCGGGAGCGGATCGTCGCCGCCGCACGCGAGATGTTCGTCGAGCACGGCCCCGATGTGCCGCTCGACGAGATCGCCCGCCGTGCCGGCGTCGGCAACGCCACGCTCTACCGGCACTTTCCCGACCGAGCCGTCCTCATCCGCGATGTCGTGGTCGCCGTGCTGGACCGCGTCTCCCGGCAGGCGGAAGCGGCGATGGCGGAGGAGGCCGACTCCTTCGCCGCCGTACGGCGCTTTGTGCACACGGCGGCCGAAGAGCGCATCGGTGCGCTGTGCCCGATGCTCTCCGGGGCCTTCGACACCGCCCACCCGGATCTGGACGACGGGCGGGAGCGGCTCGAAGGGGCCGTGCAGAGCCTCGTCGAACGCGCCCAGTCCGCGGGCCGGATGCGCGACGACGTCGCCGTCGGCGATCTGATGGTGGCGCTGTCCCAGCTCGCCAGGCCTCTGCCGGGCACCGTCTGCCCGAACATGGACCGCTTCGTCCACCGCCATCTCCAGCTCTTCGTGGACGGCCTCGAAGCGCCCGCCCGCTCCGAACTTCCCGGCGTCCCCGCGACATTGGGCGACCTGCGGAGCACCTCGTGAACCGTTGACCCCGCCGACCCTTTTATTCGCTTTCCTTCACGGCGTCAGGGGACCATCGTGTAACTCAGGACCCCTAGTGCCTCGACCTCCTCATCTGTCACAGCGTCAGCACCCTTTTTGTGCCCTTTCCCAATCCCTAGGTGGCCAGACCCATGCCGAAAGCGCCCGACATATCCCGCCCCGACATATCCCTCCCGGATCCCAGCCGCTGGAAGGCGCTGGTCTTCATCGCGCTCGCCCAGCTGATGGTGGTGCTCGACGCGACGATCGTGAACATCGCGCTCCCCACCGCCCAGCAGGACCTGGGCATCTCCGACGCCAACCGCCAGTGGGTCATCACCGCCTACGCCCTCGCCTTCGGCGGACTGCTGCTCTTCGGCGGCCGGGTCGCCGACCTGTGGGGCCGCAAGCGCACCTTCGTCGTGGGCCTGCTCGGCTTCGCCGCCGCCTCGGCGCTCGGCGGCGCGGCCACCGGCGAGGCGATGATGCTCGGGGCCCGCGCCCTCCAGGGCGTCTTCGGCGCGCTGCTCGCGCCCGCCGCGCTCTCCCTGCTCGCGGTGATGTTCACCGACGCCAAGGAACGCGCCAAGGCATTCGGCATCTACGGTGCGATCGCGGGCGGCGGCGGCGCCGTCGGCCTGATCCTCGGCGGCTTCCTCACCGAGTATCTGAACTGGCGTTGGACCTTCTTCGTCAACATCCCGTTCGCGGTGGTCGCCGCCATCGGCGCGTACTTCGTCATCCGTGAGCCCGCCGACGCGCGCAACCGCTCCTCCCTCGACATTCCCGGCGTCGTGCTGTCCACCCTCGGCCTGGTGGCCCTGGTGTACGGCTTCACCCGCGCCGAGTCCGCGGGCTGGACGGACGGCCTGACCATCGCGATGTTCATCGCCTCCGCCGTGCTGCTCGCAGGCTTCGTCGCCACCGAGGCCGTGGTCAAGTCGCCGCTTCTTCCACTGCGCGTACTGGCCGAGCGCAACCGCGGCGGCGTCTATCTGTCGCTGGGCCTCGCCATCATCGCGATGTTCGGGCTCTTCCTCTTCCTGACCTTCTACCTGCAGGTCGTGAAGGGATACTCCCCGGTGGCGACCGGCTTCGCCTTCCTGCCGATGATCGCAGGCATGATCGTGGGCTCCACGCAGATCGGCGCCCGGCTGATGACCCGCGTCCCGCCGCGGCTGCTGATGGGGCCCGGCTTCCTGGTCGCGTCCCTCGGCATGCTGATGCTGACCCAGCTGGAGATCGGCTCCTCGTATGCCGGGCTGATCCTGCCCGCGCAGCTGCTCCTCGGCCTGGGCATGGGTACGGCCTTCATGCCGGCGATGTCGCTGGCCACGCACGGGGTGAACCCGTCGGACGCCGGCGTGGCCTCCGCCATGGTGAACACCTCGCAGCAGGTGGGCGGGGCGATCGGCACGGCGCTGCTGAACACGATCGCGGCCTCGGCCACGACCTCGTATATCGCCTCGCACGCCGCGGGTGCGACGGACGCGCGGCTGCTGGAGCTCCAGGGCATGGTGCACGGCTTCTCGACCGCCATCTGGTGGGCCGTGGGCATTCTGGCAGTCTCTGCGGGCGTCGCCTTCGCGCTGATCAACACGGGGCGCCAGGGCGGGGACGGCACGGCGACGGCGGACGGCGTCGAGCAGGACGAGGTCCTGGTCCCGGTCGCCGCGCACTGAGCGCCGCACACGGAGAGCGGCAGGGCGCCGGAGAACGGCAGAGCGCCGCACACGGAAAGCGGCAGAGCGCCGAAAGGCGGCCGAGCACTTTAAAGCCGAGTCGCGTACTGGAAAGCGGCGGGGCCCCGCCCGGTTTCGACCGGGCGGGGCCCCGCCGCGTCCTCCGTCCTTCCCTCCTCGCGTCCCTCAGCGCAGCCAGGGCAGATCGGCCGTCGGGTCCTGCGGCTGAAGCCCCTCCGCCAGCACCCGCATGATCTCGCCGAGCTGGGCCGCCTGTTCGGGCGTGAGCCGGTCGAACATCGCCTGTCGCACCGCGTCCACATGCCCGGCAGCGGCGCGTTTGAGGACCTCCATGCCCTCGTCCGTCAGCAGGGCGTACTGACCGCGCTTGTCGGAGGGGCAGTCCTCACGGCGTACCCAGCCGTTCTTCTCCAGCCGGGCGATCGCATGAGAGAGCCGCGACCGGGTGATCTTGGCCTCGATGGCCAGCTCGGTCATCCGACGCCTGCGGCGCGGCGCCTCGGAGAGCTGGACCAGCAGCCCGTAGTAGATGTGCGGCATGCCCGCGTCACGCTGGAGCTGGCGGTCGAGATGGTCCTCGAGAAGCGTGGTGGCATGGAGGTACGCGCGCCAGACGCGCTGCTCCTCATCGCTCAGCCAGCGGGGTGCGGTGTTCATGTCTCCACTGTACGAGGCTGTTCTTGAAGCTTTAACAATGCGGAGTCAAAGCCTCCGGCCGGATGCCGGGGCCGGCCGGTCGGGGTCGCGGGGCCGGAGCTCCTTCTCGTGCCAGACGACGTCCCAGTACGTGCCGAACTTCCGCCCCACCTCGCCGTAGCGCCCGACCTCCTTGAAGCCGAAGCGGGCGTGCAGCCGGGCCGACGCCTCGTTCGGCTGTGTGATCCCGGCGTAGGCGCGATGGGCGTCCTCGCCCTCCAGCGCCCGGAACAGCGCCTCGTACAGGCGGGTGCCGACGCCCCTGCCTCCCGCGTCGTGCGCGCAGTAGACGGAGACCTCCACAGACGTGGCATAGGCGGGCTTGGGGCTCAGCGGGCTACTCGTCGTATAGCCGAGAATCCGCTCAGACCGGACATCCTGAGCAACCAGAAGGCGGTGCGGGCCGTCTTCAGGGTGGGAGTGCAGCCATGGGCGGCGCTGCTCGGGAGTGAGGGGGGTCGTGTCGAACGTGACGGCCGTCATGCTCACGTAGTGGTTGTAGAGGTCGACGAGGGCTTCGAGGTCGGTCTCCGCGCCCGCCCTGACCTGCACTTCCGCGCGGTCCTGCGCCATGTGTCCTCCCCTGGTGGCGGCACAGGGTACTGCATGATCGCGAAAATCAATGCACCGCATGGGAATTCTGTCCGGATTCCAGTCGTTGTTTCCATCGGATGCAGGGCACCCGAAGGGTGTCGCGACCTACAGAGCAAAGGGAGCACGCATGGCAACCCGTGCCGTCGCCCGCCGTCAGTCCGAGTCCGCCGAGGCCGGGCCCGACCGGGCGGGCAGCGTTCGCGCAGTGGGCGGGGAGATCGCCGACCGCGACCTGGTCGGCATGTACCTCGACGAGATCGCGCGTACGCCGTTGCTCGACGCCGCCAAAGAGGTCGAGCTGTCCCAGATCATCGAAGCCGGGGTGTACGCCCGGCAGATCCTTGACGGAGAGGCCGAGTCCGACGCCGGCGGCGCGACGCGCGAAGAGCTGGAAGCGCTGGTTGCCGAGGGCGAGCGTGCCAAGGACGTCTTCATCCGGTCCAACCTCCGTCTGGTGGTGGCGGTCGCCCGCCGCTATCCGCGCAGCGGGCTGCCGCTGCTCGACCTGATCCAGGAGGGCAACGCCGGCCTGGTCCGCGCGGTGGAGAAGTTCGACTACACCAAGGGCTTCAAGTTCTCCACCTATGCCACCTGGTGGATCCGCCAGGCGATCACCCGCTCCATCGCCGACCAGTCCCGCACCATCCGGCTCCCCGTCCACCTGGTGGAGGAGCTGGGCCGTATCCGCCGTGTCCAGCGCGAGTTCAACCGGGAGCACGGACGGGAGCCGGAGGCCGCGGAGATCGCGGGCGAGCTGAGTTCCACCGCCGAGCGGATCACCGATGTGCTGGACTGGGCCCGCGACCCCGTCAGCCTCAACATGTCGGTGGACGACGCGGGCGAGACGCAGTTCGGCGATCTGCTGGAGGACACCTCGGCGATCTCCCCGGAGCAGTCCGTGCTGTCGCTGCTGCGCAGCGAGGGGCTGGAGGATCTGATCGGCAGGCTCGACCACCGGACGGCCTCCATCATCCGTATGCGGTACGGCATCGAGGACGGCCGCGAGCGGACGCTGACCGAGGTCGGAAAGGAGCACGGTCTGACGCGTGAGAGGATCCGCCAGATCGAGAAGCACGCCCTGCTGGAGCTGAAGAAGCTGGCCCGCGACACGGGCTTCGACGCGGCGGCGTGAGTACGCGGTCCGTCCCCGCGGACCCACCTGAGCGGACCCCGGCACCTTCCCCCCCCGTGCCGGGGTCCTTCTACGTCTGCGCTGCGGCCGGTTGCTCTTTCCCCGCCCCTGCCCACTACGCCTGAGGGTGCGTGGGGGACCCATTTGACCCATTTCCCGGACGGGGCGCCACTCCAGACCGTGGCCTCAGACGCCGGCGGGGCTTGAGACGAGCCCGTCCTGCGACGGGGGACACGGGCGTCAGGCCGTACGCGGGCCGTGGGCTTGCCCTGGTTTCGGGTTAGGGATGGGGATGGGGAAAGCCTCCGGCCGCGGCCTAGGCGGCTCCGCCCGCGCGGGAGAGCCGGCCGCCCAGCTGGCTCATGTACTCAGCGAGCCGCGGCGGGCCGTGGACCGTGAACTCGCAGTCGACCAGGGCGAGACGGAGCGCCACCCACTCCAGGGAGTCCGCCGACCGGGTGCGCAGCCGGCAGCGCTGCCCGCCGTCGTCGTCGCCTGCCGAGGCCTCCTCCGCCGGCCTGCCCAGATGGTCCGGCAGCCGGGCCGCCACATGCGAGGCCGGGGCCCGGAAGGTCACATCGATGTCGTGTTCCGGCTGCGTCCGGGACATGCTGTGGCTCAGCAGCTCCGCCGCGTCGCCCACGGGGGCTTCACGTGGGGTGAAGCGAGCCCCGGTGGCGAACGGCTCGGAGACCCGGTCGACCCGGAAGGTCCGCCAGTCCTCCCGGCCGAGGTCGTAGGCGACCAGGTACCAGCGCCTTCCCGTCGACACCAGCCGGTACGGCTCCACCTGACGACTGGTCTGCGCGCCGTCGCCGGCCCGGTAGCCAAAGCGCAGCCGCTCGCCCGCGGTCACCGTGCCCGCGATCACGGTGAGGATGTGCGGGTCGACCGTCGCGCCGTCGCCGCGGGTGAGCGGGATCGTCGCGGCCTGGAGCGTGGCGACCCGGTGGCGCAGCCGCGACGGGAGCACCTGCTCCAGCTTGGCCAGCGCCCGTACGGATGCCTCCTCGATGCCCTCGATGGCGTGGCCCGCGCCCGCCCGCAGGCCCACCGCGATGGCGACCGCCTCCTCGTCGTCGAGGAGCAGCGGAGGCATGGCGGCGCCGGCCACCAGCCGATAGCCGCCGATCGCGCCCATCGTCGCCTCGACGGGATAGCCGAGGTCGCGTAGCCGGTCGATGTCCCGCCGGATGGTGCGCGGGCTGACCCCGAGCCGCTCGGCGAGCTCGCTGCCGGGCCACTCGCGCGGAGTCTGGAGGAGAGACAGCAGATTCAGCAGTCGTGCCGGTGTGTCCGTCATGTCCCTCAGAATGCCCGCTATATAGGCCGTGATCTGACCTATATGACTCCTATCTTCATGGGCATGAGTTCACAGCCCCCCTCCCCAGCCCAAGGCTCGGCCGCAGACTCCATATCCGCGGCGGCCGAGGATGTCCCCGCGGCCCGTTCCGCGGCGGACCGGCGACGCTGGATCGCTCTCGCCGTCGTCATGACCGCGGCCTTCATGGACCTGGTCGACGTCACCATCGTCAATATCGCGATCCCCAGCATCGAGCGGGACCTCGGCGCGTCCTTCGGCGCCATCCAGTGGATCACCGCCGGGTATGCGCTGGCCTTCGCCGCAGGGCTGATCACCGGTGGCCGCCTCGGCGACATCTACGGTCGCAAGCGGCTCTTCCTGCTCGGCATCACCGGTTTCACCATCGCCTCCGCGCTCTGCGGCTTCGCCGCGAACCCGGAGATGCTCGTCGCCTCCCGGCTGCTGCAGGGCGCCACCGCGGCCATGATGGTGCCGCAGGTGCTGGCGATCATCCATGTGACCTTCCCGGCGCATGAGCGGGGCAAGGTCTTCGGCATGTTCGGCGCGGTCATCGGCCTCGGAGCGGTCTCCGGGCCGCTGCTCGGTGCGCTGCTGACCCAGTGGAATCTCTTCGGGCTCGAGTGGCGGCCGATCTTCCTGATCAATCTGCCGGTGGGCATCGCCGGAATCATCCTGGGCCGCACCTTCATCAGCGAGTCCCGCGCCCCCAAGGCGCTGCGGCTCGATCTGATCGGCGTCGCCCTGGTCACCGTCGCGCTGCTGATGCTGGTCTACCCGCTGACGCGCGGGCGGGAGCTGGACTGGCCACTGTGGGGCCATCTGTGCATGGCAGGCAGCCTGTTCGTCTTCGCAGCGTTCGGCGTCTACGAGAAGTACAAGACGAAGCGGGACGGCTCCCCGCTCGTCGAGCTGTCGCTGTTCCGGGTGAAGAGCTTCGCCGCGGGCATCGCCGTCCAGCTGACCTTCGGCATCGTCTGCGGGATCTTCTTCCTGGTCTGGACGCTGTATATGCAGATCGGCCTGGGCTGGACGCCGCTGCGGGCGGGGCTGACCGGGGTGCCCTTCTCCCTCGCGGTCTCCACAGCCGCCGGTGTCTCGGTGCAGAAGCTGGTGCCGCGCTTCGGCCGCAAGGTCCTCCAGGCAGGCGCGATCATCATGGCGACGGGTCTGCTGCTCTACATCTGGGAGGCCGGACGGTACGGCACCGGCATCCACTCCTGGCAGATGATCCTGCCGCTGACGGCCATGGGCGCGGGCATGGGCCTGATCGTCGCCCCGCTGACGGACGCGGTCCTGTCGGAGGTGCCGCGTGAGCACTCGGGCTCGGCGTCCGGGCTGATCAACACCACCATGCAGATGGGCAACGCGCTGGGCCTTGGGCTGGTCTCCGTGGTCTTCTTCGGGGTGATCGACGAGGAGCGGCTGCTTCCCGGGCAGGTCGGCACGGCATTCGCGGAGGCGTTCCAGAACTCCCTGTGGTGGGTGGCCGGCGTGCTCGCCGTCATCTTCCTGCTGATGTTCGCCCTCCCGGCGCGGCCGAAGCAGCACATCGAGGGCGGGGCGCCGTCCGGCGACGACGCCCGGCCGGAACCCGTGGCCGGGCAGCGTGAGGAGGCGCCCGCGCTGGCGCACTGAAAACCCATCGCGCGACGGGGTCCGGGGCTCGCCTCGGACCCCGTTTTCAGGGCTCCGCCCCCGGACCCCTGTGCCTGGAACCCCGACGAGGCCGATCTCGTCCGCTTGAGGATGCGGCCGAAGGACAGGGACGACGGTCAGCGCACCTGCGCGCGGTGCTCCATCGCCGCGCGGGCGGCGCCCTCGTCCCCGTACACCTCGCACATATGGCGGCCGTCCGGCGTCGCCGTGTGCTCGACCTCCCACAGGCTTGTCTCACTGCCGTCGAGCAGCAGAAACCCGTGCTCGTAGAGCGTGAAGCCGGCGTCCTTGCCGGCCACCCGGCACTGGCGGCCGAACACCTGGGTGATGTGGTGGGCAAAGGCCGCCCGCAGCCGCCGGGCGGTCTGCTCGCCCGGCCGGTCCGCGTTCTCCGCGCGGCGCAGGACCCGGCGGGCATGGTCGGCCGAGTCGTCCGGGACGTACACCCGCGGCGCCGGGGCCGGCGGCGTCACCATCAGCGACGCCAGCAGCTCGAAGTCCGCGTCGAAGTCGTCCTCGAACCCGCCCAGCGGGCCGCGGCCCCCGCCCGCCGGGGACGCGGGCGACAGCCGGGACGCGGCCAGCCTGGCCTCCGCCTCGACCTCGTACAGCTCGTGCTGCTCCTCGCCGTCCCGGCCGGTGTTGTGCACCAGCTCCCAGAGGGTGAGCGAGCTGCCGTCGCTGAGCAGATACGCGTGCCGGTACAGCGAGCGGTGCAGTGTCGCGCTGTGGTGCGACGAGTGCAGCGAACTGGCGTGCGCCAGCGCCGACTCAAGCCGCTCGACGGTCGCGTCGGGCAGCTCGAAGGAGTTGAGCGCCCGACCCAGAAGTCGCTCAAGATGGCTCTCGGGTGTCTCGTGCGGATCGTTCAAGGTCGGTCTCCAGGCCGTCGCCACATGTCACTCGGTGATTGCTAAACGTAGTCCCTCGGTCTGACAACGTGTCTGCGGTTCGGCAAAACGAAGGGGGCGCATATGAGGTTCCCGTGCGCCCCCGGCCAGCAATCGTGGCTTTCCGGTCAGTTGAAGCCGCCGGGGGAGCGCGGCTCGAATCCGTACAGCGCACGGTAAGAGGGGAAGGTCCCGCCGGGCCCCTCGACGGACTCCGCGGCCAGGACCGCCCGGACGATCGCCCTGGTCACCACGGACGCACCGGCCGCCAGAACCGGGTTGAGGGCCAGCGGGTCCGCGGTGTCGAGCGGACCCGCGCCGCCCGTCGCCAGAGTGAAGACGGTGTCGCCGTCATGCAGCAGATGCACGGGGCGCACGGCGCGCGCGATACCGTCGTGCGCCGTGCCCGCGAGCTTCTGCGCCTGGGCGCGGGTGAGCTCCGCGTCCGTGGCCACCACCGCCAGCGTGGTGTTGAGCGGGGGCGGCCCCATCTTCTCCCGGACCTCCGCGAGTGTCCGCTCGGCCGCCGCACGCGTCTTTGGGGAGGGCGCCGCGACGCGGCCCGCGACATAGTCCTCCAACCGTCCGTACAGCGCGCCCGTCCCCGGGTCGACCACCGACCCCGCCGCATTGGCGACGACCAGCGCGGCGACGGTGACCCCCGAATCCAGCCGGGTGCTCGCCGTGCCGACGCCGCCCTTGAGCGGGCCCACCAGCGCACCCGTCCCCGCACCCACGGACCCTTCCTCGACGGCGGCCCCCTCCGCCGTCTCCGCCGCCGCCCGCACCGCGGCCCGCCCCGTGTCCGCGTCAGGCCGCGCAAGCCAGTCGCCGCCGCGCCCCAGGTCGAACACACAGGCCGCCGGAACCACCGGAACCACCTGCGCCGGATCGGACCCCACCCGGACGCCGCGTCCCCGCTCCTCCAGCCATGCCATCACCCCGCCGGCTGAATCCAGGCCGAACGCGCTGCCGCCGGTCAGCACGACCGCCTCCACCCGCTGCACCAGATTGCGGGGGTCCAGGGCGTCGGTCTCCCTGGTGCCGGGCCCGCCGCCGCGCACATCCACGGCCGCGACGGCACCGCCCTCCGGCGCGAGGACGACGGTCGTGCCGCTGAGCGCCCGCTCGCCCGGCGCCCGCGCATGCCCCACCCGCAGTCCCGCCACATCCGTCAGCGCATCACGCAGTCCGGTCGCTTCCCGATCCCGCCGGGCTTTCTCCGTCATAACGCCCATGGGTACCACGCGGGTTGTCCGGGCGGCGGCCGAAGACCTGCGGAGCTCAGAAGCGTTTCACGACCTCTCTGCCCCGCCCGACAGGTGAGCGTCACGCCGACCGCAACCGCTGCCTCCCCTGCGGTGTGCTCCACCGTCACCTCCAGCACCGGGAACAGCCGGCGCTTCACGTCGTCCGGCGTCGCCGTCAGCGCCGCCCCGGACGGCCGGCAGAGGGCCAGTCCGGTCGCTTCGCCACGGCGAGCGGCCCCAAGAGCCCCGAGGTCTGCGAGGCCCGGAGGTCCCCGCGGTCTGCGAGGCCCCCGAAGGGCGGCGGCTCAACTGCGCGATCCGCCGCACCCTTGAGGGCCGTACCCTTGAGGTATGAGCACCGCCCCCGCCCCCGGACCGCGAGCAGCGGAGCGGCTTCGGCAGAAGTCCGGTCCCGATCCCGCATCAACGCCGAAACTGATCTTCGACGATCCGCTGGACCAGCAGTCCGCGGACGATACGGACCGTGGGTGGGGCGAGCGGGCTCCGGGCAGCGGCGACAGCGCCGCGGATCTGGCGCGCTTCCTCGACGAGAAGCCGCCCCACCATCTCTGAGCGGTCGGTCTCTGAGCGGTCGGTCTCTGAGCGGTCGGTCTCTGAGGAGTCAGCCCTGGTGAGACTGCGTGCTCGGTGCGCTCTGCCCGGGGACGCGCTGTGCGACCAGGGCGTCGCGGATCTCCTTGAGCACTTCCAGCTCGGTTGCCTCCGGGGTCTTCTTCGCCCCCTCTTGCGCCTTCTGCGCCTCGGCCCGGCGGGCCAGGTACTTCGACATCGGCAGCACCATCAGGAAGTAGACGACCGCCGCGGTGATCAGGAAGGTCAGGGTGGCCCCGAGCACCGACCCCCACATGATCCGGATGCCGATCTCCGTGCCGTCCACGACCTCGCAGGGGCCCTTGAGGCAGGAGCTGTAGGAGTCCAGATCCTTGGTGCCGAACGCGCCCACCACCGGGTTGATGACCCCCTTCACCACCGTGTTCACGATGTTGGTGAACGCGGCGCCGATGACGACCGCGACCGCGAGGTCGATCACATTGCCGCGCATCAGGAACGCCTTGAAGCCTTCCAGGACGTTCGGCTTCTTGTTGCTGTCGCTCACGCGTGGGCCTTTCTTCGTGTTCAAGGTGGCATCCGGCGAAAGCGAAACCTACGGCAGTGCGGGGCGGCGCTGTCCAGTCGGGCCCCGGGATCAGGTGATCTGACGGTGCGCCAGTGCGAGTCTCGGGCGTCAGCACACCGTCACCGCCAGCCGGGACGTCGCGCCCGCACCGGCGAGTTCGGCGGCGACGGGGCGCGGCACCGTCAGCACGACGAGCGCGCCGCCGCCGGACGAAGGGGGCAGAGCGGCCGAGGCCGCTGAGGCAGCCGACGACTCCTCCGGCCGTGGCACCTCTGCCACCTGGGCGCCCGAGGCCACGATGTGCGCCTCGCTTGCCTCCCCTGCCGGTGAGAGCGCTGAGGCGATCACATCCACGCGATCGCCCGGCCGCAGCAGCCTGACCGTCGCCGCATCCGCGATCCGCACCGGCGCCGAGACCATCTCCACCGGAGACCGGGCCGAATGAGCCGCCGCTGCCGCCGCCTTGGCGTCCGCACCCGTCCCCGCCGGGCTCCGCGTCCCCTCCAGGCCGTGCGCGCTCGAAGCCGCCAGCGCCGCGGCCGTCACCGCGAGCCCGGCAGCCAGCGCCCTCCGGCGTCGGAGCAGCGCCCTGCGCAGCCGCTGCCTCCCGCCCCGCACCCGCAGGGGGGCGAACAGCGGCACCCTGACCGGATCAGGAACCGACTGCGGCAGCCGGTGAGCCACCGAGCACGGAGAAACGGGGCGGAAGGAAGGAGAGGAAGCGGCAGCAGCGGAAGCAGAAGCCGCCAGAGAACCAGCCGCCGCCAGAGAACCAGCCGCCGCCAGAGAGCCAGCCGCCGCCGCAGGCCCAGAAGCCGCGGAGGAGGAAGCAGAGGAAGCAGAGGAAGCAGAGGAAGCAGGAGAGAAGGACATCGCCGTACCGCCCGTCGTGAGAAGCGCGTCGAACCGAACGCCCCTCACGATCCGCCATCCGCCGAAAGCCCGCTGAGGCCTGTGGACGGCCGACGCCTTGTGGACAACTCCCTCACTCACATGGGTGGTCCGTGCCCACAGCCCCTGCCGGGTGTCAGGGCAGCACGATCCCCGGATCCACCCCGCCCAGCGCATGTGTGCACAGACACCGCCGGGTGTCGGTCTCCGGCAGCAGGGTCACCGCCTCGAACAGCACCTTGCGCAGCCGGTCCACATTGGAGGCGAACACCTCCAGCACCTCCTCGTGGGAGACGCCCTCGCCCGCCTCCGCGCCCGCGTCCAGGTCCGTCACCAGCGTGATCGACGTGTAGCAGAGCTCCAGCTCGCGGGCGAGCACCGCTTCGGGGTGGCCGGTCATGCCCACCACCGACCAGCCCATGGCCGCGTGCCAGCGCGACTCGGCCCGCGTCGAGAAGCGGGGCCCTTCGACGACCACGAGCGTTCCGCCGTCGACGGCCTCCCAGTCCTGCCCGCGTGCCGCGGTCAGGGCGACCCTGCGCCCTTCGGGGCAGTACGGGTCGGCGGGCGACACATGCACCACATTGGGAATGACGCCGTCCGGCAGCGGCAGCCCGTCGTAGTACGTCTGCGCGCGGGCCTTGGTGCGGTCCACCAGCTGGTCGGGCACGAGCAGCGTGCCGGGCCCGTACTCCGGCCGCAGCCCGCCCACGGCGCAGGGGGCCAGCACCTGGCGCACCCCCACCGACCGCAGGGCCCACAGATTGGCCCGGTAGTTGATGCGGTGGGGCGGCAGATGGTGCCCCCGCCCGTGCCGGGGCAGGAAGGCGACCCGGCGGCCGGCGATCTCGCCGAGGAAGACGGAGTCGCTGGGGCTGCCGTACGGGGTGTCCACCTGGATCTCGGTGACGTCGTCCAGGAAGGAGTAGAACCCGGAGCCGCCGATCACACCGATCTCAGCTGTCTGTGCCGCTGCTGCGGTCGCGTTGGTCGTCTTGGTCGCCTTGGTCGTCGCCACGGCGGTCACAGTAGCCGACCGCGCCTTCCGTACGTCTGGTGCGCACGGCGAGGGCCCCGCCGTACGTGTACGACGGGGCCCTGGAGACCCGGAAGGCTGTGAGTCAGGCGGCGGTGCCGGAGCTCGACGCCGCGGCCGGCTTGGCGTCGGAGGACTGCGCCGCCGACGAGGACGAGGAGGAGGCCGCGGACGCCGCGGACGACGACTCCGACGCGGACGACGACTCCGACGCGGACGACGACTCCGAGCCCGAAGCCGAGGTCTTGGACGAAGCGGCGGGGGAGCTGCCGGACGACGAGCCGCGGCTGTCGTTGCGGTAGAAGCCGGAGCCCTTGAAGACGATGCCGACCGCCGAGAACACCTTCTTCAGGCGTCCGTCGCAGCTGGGGCACACGGTCAGGGCGTCGTCGGTGAACTTCTGCACCGCCTCGAGGCCCTCGCCGCACTCGGTGCACTGGTACTGGTAGGTCGGCACTTGTCTTCCTCCTGGCACTCTGACTCAGTGAGTGCTAACGATGCTCCATAGTGACCTATTCCGCTGCTTCAGTCCACCGTCACGGGCACGCGGTGACCGACGCCACGTGCCGCGATCCGCCCCCGCGTCTTCGGGAACAGCCGCGAGCGCAGGGTGACGAGAGTGGCCAGAGCGAGGGCCGTGCCCATCAGCGGCACGGTGAATCCGGCGCCGGAGCCATGGGCGTCGGTGAGTTGTCCGGCTGCCGTCACCGCCGAGGCCTGGCCCAGGGCGACCGCCCCCGTCAGCCAGGTGAACGCCTCGGTCCGGGCGGAGGCGGGCACCAGGGTCTCGACGAGCGTGTAGCCGGTGATCAGGGCCGGAGCGATGCACAGTCCGACCAGCAGGCCGAGCGCGGCGAGCAGGACCGCCGAGTGGGCCGCCCACAGCCCGGAGGCGGCGAGCGTCAGCGCGGCATAGCCCAGGATCAGCCGCCGCCGCGGGCTGCTCTTCCAGGCGATGGCTCCGCAGGCGACGCCGGCGAGCATGTTGCCGGCGGCGAAGATCCCGTACAGCACGCCGTTGACGCCGGGGTTGCCGATCTCCTCCGAGAAGGCGGTGAGCGAGACCTGCATGCCGCCGAAGACCGAGCCGATGCCGAGGAAGGCGACGGCCAGCACCCGCACACCCGGCACGGAGAGCGCGGAGGCGTGCGGCGCGGACGCGGTGGCGGCCGGGCGCGGGGCGGGCTGGGTGCGGCGCTGGGCGGCGAAGAGGAGGCCGCCGACGACGGTCAGCCCGGCCTCCGCGATCAGCCCGGCGGCAGGGTGCACGCCGGTGCACAGCGCGGTCGCGAGCACCGGTCCGACGACAAAGGTGAACTCGTCCGTCACGGACTCGAAGGCCGCCGCCGTCGACATCAGCGGAGAGCCCTCCAGTCTGGCCGCCCAACGGGCCCGCACCATGGGGCCGACCTGGGGGACCGAGGCGCCGGTGGGCACGGCCGCGGCGAACAGCGCCCACAGGGGCGCGTCGGCGAGGGCCAGCGCGGTCAGCGCACCGCCCGACGCCGCGTGCACTGCCACGCCCGGCAGCAGCACCGCGCGCTGCCCGAAGCGGTCCGCGAGCTTGCCGCTCTGCGGAGCGAACAGCGCCATGGAGACACCGGTGACGGCGGCGACGGCGCCGGCGGTCCCGTACGAGCCGGTGGTGTGCTGCACCAGCAGCACGATGCCGATGGTGAGCATCGCGAAGGGCTGGCGCGCGAAGAAGCCGGGGAGCAGGAAGGTCCAGGCTCCGGGGGTGCGCAGCAGCTGCCCGTATCCCGGGCGCTTCTCGGTGGCGACCGTGGATGCCACGGCCCTGGCCTTTCTGCCGCCTGGTAGCGCTCCCCGGGGTGTACGGGAGCAGCCGAGAGCTGTCCTCTTGCGCGGAACTGCGGTAGATACCGGGGCCCACTGTGAGGGCTCCGCGGCCGCCATACGGTCGCGCCAGCTCTGCATCAGGCAGAGTTGGTCGATCAGTGTGCCTTCATGGTACAGGGATTTCGGCTGTTCCGCCTGTGAAACCGGCGACACGGATCATTCCCCGCCTGCGATTAACCGGAACGCAATCTTCCGTTCGCCCTAGCCGGGGCCGGTCCCCAGCCAGTACGCCAGTTTGCCGCCCTGCCCCACGGCCCGCAGCCGCCGCTCGGCCGCGTCCCGCACCGGATCCGTCGCCACGACCAGCAGTTCGTCGCCCTGCCGCAGCGCGGTCGTCGGCAGCGGCACGAAGCTCTTGCCGTCCCGTACGACGAGGGTGACGGCCGCTCCGGCGGGCAGCCGCAGCTCCGCCACCTCCACTCCGTGCATCTTCGACCCGTCCGGGATGGACACCGACAGCAGATGTCCGCGCAGCCGCTCCAGCGGGGCCGACTCGATGCCCAGATCGGCGGCCGCGTCCGGGGACCCGAGCCGCAGTGCCCTCGCCAGCCAGGGCAGGGTCGGCCCCTGCACCAGCGTGTACACCACCACCAGCACGAAGACGATGTTGAAGACCCGGTCGCTGCCCCGGATGCCGGACACCATCGGGATCGTCGCCAGGATGATCGGCACCGCGCCGCGCAGCCCGGCCCAGGACATCAGCGTCTTCTCCTGCCACGGGAGGCGGAACGGCAGCAGACTGCCGAACACGGACAGCGGTCGCGCCACCGTCGTCAGCACCAGCCCCACCGCCACCGCGGGCCAGAAGTCGTCGACCAGTTCGTGCGGGGTGACCAGCAGGCCGAGCAGCACGAACATCCCGATCTGCGCGATCCAGCCCACTCCCTCGGCGAAGCCGCGGGTCGCCGGAGCGTGGGGCAGCCGAGAGTTCCCGAGGACCACCGCGGCCAGATAGACGGCGAGGAAGCCGCTGCCGTGGGCGATGGCCCCCGCCGCGTACGCCGCCACCGCGATCGCCATGACGGCGATGGGGTAGAGGCCGGACGCGGGCAGCGCCACGCTGCGCAGCCCGTACGCCCCCAGCCAGCCGACCGCGACGCCGACCCCGGCGCCGATGGCCAGCTCCAGTGCGATCTCGCCGATGAGCAGATACCACGCGTCGACGGGGCCGGTCGTGGAGAAGGCCACGACGAGGATCACCACGGGGGCGTCGTTGAAGCCGGACTCCGCCTCCAGCGCGCCCGTCACCCGTGAGGGCAGCGGCACCTTGCGCAGTACGGAGAAGACGGCGGCGGCGTCCGTCGAGGAGACGACCGCCCCGATGATCAGGGACTGCCGCCACTCCAGCCCGACGAGGTAGTGCGCGCCCGCCGCGGTGACTCCCACGCTCACCGCGACGCCGACGGTCGCCAGCACGGCCGCCATCGGCAGCGCGGGTCTGATCTCCTTCCACTTGGTGCCCAGACCGCCCTCGGCCAGAATCACCACAAGGGCCGCATAGCCGATCACCTGGGTCAGTTCGGCGTTGTCGAAGCGGACGTTGAAGATGCCGTCCTGGCCGATCGCGATGCCGATCCCCAGGTAGAGCAGCAGGCTGGGCAGACCGCTCCGGGAGGAGAGGCGCACCGCGACGACCGCGATGAGCAGCACGAGCGAGCACATCAGCAGGAGTTCGTTGAGCTGGTCGACAGTCAGCGGCCGGTCCTTCCTGTCAGTGCACATGTCCGACGCACATGCGTTGGCGTATTTCGTTTTGTTACCTTACCTAATCATTAATGTTTCCTTGATGCGTCCGAACGGGTGTACGGGAACTGGGGGTGGATCAGCCGGGCTTATGGACACCGCCGTCGGGGCGGGCCTGGCGCTGCGCCTACAGTTGCTCCAGCACTCCAGGACCACCCTGCCCCTCGAAGGACAGCGATGCCCTCCAACGAAACCGCCTCTTCCCCCAAGAAGAAGAAGGGGCGACGCGCCCGACTGCTCGTCGTCGTCCTGGTGCTGGCGCTCATCGCGGGCATCGGCTACGGCGCGTACTGGAGCGTCAGCACGGTACGCGCCTCCTTCCCGCAGACCACCGGGACGATAGAGATCGCGGGCCTGAGCGGCCCGGTCGAGGTCAAGCGCGACGACTACGGCATCCCGCAGATCTATGCGGACAGCGACGAAGACCTCTTCCGCGCCCAGGGGTTCGTCCATGCGCAGGACCGCTTCTGGGAGATGGACGTACGCCGCCATATGACCGCGGGCAGGCTCTCGGAGATGTTCGGCTCGGGGCAGGTCGAGACCGACGCCTTCCTGCGGACGCTCGGCTGGCGGCGGGTGGCCCAGCAGGAGTACGACACCAAGCTCTCGGCCGGGACGAAGAAGAACCTCCAGGCGTACGCGGACGGCGTCAACGCCTACCTCCAGGGGCGCGACGGCGGGGACATCTCGGTCGAGTACGCGGCGCTCGCGTTCACCAACGACTACACGCCCGAGCCGTGGACCCCGGTGGACTCCGTGGCCTGGCTCAAGGCGATGGCGTGGGACCTGCGCGGCAATATGCAGGAGGAGATAGACCGCTCGCTGCTGACCAGCCGGCTGGACGAGAAGCAGATCAAGGAGCTGTACCCCCCGTATCCGTACGACCGGAACAAGCCGATCGTCGAGGAGGGCGGGATCGACCCCGTCACGGAGAAGTACGACCCGGATGCCAAGCCCTCCGACGTCTCGGGCGGCGACGGCTCGTCTTCGGGCGACGGCTCCGGCGACGGGTCGGGCTCGGTGCCGGGGTCGGGGTCCGGCTCGGGGTCTGGCAGCGGCACGGGAGCCGGCTCGGGGTCCGGCAGCGGCACGGGAGCCGGCTCGGGGTCCGGCAGCGGCACGGGAGCCGGGAACTTCTCCTCCCAGCTCTCCGCGCTCTCCGAGACCCTCGACGCCATCCCGGAGCTCCTCGGCCCCAACGGCAGCGGCATCGGCTCCAACTCCTGGGTCGTCTCGGGCAAGTACACGACCACCGGCAAGCCGCTGCTGGCCAACGACCCGCATCTCGCCCCGCAGCTTCCGTCCCTGTGGTACCAGATGGGCCTGCACTGCCGTGAGGCCTCGGACTCCTGCACCTACGACGTCGCCGGCTACACCTTCTCCGGCATGCCCGGTGTGATCATCGGCCACAACCAGGACATCGCCTGGGGCTTCACCAACCTCGGCGCGGACGTCACCGACCTCTATCTGGAGAAGCTCGACGGCGAGAGCTACCTCGTGGGCGCCGAGCGCAAGAACCTCGCCGTTCGCGACGAGGTCATCAAGGTCGCGGGAGGCGCGGACAAGACGATCAGGATCCGCTCGACCGAGCACGGCCCCCTGGTCTCCGACCGCAGCACGCAACTGGAGTCGGTCGGCCAGCGCGCCCCCGTCGCCAACTCCGCCCCCGACCGCGGCACCGGCTACGGCGTCGCCCTCCAGTGGACCGCGCTCCAGCCCGGCGCCTCCATGGACGCGGTGTTCAGCCTGAACCGCGCCAAGGACTTCAAGGAGTTCCGGGCCGCCGCCAGGCAGTTCGAGGTCCCCTCCCAGAACCTGATCTACGCCGACGCCAAGGGCAACATCGGCTACCAGGCCCCCGGCAAGATCCCCGAGCGCTCCAAGGGCGACGGCCGGAACCCCGCGCCCGGCTGGGACCCCGCCTACCGCTGGAAGGGCTACATCCCCTTCGACGAGCTGCCGTACGAGTACAACCCGGAGCGCGGCTACATCGTGACCGCCAACCAGGCGGTGGTCGACGCCGAGAAGTACCCGTATCTGATCACCGAGGACTATGGCTACGGCGCCCGCAGCCAGCGCATAAACGATCTGATCGAGTCGAAGATCCAGGACGGCGGCAAGGTGTCCACCGAGGACATGCGCACCATGCAGACGGACAACAGCAGCGAGATCGCCAAGCTGCTGACGCCCTATCTTCTGAAGATCGACGTCTCCGACCCGTATGTGCGCGAGGCGCAGAAACTGCTGGAGGGCTGGGACTACACCCAGGAGCCCGACTCGGGCGCAGCCGCCTACTTCAACGCCGTCTGGCGCAACGTCCTCAAACTGTCCTTCGGCAACAAGCTGCCCAAGGAGGTCCGCGTCGAGGGCGAGTGCCTGAACGTCCGCCCGGCCGACGACACCGCGCCCGACGACGACCTGGGCGAGTGGGTGCGCGAGTGCGGCGAGCGCGACGGCGACTCCGCGCAGCCCGACGGCGGCGACCGCTGGTACGAGGTGGTGCGCCGGCTGCTGAAGGACGAGGACAACCGGTGGTGGCGCTCCCCGGGCGGCCGTACGGACGAGGCGACCGCCACCCGCGACGAGCTGCTGGCACGGGCCATGAAGGACGCCCGCTGGGAGCTGACGGCCAAGCTCGGGAAGGACGCCTCCACCTGGACCTGGGGGCGGCTGCACCAGCTCACCCTGACCAACCAGACCCTTGGCGCCGAGGGGCCCGGCTTCCTGCAGCGCATCCTCAACCGCGGCCCGTGGAACCTGGGCGGCGGCGAGGCGGCCGTCAACGCCACCGGCTGGAACGCGGCCGTCGGATACGACGTCGTCTGGGTGCCGTCGATGCGGATGGTCGTCACCGTCGGCGACTGGGACAAGTCCCGCTGGATCAATCTGGCCGGCGCGTCGGGGCACGCGTACCACGCCCACTACACCGACCAGACCGACAAGTGGGCCAAGGGCGAGCTGCTCGGCTGGGCCTTCGGGAAGCAGGCGGTCGACGAAGCGACCGTCGACACGCTCACTCTCGCCCCGAAGGGCTGAGACGACGGCCCGGGGGCGGCTCAGACAGCCCTGTCCGGGAAGCGCCTGACCGACTCGGGCGTCACCACCGCGTGCACGGGGTGGTCGTGCGGCTCCTCCGGGACCCGTCCGACCACCTCGTTCGCGTACAGCAGCACCACCAGGGCGGGGTCCGCGTCCGCCGCGGCGAGCCGGGCCAGCACCCGGTCGTACGAGCCGCCGCCCCGCCCCAGCCGCATGCCGCGCACATCCACGGCGAGACCCGGCAGCAGCACGGCGCCGGCCTCCAGCACGGTCTGGACGCCGAGCCGTTCGCCGTGCGGCTCCAGCAGCCCGAGGCGGGCGCGCACCAGCCGCTCCCGCCCCTCGTACACCGCCCAGTCGAGGTCGTTGTCCTCCCGCAGCACCGGCAGGAGGACCCGTACGCCGCGGTCGCGCAGCGCGTCGAGCAGCAGCCGGGTGCCGGGCTCGCGACCCACCGAGACGTATGCTGCGACGGTGCCCGCGTCGGCCAGTTCCGGCAGGGCGAGCGCATGGCGGGCGAGGTCCGCGGAGGCGGCCCGTGCCTCATCGGAGGACAGCCGCCCCCGCGCGTCGAGGAGTTCACGCCGCAGGACCGCCTTGGCGGATGCATCGGGCATTCCGTATGTACCCGCCATGTCTTCGCCTATCACTCGTCTCTCAAACCTCTCGTGTCCAGCTTTATGAAGCTTTATGAGGCTGAAGTTAACCGGAGGCTCATCTTCAGCCCATAGCCACCGGATAAAGTGCCCGCATGACTCAGTCGCACCCCAGGATCAGCAAGGCTGTCATCCCTGCCGCGGGTCTCGGCACCCGGTTCCTGCCCGCCACCAAAGCCACTCCCAAAGAGATGCTGCCTGTGGTCGACAAACCCGCCATCCAGTACGTGGTCGAGGAGGCGGTGGCGGCGGGCCTCTCCGACGTACTGATGATCACCGGTCGCAACAAGCGCCCCCTCGAGGACCACTTCGACCGCAACTACGAGCTGGAGGAAGCGCTCACCCGCAAGGGCGACGCCAACCGGCTGGCGAAGGTCCAGGAGTCCAGCGACCTGGCCACCATGCACTATGTGCGCCAGGGCGATCCGCGCGGCCTCGGCCACGCCGTGCTGTGCGCCGCCCCGCACGTCGGCGACCAGCCCTTCGCCGTCCTCCTCGGCGACGACCTGATCGACCCCCGGGACCCGCTTCTCGCCCGCATGGTGGAGGTCCAGGAGCAGGAGGGCGGCAGCGTCATCGCGCTGATGGAGGTCGACCCCGCGCAGATCCACATGTACGGCTGCGCGGCCGTGACGACGACCGGCGAGGCGGACGTCGTCAGGGTCACCGACCTCGTCGAGAAGCCGGACCCGTCGGAGGCCCCGAGCAATCTCGCGATCATCGGCCGCTATGTCCTGGACCCGGCCGTCTTCGAGATACTGCGCAAGACCGAGCCCGGCCGGGGCAACGAGATCCAGCTCACCGACGCCCTGCAGAAGCTCGCGGAGGACGAGTCCCTGGGCGGCCCGGTCCACGGCGTCGTCTTCAAGGGCCGCCGGTACGACACCGGCGACCGCGGCGACTATCTGCGGGCCATTGTCAGACTCGCGTGCGAACGTGAAGACCTGGGCCCGGAGTTCCGGACCTGGCTGCGCGGCTTCGTGACCGAGGAGATGGCCCAGGAGATGACCGAGGACATGACCGGGGAAATGACCGAGGACATGACCGGGGAGATGCAGCAAGCGTGAGCAGCGGTGCGATCTGGTCGGTGGACGACCATCTGGAGGACATCCTCGGCGCGATCCGCCCGCTGGATCCGATCGAGCTCCAGCTCCCCGACGCCCAGGGCTGCGTCCTCGTCGAGGACGTCACCGTGCCGGTCGCCCTGCCCCCCTTCGACAACAGCTCCATGGACGGCTACGCCGTCCGCACCGCCGACGTCGCCGGAGCGAGCGAGGAGTATCCCGCCGTCCTCGCCGTCATCGGCGACGTGGCCGCAGGCAGCGGGGGACTGCCGACGGTCGGCCAGGGACAGGCCGCCCGGATCATGACCGGAGCCCCGCTGCCGCCCGGCGCGGAGGCGGTCGTCCCGGTCGAGTGGACCGACGGCGGCTCGGGCGGCGGCGCGGCCTCGACGATGCTCCCGGCGGGGCAGGCCCCCGAGGCGGCCGGCGGCGAGGTCAGGGTGCACCGCTCTGTCGAGGCGCGCGCGCATGTGCGCTCGCGCGGCAGCGACGTCCAGGCGGGCGAGGTGGCGCTGGCGACGGGCACCGTCCTCGGACCACCCCAGATCGGGCTGCTCGCGGCCATCGGCCGGGCGACCGTGCGGGTCCGGCCGCGGCCGCGCGTCGTGGTGCTGTCCACCGGCAGCGAGCTGGTCCAGCCGGGCGAGGCGCTGGGCGAGGGCCAGATCTACGACTCCAACAGCTACGCCCTCACCGCCGCCGCGCGCGACGCGGGGGCCCTCGCCTACCGCGTCGGCGCGGTCACCGACGACGCTGACGAGCTGCGCGCCGCCATCGAGGACCAGCTGATCCGCGCCGACCTGCTGGTCACCACGGGCGGGGTGAGCGTAGGGGCGTACGACGTGGTCAAGGAGGCCCTCTCCTCGGTCGGAGACGAGGACGAGCCGGGCGGCGGCGTGCAGTTCCGCAAGCTGGCCATGCAGCCGGGCAAGCCGCAGGGCTTTGGCTCGATCGGCCCGGAGCACACCCCGCTGCTCGCCCTCCCCGGGAACCCGGTCTCGTCGTATGTGTCGTTCGAGCTGTTCGTACGGCCCGCGATCCGCGCCCTGATGGGCCTGAAGGATCTGCACCGGCCCCGGGCGCGGGCCGCCCTCAAGACCGACAAGGCGCTGACGTCACCGGAGGGGAAGCGCCAGTTCCTGCGGGGGACGTACGACCCGCAGACGGGCACGGTCGCCCCGGTGGGAGGCTCGGGCTCCCATCTGATCGCGGCCCTCGCGCACGCCGACTGTCTGATCGTGATCCCCGAGTCCCAGGCGTCCGCAGAGGCGGGGGCCGAGGTGGACGTGGTCCTGCTGGGGTGAGGGCCGGACCGGTGGGCGGCCGCGGGCTCGCAGCGGCGGCGCCGACCGGCCGGCGGGCTCCTGAGGACGGGACGGGCCGTGCGTACGCGCGGCAGCGGCGGTACTGACCGGGTGACGGGCATACGGTGGCGGTACGGTGTCTGACCACACAGGCCCGCGGCCCCGCACACCCGCAGGCCGCGGGGCCGCACCGGCAGCACGCCGGGCGCGGCCGCCAGGCCACGCCTGACAAGGCCCGACCGGGAGCGCCACAGCAGATGAGTACGCAAGGCAGGCTGACGCACATCGACGACGCGGGGGCGGCCCGCATGGTGGACGTCTCCGGCAAGGACGTCACGGCCCGCACCGCCCGCGCCAGCGGCCGAGTGCTGGTCGCGCCCCGCGTGGTGGAACTGCTGCGCGGCGAGGGCATGCCCAAGGGCGACGCGCTCGCCACCGCGCGCATCGCCGGAATCATGGGCGTCAAGCGCACCCCCGATCTGATCCCGCTCTGCCACCCGCTGGCGGTCTCGGGCGTCACGGTCGATCTGACCGTCGCGGACGACGCGGTGGAGATCACGGCTGTCGTCCGGACCACGGACCGGACGGGCGTCGAGATGGAGGCGCTCACCGCCGTCTCCGTGGCCGCCCTCACCGTCGTCGACATGGTCAAGGCGGTCGACAAGGGCGCGGTGATCACGGACGTCCGCGTGGAGGAGAAGACGGGCGGCAAGTCGGGCGACTGGAGCCGGTCATGAGCCGGGCGGCGCGCGCGGGCGAAGTACGGGTCCACAGCCATGGCCCCGCCGCGGGCTCCGCACCCGCCGACCGCGCGGACCACCCGTACCGGGCCCTCGTCGTCACCGCGTCCAACCGGGCCTTTGCGGGCGTCTACGAGGACAAGGGCGGTCCGGTCCTCGCCGAGGGCCTCGCCGCGATGGGTTTCACGGTCGACGGCCCGCGGGTGGTCCCCGACGGCGCACCCGTGGAACAGGCGCTGCGCGAGGGCGTCGGCCGAGGGTACGACGTCATCCTCACCACGGGCGGCACCGGCGTCTCGCCCACCGACCGCACCCCGGACGTCACCCGCGCCGTGGTGGACTACGAGATCCCGGGCATCCCCGAGGCGATCCGCGCCCACGGCAGTCGGAAGGTGCCCACGGCGGCGCTCTCGCGCGGGCTCGCCGGGGTCGCGGGCCGCACGCTGATCGTCAACCTGCCCGGCTCGACGGGCGGGGTACGCGACGGCCTGGCGGTGCTGCGCACGCTGCTGCGCCATGCGGTCGACCAGATCCACGGCGGAGACCACCCCCGCCCCGAGGCGGGCACGAGCGTCGAGGCGGGCACGAGCGTCGAGGCGAGTACGAGTACGGGTTCTGAGGGGAGTACGAGCTGAACGCGCCCTCCTGGCCGGCGGTGCTGGCGGACGGCGAGGTCGTCCTCCGCCCCATAAAGCTGCGCGACCAGCGGAACTGGCGGGAGGTCAACCGGCGCAACCGCGACTGGCTGCGCCCCTGGGAGGCGACCGTGCCGCCGCCCGTCCCCGGCGGTCCGGCAGCCCAGCGGCCCACCTACCGGCAGATGGTCCGCCATCTGCGGGCGGAGGCCAACGCCGGGCGCATGCTCCCCTTCGTGATCGAGTACCGGGGAGAGCTCGTCGGCCAGCTCACCGTCGCGGGGATCACCTGGGGTTCGATGTGCTCGGGCCATGTCGGCTACTGGGTGGACCGTGCCGTCGCGGGCCGCGGCGTCATGCCGACGGCGGTGGCGCTCGCCGTCGACCACTGCTTCCAGACGGTCGGGCTGCACCGCATCGAGGTCTGCATTCGCCCGGAGAACCTCCCCAGCCGACGGGTCGTGGAGAAACTTGGATTCCGGGAGGAGGGGATGCGTCCGCGCTATCTGCACATCGACGGTGCATGGCGGGACCATCTGGTCTTCGCGCTGACGGCCGAGGAGATCCCGCAGGGGCTGCTGCACCGCTGGCACCAGGCCCGGCCTGGCGCCAGACCAGAAATAAAATAAATGTTCGAAAATGATCGGCCTCGGCCATCGTCTGATCCGAACAATCACAAAAAAGTTCCGTGATATCAGCCAGATCGTGCGACACACCGCGCCAATTGGCCGATGCGCTTGCGCCGACCCCTCTACGGTGTGAGGCGTGAGCAGCAGCGGCCTCATTTACGCAGTCATCGTCGGGGCCTGGGCCGCCTACTTGGTGCCGATGTGGCTCCGCAGGCAGGACGAACTCAACGAGGCACGTCCGACGGAACGCTTCTCCACCGCCATCCGGCTGCTGTCCGGACGTGCGGCGATGGAGCGCCGGTACGCCAAGGAGCTGCGGGGGCGCACGGCGGAGCCCGAAGGGCACGAGGCACCCGACGCGGACCCGGACGCCCTCACGGAACCCCGGGGTTCCGTGGACGTCCGGGCCTTCGCCGCGCCCGAAGGCCGCGCCGAAGCCCGTGCCGGCCTCCCGGAGCGGCGGCCGGGACGCCCTCCCGGCCCCCGCGCCCGACCCCGGCTGAACCGGGCCGCCGCCGAGCGTGCCCGCCGCAGCAAGGCCCTGGCCCGACGCCGCCGCACCACCGTGATCCTCTTTCTCGCCTTCACGCTCGGCGCGATCGTCGCGGCGGTCGGCGGGGTCGGCTTCCTCTGGGCGCCGGGCATCCCGGCCGTGCTGCTCAGCACGTACATCGTGCACCTGCGCGCCCAGGAGCGCCGCCGCTTCGCGTTCACCATGGACCGCCGCCGCGCCGAGGCGGCGGCGCAGCGCCTGCGTGAGAGCCGCCGCCCCCGCCGCCAGCAGGAGGCCGCGCAGGCCGCCGCCCCGCCGGAAGAGGACCCCGAGCCGCACCCCGCGCCCGAGCCGGCCCCGACGCTCTCCCCGCAGGAGGCCGGGCGCCGGGCGCTCGTCGAGCAGACCGATCACGCCGAATGGCTCGACCAGCAGCGCGACCGCGGCCCCGCCCGCGGCGACAGCTGGGAACCGGTCCCGGTCCCCCTCCCCACCTATGTCACCGCCCCGGTGGCCCCACGCGCCACGGGCGGCGTCGAGGTGGGAGACCCGGAAACCTGGAGCGCGGCCCGCTCCTCCTCCGCGGACCCCACCCCGGAACCCGCACGCCGCCCCCGCCCCGACCGCAGCCGCACCCCCCTCTTCGACCAGTACGCCGACGACGACCGCCCCCGTGCGGCCAACGAGTGACCCCGGACGCTCCGCTTCGCGGACCGCCCGCCCGATGACCAGCGGGGAACGGATTTCCAAGCACCCCAGATGGGGTGCTAAGGTTTCACACGTCGCAAGGGCCTGTGGCGCAGACTGGTAGCGCACCTCGTTCGCATCGAGGGGGTCAGGGGTTCAAATCCCCTCAGGTCCACAGACGTCAGAGCCCCTGTCGGAGAGATCCGGCAGGGGCTCTTTCACGTCGTACAGCAGCAAAGTACAGCAGCTACTTTTGATCTCTGGCGTTCAGCGGCTTGTCCAGGTGCTTGCCGAGCTTCCGTAGCGCCTTGCGCGTCGCCTCGGACGGCACGTGCGTATAGACCTCCATCGTGACCGCGATCTTGCTGTGCCTGAGGATCTGCATCGCGATCCGTGGGTGGACGTCGAGCGCGGCGAGCAGCGACCCGCAGGTGTGGCGGGTGTCATGCAGCCGTATCCGCCGTACGCCCGCCGCGTCGGACCGGGTCGCAAACGAGCGATTGAAGTTCCGCGGCTCAACCGGAGTCCCGTAGCGCGTGGTGAACACGAAATCAGTGTCCGACCAGAGTTCGCCCGCGGCTCGCTTGGCCACCTGCTGAGCCTTGAGCCGCAGCTGAAGCGCCGTGACGTGGGCTTGCTCCGCTTCGACGGACATCCGAGATCAGGGGCTGAGCCCCCAGAAGGATGATGTCCATCATGGAGAGCATGGGGAAGAAGAAGCCTCGCCCTCGCCGCTCGTTCACGCCGGAGTTCAAGGCCGAGATCGTCGAGCTTTGCCGACGCGGTGACCGGTCCGTCGGTCAGGTCCGTCGAGCCGGATCACGGCATGGAAGTGAATCGCCCCGCGACGTTGGTATTCGGCGACCTTCGCGAACGAGACACGGGCGTGATCGGCGAAGTCCCGCTGAGTAAGACCCGCTCGCTTGGCAACCTCCCGCCGCAAGTAGATCGAGAACCGGGCCCAGATCTTCGAGGCGTGAGCGTTCCAGAGCACGGCGGCGTCGTAGTCATACGCCTCAGGGTCGAGAGGTGCGCCTAACTCCGGAGCATCGTCCGGATGCTGCGCACCGCAGCGGCAGCGGTTCTTGGCAGGCTGGTTGTGCACCGGACCGAAGCTCGGGGCCCTGAAGGTGGCGAACACCCAGGGGGACGCCTCATCGAGCGCAACACCCCTGGGGCTCAACTCCCGTCGACGAGTTCTTCCGTCTCCTCGACGCCTACCGAAGCGACGCGTCACACGCTTCGGCGCAGGCCACCGCGACGACTCGGCTTCCCGACATCGAGTACATGATCAACACCTTCGTCACCCTCTTCTGGCGCAAGCGTCATCTCACACAGGCGGCTGAACGTCTCGAAGTAGAGAGGATTCCGCGTCATCCGCCTGGAAGCCGGCCAATGGAACACGGAGCGAGACATGCACCGTGCCATGGCCGCGGCCCTGGACTTTCCCGACTACTGCGGGCGTAACTTGGACGCGCTCAACGACTGCCTTGGCGACGTGGCCTGCTACGGCGGCTACGACGATGCTCCCGAGGGCGCCGGCCTGGTCCTCGTCTTCACCGACTACGACCGGTTCGCGACGACCTGCCCCAGGGCGGCGCAGGTCGTCCTGGACATCATCGCCGACCAGGCCCGCCAGGCAGCCGTACTGCACCGCCGTCTGATCTGCCTGGTCCAAAGCAACGACCCGCAGATCCGGTTCGAGCCCGTCGGCGCCATGCCCGTCCTGTGGAACAACGACGAAGCGCTCGACGCCCGCCGCGGCTGAGGCGGACGGGCAGGTGAGGCGTCAGGGCGGCCGGGACGCATTCCGGCCGCACCCTTGCACAGGTATGCGCGCCTCGACCGGACAGCAGCGGCTCGCGAACTGGCCCGTGTACTGCGTCCCGGCGGAACGGCGATCGTCCGAACGACGTTCAGGGAACGACTGGACGCTGTGGTCTACGACTACTGGCCGCACCTGCGGACGATTGACGAGCAGCGCTTTCCCAGCGAGAACAACGTGGTCACCGACTTCGCCGCAGCGGGCTTCGCTGTGCGGGAGATCACGTCATTCGCTCAGCCGGTCACCACCAGTGTGCGCGAATACCACGCCCGCATGATCGATCAGCCGCAGTCGAAGTTCACCTACCTCACCAGTGAGCAGTTCAAGGAAGGCCTTCAGCGTCTGGCTGCGGCTGCCCACGCCGAGCCGCCTGCTCATCCTGCACCGGTAATGGAGCGTTACGACGTCGCCGTGCTCTGCCTTTCCTGAGCAGCCGTCTCCTGATCCTGAACGGTGTAGCCAAGCGCGCGGGCGTGCCTCGCTACTGCCGCGAAGTCGCGTGTGGGAGACAACGAACTCACGATCCGGCGGCTCAGCGGCGCCTGAGTCAGGATCGCCGCCACGGCGTCGCGGTCGATGCTCCGCTCAAAGTAGTCCTCGGCAAAGCTGACGTACGCGTCCGCGCTGCCGTCAGTGAGAAGCTCGAACAGCCAGTCAGCCCCGTCCGACTCATCAGAGGCGAACTCGACCGGACCGCACTGCCAGGACTTTGCCTCCTTCTCTCGCCACACGCACACCGTCGCATCGAAGAACCCGTCGAACTGGAACTCCGGCGCCGTTGGGTAGTGCGCGAGCGACGCGGGCAGACCGTCGAGAAGACCAGGCCAGTGTGCACGGGGCGACTCTCGCCAGGGAGTGGCATCACTCTCGTGATCGAACCCGTAGAGGAAGACCCCAGCCGGATCGAACACGACGGCGTACTGATCGCCCGACCCGTTGTCCATGCAGGCCAGATCGACGCCATCACACCAGTCGGACACGAACACGTGGGTGGGAGCGTCCGCGTCGAGGATGAAGTCAAGCAGCGCCAGTGCCCGGCACTGGGCGAGGAGAACATGAGGCTCGGGAAGCAAGGGCAATAGCGCCTGGACAGTCATGGTTGTCATTCAACTACCTGCCACTGACATCAGCCCGCCCTCAGATCCGGGAAACGATCAACCGTCGCGCGGGAAGCGATCTCCGGCAGTGCAGGACCGCGAAAAACATGACTGTGCGAGTTCTTCAGGGGTACCGCCCGTGGGGCTGCCGTGGTGGTCGTGGTGGTTTGTGCACGCGTGTAGTCACGCAGATCACACCGGAGGGCGTTCCGCTCAATGAAACCGTGGGTGTCGGGCGGTCGGACGACTCGGCGATCCTCGTTGGAGCCGCCCCCCCAGGGCCGGCCCCCATGGGTAGCCCAACGGCTGACCGCCCCAGCGGTCACCTGAACGGCTCAAGCTGAACAGTTACGTGTATCGGCCTGCCGCGGCCGCACCCGCGCGCACGAATCGACGGGGCCCGGTGCCCGGGCCCCGTCAACGACACCTGTTCCCCAAGAGAAGTCCACGACGCCGACGGCGGCGTCGTCGAGAACATGGAAGGAGCTGGGGTGAGCGTTCCCGACAAGGTTCAGGGAGTCATCGACGCCCGCAGGGACAGGGTGGATGAACTCGACGCGCGGATCGTCGAACTGCTGCAGTTGCGTGTGAAGGTCTCCGAGGAGATCCAGCGGGAACGGATGAATTCCGGTGGAACCCGTTCGGATCTCTTTAGGGAGTCGGTGGTCCTGAGGCGGTACCAGGATGCCTTTCCCGAGGCAGGAACCGCCCTCGGCACGGAGGTCCTGCGGCTGTGCCGCAGCAAGACCCCCCATCCGAAGCTGCAGCACATCCCGAAAGACCGTTGAGTCAGTTGCGCCAACGGAAACGAACCTCCGGACCGGACAGGGCACCGCAGAACCAACCGAATCTCGGCTCACCTACCGAAGAATGGTGTGGAACAACAGATGACCACCATCGACGAACTGCTCGAACAGCACGCCAGGACACGCCTTGACTCGCTCAACCTCATCGTGAGTGAGAACCGGATGTCCGAACGCGCGTTGGCCCCTTTGAGTTCGGACATCACGGCACGCTACGCGGCTGATTTCTACTCCGGCACCGCACCCGCGCAGGAGATCACGGCCACCGCGACAGAAGCCGCACGGCGCGTCTTCCGCGCGCGGTACGCCAACCTGTCACCGGTCTCGGGCAACATGAGCCTGCTCGCCGTGGTCTTCGCGCTCACCCAGCCCAACGATCACGTGGGCCGTGTCCCCCCGTTCTTCCCGGGAGGCGGATACCCGCTCGACTACCAGGCCTTCGACCGCCGCCCGCTGCCGCTGCCCTTCTCCGATTCCGACTGGCAACTCGACCTTCCCGCGACGGTCGCCCTGCTGGAGGACGTCAAGCCACCGCTGGTCGTGCTGGGCTCCTCCATCGTCACCTACCCCATGCCGGTGCGCGAAGTGGCGGAGATCGTCCACGGCTACGGAGGGGTGGTCGCCTACGACGGCTCCCACACCCTCGGACTGATCGCGGGCGGGCAGTACCAGGACCCGCTGGCGGAGGGCGCGGACCTGCTGCTGGGCTCGACGCACAAGACGTTTCCCGGGCCGCAGGGCGGACTGATCCTCACCAATGACGAAGACCTGCACCGCCGTGTGGAGGTCCTGTCGAACTTCCGCCCGCTCAACGGCCCCACCCTGGTGTGCAACCCCCACTTGGCACGCATCGCCTCCACCGGGATCGTCTTGGAGGAGACCCGGTGGGAGGAGTACGCCCCGCAGGTGGTCGCCAACTCCCAGGCGCTCGCGAACACCCTGCGCGAGGAGGGCATACCGCTGCGCGGGGCCGACGCCGGCAACTTCCCGGAACTGACGTACTGCCATCAGGTGCTCACCGACTACGGGATGAAGGACTCCTTCAGGCTGCGGGACCACTTGAGCCGCCATCGCATCAACGCCGACGGATTCCTCCGTCTCGGTACCGCCGAGATCACACGCCTCGGTTTCAAGGAGGACGAGTGCGCCGAACTCGGGCGCGTCATCGCCTTCCTCCTGCAAAACGAGGAGGACGTGCCCGAGAAGATCGACCGGCGCATCGATGACCTGATCGAAGCACACCGTTCGGTCGTCCTTTAGTAGTCTACGAACGCTCTCGGCCGTGTGTGTCCCGTGTCCGTACGCCCGCACCCGCCCGGAAGTGGACCTTCACATGGTCGCCGCTGAGGCTCGTCACCGCAGCATCATCCAGGCCCCCACACGCAGCTGAGAGCGGACGTGGGGCGAACTCGGCTGCGAAGAGATCAGCGGCAGAGCGCCATGATGATGCACGAGATCCCGTTCAGCCGAAAGGTCGGGCGGGATCTCGGCGTTTGTCTGATCAGGACACCGGGTGGGCCGCTGGTGGTGCCGGACTGGTCGGCAGCAAGTATCAGGCGGACTCTCCCTGGCTAGGCGGTCTCGTGCGCGGGCCCGTGCGCGGCGAAGAACTCCTCAGCGGTGAGACCGAAGATCAGGTTGTCGTGGTACCGCCCGGCGAAGAAGTCGTGCCGACGCAGTCGGCCTTCGAGCTGCGCGCCGAAGGCGAGCATGCCCGCCTGGGAGACCTCGTTGAAGTCGTGGACGTACGCCTGCGCCTTCTGGTAGCGGCGCTCGCCGAACATGTAGCCGAGCACCAGCAGGCCTGCCTCCCAGGCGTACCCCTGGCGCTGGTGCTCCGGGGCGACCGCCATGCCCAAGTGGAAGCGTCCCGCCACGGGGTCGGCCTGGGTGGTGTTGACGCAGCCCACCATGACACCGGTCTCCCGGTCGGTGATCGCGAGCAGGAAGTTGTCGTCCAGCGGGTCCTTCGCCGCCTCTTGGCGCAGCCATTCCCGGCACTGCTCCGGCGAGCGGGGTGCGGTGACCCGCTCCCAGGCCCGCTGGTAGCTGGACGAGGACTCCAGCGCCATGACGGTTTCCCAGTCGCGCGGCTCCACGCGGCGCAGGATGGTGCTCGACCCCCGCCAGACAGGGCGGGACATGTCGTGTTGCACGGGCAGTTCTTGGTCGATCACGTGTCGGGCCCGGTCTCTTCGAAGGGATGAGGGTTCGGACGGCCGGTGGCCCGCGCCGGAACGACGGGGGCCACCGGCCGTCGGGGCGGAGGAGGACTCAGCCGAACTCGCCGTCGCGCACTCCCTCGCGGAAGGCGGCCCACTCCTCGGCGGTGAACCGGACGTCGCCCCGAGCCGGGTTCTTCGAGTCCCGCAGAGCCACGGCGCCGCCGCCGATCTCGGCGACCTCCACGCAGATGACCAAGCTGTGGCTGCTCTTGCGCCACTGGGCGCCGCTGATGTCCCGCGCGTAGAGCTCCTGCTTCTCCCTCGCCTGTTCCATACCTCGCTCCTTTCGACAAACTGCCTGTCAACCGTCAAGGACCTGCCCTGGCCGGCCTCACCTAAGTCGTTCGTCACTCGTACGGAGTAGGAGGGGGAACCCTGGTTCGCGCGGAGCAGCCGTGTGGACAGCCGGCGTCGAGTGCAACACCCTCGACGGCTCGACCCCCGTCAAGGAAGCCGTGATGCCGGCTGCTTGGATCAGGGCGTCACCGCTTGCGGTTGGGGCGTTCGTACGCCGGTGCGGTGCGGTGCGGTGCGGTGCGGTGCGGCCTTCGCGGATGGCCCACCCGATGGGCTCCCGGCTGGGCAGCCGGTGTGTTCACGCGACACGGGAAGCGTCCGTGGTTTCCAGGCCGCTCACCGGTTCGGCTCACGTGTGCGGGCTGCCCGGCGTCTCTGCGGCTTAAGTGGTGACATGGCGTCGGGTCGCGCGGGAGCGTTGCGAAGGCTCGGGGAGTGGTGTGCGCGGCACTGGGTCGTGGTCATCGTGGCGTGGCTGGCCGCCGTCGGCGGTGTTCAGGCGCTGGACCGGATCTACGGCGGCGACTACTCCGACAACTTCACGCTCACGGACACCGAGTCCTACCAGGGGCTGCAGGTGCTCAAGGAGCATGAGCCCGCGGCCGGCGGGTACAGCAGTCAGATCGTGCTGCATGACTCCGAGCGGCCCCTGACGGACTTCGGACCGCAGATGTCCCAGACCGTCGGCGAGCTGCAGCAGCTGCCCCATGTGCTCTCCGCGCAGAACCCGCTGACGCAGCAGACGCCGCCTCCGCAGGACGGCCAGGACGGGCAGGGCGAACAGGACGTCGGGCCGCTGTCCCAGGACGCGGCCACCGCGTACATCACCGTGCGGTTCGACGTGCAGCCGTCGACGCTGGGCAGCTCCTATCTGGACGGCGTCGACCGGGCCGTGGAGCCGCTGCGCTCAGCCGGGGTAGAGGTGGAGTACGGCGGTCCGCTCGGCAATCTGGCGCGGCCCGAGGCCGACGACCGGGTCAGTGAGGCGATCGGCTTCGGGGTGGCGATCCTGGTGCTGCTGGTCGGCTTCGGCAGCGTCATCGCCGCCGGGGTGCCGCTGCTGACCGCGCTGATCAGCGTGGTCGTCGGAGTGGCCGGTCTGGGGCTGCTCGCAGCCGCCTTCACCTTCGCCACCGTCTCTCCGACCCTGGCCACCATGATCGGCCTGGGGGTCGGCATCGACTACGCACTGTTCCTGCTCACCCGCCACCGGCAGACCCTGATGGACGGCGCCGACCCGGTCCGCGCGGCCGGTCGGGCCGCGAACACCAGCGGGCGCGCGGTCCTCGTCTCCGGCTGCACGGTGATCATCGCGCTGGCGGGCCTGTGGGTCTCCGGCATCGGCTTCATCGCCAAGCTGGGTGTGGCCGCCGCCGTCACCGTCGTCACCGCCGTCCTCGGCGCCCTGACGCTGGTGCCTGCGCTGCTCGGTCTCATCGGCCGGAACATCGACCGGCTCCATGTGCGCAAGCCCATCGCCGAGGTGCAGGAGGAAGGAGGCGTCGAGTCGGGCACCTGGCACAGGTACGCCCAGCGGGTGGAGCGCCGGCCCTGGTGGTTCCTGGCCGGCGGGGTGACCGTCATCGCCGTGCTCGCCGTCCCGCTGTTCTCCATGCAGCTGGGGCACATCGACAACGGCGCGGACCCCACGAGCTTCACCGACCGGCGCGCCTTCGATCTGATGTCCGATGCCTTCGGGCCGGGCTCGAACGGACCGCTGACCGTCGTCATCGACCAGTCGTCCGTGCCGGAGGCCGACCGCTCGGGTCTGGCCTCCCAGGCCCGGCAGGCTCTCGCCGACGTGCCCGGGGCCGCCGTCATCACCCCGCTGCAGCCGACACAGGACGGCGATGTGCTGATCGCCACCGCCTACTCGACCGAGAGGCCGCAGAGCGAGGTCACCACCGACCTGGTAGACCGGCTCGACGACGACGTCCTCCCGCAGGCCGTCTCCGGCACCGCCGCGCAGGGGTACGTCACCGGCACGACCGCCGCCCAGGTCGACTTCCTGGAGATCGTCTCCAGCAAGCTCCCCTACATCATCGTCGTCGTCGTAGCCCTCGCCTTCCTGATCATCCTGATCGTCTTCCGAGGCCTGCTGGTCGCCGTCAAGGCGGCCGTGCTGAACGTGCTGTCGATCGGCGCCTCGTACGGAGTCGTCGTCGCCGTGTTCCAATGGGGCTGGGGCGGGCCCGCGCTCGGCGTCTCCGGCACCGTGCCCATCGAGAGCTATGTGCCGATGATGATGTTCGCCATCGTCTTCGGACTGAGCATGGACTACGAGATCTTCCTCATCTCGCGCGTCCACGAGGCATGGCTGCGCACCGGCGACCCCAAGGCCAGCGTGGCGCATGCCCTTGAGATCACCGCACGGGTCATCACCTGCGCCGCACTGATCATGTTCAGCGTGTTCGCGGCCTTTCTCATCAACGAGAACATCGTGGTCAAGATGCTCGGCCTTGGCCTCGCCGTCAGCGTGCTCATCGACGCGACCGTGGTGCGGCTGCTGCTGGTGCCCGCCGTGATGACGCTGCTGGGCAAGTCCGCGTGGTGGGCGCCGCATTGGCTCGACCGGATCCTGCCGCACATCCACGCCGAAGGAGAGCCGAAGGGATGATCAGGCACCCCGGTCCAGGTGCGGGGTCATGGCATGGACGGCGTCATGGGCGGCGTCGCCGAGCAGCCGGTGCGTGCGGCCGGGAAGGAGCGAAGCGGAACTGTCAGCTCGGCGGGGTCGTGGTGGAGCACGGACGCGGGGTCGACGGCGTTCGGCAGCGTGGGGATCGGATCGTGCCGGCGGCCGGAACGCCGATGCGTCTCGGCCACGGGCGCCGGGTGGCGCACACCCGCGGGGGCGCGGAGGACCGCATGCCATTCGGCCGTTCCATCGGGCAGCCGCATATGGCTGAACTTCGCCCCCGGCAGTGAACCGCTGCCGGGCGCAAGGCGTTGCCCGCAGTCGTGCCGGGCGAGCCCGGCGGGGGCTGAGGGGGTCGCCCCCACCGGGCTCTGTTCGGGTTGGTTTACGACGCCTGGGCCTTGTCGTACAGGGCCTTGGCCTCATTTCCGAAGTACGGCCCGAACATCCGGTTCGGCAGGAAGACATAGCCGAAGCTGTTCACGGATGTCTGCAGCCCGGTGCCCGTCGCCTCGTCGAACGAGGTGAACCAGGGGCCGCCGCTGGAGCCGCCCGTCATGTTGCAGCCCAGGCTGTGGTCCTGCGAGAACAGCCAGTCCTTGCTGCTGTTGCCGCTGCAGTAGATCAGCTTTGAACCGTCGTACGGGTCGGCCGCCGGGAAGCCGAAGGCGTACATGCGCTTGTTGTAGCCGGCGTTGAACTCCAGGCCCTGTGCGCCCACCGTCTCTGCCAGCGTCTTGCCGTTCAGCGGTGCGACGACCGCCGCGCCCACGTCGTAGTTGATGTTCTCGCTGGACGCCCACTGGTCGATGGCCAGCGTCTGAGTGGCGGTCCACTGTCCGTACGGGGCCTGGCCGTCGTCGTACGCGGGTACGAAGATCCAGTCGGTGTGCCAGCTCCCCTGGTACTTCACACAGTGCCCGGCGGTGATGACGGTGCTGCCGTTGGCGCTGGTGACGGAGTTGCCGGAGCAGGAGGCGGTACGGCCCTGGAAGGTAAAGAACACCCGGCCGGAAGTCTTGACGAGTGCGCCCCCGCCGTTCCAGGGCCCGCCGGCCTGCGGGAAGGCGGCGGGACCGAAGGTGCGGGAGGCGGGGGCGGTGGGTGGCACGGCAGTCGGATCGGCCTGCGCCCGGGGCGCCTTGGGGGTCTTCAGGGCCCTGAGCGCGTCGCCGTCCAGCACAAGCGCGTCGAGCGGAGCGGCGTTGCGCATCCGCTCCGGGGTCCAGAAGTCCTGTGCCTGCCGCTGCGTCTGCTTCTGGGTGAAGGATGCGACCCCGGGTGCGGAAGCCTCGGCGGGCGCGGCTCCGGCGGCGGTGGCGGTGGCCGAGAGTGCGCCGGCGAGCAGGGCTCCGGCGGCGGCGACGGCTCCTGCGGCGGCGGTGCGATGGCGTCTCACGCATGTCTCCTTCTGCCGTGCCATGCCCGTGCGTTGGGCCGCGGGGCGTACGCGTTCAGCCGTGAGCCGTGAGCCGTGGGCCGTGGGCCGTGCGGCGGCCGTGCGCGGGCATGGGTGGGGGATAAGGCGGCGGTGCGGATCGGCGTGCGTGAGGCAGGGTGCCACGGAAGGCGTGACTATGTCAGGGGCGCGTCAATTACGGGGGAGCATCTTGGCAAAGCAGCGGCTTTCCTCGTACTCGCGATAGTGGCCGAATTTCGCGCACGGCTCATAGCCGCTCGACAGGTACAGGGCGATCGCCTCCGGCTGCTTGTCGCCGGTCTCCAGCACCATCCGGATCCGTCCGGCGGCACGCGCGTCCTCCTCCAGTGCCGCCAGGATGCGGCGCGCCAGGCCGATGCCGCGGGCCTCGGGGATCACATACATGCGCTTCAGCTCGGCGTCGCCGTCCGAATAGCCCTCGGGGTTCGCGTCCTGGGCACGCCAGCCGCCCGTCGCGACCGGACGCCCCTGCCCGTCGTACGCCAGCAGGTACAGACCGCGCGGCGGCGTGAACATCGAGGGGTCGAGCGGGGTGGCGTCGCCGTCGGACTCGTACCGCTCGGCGTACACGAGCTGCACCTGGTCGTTGAGCTTGACGGCGTCGGGGTGGTCGAAAGGCGTGGGGCGTATAATCATGCCATCAATCGTACATCTATGCGGTGCTGTCGGGGAGCTGAAAAAGGGTGTCGTATGGTGCCGGAATGCTCACCGTGACGACCGTGAATGTAAACGGCCTCCGCGCCGCAGCCAAGAAGGGTTTCGTGGAGTGGCTCGCAGACACCTCCGCGGATGTGGTGTGCCTGCAGGAGGTGCGGGCCGAGGTCCATCAGCTGCCCGACGCGGTTCGGGAGCCGGACGGCTGGTTCACGGTGTTCGCACCCGCCGCTGCGAAGGGGCGTGCGGGCGTCGCCCTCTACACGCGCCGTGAGCCGGACCGGGTGCGGACGGGCTTCGGATCGAGCGAGTTCGACGGCAGCGGCCGCTATCTGGAGGCGGACCTGCCCGGCGTCACGGTCGCCAGCCTCTACCTCCCCTCGGGCGAGGTCGGCACGGAGCGGCAGGACGAGAAGATGCGCTTCATGGGCGAGTTCCTGCCCTACCTCAAGGAACTGAAGGCGCGGGCGGCGGCGGACGGCCGCGAGGTCGTGGTCTGCGGCGACTGGAACATCGCCCACCAGGAGGCCGACCTCAGGAACTGGAAGGCCAACAAGAAGAACTCCGGCTTCCTGCCGGAGGAGCGCGAGTGGCTGACCCGCGTCTTCGACGAGGCGGAGTACGCCGACGTGGTACGCGCCCTGCACCCGGACCAGGAAGGGCCGTACACCTGGTGGTCCTACCGCGGCCGCGCCTTCGACAACGACTCGGGGTGGCGGATCGACTACCAGGTGGCGACGCCGGGGCTCGCGGCCCGGGCGGTCAAGGCGTACGTGGAGCGGGCCGCCAGCCATGCCGAGCGGTGGAGTGACCACGCGCCCGTGACGGCGGTGTTCGACCTGTAGGAACCGGCGGCGGAGAGCCCCGCCCATCTGCCGGGGGACGCAGACGAACGGGGTTTCGTCACCCCGCTACCGGGACCATCAGCGCCGTGGCGTCAGGTCGACCCGTAGCGGGGGCTCAGCGGGGCAGCCACTTCTCACGCGTGCCACCAGCGCACTGCGGACACGGGACCTCCCCGGTCTTCTCGCACGTCCGGCACTTGTCAGAGGTCACAGGCGTGATGGGAGGCAGGTCGAGAGGGGTTGACGGGAACCCGCCACAGTCGGGGCACCTGACCGTGCACCACCCGGCGCAGTACCCGCAGTAGCCCACGTTCCCCCACCAGTCGATGGCCTCCCTGGGCTTCACCTCCGGTTTCGCCGTCCGCTTCCTGGTCTTGGGCTCTGCAGGGCGCTCTGGAGCGACGGTCACCGACCATGCTCCGGACAGCCGTCCGCGTGACGGTAGAGGGCCCGACCAGTGCCTACCGTGGCCGTCCGCACCGCCCGCTGGTGATCGGCGATGAGGCGGTTGCAGCGGGTGCAGGCAGCGCCCTTAGGGGTGAAGGTGGTGTACTCCCGGCCTTCGGTGGCGGTGTCTCGTTGGCCCATCGCTCTTCGCCATCCCCTCGTATGTGTCGGTCTGGCGAGCATCCCGGCGCAAGGCGTTACCGCGTAGGGGCATTGGTAGGGGCAAGTGGGCCAAAACGAAGGAGTGTTAGCCGTCTAGGGGCAGTCGTAGGGGCAAGATGGGCCCCATGGCCATCGGGGAACTGATCAAAGACCTCCGCACGGCGCGCGGCTGGTCACAGGGGCGGTTGGCGGCAGAGATCAACTATTCCTTCGGGGCGAACCTTGATCGGGAGTACGTGAGCCGGTGGGAGCGTTCCAAGGTGACACCGGGGCCGTACTACCTCCGGTGCCTCTCAGCCGTTCTGGACGTGCCCCTAGCCATACTTGAGGGTGAAGTGAAGCGCCGTACGTTCCTCAGTGATGTTGCTGCGACCGCGATAGCCCCTGTGGTGGCCTCTGATCTCCTCAGCGCGGGATTCGCCGCCCGGCTCGCTGGGGGCCCGTCTGCGGACGACTGGGAGGGCAAGCTAGCCACTTACGGAACTGAGTACATGAGTCTCGGCGCTGCCGACATTCAGCGGCGGGTCTCCGGGGAACTGGTCGTCGTCCAGCAACAGCTAGACACCCCGCAGCTATGGTCCGTGGCCTCCCGCCTCATGACCCTCTACGCCAAGACGTTCCCCGGCTCCGACGGTTCCAAGGCCGTGAACTGGTACCGCATGGCAGCCAAGGCCGCTGACGAGTCAGGAGACGATGACGCACGTGTATGGGTCCGGGGCCGCGCGGCAATCGCCCTCGGGTACGAGGGGGCATCCCTCGGCGTCGCTGACGCCCTCGCCGACCAGGCCATGGCCATCAGCGACAAGCCGTCGCTGGGGCTTCTCAACGCGATCATGGGCAAGGCTCACGCCGCAGCCATCCGAGGCGACCACGCCACAGCGCGGAAGCTCATGGATCAAGGGCGACACGTGTTCGACGCTGCCGGGTCGTACGAGCAGACCAGCGACTACGCGGTGCCCTGGTGGCGCATGAACGTTTTCGTCTCACTCCTCGCCGCGCGCCTTGGGGATGAGAACGCGGCGGTGGCAGCGCAAGAGGCGGCGCGCCGGGAACTGCCCGATTCGCTACCGCGCTTCGCTACGCACCTAGAGATGCATCGGGGGCTCATGCTGGCCCGGTCCGGAGACAGGGTTGGGGGTACGGCGTACGCGCGAACGGCGCTGGACGACCTGCCTCCCAAGAAGCACTCGCTCACGCTCCGACTGCTCATGGCAGAGGTGGAGCAGTCGTGACGACGGCAGGTGACAGCAGAAGGACCGTCCACCACGACGGGCAGACGGTCTCGCAGGTCGAGTCGGATCACTCAGCGTCGGCGAGCCCCGGTACAGCGTCGCGCGGGACACCTTGAGTGCCTTGGCAATGGCCGTGACGCTCTCACCCTTGGCCCGGCGCGAGCACGTCCTTCGTGGAGCGTCCGAGGCGATCCAGCTTCCACACGCGTGAGCAGCGGGGCGGGGCCTCCGCACCGCCGACGACGCCTCGCGCCCGTGACGGCCGCCCGTGCGCGGCGCGGGAAAAGGGCTCGCGGTGCGGGCGCGGAGGTGGCAGGGTGCCGGCGCATGGCGCCCCAGTACCAGATCCGTGCCGACTACGACGCTCACACGATCACCGTCTACCAGGCCTACGCACCGGCCGTCGCAGACGCGGCGCTGCGGGCGGGCCGCTTCGTCGCGCCGTTCTCGTTCCGCCGGATGACATGGATCAAGCCGTCGTTCCTGTGGTTGATGCACCGCAGCAACTGGGCCCGCAAGCCCGGGCAGGAACGCGTCCTGGCGGTGCGGATGACCCGGGAGGGCTGGGAGGACGCGCTGTCCCGGGCCGTGCTGACGACCGGCGACCCGGCGGACCTGGCGCAGGCGGCCGTACACGTCCAGTGGGATCCGGAGCGCTCGCCGCGGGGAGCGGCGCTGAACCACTACAGCATCCAGGTCGGCATCGGCCGCGATCTGATCCGCACCTTCGCGGACGAGTGGGTCGTCGGTCTCACCGACCTCACCCCCACGGTCCGCAAGGCCGCGGACCTGGTGCGGACCGGACGCGCCGCCAAGGCGGCGCAGCGGCTGTTCCCCGCAGAGCGGGTCTACCCGCTGCCCGCTGCGTTGGAGGGCATTCTCTCGCCGGGCGGGTGAAGGGCCGCGGCGGCGTGCCCGCGGGGCCGCCTTGGCGTGGGTCCGGTCGGTTGGAGCGCCCGTCGGCGGCCTGGCGCGGCCGGGCTCGTGTGCGTCCCGTGGGCTGGAGCGCACGGCAGTGGCCGGGGGCGTGCCCGCGGGCAGTGCTCGGCGTGAGCCGGGTCGGCGCGGGCGGCGTCCGCGGCCGCTTTTGGCGTGGGTCCGGGGCGGGGCCGCTGCGCCCGGAGCCGGGGGGCGTGTCCGCGGGCGGTCCTCAGTCTGAGGCGTCGCGGCGCAGCCGGCGGTCCAGGGCCAGGGACAGTTCCGCGTCCACGACGCTCTTGGCCAGCGGACGCAGCCGGTCCGCGTCCGTCTCGGCGGTGTGCGTGCGCAGCATCTCGGTGAAGAGCTCCGCGAGCGCCTCGGCGTGCTCGCGGACCGCGCGGCCCGCCTCCAGGACGGCCGCCAGCGGCACGCCCTCGCGCACCAGCGCGGCCGAGACGTCCAGCAGTCGGCGGCTGATGTGGACGATCTCGTCGCCGTCGGTGGCGAGATAGCCCAGATCGAGCGCCGTTGCGAGATTCTCCGGGGTGACCTCGCCCTCGAAGTGGTCGGCGAGCGCCTCAGGGGTCAGCCGTACGGGTGTTTCCTCGCTGGGCTCGCCCAGGCCGAGCACCTCGCCGACGTCCCTGCCGCTCTCGAACGCGGCGGCCAGGTCCGCGATGCCGTTGAGCGTGTGCCCGCGCTCCAGCAGCGCGGCGATGGTGCGGAGTCGGGCCAGATGGTGCTCGTCGTACCAGGCGATGCGCCCCTGTCGGCGCGGCGGCGGGATCAGCCCGCGCTCGCGGTAGAAGCGCAGGGTGCGCACCGTGATGCCGGCTTCCTTGGCCAGCTCTTCCATGCGGTACTCGCGGCCTGCCCGGTCACCTGGGTGTTCATCCGTCACGGCGGCCAGCCTATGCCGTGCCGACGTACTGCCGGTAACTTCGGTGGTCGCACCCCTACCGCTCGGTATACGACTGCTCTACTCTCCGAGCAATGAACAGTGCCAGTGATTGCTGGCATCGTTGGGAGGCGGCATGAGTCAGCACGAGGACGGACGAGGGCAAGTGAGGGAACAGGGGCGGACGCGACATGTGCGCGTCGCGGTGATCGGCTCGGGGTTCGGCGGGCTGGGCGCCGCGGTCCGGCTGCGCCGCGAAGGCGTCACGGACTTCGTCGTACTGGAGCGCGCGGACGCCGTCGGCGGCACCTGGCGCGACAACAGCTACCCCGGATGTGCCTGCGATGTGCCGTCGCATCTGTACTCCTTCTCCTTCGCGCCCAACCCGGACTGGCCCCGCACCTTCTCCGGCCAGGAGCACATCCGGGCCTACCTGGAACACGTCACGGACACCTTCGGACTGCGCCCGCATCTGCGGCTCGGCCACGAGGTGCTGATGATGCGCTGGGACCGCGACGCACTGCACTGGGAGATCGTGACCTCGCGCGGGGAGTTGACGGCGGACGTCGTGGTCTCCGCCACCGGGCCGCTGTCGGACCCCAGGGTCCCGGACGTCCCCGGCCTCGACGGCTTCCCCGGCAAGGTCTTCCACTCCGCCCGCTGGGACCACGACTACGACCTGAGCGGCAAGCGCGTCGCCGTGATCGGGACCGGCGCCTCCGCGATCCAGATCGTGCCGTCGATCCAGCCGCAGGCCGGCCGGCTGACCCTCTTTCAGCGCACCCCGGCATGGGTGCTGCCCAAGCAGGACCGTGCGATCAGCCGGGCCGAGCGGACGCTGCACAGGCAGCTGCCCTTCACCGCCGCCGCCAGGCGCGGACTGCTGTGGGGCATCCGCGAACTCCAGGTCCAGGCCTTCACCAAGCGGCCCAACCAGCTCGGTCTGATCGAGGCGCTCGCCAAAGCCCATATCAACAGGACCGTGAAGGACCCGGACCTGCGGGCCCGGCTGACGCCGTCGTACCGCATCGGCTGCAAGCGCATCCTGCTCTCCAGCGACTACTACCCGGCCCTCACCCGCCCCAATGTGGATCTGGTGGCCTCCGGCCTCGCCGAGGTGCGCGGCAGCACGCTCGTCGCGGCGGACGGCACGCAGGCGGAGGCGGACGCGATCGTCTTCTCCACCGGGTTCCACGTCACCGACCTGCCGATCGCGGACCGCGTCGTCGGCGCGGACGGGATCACGCTCGCGGAGGCGTGGAAGGACGGCATGGAGTCGCTGCGCGGAGCGACCGCCGCGGGATTCCCCAACTGGATGACCGTGATCGGCCCCAACACCGGCCTCGGCAACTCCTCCATGATCCTGATGATCGAGTCCCAGCTGAACTATCTGGCGGACTACCTGCGGCAGTTGACCGTCCTCGGCGGCCGCGCGGCGCTCGCCCCCCGCCCCTCCGCCGTGCACGCCTGGAACCGCACCGTCCAGCGGCGGATGGAACGCACCGTCTGGAACACCGGCTGCAAGAGCTGGTACCTGGACGCCAACGGCCGCAACACCACCCTCTGGCCGGGCACCACGACCGAGTTCCGCAACGCCACCCGGCGCGTGGACCTCACGGAGTACGAGGTCCTGAGGGGCCCGCGGCAGTCCGGCGCCCCCGCGCGGAAGGCATCGGAGGCCGTGGCATGAGCGAGCCGACTCCGAGGCGGGAGCAGACTCCGCGGCGGGAGCCGATTCCCCGGCGGGAGCTGACGGCCCTCTCCGCCGACGGATCGCGGATACATGTCGAGGTGTACGGCCCCGAGGGCGCTCCGGCCGTCGTGCTGGCCCACGGCTGGACCTGCTCGACTCGGTTCTGGGCCGCGCAGATAAGGGACCTGGCCGCGGACGGCTGCCGGGTCATCGCCTACGACCAGCGGGGGCACGGCCGTACGGCGCCCTATGCCGTCGGCGTCGAAGCCCTCGCGGACGATCTGGAGGCAGTGCTGCGCACCGCCCTCGCGCCGGGCGAGAAAGCCGTCCTCGGCGGCCACTCCATGGGCGGCATGACCCTGATGGCCGCGGCCGGGCGGCCCGCCTTCGCCGAGCACGCCGCGGCGGTGCTGCTGTGCAGCACCGGAAGCTCGCGCCTCGTCGACGAGTCACGGGTGCTGCCGCTGCGCCCCGGACGGCTGCGGACCCGGCTCACCGGTCTGGTCCTCGGCGCACGCGCCCCGATGGGCCCGGTCACCGCCGTCTCCCGGCGGATCCTCAAGTACGCCACCATGGGCCCTGGTTCCGCGCCGGAGCGGGTCGACGCCTGCGCCCGCATCGTGCACGCCTGCCCGCGCGCGACCCGCGTCGCCTGGTCCGAGGTGCTCGCCGGGCTCGACCTGGACGCGGGCGTACGGGAGTTGAAGGCGCCCGCCGTGGTGGTGGCGGGCACGGCCGACCGGCTCACCCCGGCAGTGCACGCCCGACGGCTGGCCGCCGCGCTGCCGCAGTGCCGGGAGCTGGCAGAGCTCGCGGGAGTGGGCCATATGACGCCGGTGGAGGCCCCCGAGGCGATCACGGACAGGCTCCGCGACCTCGTCCGCACGTATGTCACGCACGTCGAAGTGTCCGGAGCGGAAGCAGAAGCAGAGGGGAAGCGAGCCGTATGAGCAGGGTGTCCCTGGAGGGCCGGGTCGCGGTGGTCACGGGCGCGGCGCGGGGCGTGGGCGAGCTGCTGGCCCGCAAGCTGTCCGCGCGGGGCGCGAAGGTGGCGCTGGTCGGCCTGGAGCCGGAGGAGCTCAAGAGGGTCTCGGAGCGACTGCACGCCGAGAGCGAGCACTGGTTCGCGGACGTCACCGACCATGAGGCGATGGCCCGGGTCGCCGCGGAGGTCGAGGAACGCTTCGGCAAGGTCGACATCGTGGTGGCGAACGCGGGCGTCGCGGCGGGAGGGCCGTTCGCCGACTCCGACCCCGAGACATGGCGGCGGGTCATCGAGGTCAATCTGATCGGCGGCGCGGTGACCGCGCGCGCCTTCCTGCCCGCGCTGACGGCGAGCCGCGGCTACTTCCTGCAGATCGCCTCACTGGCGGCGATCACGGCAGCGCCGATGATGACGGCGTACTGCGCGTCCAAGTCGGGCGTCGAGGCGTTCGCGCACAGCCTGCGCGCGGAGGTGGGTCACAAGGGCGTCCGCGTCGGGGTCGGCTATCTGTCCTGGACCGACACCGACATGGTGCGCGGGGCGGACCAGTACGAGGTGATGCGCGAACTGCGGCAGCGGCTGCCGTGGCCCTCGAACCGGACCTACCCCCTGGGACCGGCAGTCGACCGGCTCGTCGCCGGGGTCGAACGCCGCTCGGCGCATGTGTACGGGCAGTGGTGGCTGCGCGGGATGCAGTCCGTGCGCGGATATCTGCCGACGCTCGTCGGCCTGGCCGGTCAGCGCGAGATGCGGCGTTTTGAGCCACGGCTTGGGGCGGTGCGGGCCGGGCTCGTGGGGGCGGGAGGCGCGGCGGACGAGGCGGCGCGGGGAGCCGCGGGAGGCGCTCGTACCCAGCGCGAATGATCGAAATGCGCGGTATGACGCTACATGCCAGGCTGGTCCCGCCGCGGGACGTGTCGCCCTGCGGCTTCCCCCCACTCGTGTAGGAAGTGAACCCTCATGGGCATGAAGGACCAGCCTGAGCCCCGGTCCCGGGGCAAGGAGCAGGAACGGAAGGAACGCGCGCAGAAGACGAAGGGCGGCGCGCGGGAGCAGGAACAGCGGCGGCAGCGGAAGCCGCAGCAGCAGGAGAACGACGAGACGCGGCGGGCGATGCAGGAGGAACTGGACCGCCTGAACATGGACTACGACGCCTGAGACCCTGAACATGGACTACGACGCCTGAGGCGGGGGCGGGGGGGGTGTTTCCCCCACCCCGCCCCTTCCCGAAAGCCGGGGAGCCGCCCCGGGCCCCGCTCCTCAGACGCCGGAGAGCTGTCCGGAGGGGCTGTAATGAAGACCTACCCCCCGCGCCCCGGCAGCTTCGGCCGGCGGCGGTCCGGGAGCGCGTCGTAGCCCGGCGGCTCCGCCGCGGGGTGTTCGGCCAGCAGGCCGAGCGCGATCCGCACCGCCTCGGCCAGAACCGGATAGCGGCCCTCCGCCCAGTCCAGCGGCGTCCGCAGCGCCTCCACGTCCGGCTCCACGCCCCGGTTCTCGACCGACCACCCGTACGCGTCAAACCACGCCGCGTTCATCGGCACCGTGATCACCGTTCCGTCCCCCAGCCGGTGCCGTCCGGTCATCCCCACCACCCCGCCCCATGTCCGGCTTCCCACCACGGGTCCCAGCCCCAGCAGCTTGAAGGCCGCCGTGATCATGTCGCCGTCGGACGAGGTGGCCTCGTCGGCGAGCGCGACCACCGGCCCGCGCGGCGCGTTCGAGGTGTAGGAGACTGGCTGTGCGTCGCGCGTCAGGTCCCAGCCGAGGATCTTCCGCGTGAGCTTCTCGATCACCAGCTCGCTGATGTGCCCGCCCGCGTTGCCGCGGACGTCCACGATGAGTGCGGGCCGGGAGACCTCCAGCCGCAGATCGCGGTTGAACTGCGCCCACCCCGAGCCCCCCATGTCGGGGATGTGCAGATAGCCGCACTTGCCGCCGCTCAGCTTCCGTACGACGGCCCGCCGTTTGGCCACCCAGTCCTGGTACCGCAGCGGCCGCTCGTCCACCAGCGGCACCACCGCCACCCGCCGGGCGTGGCCCGCCCGTGCCACGCCCTCCGCGCCGTCCGCGGCTCTCCCGCGTTCACCGCCGTCCGCGGCCTCCCCGCCCTCTGCCGCCTCCACAGCCTCTGCCGCCTCCGCCGCCTGGAAGGTGAGCTCCACCGTTGTGCCGCCCGCGCCGGCCAGCAGGGGATAGGGGCCGGTCACCGGATCGACCGGACGGCCGTCCACATGGGTGAGGACCGCGCCCTCCCGCACCCCCATGCCCGCCAGCGGAGAGCGCGCCTTGGAGTCGGAGGACTCGCCGGGCAGAATCCGCTTCACCGTCCACCGGCCGTCCCGGCACACCAGGTTCGTGCCCAGCAGCCCGATCGCCCGCTGGTAGTGCGGCGGCCCCTCGTTGCGCCGTGCGGGAGTGACGTACGCGTGCGAGGTGCCCAGTTCGCCCAGCACTTCGCGCAGCAGATCCGCGAACTCGTCCGGCGACGCGACCCGTTCGACGAGCGGCCGGTACTGGTCGAGGACCTCGTCCCAGTTGATCCCGCACATCCCCGGGTCCCAGAAGTACGCGCGGATGACCCGTCCCGCCTCCTCGTAGGCCTGCCGCCACTCGGCCCCCGGATCCACCTCGTGCATGATCCGCCGCAGGTCCAGATAGACGGTCGAGTCGACGTCGCCCAGCTCCGTCGCCGGGGCGGCCCGCAGATCGCCCTCGTCCACGACGACCAGCCGGGTCCCGTCGCCGCTGACGGCGAACGAGTCGAGATGGCCGACGAGTTCGGTGCGCCGCGCCTTGCTGATGTCGAAGTGCTCCAGGGTGGGGCGGCCGGAGGTGTCCGCCGGGTTGACGAACGTCTCACCCAGCGCGCCGGAGATCGGCCAGCGCAGCCAGACCAGTCCGCCCCCGGCCACCGGCCGCAGCGACGAGTACTTGGAGGCGGACACCGGGAACGGGGTCACCCGGCTCTCCAGTCCCTCCGTCTCCACCGTCACCGCCCCCTCGCCCGGCGCGCCCAGCGGATCGAGCCCGCCGGCCGCGGGCCGCCCCTCCGGCGAGAGCGCGAACGGCGAGGGCGTCGCCGACGACAGCGGCACGAGATACGGGCGGCAGCCCAGCGGGAAGGACAGATCGCCGGTGTGCACGTCGTACACCGGGTCGAAGCCGCGCCACGACAGGAACGCCAGATAGCGGCCGTCGCGGGTGAAGACCGGATTCTCGTCCTCGAAACGGCCGTTTGTGACATCCACGATCGTGCGGTCGGCGATCCGGGCCAGCTTGATCTGGCGCAGCGAGCGCCCGACGCCCGGCTGCGACCAGGCCAGCCAGCCGCCGTCCGGCGAGAACGCCAGATCCCGCACCGGCCCGTTGACGGACCGGACCAGCTCCGTCACCTCCCCGGCGGACTCCTCCACGGCGTCGACCAGCAGCAGCCGCCCGTCGTGCGAGGCGATCGCCAGCCGCTCCCCGTCCGGGTCGGCCACCAGCTCCCGCACCCGCCCCAGCCGCCCGGAGGCCAGCCGCCGCGGCGGCCGGTCCCCGCTGGCCCGCGGCAGATAGGCGATCTCGACGGCGTCCTCGCCCTCCGCGTCCGTCACATAGGCCACCTGGCCGCCGACGCCCAGCATCTCCGGCAGCCGGACCCGCACCCCGGGTGTGTCGGCGATGGTGCGGGAGGGCCCGTCGCGATGGGTGAGCCAGTACAGGCTGCCGCGTACGCAGACGGCGCTGGCGCGCCCGGTGGTGTCGACGGAGAGGGCGTTCACATGGCCGGAGGCGGGCACCTGGTAGCGGCGGCGTCCGGCGCGTGGCCCGCCGAGCCGGACCTCCAGCTTGCGCGGGCGGGCGTCCGGGACGGTCAGGTCGTCCACGAGCCATAGATCGCCCGCGCACTGGTACACGACCCTGCGACCGTCGCTCGAGGCGTGGCGGGCATAGAAGGCGTCATGATCGGTGTGGCGCCGCAGATCGCTTCCGTCGGGGAGGCAGGAGTAGAGGTTGCCGACGCCCTCGTGGTCGGAGAGGAACGCGATCCGCAGGCCGGCTTCGGCGCCGGACACGAACATCGCGCAGTCCAGATGGCCGTCCAGATCCGGCAGCAGGCGCTCGCCGTGCAGCCACAGCCGTCCCGTCGCCCCGCCCCGGTACCGCTTCCAGGAGGCCGGTTCGTGCGGGGGCTTCCCGGTGAGCAGCAGGGTCTTGCGTACGCCGTCCACGTCGGCGACCGCGATGTCGGAGCATGGGCCCCACGGCAGCTGCCCGCCGGGCGTGCCGTCCAGCGGGATGCTGTACGCCCAGGAGAAGTACGAGAACGGCTGGCCGTGCGAGGAGACGGCGAGGACATGGCCGTCGGGGGTCCAGCCGCACACCCGCGTGTCGGTCGAGCCCCAGTAGCTGAGCCGCCGCGCCGGGCCGCCGCCGACCGGCGCGAGATGCACCTCGGGGTCGAGGCTGCGCCAGGTGGTGAAGGCGATCCGGCGGCCGTCCGGGGAGAAGCGGGGGTGGCCGATCCGCGTCCGGTCGACGGTGAGCCGCCAGGCGCGGCCCGGCCGTGTGCCCTCGGCCGCCAGGGGAGCGATCCAGAGGTCGTCCTCGGCTGCGAAGCACAGCATGTCGCCGTGCAGATGCGGAAAGCGGAGATACGCGACGTCATGGCTCACCTGTCAATGCTTTCCACGTGCGCGGGGCGCGGCAACTCGGGCACGTCCGCTCGCCGTGGCCGGAACGGCCGTGACCGAGACCACAAGCGAAACGATTTCGTTTCGCTGGCAGGTCGGAGTACAGTCGGTGTACGAAACCGTTTCGTTCGCCAATCGCCGCACACAGGCCGGAGAGGAGGAGTCGCCATGACCGTCAGAAGCCGGCTCACTCCCGAACGCGAGGCGGAGCTGTACGAGGCCGTGCTCGATCTGCTCCGCGAAGTGGGGTACGACGCGCTGACGATGGACGCCGTCGCGGCCCGCACCCGCTCCAGCAAGGCAACGCTCTACCGCCAGTGGCGGAGCAAGCCGGAGCTGGTCGTCACGGCGCTGCGGCACAACAAGCCGGTGAACATGCACGACATCGACACCGGTGCCCTGCGCAGCGACCTCCATGCGATGCTCGCCCGCACCGATGACTGCCAGCTGGAGAAGGACTCCGCGCTGATGCGGGGTCTGGCCCAGGCCATCCACCAGAATCCGGACCTCCACAAGGCCCTGCGGGAGCTGCTGATCGCGCCCGAGATCACCGGACTCGACGCGATGCTCAAACGGGCCGTGGACCGGGGCGAGGTCCGCGCGGACAACCGGGCCCTGGACTTCGTGCCGCACATGCTCGTCGGGGCGTTCATCGCCCGGCAGCTCATCGAAGACCGCGACCCCGACCAGGAATTCCTCAGCGACTATCTCGACGCCGTGGTCCTCCCCGCCCTCGGCGCGTAGACCCCGCACCACCGCACAATCCGCACCACCCGTACCTCCCCGTACCGCACAGCACCTGACGCGCGCCGCTCTCGTCGTCGGGCCGGCTCCCCATGCCCTGTTCACCTCACACCCGGGAGTAAGCCCTCATGGCCACGTTCCTCTACAGACTCGGACGGACCGCCTTCCGGCGGCGCCGACTCGTCGCCCTGCTGTGGGTGGCGCTCCTCGTTCTTGCCGGGGTCGGCGCGGCCACCGCGCCCGCCGCGACCTCGGCCTCCTTCTCGATACCGGGCACGGAGGCCCAGAAGGCCTTCGACCTGCTGGAAGAGCGCTTCCCGGCCGCCAGCGCCGACGGCGCGACCGCCCGGGTCGTCTTCAAGGCCCCCGACGGCGGGAAGATGACGGAACCCGGCCACAAGGCCGAGGTGAACAAGGCGGTCGAGGAGCTGAAGTCCGGCTCCGACCAGATCGCCTCCGTCACCGACCCGTACGCCGCCAAGGCCGTCTCCCAGGACGGCTCCACGGCCTATGTGTCGGTCACATACAAGGTCAACTCCATGGAGTTGACCGACGACACCCGCGAGGCCCTCAAGGAGACCGGAACCGAGGCGCGCGACGCCGGGCTGGCCGTGGAGATCGGCGGCGACGCGCTGCAGACCGTCCCGGAGTCCGGCGTGGGCGAGATCATCGGTGTGATGGTGGCGGCGGTCGTCCTCGTCATCACCTTCGGCTCGCTGGTCGCGGCCGGTCTGCCGCTGCTCACCGCGATCATCGGCGTGGGCATCGGCGTCTCCACCATCACGGCGCTGGCGAGCGTCCTGGACCTGGGCTCCACCACCTCGACGCTCGCAATGATGATCGGCCTGGCGGTCGGCATCGACTACGCCCTGTTCATCGTCTCCCGCTACCGCGCCGAGCTGGCCGAGGGCCGGGAGCGCGAGGACGCGGCGGGCCGGGCGGTCGGCACCGCGGGCTCCGCGGTCGTCTTCGCCGGGCTGACCGTCGTCATCGCCCTGGTCGGCCTCGCGGTCGTCAATATCCCGATGCTCACGAAGATGGGCGTCGCGGCGGGCGGCACGGTCGTGATCGCCGTGCTGATCGCGCTCACCCTCATCCCGGCGCTGCTCGGCTTTGCGGGCAAGCGCGTCGTGGGCCGCAAGGCGCGCAAGGCGGCCGAGTCGGCCGAGTCGGCCGAGGGGGCAGAGGGGGCCGAGGCGGCCGGGAAGCCGTCCCTTGAGAAGGCGTCCCGGCAGGAGGCCGAGAAGCCGAACATGGGCACCCGCTGGTCCAGGTTTGTGCTGCGCCGTCCGGTCGCCGTGCTGCTGGTGGCCGTCGTCGGCCTCGGCGCCGCCGCCGTACCGGTCTCCTCGCTGCAGATGGGCCTGCCCGACGACGGCTCGCAGCCGACCAGCACCACCCAGCGCCGGGCGTACGACCTGCTGTCCGAGGGCTTCGGGCCGGGCTTCAACGGTCCGCTGTTGGTCGTCGTGGACGGTGACCGGACCGCGGCCGACCGCACCGCCGAGGAGATCCGGAAGCTGGACGGCGTCGCCGCCGTCACCCCGCCGACCCCGAACGAGGCCGGCGACACCGCGATGATCACGGTCGTTCCCAAGGACCGGCCGTCCTCCGCCGAGACCGAGGAACTCGTCCACACCATCCGGGACGCCAACGGCGACGATGTTCTGGTCACCGGCGCCACCGCGATGAACATCGACTTCTCGCAGCGGATGAACGACGCGCTCGTGCCCTATCTGGCGCTCGTCGTCGGACTCGCCTTCCTGCTGCTGACGGTCGTCTTCCGCTCGGTGCTCGTGCCCCTCAAGGCCGCGCTCGGCTTCCTGCTCTCCGTCGTCGCGGCGCTGGGCGCGGTCGTCGCCGTCTTCCAATGGGGCTGGCTCGGCTCGCTGTTCGGCGTGGAGCAGACCGGCCCGATCATGTCGATGATGCCGATCTTCATGGTGGGCGTCGTCTTCGGACTGGCCATGGACTACGAGGTCTTCCTGGTCACCCGGATGCGGGAGGCGTACGTCCACGGGCAGCGGCCCGGCGAGGCGATCGTCACCGGCTTCAAGCACGGGGCGCGGGTGGTCACCGCCGCGGCCATCATCATGATCGCCGTCTTCGCGGGCTTCATCGGCTCCAGCGAGCAGATGGTGAAGATGATCGGATTTGGCCTCGCGATCGCGGTCTTCTTCGACGCGTTCGTCGTCCGCATGGCGATCGTGCCGGCGGTGCTGGCGCTGCTGGGTCACAAGGCGTGGTGGCTGCCGCGCTGGCTGGACCGGGCGCTGCCGAATGTGGACGTCGAGGGCGAGAAGCTGCACAGGGAGCTGGCGGACTCCGGCCGTCAGCAGGACGATCCGGACGAAGAGCGCGAGCTGGCACGGGTCTGAGCCCCCGCCGGCTGATCATCCGGCCGGTCTCGGAGGCGGCCGGTCTCGGGGGCGGCCTCTCGGAGGCAGTCTCACGGAGCCGGTCACACGGCCGACCCCCCCAGCTGATCCTGCGGCGCAGGCCGGCGCACGGCGGCCGGGTCCGTCACCCTCGGGTGACTGACCCGGCCGCTTCGCGCGTGTGGCGCAGGAAGCGCTTCAGCTCCGAGGAGTCGAACTGCACCACCGCTACTCCGTCCGGGGTATGGAACTCGACCACGGTCTGCACCCGGCCGCACGGCCAGACCTCCACGTCGCCGCTGCGGGCAGGCCCGCGGAGCCCCTGCTCCAGCACATCGCGCGGAAACTCCCAGGCGCGCCCGGAGGGAAAGGAGAAGCGCACCTCGGAGGGGTGGTCGGACGGGTCATAGCCCAGGGTGACGCGCACCTGACGGTACTGGGGAGCGTCGGTGACGATCCGGGCCCTGGCGTGTTCTTCGACGGTGGGGGACATGGACCGCCTCCTCACGCTCACCTTATTTGCTCCTAATCTTCCATGTTTCGACGTTTTTACTCCTGGGCTGGACGGTCCGGTCGCAGGTCCGGACGGCCCAAGTCCGGCCTATTCATAACCGACCCGCTATTGCAAACTATTTGCAGGTAGCCTCATCATCGAATGGTCCGCCGGGCATTCGCCTGCCCGGCTGTCTGCTGTCTGCTGTCTGCTGTCCGAAACTCGTCTGTCCCCACGCGTCTGTCCCACCGCGGAGCCCGCCATGCATGTACCCGACGGATTCATCGACGCGCCCGTGTCCGCGGCGGCCGGGGTCGCCGCCGCCGGCGCCGTGGCCGTCAGCCTGCGCGGCTCCCGCCGCGAGCTGGGCGGTGACGACGACCGGCTCGCGCCCCTCGCCGGGCTCGTCGCCGCGTTCGTCTTCGCCGTGCAGATGCTGAACTTCCCCGTCGCGGCGGGCACCAGCGGCCATCTGCTGGGCGGGGCGCTCGCCGCGATACTCGTCGGGCCGTACACGGGCGTGCTGTGCATCGCCGTAGTCCTGCTGATGCAGGGCGTCCTGTTCGCGGACGGCGGGCTGACCGCCCTCGGAGTGAACATCACCGTCATGGGCGTGGTCACGGTCGTCGTGGCGTACGGGCTCTTCCGCGGGCTGGTCAGGGTCCTGCCGCGCACCCGCCGCTCGGTCACCGCCGCCTCCTTCGCCGCGGCCCTGGTGTCCGTACCGGCCTCCGCCGCCGCGTTCACCCTGCTGTACGCGATCGGCGGGGTCACCGAGGTGCCGGTCGGCTCGGTGCTGACCGCGATGGTCGGCGTCCATGTCCTGATCGGCATCGGCGAAGCCCTGATCACCATGGCCACGGTGGGTGCGGTACTCGCGGTGCGGCCCGACCTGGTGTACGGGGCGCGGGATCTGGCCGTCCCGCTGAAGCTGCGCGTGGGCGGCGAACTGATCGACGCGGCCCGCGCGCGCCCGGCGTCCGGCGCTGCGGGAGCGGCCGGCGACGCGCCCGCCGTGGCCGGGCCGGGCATCCGCCCCGGCTCCGCCGCGGACGGCGCAGACGCTCCCGTGGGCACGGCCCACGGGACCGGGGCGGCGGCCGCTTCGGCGGCACCTGCCGCCAGGCCCCGTGCCCGTACGCGTACGTTCTGGCTGTCGGGTCTCGTCGCCTCCCTCGTCCTCGCCGGGGTCGTCTCCTTCTACGCCTCCGGCGACCCCGACGGTCTGGAGAAGGTCGCCTCCGACAAGGGCTTCGACGCCTCGGCCGAGGAACATGCCGCCGCCGACTCGCCGCTCGCCGACTACGGCGTCAAGGACGTCGACGACGCCCGGCTCTCCGGAGGCCTCGCCGGAGTCATCGGCGTCGGCGCGACCGTGGCCGCCGGCACCGGGATCTTCTGGGCCGTGCGCCGCCGCCGTTCGGCCGCGGCCGGCCCCGCCGACGTCCGCGTACCGGAAGCGCGGTGACCGCCTGACATGGGAGCGGGTCATACGCACAAGCTCTACCGGCACGGGCACTCGCCCGTGCACCGGCTGCCCGCGCACTGCAAGCTCGTCGCCGTCTTCTGCTTCGTGCTGGTCGTCGTCTCCACGCCGCGCGAGGCGGTGTGGGCGTTCGGGGTGTACGCGGCACTGCTCGCCGCGGTCGCGGCCGCGGCGAGCATCCCGCCCGGCTTCCTGCTGCGCCGGTTGCTGATCGAGATCCCGTTCGTCGCCTTCGCGCTGCTGATGCCGTTCGTCGTGCCGGGCGAGCAGACACGGTTCCTGGGAGTCGCGCTCAGCGTGCCCGGCCTGTGGGGCGCGTGGAACATCCTCGCCAAGGGCACCCTCGGCGTCGCCGCGTCCGTCGTCCTCGCCTCCACGACCGAACTGCGCGAACTGCTGCTCGGGCTGCAGCGGCTGCGGCTGCCGTCGACGCTCGTGCAGATCGCCTCCTTCATGGTCCGCTACGGCGACGTGATCGCCGGCGAGCTGCGCCGGATGTCGATCGCCCGCCGCTCGCGCGGCTTCGAGGCGCGCGGAGTACGGCACTGGGGCGTGCTCGCCAAGACGGCGGGCGCGCTCTTCATCCGCTCCTACGAACGCGGCGAGCGGGTGCATCTGGCGATGGTCAGCCGGGGCTACACCGGGACCATGCCGCTGACCGACGACACCGCCGTGAGCCGGGCCCAGTGGGCCGGGGCCGCGGCGCTTCCGCTGACCGCGCTCGCGGTCTGTCTGCTGGGCTGGACCACGCTATGACCCGTAAGACCGAAGCATCGACGGCCGACGCGCCGATGGCCGAAGCATCGACGGCGGAAGCATCGACGGCGGAAGCATCGCCGGCCGGCGCGCCGCCGGCCGGCGCGCCGTCCCTTGAGGTCAAGGGCCTCGCCTACGCCTACCCCGACGGCCACCAGGCCCTGTTCGGCGTGGATCTCACCATCGGGCGCGGGGAGCGGGTCGCCCTGCTCGGCCCCAACGGCGCGGGCAAGACCACCCTCGTCCTGCACCTCAACGGCATCCTCGGCGGAGGCGTCGGCACGGTCACGGTCGCAGGACTGCCCGTGGCCAAGGCTCATCTCGCCGAGATCCGCCGCCGCGTCGGGATCGTCTTCCAGGACCCTGACGACCAACTCTTCATGCCGACCGTCCGGGAGGACGTGGCCTTCGGGCCCGCGACCGCCGGACTGCGCGGCGCGGCGCTGGACGAGCGCGTGACGACCGCGCTGCGCCGGGTCGGCATGGACGCGTACGCGGACCGGCCCCCGCACCATCTGTCGTTCGGGCAGCGCCGCCGGGTCGCGGTGGCGACCGTGCTCGCCATGGAGCCGGAGATCCTCGTCCTCGACGAGCCCTCTTCCAATCTCGACCCCGCCTCGCGCCGCGAACTCGCCGAGATCCTGCGGTCCCTGGACGTCACCGTGCTGATGGTCACCCACGACCTGCCGTACGCGCTGGAGCTGTGCCCGCGCGCGGCGATCCTCAGCGACGGAGTGATCGCGGCGGACGGCCGGACCGGGGACCTGCTCGCCGACGAGGAGCTGATGCGCGCGCACCGGCTGGAGCTGCCGTTCGGCTTCGACCCGAGGGCGGCCGTCCGCTGAGCCCCCCGGCGAGGGGCGGTCTGCGACGGCATGCACCATGGTCTGATGAGCGGTACGGCGACCCCCATGGACATCACGGACACAGCGGATATATGTGGCACTGTCGACGACGGCTACGAGGCCGTCCGCGACGCCTTCCTCCGTAACTTCCAGCAGCGCGGCGAACGCGGCGCGGCCGTCGCCGTCTACCGGCACGGCCGCAAGGTGGTCGACCTGTGGGCCGGCACACGCGACGTCGACGGCGTCGAGCCGTGGACCGCAGACACCGCTCATATCGTCCACTCCGCCACCAAGGGCGTCGCCGCCGCCGTACTCCTCATGCTCCACCAGCGCGGTCAGATCGACCTGGACGCGCCGGTGGGCACGTACTGGCCGGAATTCAAGGCCGCGGGCAAGGAGCGGGTCCTCGTCCGGCATCTGCTCACCCACCGCGCCGGGCTGCCCGCCCTGGACCGCCCGCTCACCGTGGTCGAGGCGCTCGACGGAGAGAGCGGCCCGGCCGCGCTCGCCGCACAGCCGCCCGCCTGGGAGCCGGGCACGGAACACGGCTACCACGCCCACACCTTCAGCTGGCTGCTCGGGGAACTCGTGCGGCGCGTCACCGGACGCACCCTGGGCGCCTGGGTCGCCGAGGAGATCGCCGCCCCCCTCGGCCTCGACTTCTGGATCGGTCTGCCGGACGGCGAGGCGCACCGCGTCGGCCGCATCGGCCCCGTCGCCGAGCCCGCCGCGGCGGACGGCGGCGGGCTGCGGCTGCGCCCCAAGCGCTCCGTCGCCGACGCCTACCGCGACCCCGACTCGCTCACCCGCCGCGCCTTCGCCGCCGTCGAACCGCTCCCCGACGAGAACACCCCCGCCTACCGCGCCGCCGAACTCCCCGCCTCCAACGGCATCTCCACCGCCCGCGCCCTCGCCCGCTTCCACGCCGCCACAATCGGCGAGGCGGACGGCGGGCCGCGGCTCTTCGCCCCGGCGACCCTCGCCCTCGCCCGCGCGGAGGAGTCCGCCGGCCCGGACCGGGTGCTGGTCGTCGCCACCCGCTTCGGCCTCGGCTATATGCTCCACAGCCCGGCCTCCCCCCTGCTCGGCCCCGGCTCCTTCGGCCACCCCGGCCGCGGCGGCCCCCTCGGCTTCGCCGACCCCGAGTCAGGCATCGCCTTCGGCTACACAACCAACGGCATGCGTAAGTCCGTTACCGCCGATCCCCGTGCGCAGGCGCTGATCAGGGCGGTACGTTCGACCCTGTGAGACGTTTCGAGGGACGCGGGGCGGTCATCACCGGCGGGGCGCGGGGCATCGGGGAGGCGATCGCGCGCCGGCTGGCGCCGGAAGGCCAGGGTGCTGCTCGCCGAGCCCGCCTCTATCCCCTCGGCCGCGTCGGCGAACCGGACGACATCGCCGCGGCGGTCGCCTTCCCGGTCTCCTCCGACGCCGCCTGGATCACCGGCGCCACACTCCGCGTCGACGGCGGCCTGCGCGGCCGTCAACACGGGCTTCGCCCAGGCGGTCGCCGCGCCCCCGACCCCGCCGCCAGCACAAACGTCACACTGATCAGCAGCGCCCACGCCCCGAACTTCGCCACCGACACCGGCTGCCAGCCGCCGAGCTGGTGCGGATAGCTCCACGCGCCCACATACGTCGCGGCGTTCTCCGCCACCCACAGGAAGAACCCGATCAGCACGAACGAAAGCGCCAGCGGCATCCGGTACTCCCGCGCCCCCATCGTGAACCGCACCCAGGTCCCGGCGGCCGCGGCCAGCAGCAGCACGGCCAGCACCCAGCGGACGTCCGGCAGCCAGTGATGCGTGAAGAAGTTCAGATACACGGCGGCGGCCAGCACCGCCATCACCCGCGGCCGGTACCCGTCGACCCGCAGCTCGAACAGCCGCCACGCCCGGCAGACATAACTCCCCACGGCCGCATACAGAAACCCGCCGTACAACGGCACCCCGGCGACCTTGGTCCACGCCTCCTCGGGATAACTCCACGATCCCATCCGCACCTTGACCAGCTCGAAGAGCAGCCCGATCAGATGACACCCGCCGATGACGGCGAGATCGCGCGCCTCGTCCCACCCCACCTTCCACGCCAGCAGGCTCAGCCCGATCCCGTACACCAGGACGAGGTCGTACCGGGCCACCGGCATCTCGGGCAACACCCGCGACACGGCGATCCCTCCGACGAGCGCCACGGCGAAAGCACAGCACCGCGCCTGCATCCACCCGAAGCGCAGCAGCTGCCGTGTCCAGTACGAGACCGTCCCCATGCTGAGCAGGGACGCGCGGCGGCCGGTCAGCGGTTCACTCCCCGCGGCTGTGGGGTGCGGGGGGCCCTATCTCTTTCGTCAAGGGGTGGGACCGCGCCGCCGCGGGGTGGTCAGCGGATGCCGAGCGCGACGAGCCGGGTGACCTCCTGCTCGGCGAAGTTGTCGTCGCTGATCGCCTTTGGGACGGCTGACGAGTCGGCCCTCACAGCGATGACGCTGTGAGGGCCTTCCGGCGGCAGGGCGGCGGTCGTTTCGCCGCCGGGGCGGGCGGGGGCGGGCGGGGGCGGGTCAGCCGCGCAGGAAGCCGTCCCCGTGCGTGGCGATGTGGGCCTCAAGGGCGCTCAATGCCTGCTGTGTGGCGTCCGGGGCGCCGTTGCCCCTCTTCTCCGCGTAGTAGGCGGCTCCGAGGCGCTTCAGCAGGTCGTTTCCGGCCCGCTGCGCCTGGACCTCGTCGACTTTCTGCTTGCCCTGGTTCAGGGCGGATTGAGCCTGTTCCTTAGCCCGGTCCAAAAAACCTGCCACCTGTGGCCTCCTTGCAGTCGAGCCGTATCCGAACGATTTCACACACGTGCTTCCGCAAGGTGGAACGCGCCCGTCGGCAAAAGGGCACGGCAGCCCGCGTGACCGAAAAGAGACCTTACTGTACCTAGCGGTAACAAGCCATGGCGTGCGAGATTCCCGCATGCCACCGGCCGGCGGCCTTGTCATATCCGTATGCCCGACGTCAGAGGTGTCCTGTTTGCGACCTCTGGCGTGGTCGAACGATGGGGTTCCGCCGTGTCCGGATTTCGCACTGTCAGCAGATTGGTTCCGCGCCGCGGACGCGCCTGGGCCCGGGCGGCTCTCGCGGTCGGCGTGGGGCTCGCCGCCCTCGGTCAGGGCTTGGCGGGGACGGCCGCGGCCAGTCCCGGGTACGGGCCCACGGCCGTCGTGTCCATGGGGGACAGTTACATCTCCGGCGAGGCCGGCCGTTGGCGGGGCAACAGCCTGACCAACAGCGGCAGCCGGGCCGGCACGGACCGGGCGTGGACCGGGAGCGGATACGACCCGAGCCGGGTGTACGGCCAGACCGCGGCCAACGGATGCCACCGCTCCGACTCCGCCGAGGTGCAGGGCGCCGCGGGCGCGGCCGACACGGTCGTCAACCTCGCCTGCTCGGGCGCGACGACGCGCAATGTGTTCCGGGCGTCGAACGGCGGTCAGTGGTTCAAGGGCGAGGCTCCGCAGGCCGATCAGCTCGCAGCCGTCGCCGCCTCCTACGACGTCGAGACGATCGCGCTGTCCATCGGCGGCAATGACCTGGGCTTCGCGTCGATCATCGAGAAGTGCGCCAAGGACTACATCATCTGGTACTCGTACTGCCACGACGACCAGCAGGCCGTGGTCGACTCGAAGATCGACGCGGTGATGGCGGACGTCGGCAAGGCCGTCGACGAGATCCGCGCGGTGATGTCGGGGGCGGGCTACAACTCCTCCGCGTACCGGATCGTCCTCCAGTCGTACCCCTCCCCGATCCCGCGCGGCAGCGAGAACCGCTACTCGGAGAGCGGCTGGTCCAGAGTCCTCACCGGCGGCTGCCCGTTCTGGAACAAGGACGCCGACTGGGCGCGTGACGGGCTGGTTCCGCAGCTCGCCGACCGGCTGAGGGCGGTGGCCGCGGCCAAGGGCGCGCAGTTCCTGGATCTGCGGGACATGCTCCAGGGGCGTGAGGTCTGCGCCAAGGCCAGCCGCCTGGTGAGCGCGAGCCAGCCGCCGTCGGCGGCGGCGAGCGAATGGGTCCGGTGGATCGACAGCAATGAGACCCAGGGGCCCATCCAGGAGTCCATGCACCCCAACCACTACGGCCAGCTGGCCCAGCAGCGGTGTTTGGCGCTCATCCAGGGCCGGCCGAGCGGGAACCACGCCTGTCGCAACACGGCGGGTTACGGGGCCTCCGGGATGTATCTGACCGGGCTGTACTGAGCGGCCGCATGTGAACGGGGGAAGCGGAACGGATGTCAGGTGACCGCGGGCAACCGAACGGACGTCAGCCGAACGGACGTCAGCCGAAGCGCAGCATCAGGCCGATGCCCACGGCCATCACGCTCGCCGCGGCGATCCGGTGGACCCCGAAGCGCTCCTTGAAGAACACGGCCCCGATCGCCGCGCCGACGATGATGGAGGACTCGCGCAGCGCCGCGACCGGGGCCAGCGGAGCGCGGGTCTGAGCCCACAGGACGAGGCTGTACGCGGCGATCGACAGGGCCGCGCCGAGGAGGCCGCGGCCCGCGTGCGGGCGGAGCAGGCCGGGGAGCGCGCCGCGGTGGACACAGAAGGCGTACGCCGGGATCAGCAGGCCCTGTAGGACCATCAGCCAGGCGATGAAGCCCAGCGGGGTGCCGGAGGCGCGCACCCCGACACCGTCGACGACCGTGTACGCGGCGATCATCAGGCCGGTCGCCAGCGCGGCGAGCACGGCAGGGCCGTGCGGGCGGGCCGCGCCCGCACGGCCCCGGATGCCCCACAGCGCGAGGCCCACCAGACCGGCCGAGGCGACCGCGACACCCGCCAGTTGCCAGCCGCGCAGAGTCTCGCCGACGAAGACGGCCGCGAGGACGGTGACGACCAGCGGGGCGGTGCCGCGGGCGATCGGATACATCTGTCCGAAGTCGCCGAGGCTGAACGACCGCATCAGCAGGGTCTGATAGCCGACGTGCAGCAGCGCCGAGGCGACCAGATACGGCCAGGAGGCGGCCGCCGGCAGGGGCGTGAGGCAGGCGAGGACCATGCCGAGCACCGCCCCGCCGCCGGATATCAGCGTGAAGGCGACCAGTTGGTCCTTGATGTGGTGGGCGACGGCGTTCCAGGTGGCGTGTGTGAATGCTGCGAGCAGCACCGCCGCCGCGACGAGCGGCGTCACGCCGTGCGCTCGCGCAGGTCCAGGGGGGTCCCGCCGACGTGGGCGATCAGCGACCTGACGATCTGACCCGTCTCGCCTGTCTCACCCGTTTCGCCTGTCTGGCCTGCCTTGCTGCCGACGGCCGTGGCCGCCGCGGTCCGGGTGGCGGTCCGGGTGGCGTCCGGGAACCGCCGCACCCCGACGTCCGGGTTCGGCTCGCGCAGCGCGGCGGTGAACCGGGGGTGGGCGTTGGCCGGGGACTCCGCATCGCTCATGGGCGCACGCTAGCGGTCGTTGTAGTGGCCATGCGACCCGCGTTCCCGTCGGAACTGGTAACCATACGGGTCGTCCCGTATGGTTACTGTCATGGCAGCTCCTGATGCACCGCGCGGACGCCCGCGCGACAGCCGCGCACATCAAGCGATCCTGACCGCCACGGCCGAACTGCTGGCCGAGGCAGGCTATGCCGCGACCTCCATCGGCGCGGTGGCGGCCCGGGCCGGCGTCGGCAAGGACACCGTCTACCGCCGGTGGTCCGGCAAAGCGGAGCTGGTGTACGAGGCGGTGTTCACCCAGACGGAGGCCGTCCCCGTGCCGGACACGGGCACGCTGAGGGGCGACCTCACCGTGCTTCTGGACGCCCTGGTCCGGGAGTTCACCGCTCCGGGCGCAGCGGCCGCCCTGCCCGGCCTGCTGGCCGACTTCGCCGCCCGTCCCGAACTGCGGGCCCGTATCCGCTCGCAGTTCCTGGCTCCGGCCAAGTCGCGTCTGGTCGAGCTGTTCGAGCGGGCGGTGCAGCGCGGAGAGGCAGACCCCGACCTCCCGGTCGACCTGGTGCTCGACACGCTCGCAGGGGCCGTCTTCTTCCACACCGGGCTCCTCGGCGAACCCGCCGGTCCGCAGCTCGCCGCACAACTGGCCGCCATCGTCGGCCGGGGAATCGAGGCTCGATGAACGGCTGGTATCTGACCGCGGGCGTCACCGCCGCGGGAGTCGCGGCGGTGCACATCGTCGCCGGCGGACGCGACGTCGTCCGGCCGCTCCTGGCCGGCGCGATCAACGCCGAGCCGCGCCGGACCCTGCACGCCGTATGGCATATGGTCAGCGCCGATCTGGTGCTGGCCGCCGCGGCGCTGATCTGGCTGGCACTGTCCGACCGGCCCGGCGGCGACGCCATGGCCTGGCTGATAGCCGCTCACTTCGTCTTTTACGCGGCTGCTTTCCTGGCGGTGACGCTGGCGGCCGACTGGTCGAAGCCGCTGCTGCGGCTGCCGCAGTGGACGCTGCTGCTGCCGGTGGCAGCGCTGACGGCGGCCGGCGCGGTCTGAAGCCCCGGGCCCGGACCGGCCCGCCGCCTCCTCCGCTTTCTCAGCCGCCTCCTCCTCGGCCTGCCTCAGCGGGCGTTGAGCACGGAGGCCACCACCGGTCCTGCCGCGTCCCCGCCATGCCCGCCCGCCTGGACGACCGCCGCGGCGGCGAGGTCGCCGGCGTACGCGGTGAACCAGCTGTTGGACGAGCCCTGTCCGTCGACCTCCGCGGAGCCGGTCTTCGCGCCCTTGTTGCCGGACACGCCGCTCATCGCCGCCTTGCCCGTCCCGGAGACGGCCGTGCCCTTCATCATCGTCCGCAGCGACTGCGCGATCGAGTGCGGCAGCGGCTGAGCGGTGGCGATGTCGCGGTCGTCGAGCGACTTCGCCACGATGACCGGCTGCTTGAACCAGCCGCTCTTGGCGGTCGCCGCGATGGACGCCATATTGAGGGCGTTCATCCGGATCTTGCCCTGGCCGATGTACGAGGCGGCGGTCTCCGCCCCCGCGGAGACCGGGACGTCGCCGTCGAACGTGGCGACTCCGGTGTTCCAGACTTCGCCGATGCCGAAGTACTTGCGCGCCGTCTCGCCGAGCGCCGTATGGGCGCTCGCCCCCAGCGGCTTGATCGGCTTGATGAAGGTGCTGTTGCAGGACTGGGCGAAGGCGTTCCGGAAGGAGGTGGTCGGGTACTCGAAGTCGTTCAGATTGTGGAAGACGACACCCTCCCAGGAGACCGTCGCCGGGCACTCCACCCTCGACCCCGGACCGTTCACCAGCCCCCGGTCCATCATCATCGCCGCGGTCACGATCTTCATCGTGGAGCCGGGCGCCTGCCCGCCCTGCAGCGCCGTGTTGAAGCCGTCCGGCTTGCTGTTGGCAACGGCCCGTATCTCTCCGGTGCTCGGCTTGACGGCGACGACCGAGGCCCCGCCGTAGCGTTTCACCGCCTGCTCGGCCGCCGCCTGCACGCCCGCGTCCAGCGTCGTCCGGAGCGTGCCCGCCTTGCCCTCGGTCAGCGTCAGCAGCGTCTGGTCGGCGGAGTTCGGATCGGACGACGTGACGGCCAGCTCCACGCCGGCCGTTCCGCCCGCCTGCTCCCCGTACTTCTTGCGGAGCTGGTCCAGAATCGGGCCCAGCGACGGGTACTTCTCCTTCGTCAGCTCCACGCCCGCGTGGTCCACGGCCTCGATCGGCGGTGCCTTGGCCTCCGACGTCGTCAGCTCCGAGCCCTCGGCGAGCTTCGGGTGGATCACCGTCGGCTGCCAGTCGACCAGCGGCCTGCCGGTCGTCACGCCGCGCACCACGGTCAGCTCGGAGGCGTATGACCAGGGCTTGCTCCGGCCGTCGTACGACACCGTCGCCTCGACCGTGAACGGCACCTTCGCGCCGGTCGGCTTCCCCGGTGTGATCACGGCCTCGGAGACATGGGCACTGTTCCGGTAGCCGGCCAGCAGCGGCTGGGCGGCGACTGCGTTGTCAGTCAGTTGCGCGGCCTTCTCGGCCTCGCCGTCCGCCCAGGCCGCGAGGAAGTCCGCGGCGGTCTTCTCGATCTCGTCCGCCGTGGGCGGCCCGGACGCTCCGGGAGCCGACTGGGACGTGGTCCTCGCCCCGTCGCTCCCGCCGTCGTTCGCTCCG
>NZ_JADWYQ010000026.1 GCF_022414575.1 Streptomyces sp. MUM 178J | reverse complement strand
GAGCCGGCCGAGAGGCCGGACTCGGCGGTGATGTCGGCGATCGAAGTCCGCTCCAGCCCGTTGCGGCCGAAGCAGCGTACGGCGGCCTCGGCGATCTGAGTACGCCGGAGTTCCTTGCGCGCGTCGGTGAGCCGCGGCACCACACCTCCACCTCAAAAAGAATGACTGTTCTGCTTATTGGCAACACTAACAGAACTGTCGTTCTGTTTGCGCTGAGTCCGCTGCGTTCGGCATGGCCCTGGGAACACTGGCTACCTGGTTACCGGGCCATACCGGTCTCGCCCCTACTACAGCTGGTCGGTCGCCTCGCACCCCTTCTGGCTCATGTCGCCGACGCAGCCCCACCCCTCAGTAATGACCCACTCGAAGTACTGGACGGGGCGCAGCGGGATGGCTTCGGTGGTGAACGTGCCGGTCCCACGCGGGATACGCTGCTCGTGAGGGCCGGTCGTGTCGGTGTACGAGGCGACGATGTGCCACTCACACGTGTGCGTGGACACCTCGGGCTGGATGCGGAATGCCATGTTGGACTGGCCGTTGCCCAGCTCGACGACGTTGCGGCGGAAGTACAGCTGGCCCTGCGAGGCGCCTTCGTCAAGGACGTAGGGCCCTTTGGCCTTGTCCTCGCTCCCGCCGGTCAGGTCCCACAGCAGGCCCTGCCGGGACTCGGCTCCCGCGGACGGGAGGTGGACGACGGCCTGCGCTCCGGGTACGCGGCACGCGTCCTTGACGGCCGTCATGCCATTGATCGTGAGTCCGGCGCCGCGGTCGCTGTTGAGGTTGAGGTCGAACGTCTGGGACTGGCCGCGATGCCGGTTGCCGTCCTCCAAGTTCATTGCTTCTGAGGAGTGTTCGACGATGCGGCCGCCCAGCGGCTTCAGGAACGCCCACACCTCCGCGGGGTTGCCCCTGAGAGCGGTGAGGCCGGCCTGTTCGCGGGCGGTCAGGGTCCGGTCGAGCAGTACGGTGATGACCTCGGGCATCTCCTGCTCGTAGTCGTGGGGCGTGACGGTCGAGACGAAGGCGGGCTGCTCGCGGTCGACCGACTTCTCCGCCTGCTTGTCCGAGCGCACCCGTTCCTTCGCCGTCGAGCGGTCCAGGACGAAGGTGGCGTAGTAGGTGAGGACAAAGCCTGCCAGGACCACGAGGATCGCGAGGGTTGCGTAAACCGCGCGCTGTCCTGGCGGCAGTCCGCGAAAGCCCGGCAGGCGGTTGTCAGCCCATGCACCCCAGCCGCTCTCTCGCGGTGGCACGGGGGCCGATGGAGCGGTCCGCGGGACGGAGGCGGGGTCATCGACGGACGTCCGGTCGGCCGGGTCAGCGGGCGTCTGTGCTGCGGTGCTGTTCGGCTCCGGCCCTCCCTCCTCCTCCGGTACATCCGGGTCGGAGCAAGGGTGAGAAGGCGGAGTCGTGGCCATGAGGTCCCCCGTGCATCGGATACGGAATGCCGTCGGTCGGGTCGCGCGTCGAGGACTGTCAGGGGCGGGGTGGTGACCAGCCAGGTTCGGGGCCGGTCGGGGAAGGTGCTGTCGGGCCTTGGCCGGTGTCGGCGTCGAGGGCGTAGACGTTCCCGTCGTTGCTCCCGAAATACACCACCCCATCCGCCACCGCCGGCGTGGAGTCGACTTCCCCGCCCGTGGAGTAGGCCCACTTCTCGTTGCCGGTGGCCGCGTCCAGGGCGTACAGATTCTTGTCGCGGCTGCCGATGTACACCACCCCGCCGGCTACGACGGCGGAGGCGTCGATCTGGCCCTTGGCGGAGTAGGTCCACTCCTTCCCGCCGGTGGCGGCGTCCAAGCGGTACACGGAGCTCTTGCTGCCGAAGTAGACCGCTCCGTCGGCCACCCACGGCTTCGAGGTGATCCAGTCTCCGGAGTCGAAGGCCCATGTCCTGCGGCCTGAGCCCGCGTCAAGGGCGTACATGTTCCCGTCGCGGGCGCCGACGTAGACGACCCCGTCGACCACGGTCGGCGAAGCGACGAAATCATGCGCAGTGGTGTAGGCCCACTTCTTCTTGCCGGTTACGGCGTCCAAGGCGTAGACGTTCCCGTCATTGCTGCCGATGTAGACGAACCCGTCGGCTACCGCGGGCGAGGCGGAGACCCACTTATCCGTGGCGTAGGCCCACTTCCTGGCCCCGGTGGCGGCGTCCAGTGCGTACACGCCGCTGTCCCAGCTCCCGACGTACAGCACACCGTCGACCACCGTGGGTGTCGAGTGGACCCAACTGTTCGTGCGGAAGGCCCACTTCTTCTCACCGGAGCGGGCGTCCAGAGCGTAGACGTTGTTGTCGTCGCAGCCGATGTACACCAGCCCGTCGACCACTGTCGGCGACGAGACGACCCTTTCACCGGTGCCGAAGACCCACCTCTCCCTGCCAACGGCGGCGTCCAGGGCGCAGACCTTGTTGTCGCTGCCGCCGATGTAGACGACCCCGTCGACTACCGTCGGCGACGACTCGACCCACCCGCCGATGGTGTGACGCCAGGGCCGCCACGGCTTTGACTCAGGGGACCGTCTCTCGTCACCGTCCCGCTTGCGTGTGCCGCTGCCGTCGTCCTCCTTCGCGGAGCCGCCGCCATCAGAACAACCGGCAGCAGTGGCAGCGACGCCGAATGCGGCCACCACACCAAGCCCGAGCCGCAGCGCTCCCCGGCGGCCGAGCTGCTCCGCCGCGCCCCTCCGATCGGCAGGCGCCCCGAACCGCCGCTGCCCGCCTGACACCCGTCCAGCCATCGAGCCCCCCGTTCTTAACGTGCCGTCCGCGGCTCAGCCGAGATAGGGCTCGAAGTCCCAGTAGGGGCGCACCCGCTGGCGGGCGGAGAGGGTGTGGTGGTGCTGCGCTCCCAGGGTGCGGGTCAGGCGTTGCAGCGCATCCTCCTCCAGCTTGCCGGCCTCGTCCCGCTCTTGTAGCGCCCGCAGGTCCGCGGCGAGTGCGACCATGCAGGAGAGGGTCAGGGGGTGGTCCTCGCCCAGCACCCGCCGCGACCTCAGCAGGGTGTTCCGGCTCAGTTCGGCGGCGTCCTCCAGTCGTCCGGTGAAGTTCCGCCCGGCGGCGGTGTTGAGGGCGCACCCCAGCATCACGGGATGGTCGTCGCCCAGCCACGGGCGCAGCCCCACCATGGCCTGCTCGAACATGCTGAGCGCCCCGTCGCGGTCGCCTTCCGCCTGAAGCACCAGACCGGCGTTGGACTGCATTCCGGTGGGCACCGGATGGGCCTGGCCGAGCAGTTGGCGGTAGCCGTTCTCCGCCTCGCTGATCAGTTCCTTGGCCCGGGCCAGTTCGCCGTGTTCCCGCAGGAAGCTGCCGTAGTCGGCGATCAGGGCCAGTGTGTAGAAGTGGCTGCGGCCGTGCACCTGCTCCTGCAGTTCCAGCAGGGCGGCCATGGCCGATGCGATCTCCTCACCGGACGTTCCCGCCCGCCACTGGCACAGCAGCAGGTTGTGGCGGGCCCATAGAGTCTGCGGATGCTGCGGCCCCAGCACCTGGACGTGCAGACGCATCCCCAGTTCCTGCCGGGCCAGGGCGTCCCGGTAATGGCCCATGACCCGCAGGTCGCGGGCGCAGGTGTTGATGGAGCGCAGTGTGTCCGGGTGGCGTTCCCGCAGGGAGACCTCGCGTTTGCGGAGGGTGTCCAGGTCGACGTCGTAGGCCTCCTGGTAGCGGCCCAGCAGTCTGAGGCCGGTGGCCAGGTTGTACTGGGCGAGCAGGGTCGTGCGCTCTTCGGCTCCGAAGAGGCGGTGGGCTGTGGCCACGACCTCCTCCTGCATACGCAGAGCCTTGTCGTACTGCCCGAGGAAGCGCGTGTCCGCGGCCAGGCAGCTGGTGGCCTCCAGCAGGGCGTGCTCGTTGGAGTGTTCGGCGGTGCGCAGCCGGTCCAGGCGTGCATGGTCCAGTTCGTAGGCCTCGCGGAACCGGCTGCTGGCCCGCAGGACGTTGCCCTGGAGCGTGGTGAGGCTGAGCATGAGCGGGGCGTCGGCAGTCATGTACTGCGACCACCTGGCCCGGATCTGCTCTGCCAGCTGGGAGCCGGCCCGGTTCTCGCCACTGGCGAAGCAGTAGCGCAGGCAGTTCAGCAGGGTGTTCTGGACCCGCTGGTTCTGGCTGTCGAGGGCGCCGGACGCGGACAGATGCGGCAGCAGCTCCGCGTAGCGTGGCCACTGTTTGCTGTCGTTGGGGGCGCCGGGGTCGGCGTCGGCGAGCAACCGGTGCACCACTTTCCGGTATTCTTCGCGTTCCCGGCCGCTGGCCAGCTCGCTGACGATGGCGTGCACGACCCCGTGCATGCGTACGGTTTCGTGCTCGTGCGCGGCCTCCTCGTCGCGGCCGGTCTCGTCGAAGGCCGAGCCCCTCGTCTCCCTGGTCAGCACGGAGTAGTTCACCAGGGAGTCCAGGGCTCGCGTCCAGCTGGGCAGGTCGCTGGTGATCCAGCGCAGGTTCTCCGGCAGGTCGGAGGCGCGCAGCCCGCGCACGAGCCCCAGTGGAATGCGACCGGGTGCGAAGGCGGTGCACAACGTGAGGAGTTCGACGGTGTGCCGCTCGCTGCGCTTGAGCTTGTTGATGAGTATCGACCACGAGGTGAGGGAGGACTGCGGGTAGTCGTCCGGCATCACCAGTCCCTCGAAGCGGGCGAGGCCGCCGTCGCGCACCATGCGCAGGTACTCGGGGACCTCCATGCGTGACTCGCCCAGCCAGGCGGCGGCCTGCGCGAGCTGCAGGGGGACGTCGTGGAACTCGACGGCCACCTGATCGGCCTGCTCGGCGGTGATGTGCGGCGCGCGGCGCAGGAGATAGCCGGTGGATTCCGCCCTTCGGAAGCCGGAGATCTCCAGGGTGTCCGTCGCGGCCCGCCAGTTGTGGTTGCGGGATGTGATCAGAACGTGCCCGGCGCCGCCCTGGGGCAGGTAGGCGGCGGCGTCCTCCGGGCTCTCCCATCCGTCGAAAATGACCAGCCAGCGCCCGTACGGCACGCCTCTGCGCAGGGACTCGCGGACGACGCGGATGCGTTCTCCGGGCTCGGAACCGCTGGGCAGGCCGAGGGCGGTGGTCAGCCCCGCGAAGGTGTCGCGCTGGGTGTTGCGCTGGTCGGAGTTGACCCACCACACGACGTCGTAGTCGGGGAGGAAGCGGTAGGCGTATTCGACCGCGATCTGTGTCTTGCCGATGCCGGCCATCCCGACGAGGGCGCACACGGCCGCGCCGGGCTCGGCGTCCATCAGCCGCTGCTGCAGCGCATTGAGGATCTCGTCCCGCCCGGTGAACCGGGAGTTGCGGCGGGGAACGTTCCCCCATGCCGCCGGCTGGTTGCGGGGATAGCGGGAGACCGAGGAGACGGCGGCCCGCCGGGCCGGCCGGGAGGACAGCGAGAGCCGGTAGAGCAGTCGTCGCTCGGCCTCCTTCTCGTCCAACTGCCATAGGTCGGCCGGTTCCAGGACGGCCGTCGCGGGCAGCAACGGGCGGTTGGTGAGGGTCACGGCGGCGAACCGGTCCGACTGCTGGGCGACGAAGCCGCGCAGGACCGCGTTCCATTCGCCCTCGCGGCGGAGGCCGAGTTGGAAGAACACATCGCTGAGCACAAGCAGGACCCGGCCGGAGGCGAGCTGCAGGTCGCTGAGAGCCTCCTGCAGCGGCTGCTCACGGGAGGGGTCCCAGCGGTACAGCGATGCCCGGTGGCCGTGGTACTCCAGTCGGTGGGCGATCCATGTCGCCCAGGCGCGGTCGTGGCCGGAAAAGGCGACGACGAAGTGCTCGGACTCCTGGACCGGTGCCTCGCTCCCGTCCGGGCCCCGTTCAGCGACCATGGGTGCGCTCTCCCTTGTGATCAGGCCCCCGTCGCTCTGCGGCGACCCTTGGACGGCTACTTTACGTTATGATTCATGACAATGGGTGCGGATATGAGTCGTCCGGCGAAACACCGCTCAAACTCTCCAGATAGCACTTCATACCGGCCACGAACACCTTTCCTTCAGCCGTGAGTTGGCCTGATTCCATCAGGGTGCGCAGGGGCGCGGAGACCTGTTCGGCGTAAGCGGCGCACCGTGCGAGGGCCGCCTTCCGGCTCCCCGGGGTCGCGCCGCGGCGCCCGGCGAGCCGACGCCACAGGTCGGCGAGCGCCAGATGGGCGTAGGTGCCCTGCAGAACCGCGGGCAGCGGGCGGGGATCCGCGCGCCACGCCACCGTGTGCTCCGCGTCTCCTCCCGGAAGCAGCAGCGGCACGGCGTCGCTGATGACGGCGAGTTTGCTGTGCTGCACCTCGTGGACCAGGACCTCGGCCATCGTCCGAGACGAGGCCGGCAGCGTTGTCAGCACGGCCCAGGGCGCTGCGCGCAGTGTCCCGCTGACCACGCCCGGTCCGTCCCCGGCGATCGGCACGACCGAGTCGACCAGCGAGGCCACTTCGGCCGCCCGCGGCGGATCGGCCGACGACAGCAGGGCCAGCGCCGCGCGCCAGCGGGCCAGCCAGGGGCGGGCGGCGGCGGCCGACCGGACCGGGCTGCGGGGCAGTGCGCGGCCATGGCTGAGGTGGCGACCGGACCAGTACGGGTCCAGATCGTCGAGGACGCCGGCCCCGCCGGGCAGTGGGCGCAGCCCGCGCCACCCCTGAAGAGGGGCGGCGAGGACGGCCGGGCGTGGCAGCCGGATCGCCGCCCTGCGCCCTTCGGGGGTCAGGCAGACGCTGCCGGGCCCGGCGACGATGCGTACGTTCGCCGCCCGGGCGTCGAATGCGCCGATGCCGGGAAGGACCAGTCTCCCCTCGTCAGTGGGCAGGGTGAGCCGGAAACCGGTCCCGGCGCCCAGGGCGGCGGCAGCGGCCGCCGCGCCCAGTCCCGCCAGCGACTTGTCGAAGGGTGGCCCGTCAGGCACATCGAGCGTGTGCAGGAGCCAGTTGCCGACGGCCGGATAGCCGAGTGTCGTTCGCGCGGCGGCCGGGTGGGCGGCTTCGGCTCTCGCCAGCAGCCGCCAGTGCAGGAGCAGCCGCCGTCGGCATGTCTCAGGCGCGTGCCGTTCCGCCCTGGTGAGCAGGGACTTGAGCAGCACGAGCCGTCTGCTGTGCAGAGCACCCCGTAGAAAGCCGGAGTCTGCGGGCTTCGGGCGGGTGCTTCCCAGCCGCGCGAGCACCGCCGCGGGGAGCTCAAACGCAGTGGTCTCGGCTGGCACAGTCGCCCTCTTGACGCAGGAAGGTTGGCCGGATCGCGTCCAGTGCCGAGGTGACGGTGGTCCAGCGCATGGCTCCGCGGTGCCCGCCCTCTGGACTGTCCCCCCACCAGATCTCGGTGAACTGCTCTGGCCGGCGCAGTGCGTGGTCCGCCGCGGCTGTGATGGCAGGGTCTTCCGTGGTCAGCAGAACATGCAGGTCAACGTGGTTGAGGTTGGGAAGCGGAGGTGTTGTGGAGCTGACTTGGCCCGATCCGGTGGACGTGCCGTGGATCTGCTCTGGCACGTTCTTCTCCTCCCTGCGGCCCCGCCCCGGAGGCTCGGTCACGGTGGGTAGTTCTTCCCGTGTCCTCTGACGTGGAAACCCGCTTGAGCTGGGGCCCCTGATCATTCGGCCTCCGCACCGCTAGGGCGGGTCAGCTCTGCGATACGGGCCCGGGTGGCCTCGACCTCCGGCCAGGGCACCGGGCCGGAAAGGCTTGCCAGCCGCTGCCATTCGCGTGCGGCTTCCTCGTAGGCCGCCAGCGCCGCGGCGTGGCTGCCCATCAGCTCCAGGGCGACACCCCGCCCGTGCAGGGCCCGGGCCGCGGCCACCGAGCCCGGCCCGGCCTCGCCCTGCGCCCTGGCCTCTTGCAGCGCCGCCGCATAGGCGGCGGCGGCCGCAGCCAGCCAGGTCTGCGTCGTCTCGCTGTTCGGGCTGTCCGGGGACCGCATCCGGGCCGCGCCCAGCTCCAGCCAGGCGTCGATGCGAACCGCGGGGTCCGCGGACCGGCGAGCGGCCTGTTCGAGCAGGTAGACGCCCTCGTAAAGATCGGGCGGCAGCTGGTCCTGGCGGTAGCGCAGCAGCAGGGTCCGGCCGAGCAGGAGTTGCAGCCGTCCGAAGAGCGGCTCGCGGCTGGGCACGGTGGCGGACGCCTCGCGCAGCACGCCCTCCGCGCGCGCGATCGCCTGGGCGGCGGCGTCCTCGTCCCGGGCCGGGGCCTCCTCCGGCTCCGCTTCCGGCCCGCGCCGCAGCAGCGACTCACTCCACTCCGCGAGGAGTTCGCCGCGCAGCAGACTGTCCCGGGGCGCGAGGTCGGCCGCCGCGGCATAGGCGGCGTCGGACTCGGCCCAGCGTCCGGCCTCGCCCAGGGCGCGGGCGCGGGCGGGCAGCACGCGGGCGCGCAGCCCCTCGTCGCCGTCGGCCAGACGGTCGGCCCGGTCCAGGGCGTCCAGCACCTCGGCCCCGCGGTCCCCGGCCAGCCGCAGCGCCTCGGCGAGGTCGACCAGCGCCCCGGCCCGCAGCACGTCCGGGACCTCGCCTGACATCGACTGGTCACAGGCGGCACGCAGTTCGGTCACGGCCTCGGCGGCGGCGTCGGCGGCGCTGTGGGGTTCTTGGGCAGCGCCCGCGCCGGCGAGCAGCACCCGGCCCAGGCGCAGATGGCGGGTGCGGCGATCCGCGGCGGCGAGCCCCGTGGGCGACAGGGTCCGTAGGACCTCTTCCGCGGCGGCCAGATGGGCGGACGGCTCCCCGGCCCGCCAGGCGGCGTAGTGCGCGGCGGCGAGCTCCAGCGCACCGTGCGTGTGCCGCTCGGTGCCGGGCTCGGTCCGCGCCACCGCCTCGGTGAGCACGGCGACGGCCCGTTCCAGCGTGCGGTGCAGGGCTCCGGCGGTGTGCCGCACGGTCCGGGTGCCGCAGAGCGCGAGCAGCACCCGGCCCAGCACAAGGCGTGATCGGACCCCGTTGTCGTCACTCGCCGCCGGACTCTCCACGGCACGTTCACCCGGCGCGGTCTCGGCAGCGAGGGCCTCCTCAGCGTAGGTGCGGGCCTCCTCCAGCAGGACCGGGTCCCGCTGCTGTTGCCACATCCGCAGCAGGTCCTCCGCCTTGCCGACAGGGCCCGCCTCGCCCTCGACCGAGGGCGCGGGCTGGAACCAGCGCACCACCCGGGCGGGCACCTCGGCGAACAGGGCGCTCTCGGCGGCGGCCGGCTCGTCCCGCTCCGGCTCCTGCGCTGCGGGCTCCTGCTGCGAAGCGGCGGCCGTGTCGGCGAGGCGGGCGGCGGCGAGCGCGAAGAAGTTGCGCGTGCCCTTGCCGAAGTGCTGTGCCATGAACGCCGAGCAGCGCTTGAGCACCAGCGCGGCCGCGTCCTGGTCCAGCGAGTGCAGCAGGATCTCCTGCACCCCGTCTGCGAACTCGTACCAGGGGCCGAACGCCACCTCCGCCGGCAGATCAGCCTCGCTGCCGGGCCCCGGCACCTGCCACAGCAGCCCGCCGAGCAGCACCTCGGCCAGTTCCATGGGCCCGGTGTCGGGCAGCACCGCCCGCTGCACCACCTGCATGACGGGCAGCGTGGTGGGGGCCGCCGCCAGGTGGACGGCGAGCCTGCGGGCGCCTGGTGAGGCGCTGGCAGCGAAGGCCCGCACCAGCTCATCGGCTTTGCGGGCCGTCTGCTCCTGTCGGGGCGGGGGCGCCGGCGGATGGTCCGGGCGCACCCAGGCGGCCGCGCCGCGCACCGCGGCGGGCCCGGTTCGGGAAAGCAGCCCGGCCCATGTGCCCAGCGCCGGGGCAGTGGGCAGCAGCACCGGCACGGGCAGCGCCCGCCGGTCCGGGGGCCGCCCCGGACCGTACGACTCGGGCCGGAAGCCGAGCGAGGTTCCCAGGGACCGGTCTCGGGTCAGCAGCCCGGTGGCGGCGGGCAGTCCGGTGCGGTGCCACAGGCGGGGCGGCAGCGGTTGCACGAGGGCGACCGGGGAGCAGGACAGCCACCGGTGGAGCAGGCGCTGGGCGCTGCCCTCCCGCCACAGCGGCCCCACGCAATCGCTGATCACCAAGGTCAGCCGCCGCCCGGTGGGGTCGCGGAACTGTCCCGCGGGGCGCAGCCGCAGCCGCCCGCCGTCGCGGGCCCGGGCTGCGGTGCCGATCTGCGGCGTCCCGTCCTCGCCGCGGTGCAGATAGTGCGCCTGAACGTCCCGGAAGACGCCCAGCTGCTCGCAGACCTGGCGTAACTCCTGGAACATCCGCTCCCAGACGACCATCGAGGGTGAGGAGTCCAGCAGCAGCTGGATGTCGATGTCCCACCGCTCGACGGGGCGGAAGACGGGCCGCAGCACCCCGGCGCGGGCGCTGCGGTCGGCGGTGGCCTCCTCGTCGAGGCGGCGCCGGGTGGGCGGGGCCAACGGCCGGTAGCGGCGCAGCGGTCGAAGGGCCCGCTGCAGCCTGAGCAGCCCGGGCAGGGCCGCTGCGGCCGGGGCCCGGACCGGGAAGGCATCGGAGCGCCCGCCTACGCCGGGTCCTTCGGCGAACAGCGAGACGGAGCCGTCAGCGGCCCGGTCGCCCGCCTGCCGCTGCGGCTCGGCGCTGCTGCCGTGCGGCTCCGGTGTCCTGGGGCGCTCGGCCGGGGGCCTGCCGGGGTCCGCTGCCGGGGGCGGTTCGGGCGGGTCGGCGCCGGCCAGGTCGCCGGCCGTGCCGGGCCGCGTAGCCGAGCCTGTCCACTGGGCCAGCCACAGGGCGTCGGCGACCTCCTCGGCGGTCGGCTCCCAGCCCGCGGCGCGCAACCGTGCCATCAGCACGGCGAGCCGCTGATCGCGCGGAGGCGACGTCATCGGCGATCACCTCGGCCGGTCCAGAGGCTGCATCAGCATCTCGGCCAGCCGGTCCCGGGTGACGCGCTCGGCGCTCGGCGCGTGCTGGGTGAGGAACAGCGCGTTCAGCAACTGGTCCGCGGCGATGACGACGCCGGGTTCGCGGCCGAGGAACTGTTCGATCAGATCCTCGCCCTCGGTGGCGGCGCAGTCGCCCAGATGGGCCTTGACCATGGCCACGAGCTGCTCCTCGCCGGGCGGCTCCAGCTCAAGCTGGATGCAGCGGCGCAGCAGCGCGGGCGGGAAGTCGCGCTCCCCGTTGGAGGTCAGGACCATGAAGGGAAAGGTCGTGCAGCGCACTCGGCCGGCGTGCACGGTGGTGCGGGCGCCGTCGTCGGTGAGGACCTCGACATCCGGCTCGCGGTCGGCGACCCGCTCCAGCTCGGGGATGGTGAACTCGCCTTCCTCCAGGACGTTCAGCAGGTCGTTGGGGAGGTCGAGGCCGCTCTTGTCGAGCTCGTCGACAAGGACTGCCCGCGGGGTGGCCGAAGGCAGCAGAGCGGTGCCCAGCGGCCCGAGCCGGACGTACGCCCCGATGGAACGGGGCTCCTCCGCGCCGGCCGCTCCGGAGGCCCGTTCCAGCTGCACGTCCTGGAGTCGGCCGATGGCGTCGTAGCGGTAGAGGCCGTCCAGCAATGTGGAGCGGCTGACGATGGGCCAGCGCAGCACCCGGCCCAGCTGGAGCTCGAAGGCCACGGCGTGGGCGAGCGTGGACTTGCCCGCGCCCGGATTGCCGGTGACCAGCAGGGGGCGGCGCAGATAGAGGGCGGCGTTGACGGCCTCGACCTCCTCGGGGCGCGGATGGTGATTCTCCACCAGCCGCCGACGCACGCCAAGACGCCGGGCAGCGTCCTGGTCCACGCCGGATGTGCCGTCCGGCGCGCCCGGTTCCGAGCCCGATTCGGCCACGGTGAAGTCCCGCCACGGTGGAGGGGCGGGCAACCGCCCTATTCCGTCGTGTGGGAGCCCCGCGCCGCGGTAGATGCGCCAGTCAGTCACCAAGGGCCTCCTCACAGGCCAGGAAGGTCGACGGTACCGCTCGCGGCATGGGCCGGAAGCCCCGGAACGGCCCGAACGGCGGGAACACGACAGTCCGTTGCCATCGCACGAATCACCATGTCATCGGCGGGGCTGGACAGGGCTCGCGTATCGGTCCATCCTCCTCCGGCAGCTGTTCGGGCGAGTCGTACAGCAGGACGATGGAGCGACCCCAGGTCATCCTGGGGTCCTGCAGGCCGGGATCGTCGGTGCGGATGCGCAGGCTGCGCACGGGCCAGTCCAGCCCCGCGGCGCTGCGGACGGCGGCCACGAACTTCTCGGCCTGCTGGTGGAATTCGGCGCAATCCCGGTGCCCGGCGGCCAGGCTGCGCCAGATGGCGACCGGATACCCGGCGGCGAGCGCCGCGTCCATGGCCTCGGCCCCCTCCCCCGCGGCGACCGGACCGCAGAACACCGCCACGCTCTCCGGCGCGGCGCCGGAGAGCCGGTCGTAGGCGGCGTGCCAGGACTCACCGCGCCGGGTGTGCGCGCCCTCCCGGGCCACCTCGGCGCGCAGCGGCACCGCCGTGGGCGGGCCTTCGGCGACGCCCGCCCAGCGGCGCTGCCACTCCTGGGTGGGCGCCATGGTGGTGCGCAGCAGGTCGCGCACCACGACGAAGCGGCGCTGGCCCAGCGGCAGCCCGTTGGGGTCGGTGCCGCCCTCGGGGGTGCGGCGCGGGGCGAGCTGCCAGGTGTGGAACGGTTCGTCGAACAACTCGCGCGGCACCACGAACTCCACGGCGGCCGGCTCGTCCCCGACGTCGCACCGGCCCAGCGCCTCGGCGATCGGCTGCCGCAGGGCGTCCCGCAGCTTCCCGCGCACCGTCCCGGTGTCATCGCCGCTGAGCCCGGTCACCTCGCCCTGGCCGAAGTCCAGCTTGACCTCCCAAGGGTGACGGTCGCCGTAGCTGCGGGGGCGGATGACGACGCGGACTGCGGCACGGGGCCGCGGCCAGGAAGCATCGGCGACGGGGCCGCTGCCGTCGAGGATCGTCTGCACCTCCTGCCGGACGCCGATGAGCGGCTCGACGGTCTCCCGCACCCAGTCGCCCAGCTCCCGCAGCGCGGCTGCGTCTCCGGCATGGCCCCGGGCCCGGACGGCGGCCACCACCTTGGCGGCATACAGGGCAACCGCCATCAGCTCCTGGGTCTCGTCCGGCTCGTAGAGCAGTCCCACGCCCTCCCGCCAGGTGCGCGGGGCGGCCTCGTCGAGGCCCTGGCAGCGCCCCAGCATCTTGCGGTGGCGCACGGCGTCCACCAGGGCGGCGACCTCGCCGGGGGTCGTGGGCGGGGTCAGCTCGGCGAGCCGGCCGAAGAGGTGGGCCCGCCGCCCCGGGTCGAACCCGCCGAACCGGTTGGCCCGCAGTTCGAAGTGGGCGTCGATCCAGGAGGAATCACCGCCCAGCGCGCGGTGACGGTGCAGATGGTGCCTGTCGTGGGCACTGATCACCTCGTGCAGCAGTTCGCCGCCGGGCAGCTCGTACAGGCCGTGCAGGGCGGTGACGGGGACGGCGATCCCGGCGGTGGGGTCGGCCTCGTCACGCGCCTTGCACACGCCGATGACGGCGCCGCGGGCGGTGTCCACGACCGGGCCGCCCGAGGTGCCCTCGACCGGGCGCTCACCGCGTAACAGCATCAACGGCCCGTCCGCGCCGGTGACCTGCCCCGCGGCGGGCCGGTAGCTGCGCGTGCCGGTCTCCAGCGACCAGCCGTGGAGCGAAATCCGCGCTCCGGAGAACGGCCCGGGCCGGTCGGCGAGCCACACACACTCGGCATCAGCGGCCTCCGGGACCTGCACCAGGGCCAGATCAGGGGCGGGCCAGCGGTGGAACGCGGCCCCGGGCGGATCGGGCGCCGGCAGCGCGAGCCGCACGGTGCCGGCGCTGGTGCCGCCGGCCCAGGAAACATCGACGGCGTCTTCTCCGCTCCACACGGCGCCACCCCCCTTGCCCACCACGTGTGCACAGGTCAGCACCCAGGTCGGGGCGATGAAGAAGCCGCTGCCCCAATACCCTGCGCTGCGCTCGTCATACCCGGCCGCGGGCCCGGAGATGCACACCACGGCCCTGCGCACGAGAGCGTCCAAGGGGCTCATACGGCGCAGGGGGTGTCGCCACGCTCGGAGCTGCCGCGCTCAGAGCTGCCGCGCTCAGAGCTGCCGCGCTCGGACCAGGTGAGCGTGACCGTGATGGCGGCCTTGCCCTCACCGTCCGCCACCAGGCTGACCACCTGGCCCGACTTGGCGGCCAGTTCGAGGCCGAACTCGACCGTGACCTCGTGCGGGGCCGCGGCGGCCATACCCATGCGCAGTGAGCCGATGACGCCGCGGACGGTGTCCGCCAGGCCACCGGCCAGATCGGCGATCCGGCTGCCGACACCGGAGTCCTGGTAGGCGCCGCCGCCGGTGTCGAGTTGCTCCGGCTGGCTGACCCGGGCCCAGACGACCGTCCCGTCGTCGAGCCGCACCTGAGTGATCCCATCGCTCACGTGTACCCCCCGATCACCGCTGAGGTGCTGGAGCAGCAGGCTAGTCCTTCTGCCCGGGCGAGCGCGAGGGCGCCTGCGACGACCGGGCCGCCGGCCTGACCCCATGAGGGCCGCGCTCCCAGTCGCGACGGTTCCATAGGAGAGTTCAGCCTGTAGGCGGCTGGCAGACGCAGGACAGCCCGGGCGGGGATGCCCGGGCCGTCGAGTCGGTTCTGCCTGTCGGCTGCTCGGCAGGGCGGGCGGGAAGGCGAGGCCGGTCAGCGTGGGCGAGGCCGGTCAGGGCGAGCGCGCCCGTGTGTGAGCGCTGCGCCCCGCCGCCGGGCCGGCGGCGGCCGCTCTGCGGCGGGGCGCATCCGGCTCAGCGGAAGATTCCGGTGTGGCCCAGCGAGTAGCGGCCGGGCTGCGGATAGACCGCCAGGCCGTGGGGGCCGCCGCCCACCGGGATGCGGGCGAGTTGCTTGCCGGTGCGGGTGTCGATGGCGTAGACCTCGTCGTCGTAGCGGCCGGACAGCCACAGCACCTTGCCGTCCGCGGAGACGCCGCCCATGTCGGGGCTGCCGCCGTCCGGCAGCCGCCACTTCTTCGTCAGCTTGTTCTTGGGGAAGTCGAAGACGGAGACGGAGCCCTCGCCGCGGTTGGAGATGTACATCTCCTTGGAGTCACGGCTGACGTAGAGGCCGTGGCAGCCCTTGCCCGTGGGCAGCAGCCTGGGCGTGGTGAACTTCTCGCCGTCCAGCACCCACATGCCGTGCGCCATCATGTCGGCGATGTAGAAGGTCTTGCCGTCCGGGGAGAGTTTCACATCTTGCGGCATCGCCCCCTCGAACGGCAGCTTCTGCTGGCCGACGACCTTCATCTTCTGGGTGTCGACCTTGAGGAGTTCGCCGGAGAACTCGCAGGAGACGATGAAGTACCGGCCGTCCGCTGAGAAGTCGGCGTGGTTGACGCCGTAGCAGGAGACCGGCTCGGTGTGCACGCGCTCCATGGTGTGTGGGTCGCGGAAGGCCAGCTCCCGGTCGAGGGAGGCCATCACGACGGCGTGCTTGCCGTTGGGCGTGAAGTACAGGTTGTACGGGTCGTGGACGTCGACCGGCTTGCCCGCGGCGCCGGTGGCCGGGTCGATCGGGGTGAGCGTATTGCCCCGGTTGTTGTTCACCCAGAGCGTCTTGAGGTCCCAGGAGGGCACGACGTGCTGTGGATGGTTGCCCACCGGGATCGTCTCGATGACCTTGTACGTCTCCGGGTCGATGACGGAGACGGTGTTCGAGGTGGTGTTGGGGACGTACACCCGTGAGGGGAAGTCCTTGACCACGGGCGAGAGCTTGCCCGGCCGGTCGGCGGCGTAGATGTCCTTGGGGTCGAGCACCGGCGGCATGCCGGGCAGCCCGTCCGGTACGGCGGGCTTCTTCGGCTTCTCGGGCGGGGCGGCGTTCGTGCCGCGCGCCTCGTTGGTCTGCGAGGCGGCGCCGCAGCCGGCCAGCAGGACGAGCACGGCGCCGGCGGCGAGTGCGGCGGCCCGGCGGGCGAGCGCCTTCGCCGGGTGCGCGGGGAGGGCGGCTTGCTGGGAGGGGTGGTCGATCGCGGTCACGGAAGAGCACAGTAGGGGCGAAATACCCGAAAGGTGACGCTTGACACAATTTCGGATGTTCGCGGGTCGCCGCCCGACCCGGTGACCGCCGGGCTAATCGACTAAGGATTCTCATCGTTAAGTCGCCATTTACTCATTGATTGAGAGGCGGGTGGCCCACTTCACCTACGATTCACCATCCGAAACACCCGATTCATTGCGGTATGCACCGGTGTGTTCTTTTGGAGAGGAGGCCCCCGTCTGCCATAGTCGATGCCACGACCCCCATTGACCCGGGCCAGGTCGTCTCGGCGGTGGCGGATACACCCCCTTGATCCGCGCACGCTCTCCATAGATGCCCCCGCGGCGCCCCAACCCGGCGCGAGGGGGCTTCTGTGCGCCGGGGCCGCCTCAGCGCTCGGCGACGCGCAGTTCGAACCAGGTCGTCTTGCCCCGCGGCAGCAGATCGACGCCCCACCGGTCGGAGAGCTTGTCGACGAGGAACAGCCCGCGGCCGCTGACATCCAGCGGCTGCACCGGCATCAGACACGGCAGCCCGCGCGAGGGGTCCTGGACCTCGACCCTGACCCAGCAGGGGCGCGGCCGCCGCATCCGCAGACCGAAGATGCGTGCGCCGGTGTGCCGGACCGCGTTGCCGACGAGCTCCGAGACCAGGAGCACCACATTCTCGGAGCACTGCAGGGGAAGCATCCACTGACGCTGCGCCACGCTCTGCGCGAGCCGGCGCGCGGTCGCGGCGGACTCCGGGCGGGACGGCAGCCGGACCACCTCCTCGGCGGGGTTGCCGAACAACTCCACCGCCTTGAGCGCCCGTTCGTCCTCCACGGTCGGCGCCCATTTCGCGGCCGTCGCACCCATGCGCTGCCGCGGCTGCTCCACACCCTCGAGGCCCGCCATGCCCCCCATGATGGCCGCAACGGACGGCCCCCGTGGCCGTTCCGCTGGAATAGGGCCCCCGGAATTGCCCGTTCCAGGCGGGGCCCTTGGCATATGACTGTGGCCATATGCGGGTGCCTACACCTACTCCGAACTGCGCTGACGCCTCGCTTACGCTTGATCGCCGAATGCATTCGGCGCGCTGCGCCTTAAGGACCTCTTAAGGCGCAGCTAAGGTGTGCACAAGGTTGACGCCGCAGCGAAGGCGTTCGGTGGAACCCGGAGAAACTCGTTCAGACTCCAACAGGACTCAGCCGGACCCGGCCGGGCTCAGCCGGACCCGCCGGGCTCAGCGGAACTCGGCCTTGCCCGGGCCTTCCTCGACGAAGCTGCGCATGCCGCGCTCGCGGTCCTCGGTGGCGAACAGGCCTGCGAACCAGTTCCGTTCGATGGCGAGCCCCGTCTCGATGTCCGCCTCCAGACCCGCGTCGACACACTCCTTGGCGGCACGCAGCGCCAGCGCCGGGCCCTTCGCCAGTGCGGCCGCCCAGGCGTGTGCCTGCTGATACACCTCGGCCGCCGGGACGACCCGGTCGACGAGGCCGATCGACAGCGCCTCCTCGGCCTTCACCATCCGGCCGGTGAAGATCAGGTCCTTGGCGCGCGAGGGGCCGACCAGCCGGGACAGCCGCTGGGTGCCGCCCGCGCCGGGGATCAGTCCGAGCAGGACCTCCGGCTGGCCGAGCTTGGCGTTCTCCCCGGCGATCCGGTAGTCGGCGCAGAGCGCCAGTTCGCAGCCGCCGCCGAGGGCGTAGCCGGTGACGGCGGCGACGACGGGCTTGGGGATGCGGGCCACGGCGGTGAACGCCTCCTGCAGTCCGCGGGAGCGGAGCACCATGGCCGTGTGGTCCATGGCCTGCATCTCCTTGATGTCCGCGCCGGCCGCGAACACCTTCTCCCCGCCGTAGAGGACGACGGCGCGCACGTCCTCGCGGCGCGACGCCTCCTCGGCGAGCTCGCGCAGCCGGTCCTGTGTGGCGATGTCCAGCGCGTTCATCGGGGGGCGGTCCAGACGGACGGTGCCGACGCCCTCGGAGACCTCGAGATTCACAGTCATACGGGGCAGGTTAGCTGCCGTTAACGGCGGCGGGCCCGGTGCCTCCCCCGGACTGCGTCCGGGGCCCCGTCACGGCACCGGGCCCGCACCGCGAAGGCCCTACTCGACCCACTGAGACCAGGGCATGTTCCAGCCGTTGAGGCCGTTGGCCGGCTGGATCTGCTTGTCCTTGGAGTTCTTCACGATCACCACGTCGCCGATGATCGAGTTGTTGAAGAACCAGGCGGCGGGCATGTTCCCGTCGTAGCCGCCGCGGACGTCGCGCAGTCCGACACAGCCGTGGCTGACGTTCGCCGAGCCGAACGTTCCCGCGGAGGCCCAGTAGTTGCCGTGGATGAAGGTGCCGGAGGTCGACAGGCGCATGGCGTGCGGCACGTCCTTGATGTCGTACTCCCCGCCGAAGCCGACCGTCGCCCCGTTCATCCTGGTGACCTTGTACTTCTCGCTGATGACCATCTGGCCGTTGTAGGTCGTCGTCGACGGCGCGCCCGCGGTGACCGGCACGGTTTTGATCGTCTTGCCGTCCCGTACGACGGTCATGGTGCGGGCGGCGGCGTCCACGGTGGAGACCTGGCTGCGGCCGATGGTGAACGAGAAGGACTTGGCCTGCGTGCCGTAGACGCCGGGGCGTCCCTCCACGCCGTCCAGATTGAGCTTGACCGTCACCTTGGTGCCGGTGGCCCAGTACTTCTCGGGGCGGAAGTCGAGCCGGTCGTTGCCGAACCAGTGGCCCTCGACGGGAACGGACGGCTGGGCGGTGACCTCGATGGCCTTCTCGACGGCCTCCGGGTCGGTGATGCCGCGGGTGAAGTTGATGGAGACCGGCATGCCGACGCCCACGGTCGAGCCGTCCTCGGGCGTGTAGTGGCCGATGAAGGTGTTCTTGGGGACGAGTGTGGTGAAGGTGGTGTCCTTCGCCGACTCACGGCCCTCCGCGTCCTTCGCGACGGCGTGGACGCGGTACTTGGTGGCCCCCGCGAGATGCATGGCCGGCTGCCAGCTCGCGCCGTCCTCGGAGATCTTGCCGGCGACCTCGACGCCCTCGTCGTCCTGCACCTTGACGGTGGTCAGCTTGCCGCCGCTCGCGGTGACCTTCAGGGTCCCGCTGGTGTCGACGGTCTCCGCGCCGTCCTTGGGGGCGATGGTCACCACCGCGCGGGAGGCCGCGTTCTCGACCTTGCCGGCGTCCTTGCCGCCCTTCTCACCGCCGTCCTTGCCGGAGGAGCCGCCTCCGCCGCCACAGGCCGTGGCCAGCACCAGCAGCGCGCTCGCCGCGAGTGCGACCAGTCCGTGCCTCAGCCCCCTGGGGCGACGCCTGCTCGCCCGCTCCTCGCCCGCGCCCCCGGCCGACGCCCCCGATATCGGCTGCCCGTTCACTTCTGTGCTCTCCCCTCGTACGGCCTGGCCCCGCCACGACCCGCACCCCGCACGCCTGACGCGCGCACGGCGACAGATAATCACACCAGAGTCCGGGACAACTCCCCTCGAATGTCACCGTTCAGTCCCAACTTGTCCGCTGGGCTCAGATGAGAGGGGAGGTCACCGGGGAGCCGGTCACCGGGCGGGGCCGGCAAAGGGGTCGGCGAAGGGCCTCGGCAGCGGCTCAGCGCAGGGCGGACCCCTCCTTCCATTCCTTCCAGCCCAGGTTCCAGCCGCCGAGACCGTTGTCGGGGGCGACCTGCCGGTCCTTGGAGTTGACCACCTCGACGACGTCCCCGACGAGCGTGCGGTCGAAGAACCAGCCGGCCGGGGCGTCCGGGCTGCCGCCCTGCTCATCGCGCAGACCCACACACCCGTGGCTGACGTTGGCCGCGCCGAAGGTGTCCGCGGGGGCCCAGTAGTTGCCGTGCAGGAACGTCCCCGACGTCGTCAGCCGCATGGCGTGCGGCACGTCCTTGATGTCGTACTCCCCGCCGAAGCCGACCGTCGCCCCGTTCATCCTGGTCACGTCGTACATCTCGGTGACCACCATCTTCCCGTTGTACGTGGTGGTCTTGGGCGCGCCGGCCGTGATCGGCACGGTCGCCACCGGCTTGCCGTCGCGCCGCACTTCCATCGTGTGCTCGCTCGCGTCGACACGGGAGGACTGGGAGCGCCCGACGGTGAACGAGACCTTCTTCTGCTGGATTCCGTACACGCCGGGCGTCGCCTCGATGTCGCGCAGCCGCATGTCGACGGTGACCTTGGTGCCGGGCTTCCAGTACGCGCGCGGACGGAAGTCGAGCCGCTTGCCGCCGAACCAGTGCCCGACGACCTCGACCGGCGGCACGGCTGTGACGCGGATCGCCCGCTCCACGGCGGCCCGGTCCTCGATGGCCCGGTTGAAGGAGAAGGACACGATCATCCCGGTGCCGACCGTCGAGCGGTTCTCGGGTTTGAGGTAGCCGATGAAGCGCTTCTCGGGAACATACGTGGTGAAGGTGGTGTGCCGGGCCGTGCGCCGGGCGCGGGCGTCGAGCGCCACGACGTCCACGCTGTACTTCGCGGCGAGTTCCAGCCTGACGCCGTCGTCCGGGGTCCAGCGCAGCCCGTCCTCGGAGACCGTGCCGGAGATGTCGACGGGGCGTCCGCCCTCGATCTGCCGCACCTCGACCCGCTCCAGCCGGCCGCTGGGCAGCCGCACCTCCACCTCGCCGTCCGTGCGTACGTCCTTGGCGCCGTCCTCGGGGGTGATGCGAATGGTCTCCTCGGGCGCCCGCTGTTTCCCGGTGATGACGTCGAGCGCGCCGGCGTCGCAGCCCGTCAGGAGAGCGAGGGTGAGGGCTCCGGCGAGAGCCGCTGCCGCCCGCCTTGTCCGGTTCAATACGAGTTTCACGTACGCCCCAACGACGGGCCCCCTCCGGGGGAAACGTCCATGCGGGCCGGCCAGCCGATGTTGGGACGCTTGCCGCGCGGGCAGAACAGGTGGGAGGACCGCACGTGGGACGCGACGGCCGGGACGCCGTCGGCGCTGCCGCCACGGGGGCCCGACGAGCCGCGGGAGGCCAGGTGTCGAGCGCAGCCGAAGAGCAGACGGAGAGTGCCCCGGCGGGCCCCGGCGAACCGGGTGAGCCGCCCGGGGCCGGGGACATGCCGTCGCACGTTCCAGGAGAGCCGTCAGGAGAGCCGACCCATCAGCCGACCGGACAACCGTTCGGACAGCCGTCCGGGGAGCTCTACCGAGAGCCGCCGGGCGCGGAGCCCGTGCCACTGCGAAGGACCGCGCACGCCGAACGGACCGCGCACACTGCGCAGAGCGCGCATGCCGAACGAAGCACGCATACCGGATGGAGCGCGCATGCCGGACGGGCCGCGCCCGCCGTATGGCCCGGTGCGCCGATGCCGCTCGGGGCGCGGTACCGGGTGGGGCCGGACGGCGTCGCCGGGACGAACTTCGCCCTGTGGTCGGGCGGTGCGGAGGCCGTCGAGGTCTGCCTCTTCGACGACGGCGGCGGTGAGACCAGGCTGCCGCTGACCGAGCTGACCCACGAGGTCTGGCACGGCTTCGTGCCGGGCGTGGCCCCCGGGCAGCGCTACGGATTCAGGGTGCACGGCCGCTGGGACCCGTGGACCGGGGCCCGCTGGAATCCCGCGAAACTGCTCCTCGACCCCTACGCGCGCGCGGTGGACGGCGAGTTCTCGCTGCCCGCCGAGGTGTACGGGCATGTGCGCGACTGGCCGCAGCAGCATGTCGCCGACACCGTGCGCGACGAGCGGGACTCGGCTCCGTACGTCCCCAAGGGGGTCGTCGTCCACGATGACGACGACTGGTCCGACGACCGCAGGCCCAAGACGCCGTGGGCGGACTCCGTCATCTACGAACTGCACGTGCGCGGCTTCACCCGGCGGTGCCCCGGCATCCCGGAACCGCTGCGCGGCACCTACGCGGGCCTGGCGCACCCGGCCGCGATCGGCCATCTCACGGCCCTCGGGGTGACCGCGGTCGAGCTGCTGCCCGTGCACCAGTTCGCCCACGAGGACCATCTGCTGCGCCGCGGTCTGAAGAACCACTGGGGCTACAACTCCATCGGCTACTTCGCCCCGCACGCCGCGTACTCCGCGAGCGGCACCCGCGGGCAGCAGGTCGGCGAGTTCAAGCGGATGGTGCGGGCGCTGCACGCGGCCGGCATCGAGGTCATCCTCGACGTGGTCTACAACCACACCGCGGAGGCCGACCAGCGAGGCCCCACCCTGTCCCTGCGCGGCATCGACAACCGCGGCTACTACCGCCTCCCGTCCGACGCCCGCGCATACGCGGACTACACCGGCTGCGGCAACACCCTCCATGTGGTGCAGCCGCACGTCCTGCGGTTGATCACCGACTCCCTGCGCTACTGGGTCACCGAGATGGGCGTGGACGGCTTCCGCTTTGACCTCGCGGCGGCGCTCGCCCGCTCCATGCACGACGTCGACATGCTGTCCCCGTTTCTCGCGGTGATCGCCCAGGACCCGGTTCTGCGGCGTGTGAAACTGATCGCGGAGCCATGGGACGTCGGCAGCGGCGGCTATCAGGTCGGGGCGTTCCCGCCGCTGTGGGCGGAGTGGAACGACCGCTACCGGGACGCGGTGCGGGACTTCTGGCGCGGCGCCCTCCCCGACGTACGCGACCTCGGCTACCGGCTGTCCGGATCCAGCGACCTGTACGCCTGGGGCGGGCGGCGGCCGTACGCCTCCATCAACTTCGTCACCGCGCACGACGGCTTCACCCTGCGGGACCTCGTCAGCTACGCGCACAAGCACAACGAGGCCAACGGGGAGGGCAACCGCGACGGCACGGACGACAACCGCTCCTGGAACTGCGGGGTCGAGGGCGAGACCGAGGATCCCCGCGTCAACGCGCTGCGCCGCCGGCAGGTGCGCAATCTGCTGACCACCCTGCTGCTGTCGACGGGGGTGCCGATGCTCGTCGCGGGCGATGAGATGGGGCGCACGCAGGGGGGCAACAACAACGCGTACTGCCAGGACAACGACATCGGCTGGCTGGACTGGTCGCTGCTCGGCCGGCCGGGCTCGCGGAACCTGCTGGAGCTCACCCGCCGACTGCTCGCCCTGCGCCACGCCCACCCGGTGCTGCGCCGCCGCGCCTTCTTCACCGGCCGGCCGCAGGCTCCCGACGGGCTGCGCGATCTGGCCTGGTTCACCCCGCACGGCGCGGAGATGACCGAGCGCGACTGGTACGCGCCGTCGTCGTCGCTCGCGCTGTACCTCTCCGGCCGCGACATCCCGGGCCGCGACGCACGCGGCGCCCAGGTGACGGACGACAGCTTCCTGACGATCCTGCACGCCGGGGAGCAGCCGCTCGACTTCCTGCTGCCGGGGCCTCCGTGGGCGCAGTCCTACGAGCTGGTCGTGGACACTTCGCGTGAGGACCAGGCACACGCGCCGGGCAGCGTGCACCCGGGCGGGGAGGCGATCGAGACGCCGGGGCGGTCGGTGCTGCTGCTGCGGGTGCGGTCGTAGGAGACACGGCGCGGGGTGCGGGGAAAACCACGTGAGGTATGTCAGTGGTGAACCGTACGCTCACACCTGATGCCGACTGACTCAGCGCCCTCCGATTCACTGCCCTCCGATTCACTGCCCTCCGACTCGCTGCCCTCCGACTCACCGACCGGTGGCACGCTGGTCTCCGACTCACCGACCGGTGACTCACCGACCGGTGGCACGCCGACCGGTGGCACGCCGACCGCCGATCGGCCGTCTGCGGAGTCTCCGACCGCCGACGCCCCGGCCGGTCAGTCCGCCGTGCGCACGCTGCTGCGGCTGTGGCCGTACGTCCGACCCGTCCGCGCACGGTGGTTCACCGCTGCCGTGGTCGCCGTCATGGCCTCCTGTCTCAGTCTCGTCTTCCCACTCGTCCTGAAGTGGATCGTGGACGGACCGGTGGCCCACGGCGACCCGGGCGGGGTCTGGTTCGGAGCGCTGCTCCTGCTGGTGCTCGGCATCGCGGAAGCGGCTCTGTTCGGGCTGCGGCGATGGCTGGTGGCGCGGCCGCTGGCCGGGGTCGAGGCGGCGCTGCGCACCGATCTGTACCGGCATCTGCAGCGGCTGCCGATCGCCTTCCACGACCGCTGGGCCTCCGGCCAGTTACTCTCGCGCGGCACGACGGACCTGATGCAGATCCGGATGTTCCTGGCCTTCCCGCTGACGTTCCTGCTGGTCAACGGCGTGACAATCCTCGTAGGCGTGGTGCTGCTGCTGGTTCAGGACTGGGCCCTGGGGCTGGTGCTGCTGGCCCCGGTCGTCCCGTTGATGATCATCTGTTCGCTGTTCGAGTCGCGGTACGCGCTGGCAGCGCGGCGCGCCCAGGACCAGGTCGGCGATCTGACGACGGTCGTCGAGGAGAGCGTGCTGGGCATCCGGATCGTCAAGGGCTTCGGGCGGCACCGCAGCCAGGCGCATGCCTTCCGCTCGCTGGCGGGGCGGCTGCGCGGCACGGAAATGCTCAAGGCTCGGCTGCTGGCGGGCATCTGGGCACTGATCACGATCATTCCCGAACTGGCCATCGGCGCCGCGCTGGTGCTGGGCACGGTGCAGGTCGCCGACGGCGGGCTGTCGGCGGGCACGCTGGTGGCCTTTCTCTCCACGGCGCTGGCGCTGCGCTGGCCGGTGGAGTCCATCGGCTTCCTGATCGCCATGAGCCAGGAGGCGGCGACGGCGACGGAGCGGTACTTCGAAGTCCTGGACGCGGAGCCGGAGTCGCACGGGATGTCCGCACCGGCGGCGGGGCGCGCCCAGGAGGGCGGCGGGCTGGTGTTCGAGCGGGTGCGGTTCCGCTACCCGGACGCCGGCCCCGAGTCCGCGCCGGTGCTGGACGGCGTCGATCTGCGGATCCGTCCCGGCGAGACGATGGCGCTGGTCGGCGGGACCGGTTCCGGTAAGACGACGCTGACCGCCCTCGTACCGCGGCTGCACGAGGTGACCGCCGGGCGCGTTCTGCTGGACGGCGAGGACATCGCCGCGATGCCGCGCGAACGGCTGCGGGAGCTGGTGTCGGTGGCGTTCGAGGAGCCGACGCTGTTCTCGGCGAGCGTCGCCGAGAACGTGCTGATGGGCGGGGCGGCCGCCGGGGCGGAGGCGCTGGGCCGCGCGCTGGAGGTGGCGCACGCCGGCTTCGCTCACACCTTGCCGGACGGTGTCGACACACAGGTCGGCGAGCAGGGTCTGAGCCTCTCCGGCGGCCAGCGGCAACGGCTGGCGCTGGCGCGGGCGGTGGTCGGGCGGCCCCGGTTCCTCGTCCTCGACGACCCGCTGTCCGCGCTGGACGTCCACACCGAGGCCCTGGTGGAGGCGGCGCTGCGCCGGGTGCTTCAGGACACGACGGCACTGGTGGTGGCGCACCGCCCGTCGACCGTGATGCTCGCCGACCGGGTGGCGCTGCTCTCGGGCGGGCGCATCGCGGCGGTGGGAACGCATCAGGAGCTGCTGCGTACGAACGGGGAGTACGCATGGCTGATGTCGGGTCTGGAGACGGGCCCCGGGTCGGAACGGGGACGGGGACCGGCGCCGGAGGGGGCGCAGTTGGCACCGGAGTCGGCACCGGGGGCGGAGCGCCAACCGGTCTCGTGGCCAAAGCCGGGGTCCGTGACGGGACCGGAGCCGGGGTCAGGTCAGGAAGCAGCCACGGATTCAGGAGCGGGCACAGCCACGGGAGCGGGCACGGGCACAGACACAGACACAGACACAGACACAGGCGCGGGCGCGGGCACAGCCACAGACACGGGCGCGGGCACAGGCACGGAGAAGGGTGCGGGCGCAGGCACGGAGAAGGGCGGCTGCCGATGACCAGCAGTACGACGAGCCGGCACTCCGTCCCCGACGAAGAGCCCACGGCGAGCGCCGGGCAGCAGGACGGACCGGCGACGCCGTCGCCTCCGGCCGTCGGCGGATCCGCCACCGCGCCCACGTCCGGCGGCACAGCCGGCGACGGAGCCGACGACCGCGGCGACCCGTTCGACCGGGACGCGCTGCCCTCGCCCAGGGGTGCGACCGGAGCCCTGCTGCGGTCCCTGCTCGCGCCGCGCCGCGGGCTCGTCGCCGTCGCCACGCTGCTCCTGCTGCTCCAGCAGGCTGCCGCCCAGGCGGGGCCGCTGCTCGTCGCGTACGCCATCGACCGCGGCGTGCCCGCGTACCGGGCCGACCACTACGGCCCGCTCATCGCGGTCGCCGTCGGCTACGCGGTGTGCGCGGCCGGGGCGGGGGTGTTCCAGTACGCGTTCATCCGGGCGTCCGCGCGCGTCAACCAGGACGCGCTGCTCGATCTGCGGGGCCGCATCTTCCGCCACTCCCAGGCCCTGTCCGTGGACTTCCACGAGCGCTACACCTCGGGCCGGCTGATCTCCCGTTCCACCACGGACGTGGAGTCGCTGCGCGAACTGCTCAGCGAGGGTCTGCAGGAGCTCGTCGGCGTGGTCCTCGCCACCCTGTACATCACGGTGCTGCTGCTCTGGCTCGACGTGGGGATCGGCGGGCTCGCCCTGGCGTCGTTCGTACCGCTGTATCTGCTGATCCGCCTCTACCGACGCCGCGCGGCACGAGTGTTCAGCGAGCGCTCGACCGCGATCGCCGCCGTCATCGTGAAGTTCGCGGAGACCATGAACGGGATCCGTCCGGTGCGCGCCTTCCGGCGCGAGCAGGCCAACGACACGCACTTCGGGCGGCTCAACCACCGCCATGAGCGGAGCAACGGCGACGCGATCCTGGAGATGGCCCGCTTTGTGGTCGGCTCCCGGCTCATCGCCAACGTGTCGGTGGCGGGGATGGTGCTGTGGGGCGCGTACCGGGTCGCCGACGGGACGCTGGCGCTGGGCGTGCTGGCCGCCGCCGTGCTGTATCTGCGGCGGCTGTACGACCCGATCGACCGGCTCGGGATGTTCCTGAACTCCTATGAGTCGGCGGCCGCCTCGCTGGAGAAGATCGCGGGCCTGCTGGCTCAGACGCCGACCGTTCCGGAGCCTGCCGCGCCGCGTGAGCTGCCGTCGCGCGGGGGCGGCGAGCCGGGGCGGGCGGTGGTCTTCGAGGGGGTGCGGTTCGCCTACCGTACGGGCGGCGAGGTGCTGCCCCGCTTCGATCTGACGATCCCGGCCGGGCAGACGGTCGCCGTCGTCGGTTCGACGGGTGCGGGCAAGTCGACGCTGGCGAAGCTGCTGGCCCGGTTCTACGACCCGACCGAGGGCCGGGTGCTGCTCGACGGGGTCGATCTGCGCGAGTTGGCGGTTCCGGAGCTGCGGCGCGGGGTGGTGATGGTCACCCAGGAGGCGTTCCTGTTCTCCGGGACGGTGGCCGACAACATCGCGATCGGCCGGCCGGACGCCACCCGCGCGGACATCGAGCAGGCGGCGAAGGCCATCGGCGCGCACGACTTCATCATGAGCCTGCCGGACGGCTACGACACGGACGTGCGCAAGCGCGGCGGCCGCATCTCCGCGGGCCAGCGGCAGCTGGTGGCCTTCGCCAGGGCGCTGCTCGCCGATCCGGCGGTGCTGATCCTGGACGAGGCGACCAGTTCGCTGGACATCCCCGGGGAGCGTGCGGTGCAGCGCGCGATGGACACGGTGCTGCACGGCCGTACGGCGGTGGTGATCGCCCACCGGCTGTCGACGGTGGAGATCGCCGACCGGGTGCTGGTGATGGAGGACGGCCGGGTGGTGGAGGACGGCACACCGGCCGACCTGGTCACGGACGAGGGCAGGTTCGCGGGGCTGCACCGGGCGTGGCGGGAGAGCGTGGTGGGCTGACGAACCGGAGCAGATCATTCCACAGGGTATCTTTCCGGACATCGTCTTTTGACGTCCTCTCAGCGGAGACCCGATGAGGGTTCCGCCGCCTTTCCGGCACCTTCTGGCAAGCCAATTGCGCTAAGGAAGTACTGACTTTGAAGCGAATACGTCCACGCCCCGCACCGACCGCGGCCCTGGCCGCCGCGGCCGTCACGGCGAGCATGCTGGCCGGCGGGCCGGCACAGGCAGTCGTCGGCACACCGGCCGCGGACAGCGCGTACGCGTTCACCGCACGGCTCGAGATCGGCGAAGGGGAGGCGCGGCGGGCCTGCTCCGGGGCCCTGGTCGAGCCGGGCTGGATCCTCACCTCCGCGTCCTGCTTCGCGGAGAACCCGCTGCGGAGCACCGAGATCGCACCGGGCAAGCCCGCGTTGAAGACCATCGCGACCGTCGGCGGGACCGCGTCGGCGAGCGCTGGCGGTCATGTCAGCGAGATCGTGGACCTGGTGCCCCGCGCCGGCCGCGATCTGGTGCTGGCGCGGCTTGCCGAACCGGCGTCCGGCATCGCCCCGGTGGCCATCGCCGCCGCCTCTGCCGGTGCGGGCGACACGCTGACGGCGGCCGGGTTCGGCAGGACCGGGACCGAGTGGGTCCCCGACCGGCTGCACACCGCCTCCTTCGCGGTGGACACCGTCGGGGGAGGCACGCTCGGCGTCTCCGGCAAGACCGCCGCCGACGCGATCTGCAAGGGCGACACGGGCGGTCCGGTGCTGCGGCAGGTGAACGGCAGGACCGAACTGGTGGGCGTCAGCAGCCGCTCCTGGCAGGGCGGCTGCTTCGGCACGCCCGAGTCCGAGACCCGCACCGGCGCGGTGGTCGCCCGTGCCGACGGCATCGCGCTGGGTTCCCGTCTCGCCGCCGGGCAGCGGCTGCTGCCGGGTGACTCGCTCTCCTCGGCCTCGGCCCGGCTGACCATGAAGGCCGACGGCGACCTGGTCGTCACCTCACGTGCGGGCAGGACGCTGTGGTCGGCGGGGACCGCGGGCAACGCGGGCGCGACCGCGCTGCTCGGCGAGGACGGCAACCTCGTCGTGCGCGACGCGGCCGGCGCCGCCACCCTGTGGGAGTCGGGGACCGGTGCGGCCGGCGGTTCCGTCGTCCTGCGGGACCGCGGCGACCTGGTCGTGCTGAACGGCCAGGGCGTCTCCCAGTGGTCCAGCGGCACGGCCGTGCGCCACGACCACAACGGCGACGGCCGCAGCGACCTCGGCGCCTGGTACGACTTCTCCGCGGGCAGCGACGCCACGTACACCTTCCTCGGCAACGAGGACGGCACGATCAGCGCGCCGAAGAAGTCGTTCACGGCGGCCGTCGGCGCCTGGGAAGCGAAGTACATGAAGTTTGTCACGGGCGACTTCAACGGAGACGGCCGCGGGGACATGGCCGCGGCCTACGGCTACAGCGACACCAGCGTCAAGGTGTGGGTGGCGCTCGCCAAGCCGGACGGCGGTTTCGACACCCCGTACACCGCCTGGAGCGCGCCCGCCGGCAGCTTCCACATCAGCTATATGACCCCGCAGGCAGGCGACTTCAACGGCGACGGCGTCGACGATCTGGCCGTCTGGTACGCGTACGCCGACGGCACCAGCAAGCTGTGGACGTTCGCCGCGGACGGCAAGGGGAAGTTCAACGCCCCGGTCGGTTCCTGGTCCGCGCCCAAGGGCACCTGGCTGCGCAGCCGCGCCAAGTTCACCACGGGTGACTTCAACGGCGACGGCCGCGACGACCTCGCCGTGTTCTACGGGCAGGGCGACAACTCCGTGAAGACGTACGTCTTCACGGGGAGGCCGGACGGCGGCTTCGCCGACCCGGCTGTGTGGTGGCACAGCCCCTCGCTGGACTGGAACCGCACCACCCCGCACGCCGGGGACTTCAACGGCGACGGCCGCGACGACGCCCTGGTCTGGTACGACTACCCCGACGGCAGCGACAGGACCTCGACCATGCTGTCGGAGAAGTCAGGCGGCAAGGACCGCTTCGGCTCCGCCAAGATCACGCTCGCCAGCAAGCCGGGGAACCTGGACGCCAGGCGTATGCAGCAGGTCGTCGGCGACTACGACGGCGACGGGCGCGACGACCTCGCCGTCCTGAACCACCAGTCGGACGGCGCTGTGAGGATGTGGACCTGGACGGCCCGGCCGGACGCGATGTTCAACGGCGCCCGTGCGGGCTGGACGGCCCCGGCGACGAGCTGGGTGTATGCGTCCACGAAGCTGTTCAGGCCCTACAACTGACCTGGAGCATCTGAGAGCGGGGCCCGCCGTGCACCACGGCGGGCCTCGCCGTCATATCGCCGTAAACCGCGGCCGCCCCAAGGAAACGTCCGGTTAACGAACACGACCATGCAGCCAACGGACGAGTTTCGGCCAAGTATTTGACGCGGTCCTGACAGAACGGGTCCACGGCTGTCACCCTTCCCCCACGACCAAGACACAACTGAAGACTTGTCACGGCACGTCCACGCACCAGCGTTCTGCCCGGCCCGCCCACCCAACGGGCCGGTCCCCCCATCGCAGAAGGAGTTCGCGTGAGACCCACGCCCCGCCGGCGCGCCACCGCGACCGGAGCTCTCATCGCTGCCGCCGCCCTCCTCGCGGCCGGCTTCCAGACCAGCAGCTCTGCCGCGGAGACTGCTGACGCCGCACCCCGCGCCCAGGCTGCGAAAGGCGCCGACCCCGGCGCCCTGCCCGCCGATCTGACCCCGTCCCAGCGCGCCGAGCTGATACGCGAGGCCAACGCCACCAGGGCCGCCACGGCCAAGGAGCTCGGCCTGTCCGCCAAGGAGAAGCTCCTCGTCCGCGATGTCGTCCAGGACCGCGACGGCACCACGCACACGCGCTACGAGCGCACCTATGACGGACTGCCGGTCCTCGGCGGCGATCTGGTGGTCGCCGAGACCACCGCAGGGGCGACGGAGTCGGTCGCCCGCGCCTCACAGGCGGCCCTCCGCTCCATCGACACCGGCGCCGCCCGCGTCTCGCCCTCGGCGGCCGAGAAGCAGGCCGTGGCCGCAGCCAAGGCCGAGGGCTCCAAGGCGACCAAGGCCGAACGCGCTCCGCGCAAGGTGGTCTGGATGGGCGGCCAGGGCGAGCCGACGCTCGCGTACGAGACCGTCGTCGGCGGCCTGCAGCACGACGGCACCCCGAACGAGCTGCACGTCGTCACCGACGCCGCCACCGGCGAGAAGCTCTTCGAGTGGCAGGCCGTCCACAACGGCACCGGCAACACCCAGTACAGCGGCCAGGTCACCCTGGGCACGGCCCCGTCGTACACGCTGACCGACACCGGTCGCGGCGACCACAAGACATACAACCTCAACCGCGGCACCTCCGGCCGCGGCACGCTGTTCTCCGGGCCGGACGACGTCTGGGGCGACGGCACCCCGCAGAACATGGAGACCGCGGGCGCGGACGCGCACTTCGGCGCGGGCGTCACCTGGGACTACTACAAGAACGTGTACGGCCGCAGCGGCATCCGCGGCGACGGCGTCGGCGCGTACTCACGCGTCCACTACGGCAACAACTACGTCAACGCCTTCTGGCAGGACAGCTGCTTCTGCATGACGTACGGCGACGGCTCCGGCAACGCCAAGCCGCTCACCTCCATCGACGTCGCCGCGCACGAGATGACCCACGGCGTCACCTCCAACACCGCGGGCCTGATCTACAGCGGCGAGTCCGGCGGCCTCAACGAGGCGACCAGCGACATCTTCGCCGCGGCCGTGGAGTTCTACGCGAACAACTCCCAGGACAAGGGCGACTACCTGGTCGGCGAGAAGATCGACATCCGGGGGAACGGCACCCCGCTGCGCTATATGGACAAGCCAAGCAGGGACGGCGCGTCCAAGGACTACTGGTACTCGGGCATCGGCAACGTGGACGTCCACTACTCGTCCGGACCCGCGAACCACTGGTTCTATCTGCTCTCCGAGGGCAGCGGCCCGAAGACCGTCAACGGCGTCGACTACGACTCGCCGACCTCCGACGGGCTGCCCGTCACCGGCATCGGCCGCGACAAGGCCGCGCTGATCTGGTACAAGGCGCTGACCACGAAGTTCAACTCCCGTACGGACTACCACGACGCCCGCGAGGGCACGCTCGCCGTGGCGAACGAGATCTACGGGGCGGACAGCGCCGAGGCCAAGGCCGTGGCCCACGCCTGGGCGGGCGTCAACGTCGGCGACCGGCCCGGAGACCCCGGCGAGCCCGGCGGCGACGTGTACGAGAACACCTCCGACGTCTCCATCCCGGACTACGGCGCGGCCGTCACCTCCTCGATCACCGTCTCGGACCGCAGCGGCAACGCCCCCTCGGCACTGAAGGTCGGCGTGGACATCGTGCACACCTGGCGCGGCGACCTGGTCATCGACCTGGTGGCTCCGGACGGCAGCACCTACCGCCTGAAGAACGCCAGCGGCGGCGACTCCGCGGACGACGTCAAGGAGACATACACGGTCAACGCCTCCAGCGAGACGGCCAACGGCACCTGGAAGCTGCGGGTGCAGGATCTGGCGCGCTGGGACACGGGCTACATCAACAGCTTCAAGCTCACCTTCTGACCGGCTGAGCACGCGGGGCGCTGTCCAGGGCCATGAGCCCGGGGCAGCGCCCCTTCGCCGCCTGGGCACTCCCGCTCACGGGCAAAACCGGTTGCCGACGCGATCGCCGCCTGGCAGCCTGCGGGCTCCGCCCACCCCCCCGAGGCTGATATGACGATCTACTTCTACGGCGCCGACGAGGTCCCCTACGGCTGCTTCTCGAACTTCTCCGACCACGGCCTGGACCTCGACGGCCACTGGTGGCCGACGTCGGAGCACTACTTCCAGGCCCAGAAGTACATCGGCACCCGCCGCGCCGACCTCATCCGGCGCGCCCGCACCCCTCTGCGCGCCGCCGAACTGGGCCGCGACCCGTCCATACCGCTGCGGCGGGACTGGGACCGGGTCAAGGACGACGTGATGCGCCGGGCCGTGGCGGCCAAGTTCCGCACACACGGCGACCTCCGCGCCGTCCTGCTGTCCACAGGCGACGAGGAGATCGTCGAGGACACCGCCGCCGACCACTACTGGGGCCGGGGACGAACGGGGACGGGCAAGAACATGCTGGGCCGCATCCTGATGCGCACCCGCACCCGCCTCCGCGCCGAGTTCCCCGAGACGGTCGACGGGGGACACGCTCATGAGCCGCTCATGAGCCGCCCGTAGCCCGGTCACCGCATCGGCACTCCCGTCACCGCATCAGCACTCCCGCCCCTTCCCCCACCGCCTCCGTCGGCAGGGCCACCAGTCCGAGATCCGCGCTCGACGCGAGGAGCCGGTGGGCCGGGAGGATGCGGACGGTGTAGCCGAAGGGCCCGGTGCGGTCCAGGGCCAGCGGCCCCTCGTACACCCAGCGGCCCTCCAGATCGGGCCCGCCCGCCGGCTTCAGCGGGAAGGTGTCGGCGTCGCCGATCGTGTCGTCGGAGTCGACGCGGCCGGCCACCGCCTGCACCTCGACGTCGTCCGGCCGCAGTGTGCCCAGCGTGACGCGCACCCGCAGCGACAGGGTGGCGCCCAGCTCCGCCGTCCCGGCCGCGGCGGACTGGTCGAGGGCCTCGACATGGTCGATCCCCACCCGCGGCCAGGCCTCGCGGACGGTGGCCTTCCACGCCGCCAGTTCCCGCGCGGCGTCCGCGTCCAGCGCCCGGTGGGCCTGTGCGGCGGGCGCGTACAGCCGCTCGACGTACTCGCGCACCATGCGCCCCGCGAGCACTTTGGGGCCGAGGCAGGTCAGCGTCCTGCGGACCATCTCGATCCAGCGGCCGGGCAGCCCGTCGGCTCCCTGGTCGTAGAAGCGCGGCGCGATCCGCTCCTCCACCAGCTTGTAGAGCGCGGCCGCCTCCAGGTCGTCGCGCCGCTCCTCGTCCGTGGCGGAGCCGTCGGCGGTGGGGATGGCCCAGCCGAAGTCCGGTTCGAACCACTCGTCCCACCAGCCGTCCAGCACCGACAGGTTGAGGCAGCCGTTCAGCGCGGCCTTCATGCCGCTGGTACCGCAGGCCTCCAGCGGCCGCAGCGGGTTGTTGAGCCAGACGTCGCAGCCGGGGTACAGCTTCTGCGCCATGCCCATGCCGTAGTCGGGCAGGAAGACGATCCGGTGGCGTACGGCCGGGTCGTCGGCGAACCGCACCAGCTCCTGCACCAGCCGTTTGCCGCTGTCGTCGGCCGGGTGGGCCTTGCCGGCGACGACGATCTGCACCGGGCGCGTGGGATGCAGCAGCAACTCGGCGAGCCGCTCGCGGTCGCGCAGCATCAGCGTGAGCCGTTTGTACGAGGGCACCCGGCGGGCGAAGCCGACGGTGAGGACGTCCGGGTCGAGCACCGAGTCGATCCAGCCGAGCTCCGCGGCCCCGGCGCCGCGCTGCCGCCAGGAGGCGTGCAGCCGCCGCCGCACCTCGTGCACCAGTTGTTCGCGCAGTTCGCGGCGGAGTTCCCAGATGTCGGCGTCCGGGATGTCGGCGGCGGCGTCCCAGCGCTCGGCGGCCCCGACGGCGAGCTTGTCCTCGGCGCGGCCCAGGCCGATCTGGCGGGCGCCGAGGCGCAGCACTTCCGGGGCGATCCAGGTGGGGGCGTGCACGCCGTTGGTGATGGAGGTGATCGGCACCTCCTGCGGGTCGAAGCCCGGCCAGAGGCCCGCGAACATGGCGCGGCTGACGGAGCCGTGGAGGGTGGAGACGCCGTTGGCGCGCTGTGCCAGGCGCAGTCCCATCACGGCCATGTTGAAGAGTCTGGCGTCGCCGCCCGGGTAGGTCTCCCGCCCCAGCGCCAGGATCCTGTCGACCGGCACCCCGTCCAGCTCCGCGCCGTCGCCGAAGTGGCGGGCGACCAGCTCGCGGTCGAAGCGGTCGATGCCGGCGGGGACGGGTGTGTGCGTGGTGAAGACCGTTCCCGCCCGTACGGCTTCGAGCGCGGCGGCGAAGTCCAGGCCCGCACCGCCCTCCTTGGGGGCGAGCCCCAGCTCCCTGATCCGCTCCAGGCCGAGGAAGCCGGCGTGTCCCTCGTTGGTGTGAAACACCTCCGGCGCGGGGTGGCCGGTGAGCCGGCAGTACGCCCGCACGGCGCGGACGCCGCCGATGCCCAGCAGCATCTCCTGGAGCAACCGGTGCTCGCTGCCGCCGCCGTAGAGCCGGTCGGTGACATTGCGCTCGCCCGGGCCGTTCTCCTCCACGTCCGAGTCGAGCATCAGCAGCGGGACACGGCCGACCTGGGCGATCCAGATCTGGGCGTGCAGCGCGTGGTCGCCGGGCAGGGTGAGCGCGATGCGGCAGGGCGCGCCGTCCTCCTCGCGCAGCAGACGGAGCGGCAGTTCGTTGGGGTCGAGCACCGGATAGTGCTCCTGCTGCCAGCCGTCGCGGGACAGGGACTGGCGGAAGTAGCCGTGACGGTAGAGCAGTCCGACGCCGATGAGGGGGACGCCGAGGTCGCTGGCGGCCTTGAGGTGGTCTCCGGCGAGGATGCCGAGGCCGCCGGAGTACTGGGGCAGCGCCGCGGTGACTCCGAACTCCGGTGAGAAATAGGCGACGGCGGACGGGAACTCCCCGCTGTCGCCGCCGGAGCCGCCGCCGGCCGCGCCTTTGGACGCGCTGTGCTGCTGGTACCACCTGCGGCCGTGCAGATAGTCGTCCAGATCGCCGGCCACGACGGCCAGCCGGCGCAGGAATCGCCGGTCGCCGGCCAATTCGGCCAGACGAGTGGCGGGCACGGCGCCCAGCAGCCGTACGGGGTCCTGGCCGGACGCCTTCCAGCCCCCGGGATCGACGGCCTGGAAGAGATCTCGGGTCTCGGTGTGCCAGGACCAGCGCAGATTGCGGGCCAGCTCGCTGAGCGGGCGCAGCGGTTCGGGCAGGACGGGGCGGACGGTGAATCGACGGATTGCCTTCACGGGTTCCACCTTCGCAGGGGAGGTACGCATCCGAGTGGACGCACGGCGGTGTGCGTCTCGCCGTCACCCGACGGTAATGGCACCTGACCCCGGCAACCACGGCGCGCGGCCGTACGCCCGGCGCATCATGGGGAGCGCGGGACGGAGCGCAAGGGGGAGCGCACGCCCCACGCGTGGTCAGGGCAGCGAACGCGGCGTGAGGCGGTAGGGCGAGCCCTGGTTGACGGTCTGCGGGTCGAAGGCCCCGGTCGCCGCGTAGCGGGCGGCGATCCGGGCCAGCTCGTCGGGCGGGATCACATCGTGGACGTCGGCGAAGCCACCGGGTGCGCGCTCGTGGGCGAGGTTGATGACGACCTCGGGCCCCAGCCGCCGGTTCGCCCGTTGCAGTTCGGCCGTCGCGGGCCTGCGGTCGGCCTCGTACAGGGCGAGGGCGACGGCCGGGTCGGGGTTGAGGGCCATGGCGTACCCCAGGGCGCGGCCGTCGACGATGGACTGGGTCGCGCCGTTGGAGCCGATCGGGTACATGGCGTGCGCCGCGTCGCCGATCAGGGTGGTGCGGCCCAGGGTCCAGCGCTCCAGCGGTTCGCGGTCGACCATCGGATACTCGTACGCCGCGTCGGCCGCCTTGAGGACCTCGGGGACGCTGACGCCGCCGAACTCCCATCCCTCGTAGTAGGGCAGGATCTGCGCTACGGGGACGGGCCGGTTCCAGTCCCCGTACGCGTAGGCTCTGTCGTCTCCGCGTTCTCCGCGCGTAGCGTGTGCTGCGCGCGCCTCGGGCACGTCGTCGGCCGGGATGGCGAGGGCCCAGTTGACCAGCGTGTCGCCCGTCATCGGGTCCGGCTCGGTCATCGGGTAGACCACCGCCTTCTGCCGGTCGTCGCCCGCGATGAACATGAATTCGCCCGCCGCGGCGGCGGGCATGCGGGAGACCCCGCGCCAGACGAGCATGCCGTTCCACGGCGGGGCCCCCTCGCGCGGATTGAGCGCGGCGCGCACCGCCGAGCGGATGCCGTCGGCGCCGACCAGGACGTCCGGCTCCAGGCAGGTCCGGGCGCGCTGCTCGCCGTCCCGGTGCTCCAGCTGAACGCGCGCCCCGCCGTCCGGGAGTGTGTCGACGCCGGTGACGCGGACACCCGGAACCAGTGCGGCGCGGCCGAGCCGCCGGACGACGGCCTCGGCGAGCACGCTCTGCAGTTCGGCGCGGGCCACGGACAGCTGCGGCCAGTGGTACCCGGCGTCCAGACCGCGTGCCTCACGCGAGATGAGGGCGCCGCTGCGATGGTAGTAGCGCAGCTCCCGGGTGCGTACGGCGCGCTCTTCGAGGGGGTCGAGCAGGCCGAGCGCATCGAGTTCGCGCACCGCGTTGGGCATGATGTTCAGCCCCGCGCCGACGGGCAGGTTCTCCCGGACGGCCTCGACGACGGTGATCCGCTCGAATCCGGCGGCGTGCAGGGACAGCGCCGCGGTGAGCCCGGCGATGCCGCCGCCGGCGATGAGGATCTGGGGCATGGGGGTCGGACCTCCTGGACGGTCATGCGAGCGGCACGGCCGGGCGGCCGCGCCGGGGAGCGGCTCGGTCACGCGGCGCGGGGCCTGGGGACCGGCGCGGACCGGCGCACCAGGGTCTCGTTGTCCCGGGTCAGGTCGAGCACCGAGCGCAGCAGCTCGATGGGCGCTCCGCCGCTGCCCGCGTCGTACAGCCGCACTTCGTCGGCGTACGCCTTGCGGGCGATGGTGATGTGGCGGGCGCGGAAGGTCTTGAGGATGCGCAGCACGCGGGCCAGGGAGACGGCTGAGGCCGCCAGTCGCGGCGGCAGCCTGTTGGCGGACTCCCAGCTGAGGGCGGCGGAGAGCTTGGAGACGGCGGAGACGCCGCCCTTGTGCGCTTGGTAGTGGGCGCGCCAGGAGGGGAGGCTGTACCTCACCGAGTCGTCGAGGAAGGCGTTGTACTCGGCGTTGCCGCGGTCGCACTGCCAGAGCGTCAGATCGACCAGCCAGAGCGGCACCTGGGCGGCGGCGGGGCCCAGGTAGTCGCTGCCCGCGACGTCGATCTCCTCGAAGTAGGAGCGCATCTCCCGGGCGAAGAAGACCGGTGAGACCTGGGCGATGGTGAAGTCGATGGCTTCGACCATGGACTTCACCTGCTGCGCGATGCGGTCGAGGGTGTGGGCGAAGCCGGCTTCGTACGGTTCGCGGCGGGCCAGTTCCGCGCAGCTGCCGAGCGCCGCGACGAGGCTGGGGAAGACCATGCGGACGGCGTCCTGGAGATTGCCTTCCATGGGGTCCCCGGTGTACATCCGCTGTCGGCGGCCGAGCGGGTTCCACGCGGTGTAGTGGTGGACGGTGTCGCGCGGCACCATGTCGGTGCGCCGCCCCAGTTCTTCGAGGACGGGCAGCACTTCGGGCACCGCGGCGACCGGCTGCACGCCGTGCCGTTTGAGCGAGCCGAGGAGGATGCCGAGGTCCCGCATGGCGGCGAGCGCGTCGACGACCCCGAGGGCGGCTGCCCGTTCGGGCGTCGGCGCCAGGGCGCGCAGGGCGACGGTGAGCGCGGGCACGTCGGCGTCGGCGTTCATGGCGGGGACGGCGGCGAGGACCGGGTCGGCGGCGAGCGGATCGGCGGCGCGTATCTCTGCGATGCGGTAGCGCGGTTCGTCGCGCAGATCGAGACCGGGCGCGGCCAGGTCGTACAGCGTCACGGTGGGTGCCCCCCTCGGGCGGGTCGGTTCGGGTCGGTCGGCAGGCGGGATGCGCGCCGTCGTGTCACTCCACGGCGCCGCCGACCCTGTCGGTGTCCGGCGCGGGGGCCGTGTGCGGCGACTCCGGCGCGGACGTGGATGCGGGGGCCGTGTGCGGCGACTCCGGCGCGGACGTGGATGCGGGGGCGGGCGGCGGCGCAGGGAGCCGCAGCCGCAGCGACAGGAGGACTGCGAGGGCCGCGAAGCCCGCGCCGACCAGGAGCGCGGCGCGGAAGCCCGCGGTCCGGGCGGCGTCGGCCGCCTCCGGTCCGAGGCCCCCGGTGGCGACGGCGACGAGGACGGCGAGTCCGAGCACCGAGCCGAACTGCTGGCTGGTGTTGATCAGCCCGGAGGCGAGTCCGGTCTCCTCGGGCGCGGCTTCGGCGGTCGCCGCGACATTGGTGGTGACCATGACCAGGGGCAGGGCCGCGCCCAGGACGAGGCTCGGGGCGAGTACGGCGGTGGCGAACGTCCCGTCGGCGGACAGCGACAGGGCCAGCCAGACCATGCCGCCGAGCAGCAGCGCGAACCCCGCCGCCATGGTCGTACGCAGCCCGAGGCGGCCTATGAGCCGGCCGGTCTGCGGCGCGAGGGCCACGACCACGAGGGAGAGCGGCAGCAGGCCCAGTCCGCCGGTCAGCGGCGAGTGTTCGAGGACGCTCTGCAGATACAGGCTGACGAGGAAGAACATCGGGAACAGCGCCATCTGCGCCAGTGCGCTCAGCACGTTGGCGCGGCGCAGGGCGGGCCGGCGCAGCACGCCGGGCGGCACGAGGGGGTGCGCGGTGCGGCGCTCCCAGAGGGCGAAGGCGGCGAGGAGCCCGAGGCCGGCCGTGCCCGCGGCGAGGGTGCGGACGCCGGTCCAGCCGGCCTCGCCCGCGCCGACCAGGGCGTAGGCGACCAGCCCCAGGCCCGAGGTGGCGCCGAGCGCCCCCGCCAGGTCGAAGCCGGGTCGTGCGTCGGGCGTCCCGGCGTCGAGAACGCGCAGTGCGAGCAGCCCGAGCGCTGCGGCGACCAACACGTTGAGCCAGAAGGTGGAGCGCCAGCCGAGGAGGTCGGTGAGCACTCCGCCCAGTACGGTGCCGAGGACCCCGCCCAGTCCGCCCATGGCGGCGAAGACGCCGAGCGCCCGGTGCCGGGCGGGGCCGTCCGGGAACAGCCCGAGCAGCACCGCGAAGGCGGCGGCCGCGGCGAGGGCCGCCCCCACGCCCTGCGCCGTGCGCGCCGCGATGAGCTGGGCGGAGGAGCCGGCGACGGCGCCGGCCGCGGAGGCCGCGGCGAGCAGGCCCAGCCCGGCGAGATACACCCGGCGCCGTCCGAACAGATCGGCGGTGCGCCCCCCGAGAAGCAGCAGCCCCCCGAAGGTGATGAGATAACCGTTGGCGACCCACGACAGCCCGGCCGAACCGGACCCGAGGTCCCGGCCGATGGACGGCAGCGCGACATTGACAAGGGCCGTATCCATGATCATCAACAGCTGGGTGGCGGCCAGCAGGGCGAGCGCGACGGCGGGCCGCCGGAGTGCGTCGGGCCCGCGCGGGCGTGTACCGTGCCGCTCCCCGGGCGGGGTGGCCCCGTCCTCGGCGGACGCCGTGGCCGGGGCGTCCTCGGCCGCCGTGGCCGGCCTGCCCGTCCCGGAGGTCCCCGCACGAGCGGCGCCCGTCCGGATGGGGGACCCCGCCGGGTCGCCCGACCGGGACCGGCCCGCAGCTTTCTGACGGCCCGTCACCGGGCCGCGTCCTCGCCGGCCGCGCGGCCCGTCAGACCGTAGCCGTCGAGGCAGGAGCGGGCCAGTTCCTCGCATGCGGCGGTGTCCCCCTCCCACGCCTGCTGCATCAGATAGACGTGCGGCGCGCCGTGGTAGAAGCGCTCGTACTGTTCGTGACGGCCTGCGAACTCCGAACCCAGCGCGTCCCAGGCCAGTTTGAGCAGTTTGACGCGGTCCTCCGCCGGGTGGCCGGGCGAGCGGATGTACTTGCGCACCAGCGGGCCGAGCTCCGGGTGGAGCAGGTCCTCGCCGGAGGCGGGGAGCTGGATGAGTCCCCCGCCCGCCAGCGTCCTGATCTCCTGGACGGCCTGCGGGTAGAGCTCTCCGGCCATGATGCGCTGGGCGAAGGAGATCTCCTTGCCCGGCATCACCCCGCCGGCACCGCCGTCCCCGCCGTCCACCTGTTCGTACGACGCCTCGGCGGCCAGCACGAAGGCCTTGGCCTGTGCGACCTTCCCCATCAGCCGTCCGACGGCCTGCGTCACCTGCGGCAGCCGGTGGGTGTTGTTCGCCTTCGTCAGCAGGATCGCGATCCCGGTGAGGAACTCCAGCTTGGTCCAGAAGCGGGTGGCCGCCTGATGGACGAAGTTGACGTACGCGGGCGTCCGCCACCACATCCGGAAGGTGGTGTCGACGTTCCGGTACGTCAGCATCCGCTCCCATGGCACGAAGACGTCGTCGCACACGATCAGCGCGTCGTTCTCGTCGAAGCGCGACGACAGCGGGTTGTCGTAGACGCTGCGCGCCTGCGCCTCGTACGAGGTGCGCGACAGCAGCTTCAGCCCCGGGGCGTCGAGGGGCAGCGAGAAGCACAGCGCGTGTTCGACGTCCTGCGGCGCCAGGGGCTCTATCGTGCCGACGACGACCTCGTTGCCGAAGACCGAGGCCGTGCCGATCATCTTCGCGCCGCGGACGACGACCCCGCCGTCCTTCTCGGCGACCGCCCGCACCACCAGGTCGTCCTCCTCCTGCTCGGAGGCCGGCCTGGTCCGGTCGATCTGCGGATTGGCCAGGGTGAAGGTCGCGTACAGGTCGCCCTCGGCAAGCCGCCGCCAGTACGCCAGGGCGTTGTCCGCACCGTCGAAGGAGTCGGTCGTGAACACCGCGGGCGCGGCCGCGAAGCCCGCCGCGCCGCCCGCCATGTAGTCGGGCGTGCGCCCCAGGAAGCCGAAGCTCGCCTCCGCCCACACCTTGTACGCCTCGCGCCGGGCGACGAGATCCTCGTACGAGCGGGGCACGGCGAAGGCCCGGTGCTCCCCGTCCGAGGTGAGCCGCGCCCGGTGCCCGGAGGAGTGCGCCAGGTCGTACAGGCGGGCGATGGACGCCGCGGTGTTGCGGAACGCGGCATGGCGGGTGACGTCCTTGACGCGTTCGCCGTCGAGCCACACCTCGCGCCCGTCACGCAGCGATTCGAGGTACTCCTGACCAGACCTGGTCAACGTGCCTCCCTCTCTCAGTTCTCCATGGCCCCCCGAGGCCGCCGCGGCCCCGGTGACACTGGCTCCCGGCTGATGCCGAGCCTGTCTTCCGGCCATGACACGAGGCAATGAACGACCGTCCACCGGTGATTAAGAACCGGCCAGTCCGCTGCTCGGTCATGCCGCGCTGAGGCTCTGCGAGCGGTACTCGCCGGGCGTCATCCCGAACCACTTGCGGAACGCGAGATGGAAGCCCACGGCGCTCTGGTAGCCCACCCGCTCCGGCACGGCCGACTGCGGCAGACAGGTCTCGCCGAGCAGCCGGGCCGCCTCCTGCATCCGCCGCCCGGTCAGGTGCCGGGCCGGCGCTTCCCCCACCAGCTCGCGGAACGCTGCGGTGAACGCCGACCGCGACATCCCGACCTCGCGGGCCAGCGACTCGATCGTCCAGGGCTCGGCGAAACGGGTGGCGATGATGACCATCGCCTTGCTGATGCCGGGGTTGGCGAGCACGGGCAGCGAGGAGGGGTTTTCGGCCAGTTCACGCAGCAGCGGGCGGAGCGCCAGCACCAGCGCCATCTCGAAGGTGCGCAGGGTGATCAGCCGGTCGCCCGGTCCGGTGGGCCGGTCGGTGGCGGCCAGCAGCCGCAGGGTGTCCCGCAGCAGTGGCTCCTTGTCGACCTGGGAGCGGTCCAGCACCAGCGCCCAGGGGAGGGCCTTGTACAACCCGGTGGCGGCGCTGGCGTCGTAGTGCAGTCCTGCGCACAGGATGCGGCTCTCCGGCCCCGTCCCCTCGATCCTGATCTCTCCCGAGGTGCCCGGCTGCCGCTCGGGCAGGACGGCGGCGAGCGCGACGCCGCCGTGCCGCTCGGGCAGGTCGGAGAGCCGGTGGGCGGTGCCGGTGGGGAAGAGGGCGAGGTCGCCCGTCTGCAGTTCGATCGGGGTCTGGTCCTCGCCGGTGATCCAGCAGCCGCCCTCGGTGATGTAGTGGAGGACGGCGCAGCTCTGCTCGGCGTCGCCCTCGATGGCCCAGGGTGCGCGCACATGCCAGCGACTGTCGAACACCCCTGTGAGCCGCAGCGGTTTCAGCAGTTCGCTGAGGAGGTCGTCGCCGAGGTCGGTCTCGTCTTTGCTGTCCGTGGAGTCCATTGGACGATCCTTCAACCTCCGCCCCGGTTTGTTAATTGCTCGGCCGAAGCCGCCGACGCGAGCCTGGAAGAGCCGTTCACGGCAGCAGCCACACCCTATCGAAGGGCTCTTCAGACAAATGTCCGATCACATTCCGATGCGGGTCGCGGTCGTGGGCGCGACCGGCTTCCAGGGCGGCGCGACGGCCCGTCTGCTGGCCGAGCGGGGCCACCGGGTCCGTACGATCAGCCGCCGGCCGGAGGCGGACCGCCCGGAGATCCCTGGCGTGACCGTCGCGCCGGGCGATCTGGGGCGCTACGACGACGTCCGCGCCCTCTTCGAGAAGGCCACGCACGCCGCCGTGGTGCTGCCGCTGGTGTACGAGGCCGAGAAGGTCATGACGTACGCCCAGCACATCGCGAAGGCGGCCCGGGAGACCGGGCTGCGCCGGGTGGTCTACAACGCCAACACCCGCATCCCGGACCGTACGACCAATGTCGCGGCCTTCGAGACCCGCCGGCTCGCCGAGACCGTGTTCCGCGAGAGCCTCGCCCAGAGCGAGGTGGAGCTCGTCGTCGTGCGACCGCCGGTCTATCTGGACAACCTCTTCAGCCCGTGGAACGGCCCTGCACTCGTCGACGAGGGCGTGCTCGCCTATCCGCTGCCGGCGGACGCGCCGGTCTCCTGGATGTCGCACCGCGATCTGGCGGAGGCGGTGTACGCGGCGCTCACGGTCGACGGCGTGGCGGGCCGTGCCTTCGACATCGGCGGCAGCCGGACGCTGACGGGCGAGGAGCTGGCGGCCGCCTTCGGCGAAGGGCTGGCCCGCGAGGTGCGCTATGTGCCGCTGGATCCGACGGTCTTCGAGCAGAGCCTTGCCCAGGTGATCGGCGCTCCGGCGGCGTGCGGGGTCGCGGGGCTCTACCACTACATGGCCAGCGGGGTGGAGCCGGACCTGATGGCGGGCGACGACGGGGCGACGGCCGCCGCCCTGTCGGTGAAGCCGCTGCCGGCGGCGGCATGGGTGGCCGCCCAGCCGTGGCATATGTGGGCCGGCGGACAGGCGTGATGGGTGTGATGGGCGGCGCATGCCAGGCAAGCGGAACGCGAGAAGCAAGAGGAACGAGGGGAACGAGGGGAACAGCAGGCATGACGCACGACACCGGCAGCAGCACCGGCGACATCACCAGAACCGGCGCCGTCACCAGGACCGGCGCCGGCGCCGGCGCGATCGACAGCACCGGCGCTCGGACCGCCGTGGATCCGGAGCCCAGCTGGGGCGCGGTGTGCGCAGGAGGTCAGGAGCCCAGCTGGGGCGCCGTGCCCTGAGTGGGCGGCCCGCCGGACAGCGCCTCGTCGACGGGCACGCACCACAGCCCCTGCTGCCGGTAGCCGGGCGGGCAGACGGGCCGGTACAGGGGCGCCTCGGTACGCGCGTCGCGGGGCAGGGGCGGCGGCGACGGCGGTTCCCTGTTGACGGTCTGCCAGCGCAGACCGAACAACAGCAGGGTGAGCAGCGCCATCAGGAAAGCGACTGCCGGGAACAGTTTCCGCGGGGGCTCCGTCGCCGGCTCGGCGGGCGGGGGCTCCGGCGGAACCCGCAGCGCGGACCCCCGGCCCGCGCTGCGCAGCTCGTCGTCCATGCCCACCCGGCACAGCAGCAGGCAGGAGTGCAGCCGGGCGGCGCGCTGCGGGTCGGCCGGCGCGCCCGGCGCGAGCTCCAGGGCCTCGGCCGCCTGTTCGTCCCCGGCCACCGCCCGTCCGGGACCGTCCCAGCGGAACGTCCAGCGGGCGCGGCCCGCGGCGACGAGGGCCTGTGCCACGAGGACTTCCACCGCGAGGGCCGCGCGACGGGCGTCGGCCTCGCGCTGTGCCGCCCGCCGGGCCTCGCGCGCCCGCGGACCGGCGGCTGCCCGGTGCTCCGGCGCCGTGCGCCACCAGGGCTCCCCGACCCACTTGCCGCCGTCGTAGCAGTCCTCGATGTCTTCGATGCCTTCGCTGTCTTCGACGCTCTCGGCTCCGGCCCCCCGGCCACCGCTCCACCGCTCCCGCCACCCTTCACCCCACCCCGCGTCCCGCAGTGCGTCGACGAGTTCGGGGCCCCGCCCGCCGGTGAGCAGTTCGAGCATTCCGCCCGTCGTGGGGCGCGCCATGGCGATCAGGCCCACCGCCCTGTGCAGTTCCTCCACGGCGCGGACTGCGCGCACCTCCGCCGCTTCGTTCGGCCAGTCGGCCCAGGGGCACGTTTGGCGTCTGCGGCCCGACGGACGGGTCGGCAGCAGCACGGCGAGCGCCGTCTCCGGAAGGGTTCCGTCCGGCCCAATCAGCAGATACGCGGGGCGCAGATCGCGCTCCGTGACCGCGGAGGGCTGTGCCCGCAGCGCCTCCAGCCGCCGCTCCAGAGGCGGATGGGAGTCGAAGGGATGACGGGGCGGAACCGGCCCCGGCCCCGGCCGGGCCGCCGTCCAGGCCCGGTACTCCGGATCGTCGAGCATCGCCGCGAAAGCGCGCAGCGGATCGTCCGGCATCCTCCCGGCCACCGCCATCGAATCCAGCAGCCGGATGCGGAAGTCGTCCCACGCCCGGCCCAGCGCGGCGGCGGACGTCAGCGCGGCGGCCGCCGCCTCCGGTCCCACCGCGGATGCCGCGGCGGCGTCGGCGTCCAACTCCTGCCTGCGTCGGACGGCGAAGGAGAGCACGTTGTACAGCCAGGCGTACAGACGCAGCGTCAGATGCTGGAAGCCGGTGTAGGCGGTGGTGATCGGATTGCCGACCTCGGGCCTGGCGAAGGTCCGGCAGGCAGCGTCCAGTCCTACGGCGCCCTGGTAGACGCGGGCCGCGAACCGGGTGTGTCCCTGGGCGCAGTGCCCCAGTTCATGGCAGAGCACGGCGCGCAGTTCGTCGGCCTTCAGGCCGGCCAGCAGCGGCAGGCCGAGGTAGAGCCGCCGTTCCCGGATGCCGCGTGAGCCGGTGCGCATATCCTCGACCACCGCCGCGTTGGCCTCGGCGGTCAGCCGGATCTCGGTGGGCACGGCGACGCCCGTGCGCTCCGCCAGCTCCACCACCTCGTCCCACAGGCCGGGGGCCGCGGCCCCGTCGACGGCGACCGTGCGGGGCCGGGGCCCTGTGCTGCCCGCTCTGGCGAAGATCTGAGGGATCACCGCCACGGCGGCCGCGGCGAATCCGACCTGGAGCAGCGCGACGGGCAGGCTGCCGTCGTCCTCCGGTGCGAACACGATCCGGGCCATGACGACGCCGAAGAAGCCATAGCCCCCGACCAGCACGACGGCCAGCACATAGAAGCCCGCCACCAGTGCGAGCGCCACCGCGGTGTGCAGCAGCCGGGATAACCGGCTCGCCCTCCTCATGCCCCGTCAGCCTCTCGCAAGCCGCCGGCCTCTCGCGCACCGTGCACTCCCCCCGCGCCGTGCGCTCCCCCCGCGCCGTGCGCTCCTCGCGCGCCGTGCGCTCCTCGCGCGCCGTGCGCTCCTCGCGCGCCGTGCGCTCCTCGCGCGGCGGCGGCGCGGCGCACGGCGGCGAGCATGGCGGCCGGACGCTCCGACTGGGCTGCCACGGCGCGCAGCCACAGCTCGGTGCGCCGCAGCAGCGCCGTGACCGGGTCGGCCGGTTCCACCGGGCGCGCCACGGCGGCGAAGGTGCGCGCGGGCACCAGCGCGTCGCCGTCCTCGTGCCGCGCCCGCCGCGCTCCGCCGGCGGTCCGCTGCCCCCGCAGGCCCAGAGCCTTGGCCAGCTTGTCGCGGGCCCGGGACACATGGGTGGCGACGCCGCCTCTGGTGATGCCCAGTTCCTCGGCGATCGCCTCCTGGGTCATGCCTTCGAGGCAGTTGAGCACCAGAACCGTCCGCTGCTTCGCCGGCAGCGCGGCCACCGCGGAGAGCACCGCACGCGCCTCGACGGTCTGTTCGACGGCGGCGGCAGCGGGCGGCCGCAGGGTGTCCGGCTCCGCGGGCCTGGTGCGCGCCCGGTCGCGGGCGGCGGCCCACAGCCGCTGCCGGACCACCCGGTACACCCATGCGTCGGGGGCGTCGTAGTGCCGCAGCCGGTCCCAGCGCACGAAGGCGGCGGTGTACGCCTCCTGCACGGCGTCCTCCGCGTCCTGGCCGCAGCCTCCGCACAGCAGCAGCGCCCTGGCCGTCATGCCGGGGAAGGTCCGCGCGAAGAACGCGTCGAACGTCAGCCCGGATGCCGTCACCTCGTCCGCTTCGATCTGCCCGGTCAACGCTCTCCCCCCTCGTGCCCCGGCGCCGGGAGCAGCGTCAGGCTGGCCCTGCCCGGGCCGCGGTGGTCCAGAACCAGCGCGGCGGCCGCGGCCCCCGTCCCAGAGACGGCGGCCACGATACGCCGCCGCTCCCTCGACATCAGCCAGAACAGCAGGATTCTCGGGAGACCCGTCACCACTCCGACCGCCGCCACCGCCACCATCGATTCCTGCATCGGGACTCCCCTGCTCGCTCACCGAACCGTGCGGGCGACGCACCGCGTGCGCTCGCCCTCGCCCGGTAACAGCCGTACGGCGGCGAAGTGTTTACCGCGTGACCGAAAACCGCGGCGATGTCGTGGTCCCACCTTTTGCAGGGCCCCTGGCGCGCTCGCCGGTGTGGTGCAAATGTCTCTCGGAGCACGGGCAGCACAGGACGAGAGCACCGGACAGGCAGTCACCCGACCACCGGATTGCCCACCCACCGGGCGTGGGAAGGCTCATCCGGTACATACGCAGGCGAGCGCGTCCCTCTGAGTATTTCTTCCGCCCAGCCGAGTGAACGCGGACAGGAGCGGCCATGCCCGCAGCCCGCCAGTCGACGACCGAGCAGCTACAAAGAACCAGCACTCCAAAATCGAGTAAAACGACGCAAACGGCCCAGTCCGTTCTGCCCGCACTGCCCTCAGGTGATGTCGTGAACCCCATGATCGGCCGCATCCCCGTCCTGGACGTCCGCCCTCTCGTCGACTGCGGAAGAAGGCCCGCCAAAGCGGTGACGGGCGAGACCTTCCAGGTCACCGCCACCGTTTTCCGCGAAGGCCATGACGCCGTCGCCGCCAATGTCGTGCTGCGCGACCCCAGCGGGCGGCCCGGTCCCTTCACCCCGATGCGGGAGCTCGCGCCCGGCACCGACCGCTACGGTGCGGAGGTCGCCGCCGATGCCGAGGGCCTGTGGACGTACTCCGTGGAGGCGTGGAGCGACCCGGTCGCCACCTGGCGGCAGCACGCCCAGATCAAGATCCCCGCCGGGATCGACACCGCGCTGATGCTGGCGGAAGGCGCGGAGCTGTATGAGCGGGCCGCCGCGGGTGTGCCCAAGAAGGACGGCCGGGAGGCGGTGCTCGCCGCCGTGGACGCGCTGCGCGACGAGGCCCGGCCGGCCGCCGCACGGCTCGCCGCCGCGCTGGCTCCCGACGCCCGCGCCGCCCTCGACCGCCACCCGCTGCGCGAACTGGTCACCTCCTCTTCGGCGTTGCCTCTGCTCGTCGAGCGCAAGCGGGCGCTGTACGGCTCCTGGTACGAGATGTTCCCCCGCTCCGAGGGCGCGGTCGTCGCCGACGACGGCCCGCCGGTCTCCGGCACGCTGCGCACCGCCGCGGAGCGGCTGCCCGCGATCGCGGCGATGGGCTTCGACGTCGTCTATCTGCCCCCGGTCCACCCCATCGGCTCCTCACACCGCAAGGGCCCCAACAACTCCCTCTCGGCCGGGCCGCACGATGTGGGCGTGCCCTGGGCGATCGGCTCCGCCGAAGGCGGCCATGACGCACTCCACCCGGACCTCGGCACCCTTGAGGACTTCGACCGCTTCGTGCTGGCGGCCCGCTCGCTGCGCATGGAGGTCGCCCTCGACTTCGCGCTCCAGTGCTCCCCCGACCACCCCTGGGTGGAGAAGCATCCCGAGTGGTTCCACCGCAGGGCCGACGGCTCCATCGCCTACGCCGAGAACCCGCCGAAGAAGTACCAGGACATCTATCCGATCGCCTTCGACGCGGACATGCCGGGTCTCGTCAAGGAGACGCTGCGCGTCATGCGCTTCTGGATGGGCCACGGGGTGCGGATCTTCCGGGTGGACAATCCGCACACCAAGCCGGTCGTCTTCTGGGAGAAGGTCATCGGGGAGATCAACCGCACCGATCCGGACGTGGTCTTCCTGGCGGAGGCGTTCACCCGCCCGGCGATGATGCACACGCTGGCCGCGGTCGGCTTCCAGCAGTCGTACACCTACTTCACCTGGCGCAACACCAAGGCGGAGCTGACCGAGTATCTGACCGAGCTGTCCGGCGACGCGGCCGCCTGCATGCGTCCCAACTTCTTTGTGAACACCCCGGACATCCTGCACGCCTACCTCCAGCAGGGCGGCCGGCCCGCCTTCGAGGTGCGGGCGGTGCTCGCGGCGACGATGTCGCCGTCCTGGGGCGTGTACGCCGGATACGAGCTGTGCGAGAACACCCCGCTCAGGCAGGGCAGCGAGGAGTACCTCGACTCGGAGAAGTACCAACTGCGCCCCAGGGACTGGGAGTCGGCCGAGCGGGAGGGACGCAGCATCGCCCCGCTGATCACCCGGCTGAACCGGGTCCGCCGCCGCCATCCGGCCCTGCAGCAGCTTCGCGACCTCACCTTCCACGACGTCGACAACGACCAGGTGATCGCGTACTCGAAGCACTCGGGACGCCCGGGAGACCCGGGCTCCGACGTCGTCCTGGTGGTCGCCAACCTGGACCCGCACCACACCCAGGAGGCCACGGTCTCGTTGGACATGCCGCGCCTCGGCCTCGACTGGCACGAGAGCGCGCCGGTGCGCGACGAGCTCACCGGCGAGACCTATCACTGGGGCAGAACCAACTATGTGCGCCTCGAGCCGGGCATCACGCCAGCGCACATCCTCGTTCTGCGACCGTCCCCGCCGATCGGAGGGTCACCCACATCATGATCGTCAATGAGCCCGTCCACGACACGTTCGAGGACACTCCGGCCAAGGACCGCGATCCCGACTGGTTCAAGCGGGCCGTCTTCTACGAAGTCCTCGTCCGCTCCTTCCAGGACAGCAACGGCGACGGCATCGGCGACCTCAAAGGCATCACCGCCAAACTGGACTATCTGCAGTGGCTGGGCGTGGACTGCCTGTGGCTGCCGCCCTTCTTCAAGTCCCCGCTGCGGGACGGCGGTTACGACGTGGCGGACTACACCTCCGTACTGCCGGACTTCGGCGACCTGGCCGACTTCGTGGAGTTCGTGGACGCGGCCCACCAGCGCGGCATGCGCGTGATCATCGACTTCGTCATGAACCACACCAGCGACCAGCACCCGTGGTTCCAGGAGTCCCGCACCAACCCGGACGGGCCCTACGGCGACTACTACCTCTGGGCGGACGACGACAAGCAGTACGAGGACGCCCGGATCATCTTCGTCGACACCGAGACGTCGAACTGGACCTTCGACCCGGTGCGCAAGCAGTACTACTGGCACCGCTTCTTCTCCCACCAGCCCGATCTCAACTACGAGAACCCCGCGGTGCAGGAGGAGATCATCTCCGCGCTGCGCTTCTGGCTGGACCTGGGCATCGACGGCTTCCGGCTGGACGCGGTGCCGTATCTGTACCAGCAGGAGGGCACCAACTGCGAGAACCTCCCCGCCACCCACTCCTTCCTCAAGCGGGTCCGCAAGGAGATCGACGCGCACTACCCGGACACGGTGCTGCTCGCCGAGGCCAACCAGTGGCCCGAGGACGTCGTCGACTACTTCGGCGACTACGCGGCGGGCGGCGACGAATGCCATATGGCGTTCCACTTTCCGGTGATGCCGCGCATCTTCATGGCCGTACGGCGCGAATCCCGCTACCCGGTCTCCGAAATCCTCGCCAAGACCCCGGCGATCCCCAAGAACTGCCAGTGGGGCATCTTCCTGCGGAACCACGACGAGCTCACCCTCGAAATGGTCACCGACGAAGAGCGCGACTACATGTACGCGGAGTACGCCAAGGACCCGCGGATGCGGGCCAACATCGGCATCCGCCGGCGGCTCGCGCCCCTGCTGGACAACGACCGCAACCAGATCGAGCTGTTCACGGCGCTGCTGCTGTCGCTGCCCGGCTCCCCGATCCTCTACTACGGGGACGAGATCGGAATGGGCGACAACATCTGGCTGGGCGACCGGGACGCGGTGCGCACACCGATGCAGTGGACCCCGGACAGAAACGCCGGCTTCTCCTCCTGCGACCCCGGACGGCTGTATCTGCCGACCATCATGGACCCGGTCTACGGCTACCAGGTCACCAATGTGGAGGCGGCGATGGCCTCACCGTCCTCGCTGCTGCACTGGACCCGCCGGATGATCGAGATCCGCAAGCAGAACCCGGCCTTCGGGCTCGGCTCGTACAGCGAGCTGCCCTCGTCGAACCCGTCCGTCCTGGCCTTCCTCCGGGAGTTCAAGGACGACCTGGTGATGTGCGTGAACAACTTCTCGCGCTTCGCCCAGCCGACGGAACTGGATCTGCGCCGGTTCAGCGGCTACCACCCGGTTGAGCTGATCGGGGGCGTGCGCTTCCCCGCGGTCGGCCAGTGGCCGTATCTGCTGACGCTGGCGGGCCACGGCTTCTACTGGTTCCGGCTGCGGAAGGACGCGGCAGCGGCTCCGTCCTAAAGGAGCGATCGGCACACCCGTCACGATATGCCCAGACGCATCCGCCGATGGAAGGGATGTCCCCGCCGGGGCGGTTTCCGCCGCCCCGGCGGGGGCACTCTCCCCCTCACCCCCGCGCGCCGCCGGACAGCCACTGCTGCAATCCGGGACACTCTGCGCATGCAGCACTTCTAGGGTGTATCCCGGGGAAAGGACGCGATGCCATGTCGGAGGCTGCATCCTCCCAGACCCCGGTCGCCCACGTCGCCCTCATCGCATCACTCGCCCCGCTGCTGCACCGATGGCTTCCGCGGCAACGGTGGTTCGCGGGCAAGGGCCGCCCGGTCACCGGCTTCTCGCTGGTCTCAGCCACCGAACTGCTCCCCGCGGACGGGCCGGGCGCGGGGCTGCTCCATCTGCTGCTGAGGGTCAGACAGCAGGAGCGGTCGCCCTCGGGGGCGGGCCGCCGCCCGTTGCCCGACGACTGCTACCAGCTCTTCCTCGGGGTGCGGCAGACCCTGCCGCCGCATCTCGCACCCTCGCTGATCGGCCATCTGGCCAGCGGACCGCTCGCCGGGCGGACCGTGTATGAAGGCCTGTACGATCCCCGGCTCGCGCAACTCCTGCTGGAACGGTTGCGCGCCCCCGGCGCACTCGGCCCGCTGCGCTTCGACCGGTTCGACGGCTCACCCGCCGTCCCCGGCGGGCTCGCCCCGCGCCCGCTGGACGCCGAGCAGTCCAACTCCTCCCTGGTCTACGGCGACGCCTACATCCTCAAGCTGTTCCGCCGCATCCACCCCGGCCCCAACCCGGATCTGGAGCTGCCGCTCGCACTCGCCCGCGCGGGGTGCGGCCGGGCCCCCGTCCCCGTCGCCTGGTACGAGGCCCGCGCCCCCGAGCCGTACACCCTGGGCGTGCTCCAGCCGTTCCTGCGGGGCTCGCAGGACGCCTGGGTGCTGGCGCTCAAGGCGCTGGCCGAGGGGCAGGCGTTCACCGCGGAGGCCCGGGCGCTGGGCCGGGTCACCGCCGAGGTGCACCGGGCGCTGGCGGAGGAGCTGCCGACGGTGACCCTGCACCGGCCGCAGATCGAGCAGCTCGCCGACGGGATGTACGCACGGCTGGACGCGGCGGCCGAGGCCGTGCCCGCTCTGACGCCGTACGCGCCACGGCTGCGCACCGCGTTCAAAGCGGTCGCGGAGCTCGGCCGGCGGGGTCGGGTCTGGTGCGCCCAGCGCGTACACGGCGATCTGCATCTCGGCCAGATACTGCGCGGCGCACAGGAGACGGCGCCCGGAGAGGGACCGTTGATTGCCAGGCCGGCGCCCCCGGGACCGTCCGGCGGCGGCACGGCCGGCGGGGCGGGCGACGACGGGCACTGGTCGGTCATCGACTTCGAGGGCGAGCCCGCACGGCCGCTCACCGAGCGCCGCCGGCCGCAGCCCGCGGTGCGCGACGTCGCCGGGATGCTCCGCTCGTTCGACTACGCCGCACGCACCCACCGCCCCTGGAACCCGGACTGGGCCGAGCGCTGCCGCAGCGCCTACTGCGAGGGCTACGCCGAGGTCGGCGGCGCGGACCCGCGCCAGGAGACGGAACTGCTGCGCGCGTACGAGACGGACAAGGCGGTGTACGAGGCGGTGTACGAGGCCAGACACCGCCCCGACTGGCTGCCGGTCCCCATGGCCGCGATCGACCGTCTGGCCGCCGCCCTCACCCCCTGACTCCTCTCCCCTCCCCTCATCCCTTCCAGGAGGCTGCCCCCGTGACCCGTCGCCCCTCGTCCCCCGGTCCCGCGGACGCACCCAAGGCACAGCGCAGAAAGCCGCCCGCCGGAGCGTCGAAGCAGCGCGGCAGCCATGGCGTGCGTCCCGCCCGGCCGCTCCCGGAGGAGGACCGGCAGCGGCTGCTGCACGGCGCCCACCACGATCCGCACGCCCTGCTCGGCGCCCACACCGTGCGCGGCGGAGTGGAGCTGCGGGTGCTGCGCCCCTACGCACGCTCGGTGACCGTCCTCGCCAAGGGGCTGCGCGCCGAGCTGCACGAGGACGGCGACGGCCTGTTCTCCGGGGTGCTGCCGCTGCGCAAGGTCCCCGAATACCGGCTGGTCGTCGCCTACGACGGCGAGCAGGGCATCGGCTCGCACGAGGTCGAGGTCCACGACCCGTACCGCTTTCTGCCGGCTCTGGGCGAGCTGGACCTGCACCTGATCGGCGAGGGCCGCCACGAGGAGCTGTGGAAGGCGCTGGGCGCCCAGCCGATGGCGCACCAGGGCGTGACCGGCACCCGCTTCACGGTCTGGGCGCCCAACGCCCGCGGGGTGCGGATCGCCGGGGACTTCAACTACTGGGACGGCACCGGCCTCCCCATGCGCTCCCTGGGCTCCAGCGGGGTGTGGGAGCTGTTCCTGCCGGGAGTGGGCGAGGGAACGCTGTACAAGTTCGACATCACCCGCCCGGACGGCTCGCACACCCTGCGCGCCGACCCCCTGGCCCGGCGCACGGAAGCCCCGCCCGCCACCGCGTCGGTCGTGACCGAATCCCACCATGTGTGGCATGACGAGAACTGGATGGCGCACCGCGGCGACCGCCCGGTGCACGAGTCGCCGTTCTCGGTCTACGAGGTCCACCTGCCGTCCTGGCGGCCCGGTCTGACCTACCGCCAGCTGGCCGAACAGCTCCCGGCGTACGTCAAGGACCTCGGATTCACCCATGTGGAGTTCATGCCGGTCGCCGAACACCCCTTCGGCGGCTCCTGGGGCTACCAGGTCACGGGCTTCTACGCGCCCACCGCCCGGCTGGGCACGCCCGACGACTTCAAGCACCTCGTCGACTCTCTGCACCGGGCCGGCGTCGGGGTGCTGATGGACTGGGTGCCCGCGCACTTCCCGCGCGACGACTGGGCGCTCGCGGAGTTCGACGGCCGCCCGCTGTACGAGCACCAGGACCCGGCCCGGGCGTCGCACCCCGACTGGGGCACTCTGGAGTTCGACTACGGACGCAAGGAGGTGCGCAACTTCCTGGTGGCGAACGCCGCGTACTGGTGCGAGGAGTTCCATATCGACGGGCTGCGGGTGGACGCCGTCGCCTCGATGCTGTACCTCGACTACTCACGCGAGAACGGCGAGTGGTCGCCGAACGAACACGGCGGCCGGGAGAACCTGGACGCGGTGGCCTTCCTCCAGGAGATGAACGCCACCGTCTACCGCCGCTGCCCGGGTGTCGTCACCATCGCGGAGGAGTCCACAGCCTGGGACGGCGTGACGCGCGCGACCCACCATGCGGGGCCGGGCGGCTTCGGCGGCCTCGGCTTCGGCCTGAAGTGGAACATGGGCTGGATGCACGACTCGCTTGGCTATGTCGAGCACGAGCCGGTGCACCGGAAGTTCCACCACAACGAGATGACCTTCTCGATGGTGTACGCGTACAGCGAGAACTACGTCCTGCCGATCTCGCACGACGAGGTGGTGCACGGCAAGCGCGCCCTGGTCGACAAGATGCCCGGCGACTGGTGGCAGCGGCGCGCCAACCACCGCGCGTACCTCGGCTTCATGTGGGCGCACCCCGGCAAACAACTCCTCTTCATGGGCCAGGAGTTCGCCCAGGGCGCGGAATGGTCCGAAGGCCACGGACCCGACTGGTGGCTGCTCGACCCCTCATACGCCGCGGAGCCGGACCACCGGGGCGTGCGGGACCTGGTCCGCGACCTCAACACGCTCTACGCGCGCACACCCGCGCTGTGGCAGCGCGACACCACACCCGAGGGCTTCTCCTGGGTCGACGGCGGCGCGGCCGAGGACAACGTCTTCGCGTTCCTGCGCTTCGACGCGCACGGCTCGCCGCTGCTCGCCGTGAGCAACTTCTCGCCCGTGGTCCGCCATGAGTACCGCTTGGGCGTACCGCCCGAGCCGGCGGCCTGGACGGAGGTCCTCAACACGGACGCCGAGCGCTACGGCGGCGGCGACGTGACCAACCCGGACCCCCTGAAGCCGGACGACGCCCCCTGCCACGGCCGCCGCCACAGCATCCAGCTCACCCTCCCCCCGCTCGCCACGGTCTGGCTCCGCCCGGCCTGACAGCCCCCAAAGGGCCCGGGACTCCCAGGCCCTCACACCGGCCCAGGCAAGGTCCTGGAGGCGCCGGGGGCCTGGGGGGCCGGGGGAATCGGCGTTCCGCACATTGCGGTCGGCGCACCGCCCCTTCTGCCTACGCCGAGGGGATGGTTCGCCGAGGTCTGCCGTTTTCCCGCGGCAGCGAGCGGCGACTACGCCCCCAGCTACCCCTGGGTCAGCCGGGGCACCAATCGCGCGCGGCTCGTCTCAGTTGCCGCAACAACGCCAACGCAACGGTCCTACGGTCCGGTGACCGTAAGACCGTTGCCGTTACCCGAACTCTTCAGCAGGGGTACCGTTCCCAGTGGACGCTAGGAATGGAGACCAGCATGCCCCGCTGGAGTGACTACACCACAGGCGCACGCATCAAGATCCTTCGTGGCAAAGACATCCGGCAGTCCGACCTAGCCGAGATGACCGGGCTGTCTCTGCCCACCATTCAGCAAGCCGAGCAGGACAAGCGGCTCACCCTTCAAACTCTCCTCTTGATCGCCGACGCCCTGCGGGTGGACACCTCCGTCATCCTTGGCCAGCAGGGACCGCGCCGGGCGATGGAGCACGACGACCGGACGGTCATGCGCGCCTTGTCCCAGACCGTTCACGACGTAGCCGCGGGCATCCTGCCCGATACCGTGACCGCGCCAAGCCTCGAGAAACTCCTCGCCAGCAACAAGAGGCTGTGGAAGCTCTACTGGAACGGGAAGTACGTCGAGGCAGGTTCACTTGCAGCGCCGCTGCTCACCGAGGCCGCCGCCCGTCTGCACGAACAGCCGGCCGGCGAGCAGGCAGAGGCATGGGGGCTGCTGGCAGACGGCTATCGGCTCGCCAGCTACGTGGCCAACCTCATGGGGTCCCGAGACCTCGCGTACGCCGCGATCGGGCACGCCCAGCACGCTGCCGTGAAGGCCGCCGACAGCCTGCGCACCGCTCTCGTCATGTCCGGCAGGTCCTGGGTATATCTCAGGGACGCCCGCCTGCCGGAAGCTCTCCGGCTCGCAGAGAAGGCGGCTACGGACATCGAACCACGCTTCTCCAAGGCCACCACCGGTGACCTGGTCGCCTACGGATCGCACATCAACTTCGCCGCAGTGGTCGCGTCCAGGATGAAGGACAAGGAGAGGGTGAAGGACTATCTGTCCCAGTCCCACGCAACGGGCGCTCGCATGGGCAAGGAGGCTCGGGAACACGGCACGGTTTTCGGGCCGGTGACCGCGACGACGCAGGCCGTCGGCATCAACGTTGCGCTCGGCCAGTCGGGCAAAGCCCTCGCGCTGATGAAGGACATCAATCCGGACCACGAGGCCGCACTGTCCGGCGCAGCCCGCCACCGGTACGCCATGGACAAGGCCATGGCCCAAGCTGACGCGAAGATGTGGGACACCTCGCTGGACACCCTTGAAACGGCGCTGCTCGACGCGCCGGAGTGGGCGCGCCACCAGGCGCTGCCGTCGATCATCGTGCAGAGGGTCGGCAAGGCGTCCACATCCCGTTTGCGGCGGGTTTCGAAGCTGATCGGTGTGGCCGCCCCCGGTGCGGAGGGATTCCGGCCCGCCACGACCAGCACGGCCCTGTGAGTCGTACATCCCATACGAGCAAGACAAATTGACTGTGCAACAGCCGTACGCCCCGTACGACTGACGAACTGATCAATCGTCAGAGTCGTACGGGGCGTTTCTTCATGCTCAGCCGAGTCGGCGGGATCGTACTCGTATGACCCGCACCCATCAGCAGCGCATCAGACGAGCTGAGCTCGCAGACGCCGCTCACGGCATCCACCCAGATGCTCCCACCGGGGTGTCACGAATCCGAGTAGTCCTCTACGGCCGATCCGTGGGCAGTCTGCGCGCCTACGCGGAGGCTCGGGACTGGACCGTCGTCAGCCACTTCGACGCCGAAGTCGCTCTGGGCGCCGTCCTGGCCGACCAGCCCCTGTGGCCGAGCATCGCTGCGCTTTTCGAGACGCACCGAGCCGAGGGCATCGTCACCGACCTCGCTGCCAGCGAGGCCGCCATCGACGCCTGGATCAAGCAGCAAGGCGCGTTCGTGGCACGCCTCAGCCCTGCGGGTCACCACGAGACCCCGGCGACCGCCTGACACGGTCCCGGGGCATGGCCGACTAGCAAGGAGTCGACATGCACTGCCTATCACACGCGCTCGCGTGGCTGAGAGCTGTTCTGCTCAGGCCCGCCGCGCCCGGACGGCACGCCCGGCCCGTCCACGGCCAGTACCCCCATCAGCCGGACCGCCTGCCCCAGCCACCGCAACGCAGGCCGGGCGGTACGCGGGTCTACACGCGGCTGCGCAACGTCTCGCGCCCGCGCGCCGTGTCACATGTCCTGGCTCACGACGTGTACCTGGACTCCGGCGCGCTGGTGCGCCCGTACGTGCTGCCCCCGCACGAACGCGTAGCGGCGCTGCCCGACCCCAGTGGGGTGATCGCATGACCACACCCGTGCCTGTGCCCGTCCACCTGCCGGACCCCAGGCCGCTCCCCGCTGCCGAGCCCGCGCCGGGGTGCGGTGTATGCGCTGCCCTGGTCAAGCAGCGCGCCGAAGCCCTCGCCGCCGGCGACCAGTCGAAGGCCCTCGACCTCAGCATCGAGATCCGCAACCATCCCCACAACCCCGGGAGCGACGCGTGAGCTCCGCAGCGAGCCCGGCACGGCTCAACACCGGGCGGATGCTGGCGGACGCCGAACAGCTGCTGGACTCCACCGCAGACGGTCCGTCGCATGACGGGCTCCACGAGCTGACGCTGCGGCTGCGCGGGCACATCATGCAGCTCATCCCTGCGGTGACCGACCGGTTCTCTTCCTGGCCGCGCAACGACGACACGCTGGCACAGGCGATGGCGGGCACCGGACGGGCCCAACGGCAGCTGGCAGCGGATCCCCCGGACGGAAGCCTCACCCAGGCCGTGGCCTACGCACAGCGTCTCGCCCGCACCGTGGTGGAGCTCACCCAGCATCTGGCCCGCCTCGATCAGGCAGGGTATCCGTGATTTGCCATCGTCGACTTCGCCAGCCAGTACCCGCCCGACGGACGGAGGTGATGTCCCCGAGCGGTTCAGGAAGCCCTGTTCTGTGCGCCGTTTACCGGGTGAGCATCCGACCGAGCGACACTCCCCTAAAGCTCGATCGATCCACACCTCTCCCGCCCGGAAGAGCTTCAAGCTCAGCCCTGTTCTCGCCCCGACTACATCCTTCGATGCAGCGGAGGTTCGTCCCCCGTCAGGACGATCTGCGGCACGGCCACGCAGACGATGAAGCGCATGACGACAACGAGTGCGGGCGTGCCTGTGACCACCGTCGGTGGGAAGCGAGTGCCGCTGCTGGACGTGCTGCGGGGGGTGGCGATCCTGGGCACGCTGATGACGAACGTGTGGGTCTTCACCGGTCCCGGTGCCGAAGGGGGCGTCCTGGAGGCCGGCGTGTGGGGAGGCTTCTCCTCCGGGTCGTTCGGCGAGGTCGCCGAGAGTGTGTTGCGGCTGGCCGCGGACGGCAAGTTCCTCTCGCTGCTGACGATCCTCTTCGGCGCCGGGATCGCCATCCAGTACGGGGCGGCCGAGCGGCGCGGGCAGCCGTGGCCGGGGCGGTACCGGTGGCGGGCGCTGTTCCTGTTCGCCGAGGGCACGGTCCACTTCGTACTGGTCTTCGCATTCGACGTGCTCATGGGGTACGCGGTGACCGCGCTCTACGTAGCCTGGCTGCTGACGCGCCCGGAGCGGACCAGGCGCCGGGTCATGGGGTGGGCGATCGGGCTTCATCTGACCGTGATGGGCCTGCTCACGGTGGCACTTGCCCTGGACGACGCGACAGACGGGGACGGCCGGATACCGCCGCGGGTCGCAGATCTGTACGCGCACGGCAGTTGGGGAGACCAGATCGGGTTCCGCCTGGAGAACGCCGTCGCCCTGCGTATCGAGCCGGTGCTGTCGTTCGGTCTGATGGTGTTTCTGTTCCTGCTGGGCGTTCGGCTGCTGAGGTCGGGCGCGTTCAACGCGGGCGAGACCGGGCGGCGCATCCGGGCGCGCATGCTGGCATGGGGTCTTGGCCTGGGTGTACCGCTCAACATGGCGTGCGCCCTCGGCGGCGCGGACTGGTTCCTGATGGGCCGGTACGTGGCCGCTCCGCTGGTCGCGATCGGATACGCGGGGCTGATCGGCGCCTTGGTCGATCGGGTCCGGCGGCCCGGCCCGCTGATGGGCGCGCTCACCTCGCTGGGGCGGATGTCCTTGACCGGGTATGTCCTTCAGAACGTGCTGTGCGCCCTCGTCGCGTATGGCATCGGGCTGGGTCTTGCCACTCGGCTGGGTGGCATGTGGCACCCGTGGTGGGTGATGGGCCTGTGGGCGGCGGTGTCCGCGGTCCTGCTGCTGGGCTCGTCCCTGTGGCTGCGCCGCTTCTCGGCGGGGCCGCTGGAGTCGGTGCAGCGGTGGGTGCTGCGGCGCTGACACAGGTCTGGGTGGTGTTCCTGCCGCCCGCAGCTCGGTTCCCGGACGGCGCAGCGCTCAGCCAAGCTCGGCTTCCTCGGGCTCGTCCCACTTGGTGCCGAGTGCCACCGGCGTTCCCCCGAAGTCTTGATCAGATACTGGACGTCATCCTAAACACCGGACGGGGGACGGGGACTGAGCAGGCGTACTCAGACCCCGTTCCGTTCCACCCGCGGCCATGGGCTACGGCGGGCGGACCTCCGCCACCGCCTCCCGGACATCCGGGTGCGGGTCGTCGGCGAGGGCGTCCAGCAGTTCCGCGACTCCGGGGGTGGACCAGCGGGCGACGGCCCACACCAGCTCCTCCCGAACCCGGGGGTCGGGGTGGGACGCTAGACGGGCCAGTTCGGCGAGCGGGCCCCGGCGGCGCATGCGCCTACCCCTTCGCGTCCACCCGGACCAGCCCCAGCCGCTGTGTGGCCCTGGTCAGCGCCACATAAAGGTCGTTCTCGCCGTGCGGGACGGCCGTGCGGATGTCGTCCGGGTCGACGACCACCACCGTGTCAAACTCCAGGCCCTTCGCCTGGCGGGGGTCGATCAGGACGACCGGGCGCGTGAGGTCGACGGGGCCCTCGAAGGGGACGTCGGGCAGTGCGGCGGACAGGGCCTCGCGCAGGCCCGGGTGCAGGGCCGGCGGGGCGATCACGGCGAGGCGGCCTTCGCGCGGGGCGTCGGCGACGCGTTCGGCGACGGCGTGGGGCAGCTTGTCCGGGGAGACCGCCGTCTCCCAGGGCCGTACGCCCGTCGACCGCACCGAGCGCGGCGGCTCGAATCCGGGGTCCGCGGCGCGCCTCAGCTCCGCCGCGAGGTCCATGATCTCGGTGGGGGTCCGGTAGTTGACGCCGAGCGTGGCCAGCTCCCAGCGGTCCGCTACGTATGGGCCGAGGATGTGCTGCCACGAGCTGCTCCCGGCCGCGTCGCCGGTCTGCGCCGGGTCGCCGACGAGGGTCATGGAGCGGGTCGGGGCACGCCGCATCAGCAGCCGCCAGGCCATCGCGGACAGTTCCTGCGCCTCGTCCACGATGATGTGCCCGAACGCCCAGGTGCGGTCGGCCGCTGCGCGCTCCGCGGCGCTGCGGGTGTCGGCCTCCTCCTGGCGGTCGGCCATCCGCTCGGCGTCGATGACGTCGTGCGCGGCGAGGACCTCGGAGGCGTCCTTGTCGAGCTCCTCCTTGTCCTCGAACTCGTAGGTGCGGGAGGCGTAGGACACGTCAAGCACGCCCTGGGCGTAGGCGATCCGCCGCTGTCGCTCGGCCTCCGCTGCGGCGCGGGCGGCGGAGTCGTCCGCGCCGAGGAGTTCGGCGGCCTCGTCGAGCAGCGGCACATCGGCGGGCGTCCAGGGACCGGAGGCACGCCTGATCGTTTCCGCGTCCGCGTCGGGCAGATGCGTCGGTTCGGCGAGATAGTCCGCGAGGAATTCCTGCGGGCTGAGTAGGGGCCACAGTTCGTCGATCGCGGCGTGTACCTCGCTGCTGGCGGCGATGCCCTTCGCGAGCTGGGCGATGTCGTCGGGGCCGAGGAAGTTGGGCCCGCCGTAGGGGTCCTCGCCGATGCGGTCGGCGAGTTGCTCGGTCAGCGCGTCGATGATCTGGAAGGCGAAGTACGGGCGGGCGAGATTGTGCGGCAGCCTTGTCTCGCGGGCCTTGTGCCGGGCCTCGAGCGCCATGTCCCAGTCGAGGACGAGATCGCCGTCGTCGTGGGGGACGACCAGCGGTGCGCCGCGCTCGGGCACCTGCTGACGGTCTCGTACGGCCGCGGCCAGGGCTTCGGCCATCTCCGCGCGTCCCTTGACCTCCGCGGCCGGCTGGGTGTCGCCGCCTTCTGCGCGTACGCCGGGGAAGAGTTCGCCCACCGTCGCCAGCAGCACGCCCGTCTCGCCGAGCGAGGGCAGCACTTCGCCGATGTAGCCGAGGAACGCCGGGTTGGGCCCGACGATCAGCACGGCGCGCTTGGCGAGCTGCTCGCGGTGCGCGTACAGCAGATACGCGGCCCGGTGCAGCGCCACCGCGGTCTTCCCGGTGCCGGGCCCGCCCTCGACGACCAGCACGCCGTGGTGCGGGGCGCGGATGATGCGGTCCTGTTCGGCCTGGATGGTCTGCACGATGTCGGCCATGCGCCCGGTGCGGGCGGAGTTCAGCGCGGCGAGCAGCACTTCGTCGGCGTCGCGGGACTCGTATCCGCTGCGTGTGTCGTCGTCGAGGTCGAGGATCTCGTCATGGAGTCCGGTGACGGTCCGCCCCTCGGTGGTGATGTGCCGGCGGCGGCGCAGTCCCATCGGCTCATAGCCGGTGGCGAGATAGAAGGGCCGCGCCACGGGTGCGCGCCAGTCGATCAGCAGGGGTGTCCGTTCGCTGTCGTCGGCGCGGATGCCGATGCGCCCGATGTGGTGGGTGCGTCCGTCACGGTGATCGATGCGTCCGAAGCAGAGACCGGTGTCCGCGACGTTCAGCGAGGCGAATCTCGCGGAGTGCTCCGCGGCGACGACATCCCGCTCGACGCGTGCCTGCCGCCCCGTCCCGACCTGCGCAACGGCCTGTCGGAGGGCGGATTCGGCCTGCTCGCGCAGCGTGTCGAGACGCTCATGGAGCAGGGAGATGAATTGCTGTTCCTGATGCAATTCGTCGTTTGACAATTCAGCTCCTGACGCGGTATATTGTGGGAAGTTGGTTAACCGTATTGCTTTTCGCGCACAAAACGGAACCACTCAATATACCCAGAGAAAGACCCCGGCCGCCAATGCGGAGCCGGGGTCTTTCCGTGTACGGCACTTCAGGACGCGATCAGATCACCTCGGCGAGTTCCTCCATCAGCCGCCTCCTGGGCCGTGCGCCGACCCTCGACCACACGGGTTCGCCGTCGCGGAACACCATCAGCGTCGGCGCCGACAGCACGCCATAGCGCGTCATCGTCTCCGGATTCGCATCCGTGTCGAGCTGTACGACCTTGAGCCGTCCGGCCTCCTCCCGCGCCACGGCACTCAGCACGGGTGCGAGCTGACGACACGGCCCGCACCAGTCGGCTGTGAACTCCACAAGCACGGGCAGGTCGGCCCCCCGTACCTCCGCGTCGAAGTCCGCGTCCGTGACGACGGCGACGCCCTCGGCTCGAATCATTCGAAAACCCCTCCATGAGTCATCTCGCATACGGGCTCCGGCCCTCCCGGAACTTCCGCCCCGGCCGCCAGCGCGGCCCGCGCTTCCTCGGCCCGCGCCAACTGGGCGGCCACCTGTTCGCGCACCGACCGCAGCTGGCCGATCAGTCCGTCCAGCTCATCGAGCTTGGCCCGGTACACGGCGAGCGACGCCGGACACGAGTCTCCGGCGGGATGACCCGCCCGCAGACACTCGACGAAGGGGCGCGTCTCCTCCAGCCCGAACCCGAAGTCCTGGAGGGTTCTGATCTGCCGGAGCAGCCGCAGGTCACTCTCGTCGTAGGTCCGGTGCCCGTTGCCGTCCCGCTGTGCGGGCAGCAGCCCGCGTGCCTCGTAGTACCGCAGGGCCCGTGTGGTCGTGCCCGCCCGCTTCGCCAGCTCGCCGATGCGCATGCCGCCGACGTTAGACATTGACGCCGGCGTCAAGGCAACGCGGGCCGGGGCGACGCGCCCCGGAGCGGCGGCGTGCGGAGTCCCGGGGGCGCGCCGAGTCCCGGGGGCGCGCCGAGTCCCGGGGGCGCGCCGAGTCCCGGGGGCGCTGCGCCGCCGCGCCGGGCGGGATCAGCAGGTGCGGCGGACGTGCGCGGCTTCCCCGGCCGGAGCGACGTCCAGGTCGCGCAGGACCACCGAGAGTGTGTCGCCCCAGGTCTCGCAGGCGGCGGCGAGGCCCTCCGCCTGGTACTCGATGACGAAGACCCGGTTGTCGAAGGCGTCCGCGTAGGCGCCGCATTCGTCGTACTGTCCGCACTCCTCGGCGACCGCGAAGTCGAATCCGATGCTCCGTCCGCGGCTTGCCAGTTCGGCGGCGTTCTTCTGGCCGATCGCCAGACCGGCCGCATGGGCCCGGGAGACGAGCAGCTTGCCGAAGGCGAGGTCGTCCTCGGCGGTGAGGAGCCCCTTGGACCGCTCGTGCGAGTCGAGGTTGTCGGCCTCGACGGCCTGGTAGCCGGCCGTGGCGCAGCCGTCGATCCACTCCCCCACGACCTCGGCGAGCCGCTCGCGCTTGGCGGGCGTCGAGATGTCGAGCAGCGCCTCGTCCCAGTCGCCGTCGATGACAAGCGCGCCCGCGGCGTCGCGGAGCAGCAGGTCGGGGTGGTGTTCCCGCCACCAGCCGGTGGCGTCCGGCTGGGCCTGGAAGGCGTTGACGTAGCAGATGTTGTACAGCCCGGGCGCCGGCTTCGCGGCGCGGTCGCGGGAGACCGCGCGTACACCGGGCGGCGGTGCGTAGGCGCCGCCGATCTGGTAGTCGAAGGCGATGCCCGGCTCGGGCATGGCCACCTTGCCCGAGCCGGCCGGGGTGCGGGCCGGGGTGGCGGACGCGGTCGGGTTTGGGGTGCCGGCGGGGGACGGCGCGGCGGTTCCGGCTGTGGTCGGCGTGGGGGTGCCGCCCGCTGTCGGCTTCGCGGCGCCTGCCGGGGTCCCGGCCCCGGCAGGCGCGGCGGAGGACGGCCGGTCCGTCACTTCGGCGTCCTCGCCATCGGACGGGGAGCATGCGCCCACCGCCCAGGCGAGCACACCGCAGACGATCAACGCCGTGAGCGGTCGGCGAAGGGCGGGGCGGGCGCGGTCGACCATGGTTCGGGGGCTCCTGTCGGTATGTGGCCTGGCGGCGGTGCGGATGCCCATCATGCCGCCGCTGCCGCCGCTGCCCGCTCGCAGGGCCGCTCCGCTGCCCCGGATGGAAGTCCCCTCGCGCGGGAACCGGGTCCGGTACGGCCGGCCTATGGCTTGGTCACCTGGGTGAGGCTGGTGATCTCCAACTCGGCCGGGAGAGAGCCGGAATTGAGGTTGGCTGCGAGCCCTTCGGCGGACCCGCGTGTGAACTTCCCGGAGATCTGGGCTTTGCCGCCGGGGAGTCTCTGGGTGACCGCGGGCGCGGAGACGACCTCGCCGTCGAGGACGATGGCGAACCAGTTCTGCGGCGCGGTGCGGACGGCGAGGTCTCCGGTGATGTCGGCGAACTTCCGTGTGCCCTCGGCGTTGAAGTCCAACTGGACGATCCAGCCCCCGAACTGGGCGTCCAGGACGGCTTCGGCAGAGCTGATGCCGGAGCCGTCCAGGGCGGCCGGCCCCAGCAGATACTTCTCGGGCGGGCCCGGCGTCTCGCCTGCTGCGCCGCAGGCGGTGATGGGTTCCTGTGAGTCCGCGCGCCGGCCTGCGTCGCGCCGACCGGCATCGGTGCGCGTGCGGCCGGAGCAGTCCAGCGCGGCGAACTCCGCCTGAAGCGCGGCGTCGGGCTCCGACGCGTTCGCGGAAGGGCCGGCGTTGGGAACGGCGGAGGGGCTGGCCGAGGGAACGGCGGGGCGGCCGGCAGAGCGGCCGGCGGGGAGGGTAGCCCCGGGGGCCGCCGCCAGCACCGGCCGGAAGTGGAGCTCTCCGGCGTCGCCCAGGTGCTTCATGCGTTCCTCGTCGGAGCTGGGACCGGCGACGGTGATGGAATCGCCCTCCGCCGCAACCCGCACATCGGCCATCCCCAGTGCGTCGGCACGCTGCCGGAGCCGCTCCACGGTCTTCCGCACGGCATCGGCGGTCGCCGGCGGCCGAGCGGCGAAGGTCACGACCGACCGGCTGCCGCCGGCCGCGCCGGCGGCTTCCGCGGCAGCACCGCGGCCGACATCGCCGGACGACGTGCCCTTCGGAGTGCCCGACGGGCCGGAACAGCCGACCAGTGCCACCGCCCCGGCACACAGGGACACAAGGACGCGAACAGCATGACGGGAGTGCAACATGGCGAGCAGTCTCCCAAACCGGGCACGACGTCGGCAGGCGAATGCCGCGACTGCGCCTGCCGCCAGCCGGAATGCCGTTCAAGTAGTTAACACTGCATAGGGATTGACGGGCGTTCTACCTCCATCTAGAAAACAGTGAGAGCGCTCTCAACCCCCCACCTCAACCCCCCACCTCAGCACCATCCGTCCGGAGGTGTTCCTTGAGTACGAGCCGCATCGCAAGCAGGCACCACACCCTGCGCCGCGCGCCCGCCGTCTCCCTGCTGGCCGTCCTGGCCGTCGTCCTCGCCGGCATCGCCGCCGTCGGCGGCGGGGCCGGGACCGCGCGCGGGGACGTGCCGCCGCCCGCGCCCGGGTGGACCCAGCAGTGGAGCGACGACTTCAACGGGGCGAACGGGTCGCTCCCGTCGTCCGCCGACTGGCAGATCGACACCGGCCACTCCTATCCGGGAGGGCCTGCCAACTGGGGCACGGGCGAGGTCCAGAACTACACCGCCAGCCCCGACAACATCAGCCAGGACGGGAACGGCCATCTGCGCATCACCCCGCGCCGGGACGGGGCGGGCAACTGGACCTCGGCGCGGATCGAGACGCGGCGGGCGGACTTCAAGGCGCCCGCGGGCGGCGCACTGCGCATCGAGGGCCGGATACGGATGCCGAACGTGACCGGGGACGCCGCCCTCGGCTACTGGCCGGCCTTCTGGGCACTGGGCTCCCCGTACCGGGGCGACTACTGGAACTGGCCGTCCATCGGCGAGTTCGACATCATGGAGAACGTCAACGGCATCAACTCGGTCTGGGGCGTGCTGCACTGCGGCGTCAACCCCGGCGGGCCGTGCAACGAGACCAGCGGGCTCGGCGCCAGCCGGGTCTGCCCCGGGGCGAGCTGCCAGTCGGCGTTCCACACATACCGCTTCGAATGGGACCGGTCCGTCTCCCCCAACGAACTGCGCTGGTATGTGGACGGACAGCTCTACCACAGCCTCGACCAGAGCCGTTTCGACGCCACGACATGGGCGAACATGACGGACCACGCGGGCTACTTCATCCTGCTCAACGTCGCGATCGGCGGTGCGTTCCCGGACGCGCTGGGCGGCAGCACGCCCACGGCGGCGACGGTCCCCGGCCATGCGATGCTCGTGGACTATGTCGCCGTATGGACCAGGGGCGGAGGCGGCACCACGCCGCCGCCCGGGGGATCGTCCCAGCTGTATCTGCACTCCGGGGGCGCGGCCGGCGATGCGGCGGGCTCCGGCTCGACGGTGAGCCTCGCCTCCGCGGACGGGGCGAACCACGACGGCAGTCCGCACAGTCCCCAGGTGTTCACGGCCTCCGGGATCACCCGCGCGTACAACGGCGGCTCAACGGAGTTCGATCTGTTCCTGGACGCGGGGTCGGCGGTGGCCAACGGCCAGCAGATCAGGGTGAGTTACGACCGCACGGGCGACGGGACCTGGGACCGGACCGAGACGTACCACTACTTCGCCACCGATCCGGTGCCGGGCTACGAGCACTACACGCAGGCGCGCGGGCTGAAGTCCGCCACCGGCTCGCACGGCGATCTGGCGGGCGGCCGGGTGCGGATCGAGGTCTGGAGCGCGATCGGCAACGCGCCGAGCACGCTCGGGACCGGCAACCAGTCGTACGTCCGCATCCCCTTCGGCTGAGGGGCACGCCCTGAGGCGCCCGAGGGGCACGCCCTGAGGCGCCCGAGGGGCACGCCCTGAGGCGCCCGAGGGGCGCGCCCTGAGGCACCTGAGCGGCCCGCACTCGACGGGCCGGCGGCGCGATCCGCACATCACCGGCCGGGGGCGCGGCCCGCCTCGCCCCCGGCGGCGAGGGGACGAGATCAGCGGTCCGCGCTCAGCCCGTCCAGGGCCGCCTGAGCGAGCCTGCCCGAGCGTTCACGCTGCGGGAAGTCGCCGACCTCGATCCGGGCGACCTCCTTGGCCGTCGTGTAGTCGACCACGGACACCTCGTCGCGGTTGGACAGCGTCACAAAGCAGTGCCGGCCGTCGGGGCCGGTGACCGACCAGTACGGCAGCGAGCCCTCGGGGTAGTGCACAAAGCCGTCCGTCGTCAGGGAGGGGCGGGAGACGATCGCCGTGTAGTCGTCGATGGTGCCCGCCATGCACAGCTTGTCGCCCGCCGCGTTCACGGCCATGCCGTGGTGCGCCGAGTTCTGCGGGTAGTCGTCCGGCTTGAGCTGTGCGCCCGCCTCGCTGAAGGGCATCCGGACCGTGCGGACCGTGCGGCCGCGCTCCAGGTCGTACTCGATGAAGCCGTTGAGGTACGACAGCTGGGCGTACATCGTCTTCCCGTCCGGGGTGATCACGGACGGGCGGACTCCGTGGTCGAAGCGGTAGGTGCGGACCACCTGAAGCGTGCGCGCGTCCGCGACCGTCACCTCTTTGGCGCCCTTGAGGAAGTTGAGGGCTTTGGGGAGTGAGGTGATGCCGATGGACATGTTGTAGATGAGGGAGCCATCCGCGGAGTAGATGTTCTCGTGCGGGTAGGTGCCGGTCGGGAACGCGCCGGTGATCCGGCCGGTCGCCGTGTCCAGCGTCTGGGACTTGGCGGCGGTGATGGCCGAGACGACGAAGGTCCGGCCGTCCGGGGAGAGCGCCGCATGGTCGGCCTTGAAGCCGTCGAGGTGGGTGCGCCAGAGCTGTCGGCCGCCGGCGAAGTCGTACGCCGCCGCGTCGCCCAGGTTGCCTCGGGATACATACAGCGTGGCGCCGTCGGGCGAGAGATGGGCGTCGTCGACGAACTTGTCGCCGCCCGCCTGTTGTTTGACGATCTCGTACGCGGCGCGCCGGATCGGGTCCATCCCGTCCAGCACCTCGTCGAGGTCGGGGATCACGTCGAGCGAGCCGAGGTTCTCATAGGTGTGTGCGTCGATGAAGCTGACGGTGCCGTCGGCGCTGTTGCCGACGATGACGACGTCGCGCAGCCCGCCCCCGGCCGCCGATCCGTCCGCGGCCGTCGAGGCCGAGGCGGTCACCGAGCCGAGGGCGAGCGTGAGAGTGAGCGCGAGCAGTGCCGGAAGACGCGTCCTGCGCCACATGGGGCCGTCCCTTCCCGTGCTTCGCAATGTGCATGCCATGACAGGGCCGACCCATACGATGACACGTTCCGGTTACCGGCGGTACGTCCGGGGTGCGGGGAAGTCCGTTCTAGACCTTCGCGGGGGCGGGCTCCGCATCCCGCGACTGCGGAACCTCCCCCTCCCCCACTTCCGCAGCCGGGCCGCCGTGGCCGTCATCGCCACCGTGGCCGTCGTGGCCGCCGTGGCCGCCGTGGCCGTCGTCCACCAGCGTCTTCTCGTCGAAAGGCGCCCGCCCCGCCAGGACGTCCGCCGCCCGCTCCTTGTCGAACTCCTTCGTCCAGGTGCCGACGAGCACCGTGGCCACGGCATTGCCCGCGAAGTTCGTCAGCGCCCGCGCCTCGCTCATGAAGCGGTCGATGCCGACGATCAGCCCCACGCCGTCGACCAGTTCCGGCCGGTGCGACTGCAGCCCGCCGGCGAGTGTCGCAAGGCCCGCTCCCGTCACGCCCGCCGCGCCCTTGGAAGCGATGACCATGAAGACCAGCAGCGAGATCTGCTCGGACGCGGACAGCGGGTCGCCCATCGCATTGGCGATGAACAGGGAGGCCATCGTCAGATAGATCGCCGTGCCGTCGAGGTTGAAGGAGTAGCCGGTGGGGACGGTGATGCCGACGACCGGCTTGCTCACGCCCATGTGCTCCATCTTCGCGATAAGCCGCGGCAGCGCCGACTCGGACGACGACGTGGACAGGATCAGCAGGAACTCCCGCCCCAGATAGCGCAGCAGAGAGAACAGGTTCACCCCGGCGACCAGCCGCAGCACAGCCCCGAGCACCACGAAGACGAAGACCGCGCAGGTGAGATAGAAGCCGATCATGATGACCGCGAGGGACTTCAGCGCATCGAGGCCGGTCTCGCCGACGACGGCCGCGATCGCACCGAACGCGCCGACCGGCGCCACCCACATGATCATGGCGAGGATGCGGAAGACAAGCCGCTGGATGTGGCCGATGCCGCGCAGCACGGGCTCGCCCGCCGCCCCCATCGCCTGGAGCGCGAAACCGGCGAACAGCGCGACCAGCAGCGTCTGCAGCACCTCGCCCTCGGTGAAGGCGGAGACCAGGGTGGTGGGGATGATGCCGAGGAGGAAGTCCACGGTGCTTTCGCTCGCACCCGCCGCCTGCTGCTCGCCCGCCGCGCGCGCCGCCTCGGTCACATGGAGTCCCGCGCCGGGCTCCAGCACATTGCCGACCAGCAGGCCGATGCCGAGCGCCACCGTCGACATGACGAGGAAGTAGCCGAGGGCCAGTCCGCCGACCGCGCCGACCTTCGCCGCCTTACGTACCGAGCCGATGCCCAGCACGATGGTGCAGAAGATGACCGGGGAGATCATCATCTTGATCAGATTGACGAAGCCCTTGCCGATCGGCTTGAGCTCGACGGCCACGCCGGGCGCGGCGAAGCCGACCGCGATGCCGAGCAGAACGGCGGCGATGACGGCGATGTAGAGGTAGTGGGTACGGTCCCGTCTTGCGGTTCGCGACGGCGTTGTCACAGCTCCCACGGGGTGCCTCCTGGGGTGATTGCGTGTCCATGTCCCGATGGATCCCCGCGACTATCCATCAGGCTGTGACGCCGGTCACCGTTGTGTTCTTTTCGTTCACGCGAATCCGTCGTGCGAGTCGGTCATGCGGAACCGGCCGGGCACACTTGCCCCATGCGCATACCTCGGCCCCGAAGCCTCGCCGGGCAGCTCTTCGCCATGCAGGCGGTGCTGGTGACGGTGATCGTGGCGGGCTGCGCGCTCTTCGCGTACGTCACCGACCGGGACCAGGCCGAGGAGGCGGCGCGCCGCCAGGCCACGGCGACCGCGACGGCGGTCGCGCGCTCGCCGTCGGTCGCCGCGGCGGCCCGGCTGGCCGACCCCTCGTCCGTACTCCAGCCGTACGCGGAGGGCGTTCGCCGCGACTCCGGAGTGGACTTTGTGGTGATCATGGCGCCGGACGGCACGCGCTGGACGCATCCGGCGGCCGGGGAGATCGGCCGTACGTATCTGGGGCACATCGGCCCGGCGCTGCGCGGCGAGGTCTACAGCGAGAGCTACACCGGCACGCTCGGACGGTCGGTGCGGACGGTGGCCCCGGTGTACGGAACGGACGTCGCCAACGGAAGGAACGGAACGGGCGGGACGCATGGAACAGGCGAGACGGATGGCGCGGGCGGGACACGCGGAACGGATGGTGCGGTCGTCGGCGTCGTCAGCGCGGGCATCACGGTCCGGGCGATCAGCGAGCAGGCTCGGGAGCAGCTCACCGCACTGCTGGCGGTCGCGGGCGGGGCGCTGGCTCTCGGCGCGGTGGGCACTTATGTCGTCAACGCCCGGCTGCGGCGGCATACGCACGGGATGAACGCGGCCGAGCTGAGCCGGATGCACGACTACCACGAGGCGGCCCTCCACGCGGTGCGCGAGGGGCTGGTGATGCTCGACGGACAGCGGCGGATCGCCCTGATCAACGACGGCGCACGGGAGCTGCTGGGGCTCGGCGAGGACGCGGTGGGGCGGCCCGTGGCGGAGCTCGGCCTGCCCGCGCCGCTGACGGGGGCGCTGCTGGCGTCCGAGCCCCGGGTGGACGAGGTGCATCCGACGGCGGACCGGGTGGTGGTGGTCTCCACCCGTCCGGTGGTCGGCGGCGAGCGACGCGGCACCGTGGTCACACTGCGGGACCACACCGAACTGCAGGCGCTCTCCGGAGAGCTGGACTCCGAACGCGGCTTCTCCCAGGCGCTGCGTTCCCAGGCCCATGAGGCGGCCAACCGGCTGCATACGGTGGTCTCGCTGATCGAGCTGGGGCGGGTCGGCGAGGCGGTCGAGTTCGCGACGGCGGAGCTGGAGCTGGCACAGGTGCTGACGGACCGGGTGGTCGGCGCGGTCGGCGAACCGGTGCTCGCGGCGCTGCTGCTGGGAAAGGCGGCGCAGGCGAACGAGCGCGGCGTGGAACTGGTGCTGGCGGACGACAGCCGCATCGACGACGGTGTGCTGCCCGCGTCCCTCCCGGCGCGCGACGTGGTGACGATCCTCGGCAACCTGATCGACAACGCGGTGGACGCGGCCTCGGAGGCGGCGGACGTGCACCCGGCCGCCCCGGCCCCGGAGGCCGCGGACCCGAAGGCCGCGGACCCGGACCAGGCAGGCCCGGACACGACGGACCCGGACACGACGGACCCGGACACGACGGACCCGGACACGGCAGGCCCGGACACGACGGGCCCGGACCAGGCAGACCCGAACACGGCAGGCCCGAACACGACGGACCCGAAGACGGCAGGCCCGGAGGCCGCCAGCCCGGACACGGAGCACGTGACACGCCTGCCTGGGATGCCCGTGCCGGCAGCGGACAGCGCAGAGGCGAACGTACCTGCGGTGCGCGCAGCCCTCGCTGACGAGGAGCACGCCGACAGGACGGGGACGGGCGCGGGCCCGCGCCCGGCGGCCGCCTCGAGGGACCGGACTCGGCCTGCGGCCGGCCGGTCGACGGCTGACGACGGGCGGCCGCCACAAGCCGCTCGGCCCGACGAGCCCGCGCCCCCGGGCGCCGCGGACGAGGACGGCCGACGACTGCGCGACCTTCCCGCGATGCCCGCGGCACGCCGGCGGGCGGTCGTGACCGTGACCGCGCGGGTCGAGGAGGACGGGCAGTCGCTGCTGCTGCGGGTCGAGGACAGCGGCACCGGTGTCGATCCGGCGGATGCGGAGGAGGTGTTCCGGCGCGGCTGGTCCACCCGCGGCGCGGACCGCGGGCTGGGTCTCGCACTGGTGCGGCAGGCCGTGCGCCGCGCCCACGGCACGGTCGGGATCGCCAGGTCGGCGGACGGCGGGGCGGAGTTCGCCGTACGGCTCCCCCTCCACGCCCCGGAGCCCGCGCCCGGCGACCGGACGACCACCGTGGAGCCCGCGCCCGGCGACGCGACGACCGCTGCGGGGGCACGCGTATGACCGCCCCCGCTCCCCGCCCCGCCGAACCGGTGCGCGTGCTCGTCGTCGAGGACGACCCCGTGGCCGCCGACGCGCACGCGTTCTATGTGCGCCGGGTCGACGGCTTCGAGGTCGCCGGGGTGGCGCATTCGCGCGCGGAGGCCGTGCGCGCGCTGGAGCGCACCCGCGTCGACCTGCTGCTCCTCGACCTCTATCTGCCGGACGGGCACGGGCTGCGGCTCGTACGGTCCCTGCGCGCGGGCGGACATCACGCGGACGTCATCGCCGTCACGTCCGCCCGCGATCTGGCGGTCGTCCGCGAGGGCGTGTCCCTGGGGGTGGTGCAGTACGTGCTGAAGCCGTTCACGTTCGCCACACTGCGCGACCGGCTCGCCCGGTACGCCGAGTTCCGTGCCGCGGCGGGCGAGGCCAGCGGTCAGGAGGAGGTGGATCGGGCGCTGGCCGCGCTGCGCGCGACGCCGCAGAGCATCGGCCTGCCCAAGGGGCTCAGCGGCCCGACCCTGGAGGCGGTGACGCTGACGCTGCGCGGGGCGGAGGGCGGGCTGACGGCGGCGGAGGCGGGCGCGGCCGTCGGCATCTCCCGGATCACGGCGCGCCGCTATCTGGAGCATCTGGTGTCCGCCGGGCGGGCCGAACGCAGTCCGCGGTACGGCCAGATCGGCCGCCCCGAACTGCAGTACCGCTGGCTGCCGTCGGCCTCCTGACCGTGCCGCGGGCGCGGGCCCCGCTGCACTCCCGACCGCTCCCGACCGCTCCCGACCGCTCCCGGTCCACTCCCGACCGCTCCGGAACCGGCCGGTAATCCCATTGCCGGGAGTCGCCGGGCGATCGCCTGAGAGCTTCCTACGACATGTGGCCTTGGGGGAACGGACCGTAGTCGCGGGTGGTCCTCAGCCCCTAGCTTGTGCCCGTGCAGCACCGCTCTTCGCCTCCGTTCAACGCCTCCGCCGCGCGCCGACTGCGCGAGGCGCTCGGCATGCATCCCGGCCATGTGGCCTACGGCCTCCACGCCCAGTACGGACTCCAGATCAGTCCGGAGACGGTCGCGGCGTGGGAGCGCGGCCTGGCCGTACCCCGGCCGCATGAGCTGTCGGCGCTCGCGGGGGTGCTGTGGTGCTCACCGGGCGAACTGCTCGCGCAGGCCACGACCTTGCGCGAGCACCGCATGGCCCGCGGGCTGGCCGCCGACGAACTGGCCCGGCACGTCGGCGTGGACGCGTCCGCGTATCTGAAGATGGAGGAGTCCGGCCGCTGGCGCGGCAATGCGCGGCAGACCGCCGCCCTGGCGGACGCCCTCCAGCTCGGCCCGCGCGCGCTGCTGACGGTCACGGGCCGCGACGAGGACCTGGCGACGCTGCTGCGCGACGCGGTTGCCGCGCGCTGGCAGCCGTACGTCCGGCCGGTGGGCAAGCTGCTGCCGCTGGAGCGGGATCTGCTGGAGGGAGTGCTGGAGCAGTTGCACTCCGACTACCAGTCGCGGATGGTGGCGACGCTCAGCTGGGGCGACACGGCCCATGACACGGCGGAGCCGGGCCGGGACTTCCTGGACCGGATCGTGGACCACTTCTGGGAGCTGGCGGACGGATAGGCCCGCCCCTGTCCGAGCCGGGGCTCCGCCCCGGACTCCCGGTCAGAAAACGGACTCCGCCTCAAGCATCCGGTCCCCCGGCACGGTCTTCAGCCGGGTCACCGCCTCCGCCAGCGGCACCATCACGACCTCCGTGCCCCGCAGCGCCGTCATCATCCCGAAGTCGCCGCGGTGCGCGGCCTCCACCGCGTGCCAGCCGAAGCGGGTGGCGAGCACCCTGTCGTATGCGGTGGGCGTGCCGCCGCGCTGCACATGGCCGAGGATCACCGGACGGGCCTCCGTGCCGAGCCGCCTTTCCAGTTCCGCCGCGAGCCGGTTGCCGATGCCCTGGAAACGCTCGTGGCCGTACTGGTCGATCTCGCCCTTGCCGTAGTCCATGGAGCCCTCGGCCGGGTGGGCGCCCTCGGCCACGCAGATCACGGCGAACTTCTTCCCGCGGGCGAAGCGCTCCTGGACCATCTTCACCAGGTCCTCGACCTCGAAGTGCCGCTCGGGCAGGCAGATGCCGTGCGCGCCGCCCGCCATGCCGGACTCCAGGGCGATCCATCCGGCGTGCCGCCCCATCACCTCGACCACCATGACCCGCTGGTGGGACTCGGCGGTGGTCTTGAGCCGGTCGATGGCCTCCGTAGCGACCGTGACCGCGGTGTCGAAGCCGAAGGTGCGGTCGGTGGAGGAGATGTCGTTGTCGATGGTCTTCGGCACGCCGACGATGGGCATCCCGGCCTCGGACAGCAGCCGGGCCGCGGTGAGCGTGCCCTCGCCGCCGATGGGGATGAGCGCGTCGATGCCGTACTTCCCGGCCAGTTCGGCGGCGTTCTCGGCGGCTTCCGCGAGGCGGCGGCGCTCCAGGCGCGAGGAGCCGAGGATGGTGCCGCCGCGGGCGAGGATGCCGCTGACCTCGTTGAGGTCGAGCGGACGGTGGTGGCCGTCGAGCAGTCCCTTGAAACCGTCCTCGAAGCCGATGACTTCGTCTCCGTGGCCGGTCAGGGCGCGGTGCACGACCGACCGGATCACTGCGTTCAGGCCGGGGCAGTCGCCGCCTGCGGTGAGTACTCCGATGCGCATCGTGCTGTGTCTCCTGCTCGTATTGGTTCGTGTGAGCCCAGTGCGATTGTTCCATGTATGACGGGGCGCATGCGTCCTCAGCGGCTCCCCGGCAGCTCCCCGGCGACTGCCCGGCGGCTCCCCGGCGACTGCCCGGCGGCTCCTCGGCGACTCCCCCGCCGCTTCCCCGCCGCTCCGCCGCCCGAGCCCGCCGGCCACCCGTCGGCAGCCGGCCGCCGACGGCCGACTCCGGTGCGCCGACCAGTGCGCCGACCCAGTGCGCACGCCGTCGCTCGGCCCCGGCTCGCGCCGCCTTGGACCCCGATCACCCGAGGCGCGCACTAGCCAGCCGCGGAGGTATTGTCAAGGGGGCAACGGCGCCTCCGGACATTTTTTCGACGCATGATGACGCATGAACATGACGGGAGAGCACGCGTGACCCGCAGCGTGTACGTGACCGGGATCGACCGAGGGGACGGCCGCCAGGTCGTGGAGCTGGGAGTCATGGAGCTCCTGACCCGCCAGGTGGACCGGGTGGGCGTCTTCCGCCCCCTCGTGCACGACGACCCCGATCGCATGTTCGAACTGCTGCGGGCCCGCTACCGGCTCTCCCAGGACGCGTCGACCGTGTTCGGGATGGACTACCGCGAAGCCGCCGCGCTCCAGGCCGAGAAGGGCACGGACGAGCTGGTCTCGCAGCTCGTCGAGCGCTTCCACCGGGTGGCGCGCGAGTACGAGGTGGTGCTGGTCCTCGGCACGGACTACGCCGCCACCCAGCTCCCCGACGAACTGGCGTTCAACGCCCGGCTCGCCAACGAGCTAGGCGCGTCCGTGATCCCGGTCGTCGGCGGCAAGGGACAGGCCGCCGACCTCGTACGGGCCGAGGCCCGCAACGCCTACCGGGCGTACGAGGCGCTGGGCTGCGACATCCTCGCACTGGTGGTCAACCGGGTGGCGCCCGAGGAGCGCGGGTCGATAGCCGAACGGCTCGCTGCCCGCCTCCCCTCCCCCTGCTATGTGCTGCCCGACGACCCCGCCCTCGCCGCGCCCACGGTCGCCCAGATCATCCACACCCTGGGGGGCACGGTCCTGCTCGGCGACGACTCCGGGCTCGCCCGCGATGCGCTGGACTTCGTGTTCGGCGGCGCAATGCTGCCGAACTTCCTCAACGCCCTGACCCCCGGCTGCATGGTCGTCACCCCCGGGGACCGGGCCGATCTGGTGGTCGGCGCGCTCGCCGCGCACTCCGCCGGGACCCCGCCCATCGCCGGAGTGGTGCTGACCCTCAACGAGCGGCCCAGCGAGGAGATCCTGACCCTCGCCTCCCGTCTCGCGCCCGGCACCCCCGTCATCTCCGTCGCCTCCACCAGCTTCCCGACCGCCGCCGAGCTGTTCGCGCTGGAGGGCAAGCTGAACGCGGCCACCCCGCGCAAGGCCGAGACCGCGCTCGGGCTGTTCGAACGGCATGTGAACACCGGCGAGCTGCTGGAGCGGCTGGCGGTGGCCCGCAGCGGCCGTGTCACCCCGATGATGTTCGAACACGAGCTGCTGGAGCAGGCCCGCGCCGACCGCCGACGCGTCGTGCTGCCCGAGGGCACGGAGGAGCGTGTGCTGCGCGCGGCGGATGTGCTGCTGCGCCGCTCCGTCTGCGAGCTGACCCTCCTCGGCGACCCGGAGACGATCCGCAAGAAGAGCGCCGACCTGGGCATCGACCTCTCCGCCGCGCAGCTGATCGACCCGCACACCTCCGAGCTGCGGACGCGATTCGCCGAGCGGTACGCCCAGCTGCGCGCCCACAGGGGCGCGACCGTGGAGCTGGCGTACGACGTGGTCGCCGATGTGAACTACTTCGGCACGCTGATGGTGCAGGAGGGCCTGGCCGACGGCATGGTGTCGGGCTCGGTGCACTCGACGGCAGCCACCATCCGCCCCTCGTTCGAGATCATCAAGACGCGTTCGGACGCCGCGATCGTCTCGTCCGTCTTCTTCATGTGCCTGGCGGACCGGGTGCTGGTGTACGGCGACTGCGCCGTCAACCCGGACCCGGACTCCGAGCAGCTCGCCGACATCGCGATCCAGTCCGCCGCGACCGCGGCACGTTTCGGCGTCGAGCCGCGCATCGCCATGCTGTCGTACTCGACGGGCACGTCCGGCTCCGGTGCGGACGTCGACAAGGTGCGGGAGGCGACCAAGCTGGTGCGCTCCCGGCGGCCGGATCTGAAGATCGAGGGCCCGATCCAGTACGACGCGGCGGTCGAGCCGTCCGTCGCCGCGACCAAGCTCCCGGACTCCGAGGTGGCCGGCCAGGCCACCGTACTGATCTTCCCGGACCTGAACACGGGGAACAACACCTACAAGGCGGTGCAGCGCTCGGCCGGCGCGGTGGCGGTCGGCCCGGTGCTGCAGGGCCTGCGCAAGCCGGTGAACGACCTGTCGCGCGGTGCGCTGGTCAGCGACATCGTGAACACGGTCGCGATCACGGCGATCCAGTCCCAGCCAGAGCCACAGCCACAGCCGCAGTCGCAGTCGCAGTCGCAGTCGCAGTCGCAGTCGCAGTCGCAGTCGCAGTCGCAGCCACAGTCGCAGCCACAGTCCGCGTAACGCCGCCGGGCATCGCCGCCGCACAGAAAGCATGAAGAGCATGACGACCTCCCCTCGCCCCAGCCGCATCCTCGTCCTCAACTCGGGCTCCTCGTCGGTGAAGTACCAGCTGCTGGACGCCCGCGACGACGCCCGGCTGGCCGTCGGCCTCGTCGAACGCATCGGTGAGGAAACGTCCCGTCTGGTGCACACCCCGCTGGCGCACGAGGGCGCGGAGCGCCGGGAGCGCACCGGCCCGGTCGCCGACCACGCCTCGGCCCTGAAGGCGGTGGCGGAGGAGCTGGCCCAGGACGGTCTGGGCCTGGACTCCCCCGAGCTGGCGGCGATCGGCCACCGGGTGGTGCACGGCGGGCTGCGGTTCACCCGGCCGACGGTGATCACGGACGAGGTGCTGGCGGAGATCGAGCGGCTGGTCCCCGTCGCCCCGCTGCACAATCCGGCGAACATCACCGGCATCCGCACGGCTCAGGCGCTGCGCCCGGACCTGCCGCAGGTGGCGGTGTTCGACACGGCCTTCCACACGACCATGCCGGAGTCGGCGGCCCGGTACGCGATCGACGTGGAGACGGCGGACGCGCACCGCATCCGGCGGTACGGCTTCCACGGCACCTCGCACGCCTATGTGTCCCGCCGTACGGCCGAGCTGCTGGGCAAGGACCCGTCCGAGGTGAACGTCATCGTGCTGCACCTGGGCAACGGGGCTTCGGCGTCGGCGGTGCGGGGCGGGGTGTGCGTGGACACCTCCATGGGGCTGACGCCTCTGGAGGGGCTGGTGATGGGGACGCGGTCCGGGGACCTGGACCCGGCCGTCATCTTCCATCTGCACCGGGTCGCCGGCATGTCGGTCGACGAGATCGATGCGCTGCTGAACAAGAAGAGCGGCTTGGTCGGGCTGTGCGGCGACAACGACATGCGGGAGATCCGGCGGCGGATCGACGAGGGCGACGAGCGGGCGCGGCTCGCCTTCGACATCTACGTCCACCGGCTGAAGAAGTACCTCGGCGCGTACTACGCGGTGCTCGGCCGGGTGGACGCGGTGGCGTTCACGGCCGGGGTCGGTGAGAACGCGGCCCCGGTGCGGGAAGCTGCGATCGCGGGCCTGGAGGAGCTCGGCGTGGCGGTGGACGCCGAGCTCAACGCCGTACGGTCCGATGAGCCGCGGATCATTTCGCCGTCGTACGCGCGCGTGGCGGTCGCAGTGGTCCCGACGGACGAGGAACTGGAGATCGCCCACCAGACGTTCGCCGTGGTCAACGGCGCCGCTCAAGAACTGAACAACTGAGCGACCCCCTGCCCATTTGTATCTTCCACCAGACGGAATATTCCGCCTAGAAACAAACCGATAGGATCCGCCGTATGCGCCGTTCCAAAATCGTCTGCACACTGGGCCCCGCCGTCGACTCTTACGAGCAGCTGAAAGCGCTCATCGAGGCCGGCATGAACGTGGCCCGTTTCAATATGAGCCACGGGACCCACGCTGAGCACGAGGAGCGGTACGTCCGCCTGCGCAAAGCGTGCGAGGACACCGGCCGCGCCGTTGGCGTGCTCGCCGACCTCCAGGGCCCCAAGATCCGCCTGGAGACCTTCGCCGAGGGCCCGGTCGAACTCATCCGCGGTGACGAGTTCACCATCACCACGGAGGACGTCGCCGGCGACAAGTCCATCTGCGGCACCACATACAAGGGCCTGCCGGGGGACGTCTCCAAGGGCGACCAGGTCCTGATCAACGACGGCAACGTCGAGCTGCGGGTCGTCGAGGTCGACGGCCCACGGGTGAAGACCATCGTCGTCGAGGGCGGCGTGATCTCCGACCACAAGGGCATCAACCTGCCCGGCGCGGCGGTCAACGTCCCGGCCCTGTCCGAGAAGGACGTCGAGGACCTCCGCTTCGCGCTGCGCATGGGCTGCGACCTGGTGGCGCTGTCCTTCGTGCGGAACGCCGACGACGTCAACGACGTCCACAAGGTGATGGACCAGGAGGGCCGCCGGGTCCCGGTCATCGCCAAGGTGGAGAAGCCGCAGGCCGTCGCCAATATGCAGGACGTCGTGATGGCGTTCGACGGTGTGATGGTGGCCCGCGGCGACCTGGCCGTCGAGTATCCGCTCGAGAAGGTCCCGATGGTCCAGAAGCGCCTCATCGAGCTGTGCCGCCGGAACGCCAAGCCGGTGATCGTCGCCACCCAGATGATGGAGTCGATGATCACCAACTCCCGCCCGACCCGCGCGGAGGCCTCCGACGTGGCCAACGCGATCCTGGACGGCGCGGACGCGGTGATGCTCTCCGCGGAGTCCTCGGTCGGCGCGTACCCGATCGAGACGGTCAAGACCATGTCGAAGATCGTCTCCGCCGCCGAGGAGGAGCTGCTCTCCAAGGGCCTCCAGCCCCTGGTCCCCGGCAAGAAGCCGCGCACCCAGGGCGGCTCGGTGGCCCGCGCGGCCTGCGAGATCGCCGACTTCCTCAGCGGCAAGGCCCTGGTCGCCTTCACCAAGTCCGGCGACACGGCCCGCCGCCTGTGCCGCTACCGCACGACCCAGCCGATCCTGGCCTTCACCACGGACGCCTCCACCCGCAACCAGCTCACCCTGAGCTGGGGCGTGGAGTCCTTCGTCGTCCCGCACGTCGACAACACCGACGCCATGGTCGACCTGGTCGACGCCGAGCTGCTGAAGCTCCAGCGCTACAGCAAGGACGACACCATGATCATCACCGCGGGCTCCCCTCCGGGCATCCCCGGCACCACGAACATGGTCCGCGTCCACCACCTGGGCGGCGGCCGCTAGTTCCGTCCCTCTTGCTGCGGCCGTGGGCCGCACCCCGTCTGCCACGGGGTGCGGCCCACGGCCGCTTCACGTCTCCTTGAGCCGCAGTGTCAGCGCAAGCCCCTCGGCGATCGCATCGTCGAATCCGGGGTCGCAGCGCGCAAGCACATGCCCCCGATAGATGGCCGACGCCGCGTCAGCCAGCTCCATCCTCAGACCGCTCGGCGACGAACGATCCCATGCCAGGGGTCGTTGTGATCAACCCCTCTTCGCGAAGCGCTGCCGTGGCCTTTCGAACGGTCATCCGTGCAACACCGAACTCCCGCTCAATCTGCACCTCAGAGAGCAGGTGTCGCGGTGGATACTCCCCTGTCGCGATTCGATCCCGGATGAGGTCAGCGATCTGCGTCCATTTGGGCCGGGTCGGGTCAAACTCGATCACGACAGTGACTGTACGTAGTAACACCCAGTCGAACATAGACATGCCTGTCTATCCCTACTTCTAGACAGGCATATACAGGCTTCGCTAGCTTGGATCACGAAGAAGCCCTGGCGAGGTGAGTAGACCTCCCAGGGCGTGGCCAACGCTGACAAGGAGCGTCGACAGTGCTCGACCTTATCCGCACCCTTGCCCTGTGGGCGAGAGTCACACTCGCACGGCATCCGCGTACACCTCAGCTCGAACCCGCCACCTCCCCGCACCGGGTCCCTGCAATCGACCTTCCCGCGCACCGCTCGCCGTACGGGCTCGACGGACCGCTGAACGGCGACGCCACCCCCCTGGTCCGCCCCTACGTACGCGCCCAGGAGCAGCGGGAGCGGCGATTCGCTCTCGTACTCGCCGCCGACTTCGGCGTCGACCTCGACGCGCACCTCATCGGTGCACCGGGAGCCGCCTGATGACCGCGAGCAGCAAGCCCGCCGCCTGTGACGCCTGCGGATCGCACCGGGCACCGATGACAGTGGTGACCACCGACGCCACCGGCCAGGTGGTCCACCGGCAGATCTGCCCGGGATGTGCGCGCGAGCTTCCCCCGGTGCGCATGTGCGTGCGCTGCCAGGCCTTCACCACCGCCCCTGTTCTCGTCTCCGAGGTACACGCGGGCTCCGGCCCCGGCTTCAACGTGTACGCCTGCGCACCATGCGCACCCCTGTGCCCGACGCCGCCCGATGCCGCAGAGCTGTTGGAGGTCGGCTTCCGTGAACGAGCCGAGGAAGGCAAGCGGTCACGGTAGTCGGACGCTTCGGATCATCCTGGGTGGCGCACGCCTGCACCGGTGCGCCACCCGGGGGTTCAGGCCCGGTGCTCCACAAACCCCAGGGCAACCAGGCCTCCCCCTACGGCCACGAGCTCCGGCACTCGCATTACCGCGCTCGCCACCATGAGCAGGGCGCCGGCTCCCAGGAGCCTGGGGTGACGGACCCGCTGCTGGAGCCTGCGGCCCGGCATACGGCCCAGGATCAGCGCATGAATCCCTATGACGGCCCCGGTCAAGAGCAGGGTGAAATACGCCAGCAATATCGCCAACACCACGATGCCTCAGGTCGTCGGGCGTGAAGTCCCCGAACCGCTCGGACTGATCGGGAACCGCTCGTACTGGACCTCGACCGTTATCCGGACGGGAAGGCGGGCTGCCGTGTTCGCTCAGGTTCCAGTGCAGCGCTTGCACGCCCAGCACACGAACTTCGTCGTGCTGTGCGCCTCGTTCTCCAGTAGCTCACACCGCATTGCGGACCGAGATAGCGACCAGGGGTGGGCGGCGGGCTGACGCCGCTGCCCGCCGCGCCCTGTGGCATGAGCAGGGGCCGTCCCCGGTGCGAGTCGCCGGGAACAGCCCCTTCTCGTCGGCGCCTCCGGTCAGGAGCCGCTGAGGTGACGCTCGATGGCCGGACCGGTCATGGTGACGACGACGGCCTTCTCCCGCGCTTCGGGGGGAAGGTGGGCCCGGTCCTCCTCCTCACGGAGAATCATCGGCATGTCCGTCGGGGTCACGCTCGCCTCAAGGCGGCCCACCAGCTGGGCCAGGACGTCGAAGAACTGGCCGGGTGGGAAACGGTTGACGGCGACGCAGACCTCGTTGACATCCACGTCGACCTCGTGGCCGTCGGCCGTCCGGATCAGCACACCGTTCATGAGATCCTCGTCGGCGGCGACGATGTAGGGGCCCAGGGCTTCCCGTACGAGCTCCATGTCGAGGGGCTCCGGTTCACCGTTCCGATAGCGGAGCACGAATAGCATGCGACTCATGGTTGGACCCTCACCGGCTTCCTTCTGGGACGATCAGGGTGAGGCCTTCCGAAGAAATGAACAGGTCGACGTGTGACGTTACGTGATGTCTGCGGTGATCGTGCAGTCACCCACGTGGATGATGGGGTTGCAGTTGTCCTTGACGACGTTCGTCTCGCTCGACGGGCGGCCTTCCTGACTTCGATGGATCGGGAGGCCGCCCGTCTGCCAATTCCAGGTCGGAGGACACTGCCCCGAGGTGCCGGGAAGAGTCCGGCGGCGCTATACGGGATGAGCACGCATCACGCCTGGGGGTGGCTGCGGCCGACAGACGGTCAGCCGACCAGCCCCCATTCCGTCGGGAAGTCCGGCGGCCAGGGCTCACGCGGGTCGTACAACGCCTGCCGCTCACCCATCAGCGCATAGTCCGCCTCCCGCCAGCTTGGATTGCCGCCGACGACGAAGCTGCCGCCGTCCCGCTCCAGCATCCAGGTGTAGACGGCGTCCTGCTCGGGAATGCCGTGCTGTTCGCTGAGCATGCCGAACTCGGCGGCGGTCGCCCGTCGGATGTGGAGCCCGTTCTCGTAGTAGGGCTTGAGGAGCATCAGTTCCACATGCCCGATATATATCTCGATCCTCGTCGTGGTCCGGTCCACCAGGGTGGCCTCACTGGTCAGAAAGAGCTGCCGGTGCGAGGGGACGAACCCGCTGACTCTGAAGAGCCGCCCCTCCCGGATGAAATCTGTCATGACCGCCATCTTCTCCTCACCGGGTACCGGCTCTCCGCTGGAATACTTGAAGCGCTGCGGGTGGACCCGTACGACCTCGCCCCCGTCGTTGGTCATGTGCCACTCGATGGACTTCCAGGTGTGCTGCTCCAGCCGGACCGCCAGTTTGTCCGACTGTTGCGCAGCCAATGAAGTCGCCGAGAAGGATGTCGATCGGGTCGATGCCCGAGTTGAACTCGATCATCGTCAGCGTGTAGCTGAGCCGTTCGGTTCTGGCCTTGAACGCCTCGGGCCGAGGTAGACCGTATCGGCCTTTGGGCAGCTACCCCTGCAGGACTCCGACGGGGCCAGGCAGATGAACAGGTCGACGTGTGACGTGTACGTGATGCCTGCCATCACTCATGGGCATGACAGCAGGAGCCTCGACGCCCAGGCCACCCTCCCCCTCGGCACGAAACGAGTCTGACCCCGCCGTTCATACAGCGAGGCCAGTAACTCGAGATCTTCGTGATTCTTTCCGGTGCCCGGGTGCTGCTTGAGACAGGGCCCCTCACCACAAAGGCTGTTGAGGTGTCAGGTGTTCCCGCCGGTGACGAAGTTCCGCAGACCCGGGACGGTCAGCGTGCCGCCGAACTGGCCCGCCTGGGTGACCTTCACATTGGTGAAGAAGGCGAAGGGGACATTCAGCGGAGGCGGAGAGTCCGGGCTGAAGGTGATCGGGATGATGCCGAACAGCTTGCCCTTCAGCTCCTCCGTGTACATCGTCACGGTGCCCTTGCGGATGGTCGAGGTGGACCCCTTGGCCGCCTGGACATGGGCGGTGCTTCCCTGGGGGTAGACCACCAGCTGGTGCAGGTCCTTGATGTCGATGCCGGTCGCGGTGAACTTCAGGACCTTCTTGATCTTTCCGCTGCTGGTCTTCACCTCGACGATTCCGTGGTAGTCGAGGCCGTTCAGCGTGAGCAGCGAACTCTCCAGGATCCAGGGGTCGTCCGGGAGCAGCGGGATGCCGGGTTCCAGTTGGGCGTTGGCCAGGGCTTCCGGGTCGGAGGTCGGGCAGGGGAAGCGCGGTTTGGCGCCGTCCGGGATATCCTCGTCCTTCTTGGGGTCAAGCCCCTTGACGTCCTCGTCAAGCTCTTCCACCGTGGCGCCGACCTTGTCGGCGGCGTCCTTGATGGCGGTCTTGGCCTTGTCCGCCGCCTCGTCCTCGGCCGCATCGCCTTCGGCCGGCTTGTCCGCAGCCGGCTTGTCCGCGGCCTTGGGCTCTGTCTTCTCCTCCGTGGCGGCGGGCTTCTTCTCAGCAGGCTGCTGATCCTCAGCGGGCTGGGTCGTCTCGGCAGCGCTCGACGTGGGAGTGGGCGTCGGCGTGGACGTCTGCGTCGGTTCCTCGTCCGGGCCGTCGAACAGGTCCTTGATCGCGTCCCCGAGGCCCAGCGGGTCCAGCGGGTTCTTGGACTCGGTGGGTTCCGGCTCCGGCTCCTGTTCCGGCTCGCTCGTGGAGGGTGCGGCCGGGGCCTCGGGGGCCTGGGCCTCCGCCGCTTGCTGCTTGCCGGCGTCCGGGGTGGAGGCGTCCGACGGACTCGCGTCCGGCTTCGGCTCGTCCTCGCCCTTGTCCTCCTCCCCCGCAGGTGTGGGGTCCGGCTTCTCGGAGGGCTCGGCCGACGGGCTCTGCGAGGGGGTCTCCGACGGTGTCGGCGACGTCGGCTCCTCGGTCTCCTCCGGCTCGTCCGAGCGGGTCACGCACGGGCCGGGCGCGAAGGGGATCTCCTTGTCGTCGGCGAGTGCCAGCTTGGGGGTGAGCCCCATGCCTACGAAGACGGCGGTGGGCATCGCCGCCAGGGCGAGCGCCTTGCTGGCAGGCAGCTGAAGCTTGGTCAGAAGTGACTTCCTCGGGGCCGCGTGGCGCGGTCCCCTCCTCACCGGGGCCGAACTGCCGTCAGCTGCGCTCAGCTGTGTTTCATCACCCCGCACTGTTCCTCCCGCCGTTGGCGTGGGCAGTCGTTTCGGTCTCGTTCGGGACGGGCTCCTCGGTGACGGCGGACGGCATGGCGTCCGCCTCGCCTTCGGGAGCCGCAGCCTGCTCCGGCTCGGCGTCGCCGGCCGGCTTCGCCGGCTTGCCGGGAGCCCAGGAGATGGAGAGAGCACCGCCGAGCAGGGAGAACAAGAAGCCGATGAAGAAGCCGCCGAGGTTTGACACGGGAATGGACACCAGTGCGAGCACAATGGCGGCGACACCCGCGAACACCCGGACGACCGAGTGGAACCACATCGTCAGGCCGAGCGTGAACAGCAGTACGCCGATGATCAGCGATCCCGCACCACCGGTGGTGGACATCGCGAGGGTGAGATTGCCGAGGTGGAGATTGGCGTACGGGAAGTAGGCGATCGGCACACCGCCGAACAGAGTGAACAGTCCGGCCCAGAACGGCCGGGTGCCACGCCAGTTACGGAAGCGCCGCCGAATGACTCGGAGGAAGTGCTCGTTCTGTCCGGGTGCCTCGGCGCTCATGGAAAACAGCTCCCTGGAAACGGTGGTGCTCTATGTCGTGCTGAAGAGAGGTACTGCGTGGGGTGGAGCGGGCGGGGCGCCGTGGGGCCGCCCCCCGCCCGTCCGGACGTGCTGGAGGGACGTACGAGATGTGATTCCCGTCAGTCCCGAAGTGCTAGAAGCACTCCTTGGTGCCCTTGTGCAGGCGCAGGGAGAGACCGCTGAGCTTGAACGTGCCGGCGGTGGTGGCCCACGCCTTCTGCTCCACGTTCTTCAGCACCGCCTTCTCGGCGCGCTGCGCGAAGCCGTGCGGGTTGACCTTGGCCTCGGTGCCGGGCTGAATGCCCGGGTTCTTCAGATCGCCGGCGGCGACGCCGATGTCGATGTTCGAGAACTCTGCGTCAGCGTCGAGCTGCGAGACATCGAGGTAGATGTCCTTGGCGTACACCCGGTCGTGCCCCGGGGTGCCGGCCCTCAGCTCCAAACTGACATTGCCGATGAAGGGCACATTGGGGGTGACGACCGACTGACACATGTCGGTGATGTAGGCCTCTTTGAAGCCCGACACAGCGACCGGCTCGGCGAACGGCTTGCCCTCAAGGGTCTTGCCGTTGGCGATGCTGCCGTACTGGACGAAGTTGTAACCCTCGAGTTCCTTCGCCTTGACCTTGAACTCCTGGCCGGAGACGCTGAACGACGCCGCAAGCGCCCCCTGTGCCAGGCCGATGCCTATCGCAGCCGTTGCGGCCACGCTGGGCACCATGACAAGGGCGAACCGCTTCCATCTGGTTCCGCCACGAGCCACAGATTCCATGACTTTCCTCCTTCTCGGACGTACATCTCCGGTCCGGATCCAGCGGATCCGTCCTGGGATGGGAGAAGTGCTACGTCCTCGGGAAGGAGAGCGCCCGTACTTTCCGGCGCGTACCGCGTCCGAAACAACCGGCGATCACCCCCGAGCGACAACCACTGGCCGCGCCTGATGCGCTGTTCGCGCGCAACCTGCGCAACCCGCCGGACAGGCCCTGCCGTTCGGGCAGGAACCCCCCTGTCCGCGGCCGGCGTCGATGCGGCGTCGGCCGGCTCGGTGGGGACCCAAGCCGCGGCACGGCTGGGGGCCGGGCTGGTGCGGTGTTGGACCGAGCGTGGCCGATCGTGGTCCATTCACGGCTGCCGCACAAGGGGTTCGTTACTCACTAGTAACGGCCCGATAACCGCGCCACGACCGAACGGCGCGACGCAGGCACGCAGGGTTCCTCACGACTACGCGCCAGAAGGGGTGAATACCGCCAATAAACGGACAGAAGAAGGCGGTTGATTTACTCGCAGTAACAGCGGCCGCGTTTACCAAGTTTTGGTAAAGCGCGGCCGCTGCAGGTCACTGTGTCGCCAAATCGGCAGCGACCGACGACCACCGCGGCGGGTATGACCCGTTACATCAGAACAGCACCCTCGCGAGCGCCGAACGCGCCGCCGTCACCCGCGGATCCTCCGCGCCGACGACCTCGAAGAGCTCCAGCAGCCGCAGCCGGGCCGTGTCGCGGTCCTCCCCCGCTGTGCGGCGCACCGTCTCGACGAGTCGGCCGAAGGCGTCCTCGACATGGCCGCCGACCAGATCGAGGTCGGCCGCCCGGACCTGGGCGGACACATCGGCCGGGTCGTCGGCGGCCTCCTTGCGCACCTGCTGCGGGTCCATGCCCTGGACCCTGCGCAGCAGTTCGGCCTGGGCCAGGCCCAGCTTGGCCTCCGTGTTGCCCGGGTCGTCCGACAGCACGTTCTTGTACGCCTGGACCGCGCCGCCGAAGTCACCCGCGTCCAGCGCCTGGACCGCCGCGGCCAGCGCGGCGTCATACGGACCGGCGGGGGCGGGAGCGGCGGCGCCCGCGGGCTCGCCCTCCGCCTCCGCGTCGACGGCAATGCCGGTCAGGCCGAAACGCTGCTCGGCGACCTGGATCAGCTGGTCCAGGGTCTGGCGGATCTGCGCCTCGGGCGCGGCGCCCTGGAAGAGCGGCAGCGCCTGTCCCGCCACCACGGCGAAGACGGCCGGGATGCCCTGGATCCCGAACTGCTGCATCAGCATCTGGTTGGCGTCGACGTCGATCTTGGCCAGCACGAACCGGCCGTTGTACTCCGCGGCCAGGCGCTCCAGCAGCGGGCTGAGCTGCTTGCAGGGTTCGCACCACTCGGCCCAGAAGTCGATGACGACCGGGACTTCGGCGGAACGCTGGAGGACGTCGCCCTCAAAGCCCGCCTCGTCGACGTCGATCACCAGGCTGGAGGGGGCCACGGCGCCGCCGCCGCCCTGGCGCGCGGCCTCCGCGCGGGCGTGCTCCGCCTTGGCCTTGGCCTCTCCGGCCGCCTTCACCGCGGCGAGGTCGACGACGCCGCTCATGGACATGTTCCTAGGCTGCATGAGTACATCCTCCCCCCTCCGCGCGCGCATATGAAAAACGCTGGTCATCGCGGTCATCGGCGTCGGTCCCCACCGACGCCCGTGGTTGTCGCTCCGGCCTGCCAGCCTTTCGCTACGCGTCGTAGCGTAACTGGGGTGGCCGACGGTTCATAGAGGGCCTGTTCGACCGCGGGCGGTGAAGTCGGTCACAGCGCATTGCCTACCGGCCGGTATGGTCACCGTCATGCCGCAGCACACCCGTACCGGACGCCCGCGCAGCGTCGCCGCCGACGCAGCGATCCTCCAGGCGACCAGAGCCGCGCTCGTCGAGCTGGGCTGGTCGAAGCTGACGATGGGGGATGTGGCCGCACGGGCCGGGGTGGCCAAGACGACGCTCTACCGGCGCTGGACGAACAAGAACGAGATGGTCGTCGACGCCGTCGCCGTCCTCTTCGACGAGCTGGAACTCCCCGACCGCGGAAGTCTGCTCGCGGATGTGGAAGGCGTGGTGCTCCAGTTCGCCGCCCTGCTGAACCGGCCCGAGGCCAAGACCGCGCTGATGGCCGTGGTCGCGGAGTCCACCCGCGACGACGCGCTGCGCGAGCGGGTGCGGTCCGCCCTCGTGGACCGGCAGAAGCGGCTGGTGGTGACCGGACGCGAACGCGCCCAGGCGCGCGGGGAGCTGCCGTACGAGGACGACCCCTGCGAGACGTCCCGCACCACGGACCTGATCTTCGACGTGGTGGCCGGGGCGGTCGTCCACCGGGCGCTGGTCAGCGCGGAGCCGGTGGACGAGGAGTGGGCGCGGCGGTTCACCAGGCTCCTGGTGTCGGGGCTCGGGTCCCTCCAGGACAGTCCCTAGAAGCCCGCGGGCTCCGTGTACGTCCCCCACTCGTCCCGCAGCGCATCGCAGATCTCGCCGAGCGTCGCCTCCGCGCGCACCGCGTCGAGCATCGGCTCGATCATGTTCCCGCCGTCGCGCGCCGCGGAGAGCATCGCCTCCAGCGAGGCGCGCACCGCCGTGTCGTCGCGGGCCGTCTTGCGGTCCGCGAGCACCCTGACCTGCTCGCGCTCCACCTCATGGCTGACCCGCAGGATCTCCAGATCGCCGGTGACCGAGCCATGGTGGACGTTGACGCCGACGACCTTCTTGTCGCCCTTCTCCAGCGCCTGCTGGTAGCGGAAGGCGGATTCGGCGATCTCGCCGGTGAACCAGCCGTCCTCGATGCCGCGCAGGATGCCGGAGGTCACGGGTCCGATGGGGTGCCTGCCGTCCGGGTGGGCGCGCAGGCCGCGTTCCTTTATCTGGTCGAAGATCTTCTCGGCGTCGGCCTCGATCCGGTCGGTGAGCTGCTCCACGTACCAGGAGCCGCCGAGCGGGTCGGCCACATTGGCCACACCCGTCTCCTCCATCAGCACCTGCTGGGTGCGCAGCGCGATCTCCGCGGCCTGCTCGCTCGGCAGGGCGAGGGTCTCGTCCAGGGCGTTGGTGTGGAGGGAGTTGGTGCCGCCCAGGACCGCGGAGAGGGCCTCGACGGCCGTCCGCACGACGTTGTTGTACGGCTGCTGGGCGGTCAGCGAGACGCCCGCCGTCTGGGTGTGGAAGCGCAGCCACTGGGCCTTGTCGCTCTTCGCGCCGTAGACGTCGCGCATCCAGCGCGCCCAGATGCGGCGCGCGGCCCGGAACTTGGCGATCTCCTCGAAGAAGTCGAGGTGCGCGTCGAAGAAGAAGGACAGGCCGGGGGCGAAGACGTCGACGTCCAGGCCGCGGGAGAGGCCGAGCTCCACATAGCCGAAGCCGTCGGCGAGCGTGTACGCCAGCTCCTGGGCGGCAGTCGCGCCCGCCTCGCGGATGTGGTAGCCGGAGACGGAGAGCGGCTTGTACGCGGGGATCTGGGCGGCGCAGTGCTCCATCAGATCGCCGATGAGCCGCAGATGGGGCTCCGGCTGGAAGAGCCACTCCTTCTGGGCGATGTACTCCTTGAAGATGTCCGTTTGCAGCGTGCCGTTGAGGACGCGGGGGTCGATGCCCTGGCGCTCCGCGGCCACCAGGTACATGCAGAAGACCGGCACGGCGGGGCCGGAGATGGTCATCGAGGTGGTGACGTCGCCCAGCGGGATGTCCCGGAACAGGATCTCCATGTCGGCGGCCGAGTCGATGGCGACGCCGCAGTGGCCGACCTCGCCCAGGGAGCGCGGGTCGTCGGAGTCGCGGCCCATGAGGGTGGGCATGTCGAAGGCGACGGAGAGCCCGCCGCCGCCCGCGGCAAGGATCATCTTGTACCGCTCGTTCGTCTGCTCGGCGTTGCCGAAGCCGGCGAACTGCCGGATGGTCCAGGTGCGGCCGCGGTAGCCGGTGGGGTGGAGGCCGCGGGTGAAGGGGTACTCCCCCGGCCAGCCGATCCGCTCGAAGCCCTCGTAGGAGTCTCCGGCGCGCGGGCCGTACACCGGGTCCACGGGATCGCCGGAGAGCGTGGTGAAGTCCGCGTCCCGCTTCTTTGCGGCGTCATAGCGGGCCTGCCAGCGGCGGCGGCCCTCCTCGATGGCGTGAGCGTCCATGCTTCAAATTTACTAGGACGTCCTACTAAATGTCGATGGCAAAACGCGGGTCTTGCCCGGCAAGCCGAAAAAGAGAGCGTCTACGCCTCGGCCGGCGCCGCCTCCGCCTCCGTCTGCGCCAGCTGGGCGCGCACCTCGCGGGTGATCCTGGGCTCGACGAAGAAGGACGCCACGGGGATGCAGCCCGCGGCCAGCACCCACAGCAGCTTGCCGAACGGCCACTTCGCCTTGGAGCCCAGGTCGAAGGCGAAGACCACATAGACGATGAAGAGCACGCCGTGGATCTGGGAGATCAGCATGGTGTCGCCGGTGTCGAACCCGTACTTGGCGATGATCGCCACGGTGAAGACCAGCAGCCATACGGCGGTGACGTACGCCATCACCCGGTAGCGCGACAGCACATTCGACTTCATGGCCCCGAGCGTATCCGGACGCAAAGGGCGATCTTCGCTCGGGGCGGGTTCCGGCCCGGGCCACGGCCACCGCCCGCCACCACGGCCGGTGACCACGGCCGCCACCACGGCCGGTGACCTCAGCCCCGGGGGCTACGCCTCCTCGAAGTCCTGCGCCGCCACCCGCAGCGGGCGCAGCATCGCGAAGATCTCCGCGCACTCCTCGGTGTCGTACACGCCGAGCCCGAAGTCCATCGCCATCAGATCGCGGGTGGCCGCCTCCACCACCTCGCGGCCCTTGTCCGTGATGGACGCCAGCGTGCCCCGGCCGTCGTTGGGGTTGGGGCGCTTGGCTACCAGACCCGACTTCACCAGCCGGTCCACCGTGTTGGTCACCGACGTCGGATGGACCATCAGCCGCTCGCCGATCTTGGACATCGGCAGCTCGCCCGCCTTGGAGAAGGTCAGCAGCACCAGCGCCTCATAGCGGGCGAAGGTCAGCCCGTACGGCTTGACGACCGCGTCGACCTCGGCGAGCAGGATCTGGTGGGCGCGCATGATCGAGGTGATCGCGGCCATGGAGGGGACGGGGCCCCAGCGCTGCCGCCAGAGTTCGTCGGCGCGGGCGATGGGATCGAAGGGGAGGCTGAGCGGCTTGGGCACGGCTCCGACCTTACCCACGGGCCATATGGCGGTCAGCCCCGTCTCGCCCATCGGTCGGCGCGCATGTCGACCGCATACGACGGCTCCGGATGCGTCGCCCGTCGCCGCCCCCTGGCCGCGGTCCGCCCGGACGGCGACGCCGCCGCCGGTTCGAGCGGCGGCAGGCGCAGGGGCGGACCCGGGGCCTCGCCGACGGCGGGCGCGTCCGGGGACGCAGACGGAGCGCCGACGCGGTCGGCCAGGCGGGGCGGTTCCCGCCGTAACGGGTTCACCGGGACAGATGCCGCTCCACGGTCTCGACCTTGGAGGTCAGCCCGTCCGCGACGCCGGGCCTGATGTCCGCCTTGAGGACGACGGAGACGCGCGGGGCGCGGGCCTCGACGGCTGCGACGGCGCGCTTGACGACGTCCATCACCTCGTCCCAGTCGCCTTCCACGGAGGTGAACATGGCGTCGGTGCGGTTGGGCAGTCCGGACTCGCGGACGACGCGGACCGCGTCGGCGACGTACTCCCCCACGTCCTCGCCGACGCCCAGCGGAGTGACCGAGAAGGCGACGATCATGCGTTGACCGCTCCCTCGCGGCCCTCCCGCTCCTCGCGGCCGGCGCGGGCGGCGACGACCGCGGCCTCGGCCTCACGCTTGAGCTTCCGCTCGGCGAGGAAGCCGCCGAAGGGCAGCACGGAGAGGACGAAGTAGAGCGCGGCGGTCTTCAGCTCCCACCTGGTGCGGTTCCAGGCGTCCAGCCAGAACAGGACGTAGAGGAGGAAGAGCACGCCGTGGATGGCGCCCATCACCGGGACCGCATTGAACTCCGTCGTCCGCTTGAGCACGGAGCAGACGAGCAGCACGAGGAAGGAGACGGCTTCCGGCGCGGAGACGAGCCGGAGGCGGTGCAGGGAGGAGGCGGTCTTGATGTCCACGGGGCACCTTCGATGGGAGGTCGGTCTGAGGGCGGCACTGATCTTGTGAATGGATGCACAAGCCCAGGCCATTGTGGCACCGGGCTTTCCCGGATTTTTACCCGGGTCCTTCTCCTCCCCAAGGACCCTGGCCGCCCACCGGGCCACCGGCTAACGTCACCCCGTGGCAACGTTCCGACTGCAAGGCAGCAAGGTGCTCGCCGTCGACATGGCCGGCGACGCCGTCAAGGCGAAGAACGGCTCGATGGTCGCGTACGACGGCCAGATGGCCTTCAAGAAACTGACCGGCGGCGGTGAGGGCATCCGCGGGATGGTCACCCGCCGACTGACCGGCGAGCAGATGACCATGATGGAAGTGAAGGGGCAGGGCACCTGCTACTTCGCCGACCGGGCCTCCGAGATCAGCCTGGTCGGCCTGCGCGGCGAGAAGCTCTATGTCGAGTCCAGCAATCTGCTCTGCGCGGACGGCGGGCTGCGCACCGGCACCAGCTTCACCGGGCTGCGCGGCGGGGTGACGGGCAACGGCCTGTTCACCACGACCGTGGAGGGCACGGGACAGGCGGCGATCATGTCGGACGGCGAGGCGGTCGTGCTCCGGGTGACTCCGCAGTACCCGCTCTCCGTGGACCCCGGCGCATATATCGCGCACCAGGGCGAGCTGCGCCAGGAGTTCCAGTCCGGGGTGAACTTCCGGACCTTCATCGGCGAGGGCTCGGGCGAGGCGTTCCAGATCCGCTTCGAGGGCGACGGGCTCGTCTACGTACAGCCGAGCGAGCGCAACACGATCGGCGGTGACGTCTGAGATGCCCTTCCGTGAGATCAACTCCAAGATGGTCGAGGCCACGGTGAACCCGGGGCAGCGGATGTTCAGCCAGCGCGGCGCGATGATCGCCTACAACGGGGACGTGACCTTCACCCCGAACATCACCGGCGGGCAGGGCGGGGTGATGTCGATGATCGGCCGCCGGGTGGCCAATGAGGCGACCCCGCTGATGACGGTCGAGGTTCCCCTCGGGCCTGGCGGCCCTGGGGAGACCCCATGCGGCACCGTGTTGTTCGGCCATGGCGGGCATCACATCCAGGTGATCAACCTCTCCGGCGACACCCTGTACGTGGAGGCGGACCGGCTGCTCGCCTTCGACGGGACGCTGGAGCAGGGGACGATGTTCATGGGCTCGCAGGGCGGGGTGATGGGCATGGTCCGCGGCCAGGTGACCGGGCAGGGCCTGTTCACCACGACGCTCAGGGGCCATGGCGCGGTCGCGGTGATGGCGCACGGCGGGGTGATCGAGCTGCCGATCACGCCCGGCCGGCCGGTGCACGTCGACCCGCAGGCGTATGTCGCCCACCACGGGGATGTGCGGAACAAGCTCTCTGCCGCGCTGGGCTGGCGGGACATGGTGGGGCGCGGCTCGGGCGAGGCGTTCCAACTGGAGCTGAGCGGCAGCGGTGCGGTGTATGTCCAGGCGTCGGAGGAGAAACTGTGAGCACGCCCGTCGTTTTCGACCCGATGACGCTGCCGAGCGACGACAACGTCAACTCCTACACCTTCTGTGTGGAGCTGAAGAGCTCCCAGTGGTTTCTGCAGAAGGGGAAGATGATCGCCTACTACGGGCGGATCGACTTCAACGGAATCGGCCACGGCCGACTGGACCGGCTGATGCGGACGTCGTTCCATTCGCCGCTGCACGCGAGCGACTGGGTGGTGGCCGAGGGCAGCGGCAAGATGCTGCTCGCCGACCGGGCCTTCGATGTCAACTCCTACGATCTGGACGACGGGAATCTGACGATCCGGGCCGGGAACCTGCTGGCGTACCAGCCCTCGCTGGCGCTCAAGCAGTCGATCGTGCCGGGGTTTCTGACGCTGATCGGCACGGGCAAGTTCGTAGCCGCGTCCAACGGGCCCGTGGTCTTCATGGAGCCGCCGATCCGGGTGGACCCGCAGGCCCTGGTCGGGTGGGCGGACTGCCCCTCGCCCTGCCACCATTACGATCACGGCTATATGTCGGGAGTGCTGGGCGGCGTGCGCGCACTGACCGGGATCGGCGGCACGTCCGGCGAGGAGCACCAGTTCGACTTCGTCGGGGCGGGCACGGTGCTGCTGCAGTCGAGCGAGGCGCTGCTGCCGGATCAGGCCACGGGCGCGGTCCCGCACGAGCCGGGCGTTCCCGGTGGCGGCCACGGGTCGCACGGGGCGCACGGCGGGGCCGGGGCGGGAGGACATCATGGTTCGACACCGCGTCTTCCCGGTCAGCTCGGGGACCTCCAGCGTCGCTTCGGCCTGTGAGCGGTACTCTGCGGAGTGTGACGTCGAACGTGTGCACCCTTATCGCGGTATCGGGGGTCTCGGGGGACAAGCCGGGGTGCCGGGCGTCGCACCTCCTCACTTCGTCCGATTTTCAACTTCTTAGGTAGAATCCATATATGGAGACCGAGACGGCCACCCGCTGGCTGACCGATGCCGAGCAGTGCGCCTGGCGCACTCACCTTGATGTCAGCAGACTGCTGATGCACCAGCTCGAGAAGGACCTCCAGCCGTTCGGCCTGACCAACAACGACTACGAGATCCTGGTCAACCTCTCGGAGTCGGCCGAGCGCCGTATGCGGATGAGCGACCTGGCCACGGCCACCCTCCAGTCCAAGAGCCGCCTCTCCCACCAGATCACACGTATGGAGAACGCGGGACTGGTGCGGCGGGAGAACTGCGAGTCGGACCGGCGGGGGCTGTACGCCGTGCTCACCGAGCACGGCATGGAGACCATGCGCAAGGTCGCACCGCACCATGTCGAGTCGGTGCGCAGGCACTTCATCGATCTGCTGTCGCCCGAGGCGCTGCAGGCGCTGCGTGATTCGCTGTCGCCGGTGGCGGACCATCTGCGGGGCAGGCGCGGCAAGGCCTGATCCGCGAGCGGGGCGGCCGCGGAAAGGACGCGGCGCCGGCGGGCACCAAGCCGCGGGTGGGACGCGGCGCCGGCGGGCGCAGGCGGCCGGGCGGCGGCGCGTGACACCCG
>NZ_JADWYQ010000025.1 GCF_022414575.1 Streptomyces sp. MUM 178J | reverse complement strand
GCGCGGCCTCGGGGCAGCGGCCCTCGCTGCCCGGCCAGCCGGCCGCGACCGAGCCCGGCGCGGCCCAGCCCGCGCACGGCCAGCGAGCCGGCGCGACCGGCCAGGAGGCGTCCGAGCCGCGGCGGTCGTTCGTCTTCGACGGTGAGAAGGTGCTGATCGTCGACGACGACATCCGCAATGTCTTCGCGCTCACCAGCGTGCTGGAGCAGCACGGTCTGTCGGTGCTGTATGCGGAGAACGGCCGCGAGGGCATCGAAGTCCTGGAGCAGCATGACGATGTGACCGTCGTTCTGATGGACATCATGATGCCGGAGATGGACGGGTACGCGACGACGACCGCGATCCGCCGGATGCCGCAGTTCGCAGGTCTGCCGATCATCGCGCTGACCGCGAAGGCGATGAAGGGGGACCGGGAGAAGGCGATCGAGTCGGGTGCGTCCGACTATGTGACGAAGCCGGTGGACCCCGACCATCTGCTGTCGGTGATGGACCAGTGGATGCGCCCGCAGTGACCCCGGGGCCTCCGCCCCCGGGGTGCGGGGCCGTGTCGGTCGCGGGCGGGGCCGGCGACTGACTCACTGTGCCCACGGAGGCTTGGGATCCCGGTAATCGGGGAACCTTCTGGTCTTCCGCTACGTTTCTGCTACGTGCACAGTGACATCGCGGTGACAGGGTGTGGCGGCAGCCGGGGTGCGGCTACCATGACCGGCACAAGGACGGGCGGCGTAAGGGAGCCGTCCCCTGGGGCGGCGCCCGGTGCGTCCCCCGGCTCGGCGAGCTGGGGAGACCCCAAACCGGGGCGAGGAGGACGGGCCATGGTGCAGAAGGCCAAGATCCTCCTGGTCGATGACCGGCCGGAGAATCTGCTGGCGCTGGAGGCCATCCTCTCTGCGCTCGATCAGACGCTGGTGCGGGCATCGTCAGGGGAGGAAGCGCTCAAAGCGCTGCTGACAGACGACTTCGCGGTCATTCTTCTGGACGTCCAGATGCCGGGCATGGACGGATTCGAGACGGCCGCGCACATCAAGCGCCGCGAGCGGACCCGTGACATCCCCATCATCTTCCTGACGGCCATCAACCACGGCCCCCACCACACCTTCCGGGGATACGCGGCAGGCGCCGTCGACTACATCTCCAAGCCGTTCGACCCCTGGGTGCTCCGCGCGAAGGTCTCGGTCTTCGTCGAGCTGTACATGAAGAACTGCCAACTGCGCGAGCAGGCGGCGCTGCTGCGGCTCCAGCTGGAGGGCAGCGCTCAGGCGGGCGCGGTGGACTCCAAGGAGCCCGCCGGGCTGCTCGCCGAACTGTCGGCGCGGCTCGCGGCGGTTGAGGAGCAGGCAGAAGCGCTCTCCAAGCAGCTCGACGACGACTCGGCGGACGCCGCAGCCGTCGCCACCGCCGCACATCTCGAGCGCAAGCTCACCGGACTGCGACGGGCACTGGACGCCCTGGAGCCCGGTGCGGGAGGCGCTTCCGCTCTGCCGTCGCAGAGCTGACGGACACACCGGACGATCCGGGACGTTTGACCGTGCGTCAACTTCTCCACCACAGCAGTAGCGACACGAACGGGTGAAGCAGTGGGCACGCGTGTCCACCGCCGTCGACACCGGTAACCTCACTGCCATGGCCTCACGTACGTCCGGTACAGGTTCCCAGGGCACGGCGGGCACCGCGAAGCCGCGCGCCGGCCGTACGACCGGTGCTGCCGCGAAGAAGGCGGCGCCGGCGAAGAAGTCCGCCCCCGCGAAGAAGACGGCAGCCAAGAAGGCGCCCGCGAAGAAGGCCGCCGCCCCCAAGCCCGCACCGTCCCCGACCTCCGGCGTGTACCGGCTCGCCCGCGCCGTCTGGCTGGGTCTCGCCCATGCCGTCGCCGCCCTCTTCCGCGGCATAGGGCGGGGCGCGAAAGGGCTCGACCCGGCTCATCGCAAGGACGGCCTGGCGCTGCTTCTCCTCGGGCTCGCCCTGATCGTCGCCGCCGGCACCTGGGCGCATCTGAACGGCCCGGTCGGCGATCTCGTCGAAATGCTGGTGACCGGGGCATTCGGCAGGCTCGATCTGCTCGCGCCGATACTGCTCGGCGCGATCTCCGTACGCCTGTTCCTCTATCCCGAGAAGCCCGAGGCCAACGGCCGCATCGTCATCGGCCTGTCCGCCCTGGTCGTCGGCGTCCTCGGCCAGGTCCACATCGCCTGCGGCTCCCCGGGGCGCAGCGAGGGCACGGACGCGATGCAGGACGCCGGCGGCCTGGTCGGCTGGGCCGCGTCCAAGCCGCTGATCTTCATGATGGGGGAGGTCCTCGCCGTACCGCTGCTGCTTCTGCTGACGTTCTTCGGGCTGCTGGTCGTCACCGCGACGCCCGTCAACGCCATTCCGCAGCGGCTGAGGGTGCTCGGCTCCAGGCTGGGCCTGGTGGACGCCCCGTACGACCCGGCGGCCGATCCGATCGCCACGGACGACGACGAGCGCTATGAGCAGCAGTGGCGTGGGGCCCTGCCTGCGGGCGCCCGCCGCAGGTCCACGGGGCGCAGGTCCGGCGCTCCGGCGGGGGAGGACCCCGGCCGGGCCGAGGAGGAAGCGCTCTCACAGCGCCGTCGGAAAGGCGGGCGGACGTCCGCCGAACCCGCCCTGGGCCGTCCGATGGACGCCGTCGACGTGGCCGCGGCCGCCGCCGCGTCGCTGGACGGGGCCGTGCTGAACGGCCTGCCGCCCTCCCCGCTCGTCGCCGGTCTCACCCGGGATGTGACGGCCGACCGCGAGCGGGCCGCGAGCTCCGTGCCGGGTGCGCGCGAGCCCGAGGGCGCGGGCTCCGCCACGCAGGGCCGCGGTGGTTCGTCCGTACCGGATCTGACCAAGCCCGCGCCCGACGAGTCCTCCCAGCCTTTGCCGCCCCGCGCCGAGCAGCTCCAGCTGTCCGGGGACATCACCTACTCGCTGCCCTCGCTCGATCTGCTGGAGCGGGGCGGCCCGGGCAAGTCGCGCAGCGCGGCGAACGACGCCATCGTCGCCGCGCTGACGAACGTGTTCGCGGAGTTCAAGGTCGACGCCGCCGTCACCGGCTTCACACGCGGCCCGACGGTGACTCGGTACGAGGTCGAGCTCGGCCCGGCCGTCAAGGTCGAGCGGATCACCGCGCTGACCAAGAACATCGCCTACGCCGTCGCCAGCCCGGACGTGCGGATCATCTCGCCGATCCCCGGCAAGTCCGCCGTCGGCATCGAGATCCCCAACACGGACCGGGAAATGGTCAAGCTCGGCGACGTGCTGCGGCTCGCGGACGCGGCCGGGGACGAGCACCCGATGCTGGTGGCGCTGGGCAAGGATGTCGAGGGCGGCTATGAGATGGCCAATCTGGCGAAGATGCCGCATGTGCTGGTCGCCGGAGCGACCGGATCGGGCAAGTCGTCCTGCATCAACTGCCTGATCACCTCGATCATGGTGCGGGCCACCCCGGAGGACGTGCGGATGGTCCTCATCGACCCCAAGAGGGTGGAACTGACCGCCTACGAGGGCATTCCACATCTGATCACCCCGATCATCACCAACCCCAAGCGGGCGGCCGAGGCCCTCCAGTGGGTCGTTCGGGAGATGGATCTGCGTTACGACGATCTTGCCGCATACGGCTACCGCCATATCGACGACTTCAACCAGGCCGTGCGCAGCGGCAAGGTCAAGCCGCCCGAAGGCGGCGAGCGTGAGCTGCAGCCCTACCCGTATCTGCTGGTCATCGTGGACGAGCTGGCGGATCTGATGATGGTCGCGCCGCGCGACGTCGAGGACGCGATCGTGCGGATCACCCAGCTGGCGCGGGCGGCGGGCATCCATCTGGTGCTCGCCACCCAGCGGCCGTCCGTCGACGTCGTCACCGGTCTGATCAAGGCGAACGTTCCCTCACGGCTCGCCTTCGCCACCTCCTCGCTCGCGGACAGCCGCGTCATCCTCGACCAGCCCGGCGCCGAGAAGCTCATCGGCAAGGGCGACGGTCTGTTCCTGCCGATGGGCGCCAACAAGCCCACCCGGATGCAGGGCGCCTTCGTCACGGAGGACGAGATCGCGGCCGTCGTCCAGCACTGCAAGGACCAGATGGCCCCGGTCTTCCGGGAGGACGTCGTGGTCGGCGGCAAGCAGAAGAAGGAGATCGACGAGGACATCGGCGACGATCTGGATCTGCTGTGCCAGGCCGCCGAACTGGTGGTGTCCACCCAGTTCGGGTCCACCTCCATGCTCCAGCGGAAACTGCGCGTCGGCTTCGCCAAGGCCGGGCGGCTGATGGATCTGATGGAGTCGCGGAACATCGTGGGGCCGAGCGAAGGCTCAAAGGCGCGTGATGTTCTTGTGAAGGCCGATGAGCTGGATGGAGTGCTCGCCGTCATACGCGGGGAGGCTCAATCGTAAGGGTTTGTCGGGCAACCGTTTCCCTTGGTCGCACGTCCAGTTGGAGGGAGGGAAAGCTCGATCCCCCACGATGACCCCGAAACGCTCCTGCCAGCGGGATGTCCGGCCATTCCGATGGCGTACAAACTTCGTCCGCCCGGTTGCCCCACCCTTTCGCCCCACTCATAGACTGAACCTCCAGCAGGTGGCTACACGCTCGAAAGGCGCCCCCGTGTCCATCGGCAACTCCCCCGAAGACGACCGCCCTTCCGTCGAAGAGGACCAGCCTTCGGCCGAACATGAACAGCCTTCGGTCGAACCCGATCAGCCGTCGATCGGCCGTGCCCTTCAGCAGGCCCGTGTCGAAGCAGGCATGACGGTCGACGAGGTCAGTACCTCCACCCGGGTGCGCATCCCCATCGTGCACGCGATCGAACAGGACGACTTCTCCCGCTCCGGCGGCGATGTGTACGCCCGCGGCCACATCCGCATGATCGCCCGCGCGGTCGGGGTCGACCCCGCCCCCCTGATCGCGCAGTTCGACGGCGAGCACGGCGGCCGGCCGGCGCCCACGCCCGCCGCGCCGCTGTTCGAGGCCGAGCGAATCCGCCCCGAGCCGCGCCGGCCCAACTGGACGGCGGCCATGGTCGCGGCCATTGTCGCTGTGATCGGCTTCGTCGGCTTCACCCTCTTCAGCGGCGGCGACGGCGGCGGCAAGAGCAGCACTGTCGCCGAAGGCCCCTCGCCCGAGCAGAAGCCGGCGACCAAGGCGCCGGCCAGCAAGCCCGCCGACCCCAAGCCCGAGCCCTCGGACAGCGCCATCGCCGCCGTGCCCAAGGACAAGGTCACGGTCAAGCTCTCCGTCGTCGAGGACAAGAGCTGGATCTCGGCCAAGTCGCACAACGGCAAGCTGCTCTTCGACGGCACACTGCGAAAGGGCGATTCCAAGACATTCCAGGATGACGAGCGCATCGATCTGATCCTCGGCAACGCCGGGGCGATCGAGCTGTATGTCAACGGCAAGCAGGTCGACGACGACTTCAAGTCGGGCCAGGTCGAGCGGCTGTCGTTCACCAAGGGCGACCCCGAGGCCGGCTGACGGGAGGGCTGACGGGCCTCCCGGGGGCTTGGGGAGCCCTCGCGGCGGGGGTGACGGTCGGGACAAAGTAGGCTTGAGTCCATGCCCGAACGCCGTACCGTCGCCCTTGTCACACTCGGCTGCGCCCGTAACGAGGTGGACTCGGAGGAGCTCGCAGGCCGCCTGGCAGCGGACGGCTGGCAGCTCGTCGAGGACGCCGCCGATGCAGACGTCGCCGTCGTCAACACCTGCGGTTTCGTCGAGGCCGCCAAGAAGGACTCCGTCGACGCCCTGCTGGAGGCGAACGACCTCAAGGACCACGGCAAGACCCAGGCCGTGGTCGCCGTCGGCTGTATGGCCGAGCGGTACGGCAAGGATCTGGCCGAGGCGCTGCCCGAGGCGGACGGCGTCCTCGGCTTTGACGACTACGCCGACATCTCCGACCGGCTGCAGACCATCCTCAGCGGCGGGATCCATGCCGCGCACACCCCGCGTGACCGGCGCAAGCTGCTGCCGCTGAGCCCGGCAGAGCGCCAGGGCGCCACCGATGTGGCACTGCCCGGACACGCCCAGGAACCCGCCCCGCAGGAACCCGCCCCGCAGGAATCCGCCCCCGCCGACCTCCCGGAGGGCGTCGCCCCGGTGTCCGGCCCGCGCGCCCCGCTGCGCAGACGGCTCGGCTCCAGCCCGGTCGCCTCCGTCAAGCTCGCCTCCGGCTGCGACCGGCGCTGCTCCTTCTGCGCGATCCCCTCCTTCCGCGGCTCCTTCATCTCGCGCCGCCCGAGCGATGTGCTCGGTGAGACGCGCTGGCTGGCCGAGCAGGGCGTCAAGGAGATCATGCTGGTCTCCGAGAACAACACCTCGTACGGCAAGGACCTGGGCGACATCCGGCTGCTGGAGACCCTGCTGCCCGAGCTTGCGGCCGTGGACGGCATCGAGCGCGTCCGGGTCAGCTATCTGCAGCCCGCCGAGATGCGCCCCGGGCTGATCGACGTCCTCACCTCGACCGAGAAGATCGCTCCGTACTTCGATCTGTCCTTCCAGCACTCCGCGCCCGGGGTGCTGCGCGCCATGCGCCGCTTCGGCGACACCGAGCGCTTCCTGGAACTGCTGGAGACGATCCGCAGCAGGGCGCCGCAGGCCGGGGTGCGGTCCAACTTCATCGTCGGCTTCCCCGGCGAGACCGAGGCGGACTTCGCCGAGCTGGAGCGCTTCCTCAACGGCGCCCGCCTGGATGCCGTGGGAGTCTTCGGATACTCCGACGAGGAGGGCACCGAGGCCGTGACATATGAGGGCAAACTGCCCGGCGACGTCATCGCCGAGCGGCTGGAGCACCTGTCGCGGCTGGCCGAGGAGCTGACCGCGCAGCGCGCGGAAGAGCGCCTGGGCGAAACCCTCAGCGTGCTCGTCGAGTCCGTCGACGAGTCCGCCGACGCCGATGACGGCGAGTACGCGGCCGTGGGGCGCGCCGCGCACCAGGCGCCCGAGACCGATGGCCAGGTGCTCTTCACCGCCGGTGAGGGCCTTGTGCCGGGCCTTATGGTCGAGGCCAAGGTCGTCGGCACGGAAGGTGTCGATCTGGTGGCGGAGCGGCTTGGCGGCGAAAGGCTTGAGGAGGCGGGCAGGTGACCGGAGTCCCGGCATCCGCGGCGGGCGGCGCGGGGAGGCCGGCGCCCGGCGGCAAGCTGGGTGCTGCGGCCGTCAATCAGGCCAGCCTGTGGAACATCGCCAACATACTCACCATGGTCCGGCTGCTGCTGGTGCCCGGCTTCGTGGTGCTGATGCTGCAGCACGGCGGATACGACCCGGTCTGGCGCGCCTGGGCTTGGGCCGCGTTCGCCGTGGCCATGATCACCGATGTCTTCGACGGCCACCTGGCGCGTACGTACAACCTGGTCACCGACTTCGGGAAGATCGCCGACCCGATCGCCGACAAGGCGATCATGGCAGCCGGACTGCTGTGCCTGTCGGCCCTCGAGGAACTTCCGTGGTGGGTGACCGGTGTGATCCTCTTCCGCGAGCTGGGCATCACCCTGATGCGGTTCTGGGTGATCCGGCACGGCGTCATCCCGGCCAGCCGCGGCGGCAAGATGAAAACCCTCGCACAAGGCACGGCCGTGGGCATGTACGTGCTCGCGCTCACCGGCCCGCTGGCCACGCTGCGCTTCTGGGTGATGGCGGTAGCCGTCGTGCTGACGGTCGCCACCGGTCTCGACTACGTCCGGCAGGCCGTCGTGCTCCGCCGCAGGGGGCTCGCCGCCCAGCGGACGGCGGGTGCACGCGAGGGGGGCCACGCGTGAGCGCAGCGGCCCGTGTGCTGGCGCTGCTTGCGGAGCGTGGCGAGACCCTGGCCGTCGCGGAGTCCCTCACCGGCGGGTTGGTGGCCGCCGAGCTGACCGCCGTCCCGGGGGCCTCCCGGACTTTCCGGGGCTCGGTCACGGCCTATGCGACGGTCCTGAAGAAGGATCTCCTGGGCGTCGACGGAACGCTCCTGGCGGAGCGCGGGGCGGTGGATCCGGATGTGGCCGCGCAGATGGCGGCGGGTGTACGGCGTGCCCTGGGGGCGGGGTGGGGGCTGGCGACCACGGGGGTCGCGGGTCCCGATCCACAGGACGGGGCCCCCGTCGGAACGGTGTTTCTGGCCGTTTCGGGGCCGGAGGGCCAAGAGAAAGTGGCCGCGCTGCGATTGAACGGCGACCGGGCGGAAATCCGTATGGAGAGCGTACGGAGCGTGCTCGAGCTGCTCTTCGGCGAACTGCATGAGAATGCGCGGGCACAGGATACGGAACAGAACGGGGGGACTTGATGTTTGCAGCCCTGAGTGAACACGACATCGCTCCCCGCACGGCCGCGGCGCGAGGCGGTACGGTGGGGCGTGAAGGATGCGGTTTCGCGGTCCGAGGAGGGAGCCACCGATGATTCTGCTCCGTCGCCTGCTGGGTGACGTGCTGCGTCGGCAGCGCCAGCGCCAGGGCCGTACTCTGCGCGAAGTCTCCTCGTCCGCCCGAGTTTCGCTCGGCTATCTCTCCGAGGTGGAACGGGGGCAGAAGGAGGCTTCCTCCGAGCTGCTCTCCGCGATCTGCGACGCGCTTGACGTACGGATGTCCGAGCTTATGCGCGAAGTGAGCGATGAGCTGTCGCTGGCTGAGCTGGCGGAGTCGGCAGCGGCGAGCGAGCCGGTGCCCGCGCCAGTACGCCCGATGCTGAACCCGCTCAACCCCGTCTCTGTGACTTCGGTGACGGGGGTGCCAACGGAGCGAGTGACGATCAAGGCGCCTGCCGAGGCGGTGGACGTCGTCGCGGCCTGAGCGGCCTGCCTGATCCGTACGGTGTGGTTTGGGGCGGGGCCCCGGTAGGTACTCGACGTGCCTGGCCGGGGCCTTTGTCATTCCGGTGGAGTCGCGGCTGCCGTTCCGCGCTCCGGCGCTCTTCCCGAATGCCCGTTTTGCTGCGTTCGTGTCATGGTGGGACGGTAGCGGCGAACCGAGTGGAGGACACGGATGTCTGTCGTGAAGAGCCCCCTGTCCCAGGCGGATCTCAAGACCGTCGGCGAAGCCCTGCGCGGCGCGCTCGTGGATCTGGTGGACCTCGCCCTGGTGGCCAAGCAGGTCCACTGGAACGTCGTCGGGCCCCGCTTCCGGTCCATCCATCTGCAGCTCGACGAGGTGGTGGCCACGGCCCGGCAGCACTCCGACACGGTGGCCGAGCGGGCCTCGGCGATCGGCGTCACTCCGGACGGCCGAGCCGCGACCGTGGCGTCGCAGAGCGCCATCGCCGCCGCCCCGGACGGCTGGATCAAGGACGTCGACGCCGTGCAGACGCTGGTGGACGGGCTCGCCGCGGTGATCGGGCGGATGCGCGAGCGCATCGACGTGACCGCGGAGCCCGATCCGGTGAGTCAGGACATTCTGATCGGGCTCACCGCCGACCTCGAGAAGCACGCCTGGATGTTCCAGGCGGAGAGCGTCTAGCGGAAGCGCCGGACCCGCCCTTGTGCGCCCTCCCGGCGGCCGTCGCGCCGGAATAGCGTGGGCGCGCCGGGGGCCGGAGGAGGCAGCCATGTCCATACGCGGGGTGTCCTTCGGCCCTGCGGCGCTCGGGCTCCTGGGCGGGGCGCTGTGGTGGTGGGCGGTGCTGCGCTGGGCGCTCGTACCGGATCGGACCGGGTTGGTGGAGGTGACCGTCGCCGCGGGCGGATGGGGGCTGAGCCTGCTGCCGGTGCATGTGACAGCGGCACGGAGGGTCACCAGGGCATCGCCACGCCGCCGTTCGGGCGCAGGATCTGGCCCGTCGTGAAGGCGGAGGCGTCCGAGGCCAGATAGAGCACCGTATGGGCGACGTCTTGGGGTTCGCCGACCCGGCCCAGCGGGGACATCCGGGCCAGCGCCGCCTCGGTCCGGCGCCGGTGGGCCTCGTCATGGCGGTCGGTCATGGGGGTGCGGACCCAGCCGGGGGCCACGGCGTTGACGCGGATTCCCATGGGGCCCAGCTCGGTGGCCAGTGTCCTCGTCAGCTGGACGACCGCCGCCTTGGAGGCGCTGTAGCAGAGCAGCCCGGATTGGGCGGCGTCGACCGCGCCCGAGGCCATCGTGACGAGCGAGCCGCCCCTGCCGCCTGCCGCGATCATGACGCGGGCCGCCTCCTGGCACGAATAGAGCACCCCTTTGAAATTGACCCCCATCACACGGTCCAGATCCTCGTCCTCGGTCTGAAGAACCCGGCCGGTGTGCATGATGCCCGCGATCGCGGCCATGACGTCGAGCCGCCCGGTCTCCTCGGCCGCACGGTCGACTGCCGTGCTGAGCAGTGTGCGGTCCGTGACGTCGACGGTGTGCACGGAGGCGAGGCCTCCGGCGTGCCGGATCAGCGCCCGTGTCTCGGACAGGCCCTTCTCGTCGACGTCGGCGCAGTGGACGGCTGCTCCCGCCTCGGCCAGCAGGGCGGCGCAGGCGCGTCCGATGCCGCCGGCGGCGCCGGTGACGAACGCGGTCCGGCCGGTCAGGTCGTACGCGGTCAGCCCCATTCCGGGACCGTACGAGAGAAACTGACGACCCGTCAATAAGTGGGATCCGGCTGGCAGACGGGGCACCAGTACACGGGGCGGGCACGGCCGGCTCCGCGCGCTGCGGGCTGGTCGGGCTCGTCGGCCCTGCGGATCGGGGCACCGCACCGCAGACAGGGCAGGCCCTCCCGCCCGTAGACGTACAGCCGGGGCGCCTGCGCCCTCGGCCCCGATGTGGTGCGCCGTTCCGTGCGGGTCTTGTTGGCCTCCAGAAGACGGTGCGCGGTGGCGACGAGCCGCTCGGGGATGCCGTCGGGCAGCTCGCCGACGGGCAGCCACGGGCTCACCCGGGCCAGGAAGGCGAGCTCCGAGCGGTAGACATTGCCGATTCCGGCGAGATTGCGCTGGTCCAGCAACGCCTCACCGAGGGGTCGGGCGGGGTCGGCGGTCAGATGTGCCGCCGCTGTGCCCGGATCCCAGTCCGGGCCCAGCAGATCCGGTCCGAGATGCCCCACCGCCGTGCCCTCGTCCGCGGTCCGCATCAGCTCCAGCACCGGAAGCCGGTAGCCGACCGCGGTGTCCGCCCGCGTGCCGAGGACCGCCCTGATCTGATGCGCGGGCCCTCCGCGCCAGCGCTCCCCGGCCGGGTACACCTGCCAGGAGCCGTCCATCCGCAGATGCGAGTGGAGCGTGACGCCGCCCTCGACGCGGGTGAGCAGGTGCTTGCCGCGGGAGACGACGTCGAGCACCGTGTGCCCGGTGAGATCAGCGGTCGCATGGCGCGGCACCCGCAGATCGAACCGCACCAGCACGTGCCCCGCGAGGGCGCGGCGCAGGCGGTGAGCGGTCAGCCAGACGGTGTCTCCTTCGGGCATGCCCCCATCATGCGCCGCCGGGGCTCCGACCCGGATCCTGCGCCTCAAACAGGCGGGGCGCCGGTCACTCGGGCGGGGCGGCGGGCGCCGGCCACGCCGCCCCGCCGACAGGGGGCCTGGAGGGCTCGCCCCAGTTTCAGCAGCGGGCGAGGAGGGTGCTCCGCGCCTGCCGCAGGGCGGACCCGCACCGGCGTCACGGCCGCAGCCGCAAGCCCCTCGGCGTGGCGTGGAAGCCCGCGGACTCCAGCGGCCGGGACAGCGGCGACGTCAGGGCCGCGACGCCATTGGCCCGCTCCACCGTGACCGTGCCCAGCGCACCCGCCAACGCCGCCTCAGCCAGCGCCTCCGCCGCGGCGCGCAGCGCGGGATCGTCGGGGTCGTCGCGCCAGCACAGCAGCGTCCTGCCGCCGCGCTCCATGTAGAGGATCAGCTCGCCGTCGACGAGGACGACCAGGGAGCCCGCCTTGCGGCCCGGCTTGTGTCCTGCATCGGCGGGCGGATCCGGCCACGGCAGGGCCGCGCCGTAGGCATTGGCCGGGTCGGCCGCCGCCAGCACCACGCCGTGCGGCGCCTGCCGGCCCGCGCCTCTGTCCTGCGCCGCGGACGACGCCCGCAGTCGGTCCACCGCACCGTCCATGGCGAACTGGGCCGCCCCAAGGCCCTCCACCACATAGCCCCGGCGTGCCTGGCCGCTGTCCTCGAAGGCGGACAGGACGCGGTAGACCGCCGAGAAGCCTCCCTCGACGCCCTCGGCCGCCACCGCGCCCCGGGTGACCACCCCGTGCCGGTCCAGCAGTGTGCGGGCCAGGGCATGCGCCCGGTGCGTGGGGTCGGGTTCGGCGGCGGGCAGCAGCGACCACCGGCCGCTCACCGTCGGCGGGCCGTTGCGCGAGGCTGGGCGGGCCGCCGCGGTGAGACCGCTGTAGCGCCCCCGGGGGACCGTGCGCCGCGCCCGGTGCGCCGTGGAGCCGGCCGTCCGCCCCGAGCCGAGGAGCGACCGCAGCGGCGCCAGGGTGTCGTTGGTGAGCCGCCCGGACCACGCGAGGTCCCAGATCGCGTCGGCCAGCTGAGGGTCGGTGACGTCCGGGTGCGTGGTCGCCCGCACCTGGTCGGCGATCTGCCGGAAGAACAGCCCATAGCCGGGCGCGAGCGCCGCCAGCACGGCCTCGTGGAGCGCGGTCGGCTCCAGCGGATGCGGCGGGGGAAGCAGCAGCGGTGCGGCGTCGGCGAGATACAGGGAGACCCAGCCGTCCTTCCCGGGCAGTGCCCCCGCGCCCGCCCACACGACCTCGCCGGCAGTCGTCAGCTCGTCGAGAAGTCCCGGACCGTAACCGGAGACACGGGACGGCAGGATCAGCTTCTCCAGCGCGGAGGCGGGTACGGCCGCGCCCTGGAGCTGCTCGACGGCCCGCGCGAGGCCGTCGATGCCGCGCAGACCGCCCCCGCCGAGGTGCTGCCACTGCGGCAGGAAGGTGGCGAGAGCCGTCGGCGGGACCGGCTCCAGCTCCTGCCGCAGCGCGGCCAGCGAGCGACGGCGCAGTCTGCGCAGCACGGCCGCGTCGCACCATTCCTGCCCGACGCCCGAGGGGTGGAACTCGCCTTCCACCACGCGGCCCGACGCGGCCAGCCGCTGCAGAGCGCCCTCGGTGACCGCCGTGCCCAGACCGAAGCGGGCCGCGGCCTGTGCGGAGGTGAACGGCCCGTGCGTACGGGCGTACCGGGCGAGCAGATCGCCCAGCGGGTCCTTGACCGGCTCGGTGAACGCCTCGGGCACCCCCACGGGCAGTGCGGTGCCGAGGGCGTCCCGCAGCCGGCCGGCGTCCTCGACGGCCGCCCAGCAGTCCGCGCCCGCGATGCGCACCCGGATGGCCCGCCGGGCCGCCGCCAGCTCCTGCGCCCAGGCGGGGTCGGCTCCGCGCTCGGCCAGCTCGCCGGCGGTCAGCGGACCGAGCAGCCGCAGCAGGTCCGCGACGCCCTCCACGTCCTTGAGCCGGCGGTCCTCGGTGAGCCACTGGAGCTCGCTCTCCAGCTCGGTCAGCACGTCCGCGTCGAGCAGCTCGCGCAGTTCCGCCTGGCCCAGCAGCTCGGCCAGCAGCCGTGAGTCGAGCGAGAGGGCGGCGGCACGCCGTTCGGCGAGCGGTGAGTCGCCCTCGTACAGGAACTGGGCGACATAGCCGAACAGCAGCGACCGCGCGAACGGCGAGGGCTCAGGCGTGGTGACCTCGACCAGTCGGACCCGGCGGGACTCGATGTCGCCCATCAGCTCCGTCAGCCCGGGGACGTCGAAGACGTCCTGCAGGCACTCGCGGACGGCCTCTAGGACGATGGGGAACGAACCGAACTCGCTGGCCACCTGCAGCAGTTGCGCCGCCCGCTGGCGCTGCTGCCACAGCGGGGTGCGCTTGCCCGGACTGCGGCGGGGCAGCAGCAGCGCACGCGCCGCGCACTCCCGGAAGCGTGCCGCGAACAGCGCCGAGGACCCGACCTGATCGGTGACCAGCTGGCTGATCTCGCCCTTGTCGAAGACCGCGTCCCCCGCGCCGACCGGGGCCTGTTCGCTGTCGTACACCGTGTCCTGGTGAGCGGGGCCGGCCGGGTCCAGGTCGAGGAGGTCCAGGCCCATCAGGTCGGCGTCGGGCAGTCGCAGCACGATGCCGTCGTCCGCGTGCATCACCTGGGCGTCCATGCCGAACCGCTCGGCGAGCCTGGCGCCCAGCGCCAGCGCCCACGGCGCGTGCACCTGTGCGCCGAAGGGGGAGTGGATCACCACGCGCCAGTCGCCGAGCTCGTCCCGGAACCGCTCGACCAGGATCGTCCGGTCGTCCGGGACATGGCCGCAGGCCCGGCGCTGCTCCTCCAGATAGGCCAGCACGTTGTCCGCCGCCCAGGCGTCCAGACCGGCGGCCAGCAGCCGCAGCCGGGCGTCCTCCGCCGGCAGTCCGCCGATCTCCCGCAGGAACGCGCCCACGGCGCGGCCCAGCTCCAGCGGCCGGCCCAGCTGGTCGCCCTTCCAGAAGGGCAGCCGCCCGGGAACCCCGGGGGCGGGCGAGACGAGCACCCGGTCGCGGGTGATGTCCTCGATGCGCCACGACGTGGTGCCCAGGGTGAACACATCGCCCACCCGGGACTCGTACACCATCTCCTCGTCGAGCTCCCCGACCCGGCCGCCGCCCTTCTTGGGGTCGGACCCGGCGAGGAACACCCCGAACAGGCCGCGGTCCGGGATCGTCCCGCCGGAGGTGACCGCCAGGCGCTGCGCGCCTGGCCGGCCGGTGACCGTGCCCGCCACCCGGTCCCACACCACGCGCGGACGCAGCTCTGCGAACGCGTCGGACGGATAGCGGCCGGCGAGCATGTCGAGCACGGCCGTGAACGCCGACTCGGGCAGCGAGGCGAACGGGGCGGCCCGCCGCACCAGGGCCAGCAGATCGTCGAACTGCCAGGTGTCGAGCGCGACCATCGCCACCAACTGCTGGGCCAGCACGTCCAGGGGGTTGGCCGGGACGCGCAGCGCCTCGATCGCCCCGCCGCGCATCCGCTCGGTGACGACGGCCGCCTGCACCAGATCACCGCGGTACTTGGGGAAGACGACGCCTCTGGAGACCGCTCCCACCTGGTGGCCGGCGCGGCCCACCCGCTGTAGCCCCGAGGCGACGGACGGCGGCGACTCGACCTGCACCACCAGGTCAACCGCGCCCATGTCGATGCCCAGCTCCAGGCTGGAGGTGGCGACCACGGCGGGCAGCCTCCCCGCCTTGAGGTCCTCCTCGACCTGCGCCCGCTGCTCCTTGGAAACGGAGCCGTGGTGCGCACGGGCGAGGAGCGCGGGCGCGCCGTGCGACGCGCCGGACTGCGCCATGATCTCTGCCGGGGGCGCCCCCTCGGGGAGGGCCTCGCCCACGGCGCGCTCGTACGCGATCTCGTTCAGCCGGTTGCACAGCCGCTCGGCGAGCCGCCGGGAGTTGGCGAACACGATCGTCGAGCGGTGCGCCTGGACCAGATCGGCGATCTTCTCCTCGACATGCGGCCAGATCGAGGGCCGCTCGCCGCCCGCCATGCCGTCGGCGTCTGCCGCGGGCGAGCCGCCCAGCTCGCCCAGGTCCTCGACCGGGACGACCACGGACAGGTCGAACTCCTTGCCGGAGGGAGGCTGGACGATCTCCACCCGGCGCTGCGGGGACAGATATCGGGCCACCTCGTCCACCGGCCGCACCGTCGCCGACAGGCCGATCCGCCGGGCCGGGCGCGGCAGCAGCTCGTCGAGGCGCTCCAGCGACAGCGCCAGATGAGCGCCGCGCTTGGTCCCCGCGACCGCGTGGACCTCGTCGAGGATCACCGTCTCGACGCCGGTCAGCGCCTCGCGCGTGGCGGAGGTGAGCATCAGGAACAGCGACTCCGGCGTGGTGATCAGAATGTCCGGCGGGCGGGTGGCGAGGGCGCGCCGCTCTGCCGCCGGGGTGTCGCCGGAGCGGATGCCGACCCGCACATCGGGCTCCGGCAGGCCCAGCCGCACCGACTCCTGCCGGATGCCGGTGAGCGGACTGCGGAGATTGCGCTCGACGTCCACCGCGAGCGCCTTCAGCGGAGACACATAGAGCACCCGGCAGCGCTTCTTCGCCTCGGCGGGCGGCGGCGTGGACGCCAGCCGGTCGAGGGCCGCGAGGAACGCCGCCAGGGTCTTGCCGGACCCGGTCGGGGCGACGACGAGAACGTCCGACCCTGCCTCGATGGCCTGCCAGGCGCCCTCCTGGGCCGCCGTGGGCGCGCTGAAGGCCCCCGTGAACCAGCTCCGGGTCGCGGGAGAGAAGGCGTCGAGCGCAGTCCTGGCCATGTCCCCCATCGTGCACCCCGCCACTGACAATCGGCCCCGCCGGCGGTGCACGGCCGCCCGGCCGCCGCCTGCCTCCCCGCCGGTCCGCCCGCAGTCCCTCCGCAGTCCCTGCGGGGCCGCCCGGGGGCCGTCCGCTCCATGGACACACAGGCCGGGGGCCACGGCAGCGGCGCACAATGTCCGCATGGAGCGGCGGCAGACGCGGGGCGAGTGGGCCAGGCACTGGCAGTACGAGGAGCTGCCGGGCCTCGATCTGCTGCGCGCCCGCTATGTCCGGCACTCCTTCCCCCGCCACAGCCACGAGTGCTTCACCCTCGGCGCGGTCAGCGGCGGCGTCGAGGACGTGAGCACGCCCGACGGCGTGATCCAGGCGCGCCCCGGCACCGTCGTCATGATCAACCCGGAGGTGCCGCACGCCGCCTGGGCGGGGACGCCCGAGGGCTGGACGTACAGCACGCTCTACCCGTCCGTCGACCTCGTCGCCGACATCGCCGGGGACGTCACCGCGCTGCGCGGCACGCCCGCCTTCGCCGAGACCATCGTCGAGGACACGCACACGGCGGAGTTGATACGCGGTGTGCACCAGGCCGCCGAGCAGGGCAACGCGCTCGCCGCCGACAGTCTGCTGCGCATCGCCGTCGCCCGGCTGCTCAGGCGTTACGGCGCCACGGCGCCCGCGACGCCGGCCCCGCACGCCGCAGGCGCCCGCGACGCGGCGCTCGCCCGCCGGCTCCTCCAGGAGCGGATGGCGGAGCCGCCCTCTCTGGAGCGTCTCGCACAGGAACTGGGAACCAGCCCGTTCGCTCTGCTGCGGGGGTTCAAGGCGGCTTACGGCATGCCGCCGCACACCTGGCTCACCAACGCGCGCGTGCGCCGCGCACGGCAGCTGCTGGACGCCGGGTCCGCACCGGCCGACGCCGCCGTCGCGGTCGGCTTCACCGACCAGCCGCATCTGAACCGGCACTTCACCCGGATCGTCGGCGTCACCCCGGGGGCGTACCGCAAGGAGCGCGCCGACCGGCGTGCCGACCGACGCGGCGGCCGTGGCGCGGAGGGTGCAAGAACGTACAAGACCGCAGGCGACGACCCCGCGTAACGTCCGACGCGTGCCAGAACAGACAGTCTCCGCGGAACAGATATCCAACGTCCCGGGCAGCCGGGAAGCCTGCCGGGACACGACCGCCGCAAAGCCGGACGGCGCCGTCGTCCGGGACGCACTGGGCGTCGGGGTGGCCGTCGGCCTCTCCGGCTTCGCCTTCGGGGTGACCTCGGCCGGAGCGGGCCTGACCCCGCTCCAGACCTGTGCGCTCAGCCTGCTGGTGTTCACCGGGGCCTCGCAGTTCGCGCTGGTCGGCGCGATCGCGGCAGGCGGCAACCCGCTCACCGCCGCGGCCGGGGCCTTCTTCCTGGGCGTACGGAACACCTTCTACGGGCTGCGGCTGTCCCAACTGCTCGCCCTGCCGCCCTTTGTCCGCCCGCTCGCCGCGCACTGGGTGATCGACGAGACGGCCGCGGTCTCCCTGGCCCAGCCCACGCGGCGTGCGGCCCGGCTCGGCTTCACCGTGACCGGTCTGACGCTGTACGTGCTGTGGAATCTGACCACCCTCCTCGGGGCGCTCGGCGCCGAGGCGATCGGCGACACCGACGCCTGGGGGCTGGACGCCGCGGGCCCCGCCGTCTTCCTCGCGCTCCTCGCACCCATGCTGCGCACGGCCGCCGAGCGGGCCGTCGCCGCACTCGCCGTCGTCCTGGGGCTCGGCCTGCTGCCCGTGCTGCCCGCGGGCGTTCCGGTGCTCGCCGCGGCGCTGGCGGCGCCCGTCGTGCTCTGGCTCAAGGGGCGCGTCCCGGCGGGCGGTGAGGGCCGGTGAGCGTCTGGATCGCGATCGGGGCCACGGCCGTCGGCTGCTACCTCGTCAAGCTCGCCGGGCTCCTCGTACCGGCCCACGCCCTGGAGCGTCCCGTGGTGCAGCGGCTCGCCGCGCTGCTGCCCGTGGCGCTGCTGGCCGCGCTCACCGCGCAGCAGACGTTCAGTGCCGGCGGCGCGCTCGTCCTGGACGCCAGGGCCGCGGGCGTCGGGGCCGCAGGCCTGGCCCTCGCCGTGCGTGCCCCCTTCCTGGTGGTGGTCGGCGCGGCGGTGGCGGTGACCGCCGGGGTGCGGGCCCTCGGCGGCTGAGGCATATCGCGTCCCCCGGCGCACCGGGGGCTCGCTCGCACGGACCGCACCTGTTCGGGGCGGCCGTATCGCTGTGGCCCCGGGCGCGGCTGCGGACCGCGCCCGCAGGGCGGGTAACGCTCCCAGCTAAGCGACGTGGCCATGTCACGCGCACGCGCCGACGGAGATGCGTACGGCATCCGTCGCGGTCGGCGGATTGCCGTCCGCACAAGTGCGGCGGGTGCGATGCGGTGCACATGGCGTGGCGGCGGTCGTCCGGCGGCATGCGGCGCCGTGGCGCATCCGGCGGAGGGCGAGCCGACCGCGTGCGGGGCGACCTGGCAGCTCTCCCGCGTGTGCGGCACAGGCCCGAGCGATCCCGAGCGATCCCGAGCGATCCCGAGCGATCCCGAGCGGTCCGGAGCGGCCCCGAGCGACGGGTCAGCCGATGGCGCGGCCGTGCGCCCGCAGGCTCCGCAGCGCCTCGATCGTCACGATCGGGCGGGACTCCAGGGACGTGCTGGGCGCCCATTCCCGCCAGGTGATCGGCCAGCCGCCGTCGTCCCGCTGCCGCCCCGCCAGATGGTCCAGCGCGTCCGCCATCTCCTTGTCCGTAAACCAGCGGCGGGCCAGCGACTCCGGCGTCCTGGCGTAGTCGTATGCGAAGTGGTGCTCGCCCGGCGCGTAACCGGGCGCCACCGGGTATTCGTCCAGCCGCTTCGGGTCCAGCGCCACCAGCCGCTGCTCACGCGCCAGCCGTCCGAGCCGGTCCGCCGCGGCCTCGGCCCGCGACCGGTCCGGAGCGCCGTCCAGGAAGGCGACCGCGGCCTGGATCTCGTATGGATGGGACTTGTCCAGCGCGTCGACCGCGGCCCAGCAGAAGTCCGTCGCGCGGAACAGCCACGCGTGCCACACCTGGTTGCGGTGCAGCAGGCCCACGACCGGGCCGGTGGCGAGCAGCTCGCTCGGCGGGTGGTCGACGACGGGGATGAAGGGCGCGGACGGATACCTGCACTGGGAGGGGTGGACTGCGGGCAGCGCGCCCTCGGGTGTGGACACACTTGTGAGATAGCGGCAGATGCGCTCCGCGCGCAGGCCGCCGCAGCGGCCGATGGAATCCAGGATGCGCAGTGCGTGCGCGGTGTGCAGCGGCTGGCTCACCGGGCCGCGCAGATCCGGTTCGAGAGCGTGGCCGTAGCCGCCGTCGTCGTTGAGGTAGGCGGACAGGGCGGTCTCCACGGCTTCCGAGCCGCCGCCCAGGAAGTGGTATGCGAACCTCCGCTGCTCCAGCACCCGGGCCGTGAGCCAGATGAAACGCTCGGCACGGGCGAGGGGGGACGCGGGTGGGGTCGCGGGGTGTGCTCCGGTTCCGGCCATGCTCCGACCGTAGGGCGAAAAGAGCGCCGGACAAGGCGGACGGACGCGGCTGCACTCTCAGGGGCGGGATACTGGCGTCATGCGGTTGACGACTTTCTGGGAGAGGATGGCCGAGCAATTCGGCGCGGCATATGCCGACTCGTTCGCGCGCGACCATGTGATGTCCGAGCTCGGCGGTCGCACGGTGAACGAGGCGCTGGCCGCCGGGTGGGAGGCGAAGGACGTCTGGCGCGGCGTCTGCGCCGCCGTCGGCGTCCCCGCGGACAAGCGGTGAGACGCATGCGACACGGTTTGGGCGAGGGATCGCCCGGACGGTAGGCGACACTTGCCGGGTGGCCGCGACCGACGAAACCGCACAGAACGACCCCGCCGACGACGCCCGGCGGGGGAGCCGGGTGAGCGCCGACGCCTCACCCGGCCCGACCGCCGAAACCGCCGAAGCCACCGCACCCGACAACAACGCTGTGGCCTGTGGGCCCGACGGGACGGCAGGGAGCGGGGGGCCTGCCGGGACCGCTGCGGCCGGCGCAGGGCGGCCCGCCGGAGCGGGCGGGGCGGTACCGGGAGCGCCGACCGCACCTGGCGCGCCGGGCGGCGCCGCGTCCGCGGGAGTGCGCGCCTCGGTGCCTGCCCAGGGGCATGCGCCGACGCCGCCGCCTCCGCCTCCGCCCGGGACCGCCACCGGGGCGGCCGGCCCGGTCCGGATGCCCCGCTGGCTGCCGCGCGCGATGATCCTCGCACTCGCCCTCTACGCCTGCTTCCAGCTCGGCAGCTGGGCCTTCCACCAGCTCATCGGGCTGCTCATCAACATCCTCATCGCCTTCTTCCTGGCGCTGGCCGTAGAGCCGGCGGTCGGGCGGATGGCGGAGCGGGGCATGCGGCGCGGACTCGCCACCTTCCTGGTGTTCCTGGGGGTGCTCGTCGCAGGGATCGGCTTCGTGGTGCTGCTCGGCTCGATGCTGGCCGGGCAGATCGTCGAGATGGTGGAGCGCTTCCCCCGCTATCTCGACGACGTGATCAACTGGATCAACCAGACCTTCCACACCGAGCTCTCCCGGGTGGAGGTGCAGGACAGCCTGTTGCGCTCCGACTGGCTGCGCAAGTACGTCGAGGACAGCGCCAGCGGAGTGCTCGACGTCTCGACCACCGTGCTCGGCGGGCTGTTCAAACTGCTGACGATCTTCCTGTTCTCGTTCTACTTCGCGGCCGACGGGCCCCGGCTGCGGCGTGCGCTGTGCTCCGTGCTGCCGCCGACCAGGCAGGCCGAGGTACTGCGCGCCTGGGAGATCGCCGTCGACAAGACGGGCGGCTATCTGTACTCCCGCGGGCTGATGGCCCTGATCTCCGGAGGCGCGCACTACATCCTGCTGGAGATCCTCGAGGTGCCGTACGCGCCGGCGCTCGCGGTCTGGGTCGGGCTGGTCTCGCAGTTCATCCCGACCATCGGCACCTATCTGGCGGGCGCGCTGCCGATGCTGATCGCCTTCCCGGTCAACCCCTGGTACTCGCTGTGGGTGCTCGGCTTCGTCGTGGTCTACCAGCAGTTCGAGAACTATGTGCTGCAGCCCAAGCTCACCGCCAAGACGGTGGACATCCACCCGGCGGTCGCCTTCGGCTCGGTCGTCGCGGGCACGGCGCTGCTGGGTGCGGTGGGCGCGCTGATCGCGATCCCGGCGGTGGCCACGCTCCAGGCGTTCCTGGGGGCGTATGTGAAGCGGTACGACGTGACGGACGACCCCCGGGTGCAGGGGCGCCGCCGGCGGGCTCCCGGCCGCAGGGTGCTCGCACGGGCACGCAGGGCGCTGCGCCGCTGACCGGAGCCGTGGAGCGGGTGACCGGAACTGCCGAGCGGCTCTGCAGAAGCGCCCGGCGCGGGTGTGTGCGCCGCGCTTGACACGAAAATCGAACATCCATTCTTATGGATTCCGGCCGCGGTTGTCCACAGGCTGGAAGGCGTCGGGGCCCATTGTCAGTGGCAGGGGTTAGCGTCATTGACGTGAAGCGATCGACTCAAGCAAACCGGGTGGAACCCATGGCAGGAACCGACCGCGAGAAGGCGCTCGACGCCGCGCTCGCGCAGATTGAACGGCAATTCGGCAAGGGCGCCGTGATGCGCATGGGCGAGCGGTCGAAGGAGCCCATCGAGGTCATCCCGACCGGTTCGACCGCGCTTGACGTCGCGCTCGGCGTCGGCGGTCTGCCGCGCGGCCGCGTGGTGGAGATCTACGGCCCGGAGTCCTCCGGCAAGACGACTCTGACCCTGCACGCGGTGGCCAACGCGCAGAAGGCGGGCGGCCAGGTCGCCTTCGTCGACGCGGAGCACGCCCTCGACCCCGAGTACGCCAAGAAGCTCGGCGTCGACATCGACAATCTGATCCTGTCCCAGCCCGACAACGGCGAGCAGGCGCTGGAGATCGTGGACATGCTGGTCCGCTCCGGCGCCCTGGACCTGATCGTCATCGACTCCGTGGCTGCCCTGGTGCCCCGCGCCGAGATCGAGGGCGAGATGGGCGACTCGCACGTGGGTCTGCAGGCGCGGCTGATGAGCCAGGCGCTGCGGAAGATCACCAGCGCGCTGAACCAGTCGAAGACCACCGCGATCTTCATCAACCAGCTCCGCGAGAAGATCGGCGTGATGTTCGGTTCCCCGGAGACCACGACCGGTGGCCGTGCGCTGAAGTTCTACGCCTCCGTGCGCATCGACATCCGCCGTATCGAGACCCTCAAGGACGGCACCGAGGCGGTCGGCAACCGCACCCGCTGCAAGGTCGTCAAGAACAAGGTCGCGCCGCCGTTCAAGCAGGCCGAGTTCGACATCCTCTACGGTCAGGGCATCAGCCGCGAGGGCGGCCTGATCGACATGGGCGTGGAGCACGGCTTCGTCCGCAAGGCCGGAGCCTGGTACACCTACGAGGGCGACCAGCTCGGCCAGGGCAAGGAGAACGCCCGCAACTTCCTCAAGGACAACCCCGACCTCGCGAACGAGATCGAGAAGAAGATCAAGGAGAAGCTGGGCGTCGGCGTCATGCCGGACGCGTCGGATGCCGAGCATGGCGCGGACGCCGCCGGCGCGACCACCTCCGCCGAGAACGCGGCGAAGCCGGCGCCCGCGTCCGCCGCCAAGGCCAAGACGGCCAAGTCGGCGGCGGCCAAGGGCTAGCGCATGCCCCGGCGAACCGAATGGCCGGGTGACAGCTCCGACTCGTCGAGGGCCGAGACGGAGCTGTCACCCCAGGATCCGGCGGAGCGGGCGCGGGCGATCTGCCTGCGCCTGCTCACCGGCACGCCGCGCACCCGCAAGCAGCTCGCCGACGCGCTGCACAAGCGGGAGGTCCCCGATGAGGTGGCCGAGGAGGTCCTCTCCCGCTTCGAGGACGTCGGACTGATCAACGACGCGGCGTTCGCGGGCGCCTGGGTGGAGTCCCGGCACCATGGACGTGGATTGGCCAGACGTGCCCTCGCCCGCGAGCTGCGGACCAAGGGCGTGGACTCCGCGCTGATCGACGAGGCGGTCGGACGGCTCGACTCCGAGCAGGAGGAGGAACGGGCCCGCGAGCTGGTCGCCCGCAGACTCCCCGCCACCCGCGGCCTCGACCGCGACCGCCGCGTGCGCCGCCTCGCCGGCATGCTCGCCCGCAAGGGCTACCCGGAAGGCCTGGCGCTCCGAGTGGTCCGCCAGGCGCTTGAAGCGGAGGGGGAGCCGCTGGAGGACCTCCCAGAGCCGGACGTGCTCTGACGCGTGGCCACCTTGGCCCGCACCCCTGGGGCGCCCAGCAGCATCGCGCCCCCGGCCCTGGCGCCCGGGCTTTCCTATGACCCACGACGGGGGCGCTACTCGTCGGCCGGCGGCGGGGACTTGTGACAGGCGCACGCGCACCGGAGCGCGAACACCGGCCGCTCACCGGGCCGCGGGGTGCCGCTGGCGTAGACGTCCTGCGGGTGGCAGAGAAGGTGCTCGCCCATCTCGCACTCACCGGACCGGCCGGAACGCTCCGCGTCCGCCCGTACTTGGACAACTGGCCGGCGGCCGCTCACCGCTCCCCCTCCGCCCGCTTGCGCCACCCTGTCGCCAGTAGCTCCAGCGCGTCGGGCAGGGCCGGGAACGACGGTGCGCACTCGGGGCACGCGTACACGTTGAAGCCGGGCCCGGACCCCGCGTGCACCTCGGAGACGACCACCGGATGCGACGTCAGTGAGCTGCACCGCACCCACCCGCACCGGCACCCTGCCGACACCGCCCGCAGCGCACGACTGGCACACCAGCCGATGCCACCCACCGCGCGCCGTATCTGTCGTCACGGTGGCCAGCGGGCCCGCGGTCGCCCCGCACACCTCACACGCCTCTGCCGTAGGCGACTCAGGGGAGTCGGTCATCGAACACCCCCCGCGCCGACCGCGTGCGCGTCACGGCCGAGGCCGAAGTCCGCGGCGAGGGCCAGCGTCAGCCGCTGCTGCCGAGACCGCTCCTGCCACCGTTCCCATGCCACCACATACGGCCGGACGAGGGCGGTCTCGTCGCCGTCCAGCGGCGCATCCAGCCCGTAGATCGACTGCGGCGTGGGCAGCCGCGGCGGGCCCATTCGCCGCGCGGCAGCCATCAGAGCGGCCGGACCGTCGGCCGCGGGCCGGTACGCCAGAACGGCGACGCGGGCATGATGTCGGCCGTCGACGCGGGACCGGTACAGCAGTCTCGCCCGCACGGCGAGCACACGGATAGGGTCGGTCATGTCGACCTGCTCTCTCAGGTTGGCCATGCCCCGGGGCCCTGCCAGGCCGCCGGGGTCCTTGTGTCCCCGCCATCCTTGCCACCGGGCGTGCGCAAAGGGAGTTGACCGCCGTTGACGGCTACTCTGGAGACGACGGTCAACACCAGGGGGCACACGATGACCGCCGATTTCGGAACCCGGCTCCGCGCACTGCTCGCAGACAGGGGAATGAGCATGCGCGGCGCTGCCCGTGCTCTGAGATACGACGTGGCGTATCTGTCCCGCGTCGTCAACGGCCGCCAGCACCCTTCAGCGCAGTTGGCCGCAGCGCTCGACGAACTGCTGGAGGCAGACGGGCAATTGGCGGCACTCGCTGAGCGCGTGACGCCGCCCGCCTGCCCCGACGGCGAGCCCCCAAGCTCAGCCTCAGACATTGCGCGCATGCAGGAAAGCGCCGCGTACCTGCTCGTACACGCCGACCGGTACGGCGGAGACACGGTTGCCCCCGCTGCCGTCCAGGTCTGGCGATCCGCGCAGAGCAGACTCGACTCGGGAGAGATTCCGGACAAGGCCCAGCGACGCTATCTGTCGGCCGTCTCCGAAGCCGCCCAAGTCGCCGGGTGGCTCCTCTTCGACGCAGGCGGCTGGGATGCCGCCCGCAGGGCGTTTCTCGAAGCACACATGCTCGCCAGGCATGCAGGCGACCGGCCGAGGCAGTGGTTCGCCCTCGATATGCTCGCCATGCTCGACACGGAGCTCAGCCGACCGGGCGAGACGCGGCGCATCGCAGAGGAGCTGTTGTCCGAGCGCCGCATCCCGCCGCGCGTAGCACTCTTGGCGCACATGAGACGTGGCAGAGCCCATGCCCAAGCAGGAGACCGCACGCACGCTCTGGCGGATCTCGACGCGGCTCGTGGTGGGCTGGAGGAATCCCTGCACCCTCGTGACCCCGAGTGGGCATGGTGGGTCAACCACTGCGAAGTCACAGGCCACGCCGGACACGCGCTGCTGAGCCTTGGAAGCCCCGACGCGGCAGTCCGCAAGCTCCGATCCGTTCTTCCACAAGCCACACCCCGGGGTGTCATGCTGTACCGCATCGAGCTCCTGCGCAGCTACGCGACAGCCAGGGCGTGGGGCGAAGCCGAAGAAGAGCTACAGAAGATCACAACACTCCTCGGCCAGATCAGGTCTGGCAGAAACCGACACCTGCTGCAGGAAGCCCTGAGGACCGTCGATGCGGCCTCGGGGGCCCCTGCCCGACTGCTGGCCTTGTCCGGAGCAGCAGCCGCCAGCGTCGCTGGCTGAGCCATGTTGCCGGGTGGGAGCTCCCCACGCGCTCGGGTGCCGGGGGAGGGAGACACCCACCCCACACCCCGTCAGGTGACGTCCGCCGTGCGGTCCGTGCGGGCCGCGGCAGGCGCGCCGCCGCGGACGGCGTCGGCTGCGCCGTACAGCTCCGCCGGACGGACACCGGCGAACGCGGCGGCCAGATGCCCGTCCGGCCGCACCAGCAACACGGTGTGCGCCGACGCCCCCGGATAGCTCTCCGTCACCAGCAGCTCCGCCCGCATCGGCAGCGCCGCCACCGCCGCCGCCAGCCGCGGCATCACGCCCGCGGAGACCCAGTGCCGCCGGTCCCACACACCTGTGCCCGGCGCGACGAGCACCACGAGCAGCCGGCCCTGCCCCAGCCGCTCCCACAGGCGCGCGCTGCTGCCGTCGGGTGCGGTCACCCGTACGTCGTCTGCCGGGGCCCCCGCCTCCGTGCCGACCGCCGTCTGGGAGGAGGCGTACTCGGGTGCGAGAGGCGAGTGCGCATGGACGGGCGGCGCGCCGAGCGGCCCCTGCCCCAGATGAGCTTCGCTCAGCAGGGAGTCATGGGTCCGTGCCGCGCCCGGCACACAGCCCCGCAGCCCCCCGCCGCCCCGCAGTATCGGCAGCCACTGGTCGGCGGCCCGCAGCCGGCTCGCCACCGCGGCTCGCCGCTCCGCCTGGTAGCTGTCGAGCAGCGTCTCCGAGGTGCCGTGGTGCCGGCACTGGGCCAGCTTCCATGCGAGGTTGTCGGCGTCCCGCAGCCCTTCGTCCAGCCCGTGGGTGCCCACGGCCCCGAGCAGATGCGCCGCGTCCCCCGCGAGGAACGCCCGCCCCACCCGCCAGCGCCGTGCCAGCCGGTGGTGCAGGGTGTGCACTCCGGTGTCCAGAAGGTCGTACGGCGGGATCTCGCCGCACCAGCCGGCCAGGGTGTCCCGCACCCGCGCCACCAGTGCGTCGGGGGTGACCAGTTCTCCTCGCGGCGGCAGCAGCCAGTCGATCCGCCAGACGCCGTCCGGAAGCGGCCGGGCCGTGATCTCCTCGCCGCCCGAGCGCCACGGCGGCCGGCGGTGCAGCAATGCCTCGCCGGGCCAGGGCAGTTCGGCGCGCAGCGCGGCCACGGCATGCCGTTCCACCGCGGTCCGGCCGGGGAAGCGGATGCCGAGGAGCTTGCGCACGGTGGAGCGCGCCCCGTCGCAGCCCACCAGGTGGCTGCCGCGCCACCATGCGTCCTCGGACCCGCGGGTGTGCACGGTCACGCCCGTGTCGTCCTGTTCCAGCGAGTCGAGTCGGCTCTCGGGGACCAGCCGGATCAGCCGGTGGGATTCGGCCGCGCTGCGCAGCCCCCGTGTCAGGGCGTGCTGCGGAATGTGCAGAGGGGCCGGGGCGACCCGGTCCCCGAGAGGCACGCTGCGCGTGGTCTGGCCGCGCCGCAGCAGCCGCCATCCGGTCCAGCGGACGCCCTCGTCACGCACCGTCGTACAACCGAGGCGTTCCACCAGGGCGGCCATGTCGGGGCGCAGCACCGCCGTACGGGCGGGGCGCGACTCGTCCGCGGCCGGCCCCTCGTCGAGCACGACCGACGGCACCGCCTGGCGGGCGAGCGCAAGGGAGAGGGTGAGCCCGACGGGGCCGGCGCCGACGACGATCACCGGGTCCATGGCGCGGCTCCCGGGGCCCGGCGGTTCATACGGGGAGGTACGGAGGGAGCCCGGTGCTTGATCACAGAACGTATGCAACCCACTGCCGGTGTCCGCGTCAAGTGACGGGGCCTCAGACGCCGCTGGCGGCGCATGGGAAGGGGCGGCAGCGCCGTCGCCACCGCCCCTTGCCGCTCTCTGTCAGTCCGTCAGATGCCGTCGGCGCCGCCCATTCCGGCGTCGACCGTCTTGATGTCGACGACCGCGCCACTGCCCTTCTTCGCCTGCCGGATCCGGCCCTCCAGCCAGCTGGCGAGGTTGGTGAGTGCGAAGTTGACGATGATGTACAGTCCGGCGATCACGGTGAGTGCGGCAATGGTGTTCGCACCGTAGTTCGCCGGGATGTTGCGGGTCTGCGTCATCAGTTCCGCGAGGCCGAGGAGGGCGCCGCCGAGCGCCGTGTCCTTGACGATCACGACCAGCTGGCTGACCAGCGCCGGCAGCATGGCCGTCACGGCCTGCGGCAGCAGTACGAAGGTCATGGTCTGGCCCTTGCGCATGCCGATGGCCTTCGCCGCGTCGGTCTGGCCGCGGGGCAGGGAGAGGATGCCCGCCCGTACGATCTCGGCGATGACCGAGGCGTTGTACAGGACCAGGCCGGTCACCACCGCGTACAACGGCCGGATGTCCGACGAGATCGTTGTGAACTGCACAAACAGCGCGCTGGCGAACACCATCATCAGCAGCACCGGGATGGCGCGGAAGAACTCGACCACGGCCCCGACGGGCACCCGGATCCAGGCGTGGTCGGAGAGCCTGGCGATGCCGAGCAGCGCACCCAGAGGCAGCGCGATCACCAGTGCGAGGGCGGCCGCCTTGGCGGTCTCCCACAGGCCGGGCAGCAGATAGGTGGTCCACACCCGGGAGTCCGTGAAGAACGGGCTCCACTTCTCCGCCGTCAGCTGGTCCTTGTCGGCCATCTTGGCCAGCACCCACCAGGCGGCGAGCGCGAAGACCACAAGGAAGACGGCCGTGTAGACGTAGTTGCGCCCCTTGGCCTTGGGGCCGGGGGAGTCATACAGAACGGAGCTCATCGCTTCACCGCCACACGCTTGGACACCCAGCCGAGCAGCAGGCCGGTGGGGAGGGTCAGAACGATGAAGCCGAAGGCGAAGACGCCGAAGACGGTGAAGAGCGCCTGGGCCTCGTTCTCGACCATTTCCTTCATCAGGAGTGCGGCCTCGCCGACGCCGATCGCCGCTGCCACGGTCGTGTTCTTCGTCAGTGCGATCAGCACGTTCGCCAGCGGAGTGACGGCCGAGCGGAACGCCTGGGGCAGCACGATCAGCCTCAGCACCTGGGTGAAGCTCAGCCCCAGGGCACGGGCCGCCTCGGCCTGGCCTACCGGCACCGTGTTGATGCCGGAGCGCAGCGCCTCACAGACGAAGGTGCCGGTGTAGGCGGTGAGGCCCAGGACGGCGAGCCGGAACCCGATGTCCTTGAAGTTGTCGGCGCCGAGGTTGATGCCCAGCGTCTGGCTGAGCCCCAGCGAACAGCCGATGACGATGATCGTCAGCGGAGTGTTGCGGACGACGTTGACATAGCCGGTTCCGAAGGACCGCATCAGCGGCACCGGGCTGACCCGCATGCCGACCAGCAGCGTTCCCCATATCAGGGAACCAATCGCTGAGTAGAGGGTGAGCTGAACGGTCACCCAGAAGGCGCCGAGCAGGTCGTACTGCCCGGAATCAAGAAAGTCGAACACGTTGCCCCGCGCTCTCCCGTGGTCGGATGGTGGTGCGCGCCGCCGGCCGCTGTGGCCGGCGGCGCGTCACCGCTGCCTCAGCTGGCCTCGGTGATCTCCGGGGCGGGCTCGTTCTTGTAGTTGGCCGGACCGAAGTTCGCCTTCACGAACTTGTCCCAGGAGCCATCGGACTTCATCTTCTCCAGAGCCTTGTTGATCTTGCTGTGGAGGTCCTTGTCGCCCTTCTTGAGACCGATGCCGTAGTGCTCGTCGCTCATGTTCAGGCCGGCGAGCTTGAACTTGCCCTGGTGCTGCTGCTGCGCGGCGAAGCCGGCCAGGATGGAGTCATCGGTGGTGAGGGCGTCGACGGCGCCGTTCTCCAGGCCGGTCAGGCACTCCGAGTATCCGCCGAGCTGCTGCAGGTCGGCCTTGGGCGCCAGCTTGTTCTTGACGTTCTGCGCCGAGGTGGAGCCGGTCACCGAGCACAGCTTCTTGCTGTTGAGGTCCTCGACCTTGGTGATGGAGGAGTCATCGGCGCGGACCAGCAGGTCCTGATGGGCCAGCAGGTACGGGCCGGCGAAGTCGACCTCCTGCTTGCGCTTGTCGGTGATCGAGTAGGTGGCGACCACGAACTTCACATCGCCGTTCTTGATCAGGTTCTCGCGCTCGGCGCTGGGGGCCTGCTTCCAGACGATGTCCGAGGCCTCGTAGCCCAGCTCCTTGGCGACGTAAGTGGCGACGTCGACGTCGAAGCCGGTGTACTTGCCGTCAGGCGTCTTCAGGCCGAGGCCGGGCTGGTCGAACTTGATGCCAATGGTGATCTTGTCACCGCCGCTGCCCGAGTCCTCGCCGGAGCCGCAGGCGGTGGCGGCCAGGGAGAGGGTCAGAACGGCGGCGACGGCCGCGCTTGCCTTGTGGAGCTTCATGGGTGAACTTCCCTCGGATAGATCGATCGATGGTGAGCTGTCCTGTCGAACTGCACATCAGCGCCAGCCGGATGCGGCCGGCACTGTGATCAGTGGTGAAGGATCTTCGACAGGAAGTCCTTGGCCCGGTCGCTGCGCGGGTTGTTGAAGAACTCATCGGGGGTCGCCTCTTCGACGATCCTGCCGTCCGCCATGAACACCACGCGGTTGGCGGCGGAGCGGGCGAAGCCCATCTCATGGGTGACGACCACCATCGTCATCCCGTCCCGCGCCAGCTGCTGCATGACCTCGAGAACCTCGTTGATCATCTCGGGGTCCAGGGCGGAGGTCGGCTCGTCGAAGAGCATGACCTTGGGGTCCATCGCCAACGCCCGGGCGATGGCGACGCGTTGCTGCTGACCGCCGGAGAGCTGCGCCGGGTACTTGTCCGCCTGGGAGCCCACTCCCACGCGGTCGAGCAGCGCCCGGGCCTTCTCCTCGGCCGTCTTCTTGTCGGTCTTGCGGACTTTGAGCTGCCCCAGCGTCACGTTCTCCAGCACCGTCTTGTGTGCGAAGAGATTGAACGACTGGAACACCATCCCGACGTCGGCGCGCAGCCGGGCGAGCTCCCTGCCCTCCTGGGGCAGCGCCTTCCCGTCGATCGTGATCGCACCGGAGTCAATGGTCTCCAGGCGGTTGATCGTGCGGCACAGCGTGGACTTCCCGGACCCCGACGGTCCGATCACGACCACGACCTCGCCGCGGGCGATCGTCAGGTCGATGTCCTGGAGCACATGCAACGCGCCGAAGTGCTTGTTGACACAGCTCAGCACGACCAGGTCGCCCGACGCGGGAACGGCGTCCCCTGCATCCCCGGCGTCCTTGGTCACTGATACTCCGCTCATCGGCTCTTGCTCCGTCCTCCTCGGTTGGAAGGGGACAGTAATCACCGTGTCCGACCAGCGTCAGCACATCTGAGCGGAAATTGAGCATAACGATCCGGCTGCGGCCGGGCACTCTGCGTTAAGCGGCGAGAGGTTGGAGTACCGGGTGCATAACGGATATCGCCCCGCAGCAGGAAGCCCCTTGACTGCATGGCGGGCATCGGACTTGATGCCCCTGGGTGCATTGCCGTCCGATGCCGGACAACGGATGACCAACCGCGTAGGCGCCACAGCACCGGATGACCATGAACCGCACACCGGGTGAAGATGACGACCGCGCGAACGGAAGAGGGAGAGGGGCCGTCATGAGACTGCTGCTCGTGGAGGACGACAACCATGTCGCCGCCGCGCTCTCCGCCGTGCTCGCACGCCATGGCTTCAAGGTGGTGCACGCGCGCAACGGCGAGGAGGCGTTGCACTCCGTCCTGCCCGCCAAGAACGAGGGCAAGCCCCCCTTCGGGGTCATCCTGCTGGACCTCGGCCTGCCCGACCAGGACGGCTACCAGGTCTGCGGAAAGATCAGAAAGCTCACCTCCACCCCCGTGATCATGGTTACCGCGCGCTCAGATGTGCGCTCGCGGATACACGGACTCAACATCGGCGCGGACGACTATGTCGTCAAGCCCTATGACACGGGAGAGCTGCTGGCCCGCATCCACGCGGTCAGCCGGCGCACCGCCGCCGGAGACGACGTCGGGCCGGGCCCCGAGGAGCAGGCGCTGCGGCTCGGCGCCGTCACCGTCGAACTCCCGACGCGGCGCGTCAGCGTCGACGGCGAGACGGTCCAGCTCACCCGCAAGGAGTTCGATCTGCTGGCGCTGCTCGCGCAGCGGCCCGGCGTCGTCTTCCGTCGGGAGCAGATCATCAGCGAGGTGTGGCGGACGAGCTGGGAAGGGACGGGACGCACGCTTGAGGTACATGTGGCCTCGCTGCGCTCCAAGCTCCGGATGCCGTCCCTCATAGAGACCGTGCGCGGCATCGGCTACCGCCTCGTGGCGCCGGTGTCCGGTGTGACGGCCGGCGACTGACCAAGGCCCGCAGACCCCCGTGCGCACCCGACTTCTCCCTCTGCTTATCGTCCTCATGGCGGGCGTGCTGCTGGCGCTCGGCTTCCCGCTCGCCGTCAGCCTCGCCGCGGCGCAGCAGCAACAGGTCGTCGTCGACCGGATCGACGACACCGTGCGCTTCGCGGCCCTGGCGCAGTTCGTCACCGAGGGGCCCGCCCTCGACGAGCGGCGCGCCACACTTCAGGCGCAGCTCGACCGCTACCACGACACATACGGCATCAAGGCGGGCGTCTTCTACTACAACGACTCCACGATGGCCCGCGCCCCGCAGGACTGGTGGGTGCCCGAGACCGGCGACAGCCGGGAGGCGTTCCAGGAGGCGCTGTCCGGGCGGCGCAGCTCGGACCCTCCGCAGGTCTGGCCCTGGCAGACCGACGCCCGGCTCGTCGTCGCCTCGCCCGTGGTGCGGGACGGCGACGTCGTCGCCGTCGTCTTCACCGACTCGCCCACCGACCAACTGCGCTCGCGGGTGGTGCGCGGCTGGCTGCTGATCGTCGCGGGCGAGTCCGCGGCGATGCTGCTCGCCGTGGGCGCGGCCTTCCGGCTCACGGGCTGGGTGCTGCGGCCCGTGCGCATCCTTGACGCGGCCACCCACGACATAGCGACCGGCCGGATGAAGTCGCGCGTCGCGGCGGCGAGCGGCCCCCCGGAGCTGCGCAGGCTCGCCCGCTCCTTCAACGAGATGGCCGACAACGTCGAAGAGGTCCTCGAACAGCAGCGTGCCTTCGTCGCCGACGCCTCCCATCAACTGCGCAACCCCCTGGCCGCACTGCTGCTGCGCATCGAGCTCCTCGCGCTCGAACTGCCTGCCGGAAACGAGGAGATCGGCTCGGTGCGCACCGAGGGCAAGCGGTTGGCGCAGGTGCTGGACGATCTTCTCGATCTGGCGTTGGCGGAGCATGCCGCTGCGGACCTGCAACTGGTCGACGTGGGCGAGCTCGCCGCCGAGCGGGTCTCGGCCTGGCGTCCGCTGGCCGACGAGCGCGGCGTCCGGCTCAGCGACCTGACAGCCCCCGTCGCCGCTTGGGCCGACCCCGTCGCGCTCTCCAGCGTCCTGGACGCGGTGATCGACAATGCGCTGAAGTTCACTCCGCGAGGAGAAAAGGTCTCCGTCTCCGCAGCCGCCCACGGCGAGGTGTCGCGAATCGTCGTCGAGGACCACGGCCCCGGCCTGACCGATGAGGAGTTGGCCCGCATCGGCGACCGCTTCTGGCGCAGCGGCCGGCATCAGAACGTCAAAGGCTCGGGACTCGGGCTGTCCATCTCGCGCGCCCTGCTGTCGGCGGGCGGAGGCTCGCTCTCCTACGCCCACCGGGAACCGCATGGCCTGCGGGTGACGGTCGCCGTCCGCCGTATGGCCCCGGACGACACCGCCGCGCAGAAGGAGGAGGGTACGGGCAGGCGCGGTCATGCCCGGGCCACGGGCGGGCGTGCGCCTCAGGACGTGGTCGAGCGGTAGCCCTCAGCGCGGTGGCCGAGCAGTAGCCCCAGGTCCGGCGGAGTGGTAGCCCTTGGGACGTGGTGGAATGGCAGCCCTCAGGGCTTGACCGAGCGGTAGTAGTGCCGGGCCCCCCGGTGCAGCGGCAGCGGGTCCGTATACACGGCGGTACGCAGATCCACGCGCTGGGCCGGGTGGACCGACTGGCCTATGCCGTCCCGGCTGTTGATCACCGTGCGGGTGACCCCTTCGGCCATCTCCGGGTCCATCCGGTCAGTTGTCACCAGCAGGTTCGCCACCGCCACCGTCGGCACGGCCTGGCCGTCCTGCACATGGAAGTACGCATTCGGCTGTATCACGGCTGAGCGGTAGTGGCTCGTGGGATCGCCGACCGTGTGCAGCCGCTCCACAAGCTCCTCCTCCAGAGGCACCAGCCGGATCGAGAATCGCTCCGAAAGCTGCTGCACCGTCCCGGTGGGCAGCCCGCCCGACCAGAAGAACGCATCTATCTCGCCGCGCTCCAGCCGGCCCGGCAGCGTGTCCAGGCCCTCCGGAACAGGGGTGATGTCGTTCTTGGGGTCAAGGCCCGCCGCCTTCAGCAGCCGGTCGGCGATGATCCGCACCCCCGAGCCGTCATGTCCCACGCCGACCCGCTTGCCCTTCAGGTCCCGCGCCGACTTCACATCCGACGCCATGGGCACGATCAGCTGCACATAGTCGTCGTAGAGCCGGGCGCAGCCGCGCAGCTCCTCCGCGCCCGGCAGCCCGTCCCGCTTGTACTTTGCGACGGCGTCGGCCGTGGCGATGGTGAAGTCCGCCTCGCCGGACGTCACCCGGGCCAGATTCTGCTGCGAGCCCTCGCTGGTCCGCAGTGCTATGTCCACATCCGGCAGATCACGGCCGAGGGCGTCCTTCAGCAGCGTCCCGTACCGCTGGTAGACGCCCTTGCTCACTCCTGTGCTGAAGACGAGGGACCCGCTAGGCGACGACGCCCCGAACGGCAGCACCCACCACAGCAGCAGCCCGGACACCACGAGCCCGGCCACCGCGCCGGTCAGCGCACGGCGGCGGCTGAGGCGGCGGAACACCGGGAGAGCGGTGAATGCAGTGAACGCCGAGAGCGCTCGGGACGCCGAGGACATGCAGCGATCCTGCCAGCTCACTCCCTGTGATGGCCAGGCCTTGGCTGGATGTAGCCAGAAGCGGAGGATCCGGCATCGTCCCAGACAACGCGCATGTCGGGCCGAGGGCACCCACCCCCGGCCCGACACGGAGTGTGATCACTTTGGCACGCGCCGAGTGTCGGCCTCGTCCGCTGTCAGCACGCGTCGACCCAGTCGTGGGAGGACACGTTGTCGTTGACCCGTTCGCCCCGGCCCCGGCCCGGTGCGGTGAAGACGGTGCCGGCGGCGTTCAGGTCGGGAATCGACTCCCCCCGCTGCAGACAGACCCAGGAGCCGGTCATGGCCAGGCCGTAGAACAGCCGCACGTCCTCGAGACGTCCGGGGAAGCCGTTGTTCCACACGTCCGAGACCCTGTTCCGGCAGCCCGCCCAGTTGGCGTTCTCCTTGTCCCAGCGGCAGTGGAAGCCCCCGGCGTGGGCGTGCTCCCAGGCGTAGAGGAACCCGTCGGGAGCGGCCGCCCAAAGGGGAGCGGGAGCGGCGGGCGAAGCCGGCGGTGCGGCCTGGCCCTCGGCCCCCGTCATGGTGGCCGCCGCCACGACGGCGAGCGAGGCCAGGACGGTACGGAATGTGCGCATGATGGTCACCTTTCGGTCAGCGCCGTGCGCCCGGTGCGCACGGCATGGGGGTCAGTACGCGGCCCGTCGGCCGTCGACGACGGCGCGCGCCCGCGGCAGCGCCCCCGTCTCGAGGCGGATCTTCGCCTCGGTGTCACGGCGGTACCGGCGGGACAGCAGCGCCTCGTGGTGGGCGTCGAGCCGCCGTGCCGTGTCGGCCAGCCCGGACCGCTCCGCGCAGCGCACCTCGGCCAGGGCGAGCGCGATCTCCCGGCTCCGCGGGAGCGGGTCCGCGGCGGACAGTGCGGTGGCGCGGGCACGGCCCGGAGTCGGGTGCGGATGCCCCGCACCCCGCATGCACGCCGCCCAGGCGGTCACGCCCTCGCGGTAGCGGGGGTCGGCCACCACCCTGCTCCTGCGGACCAGCTCCAGCGTGCGGACGGCGGTCGACGCCTGGAACCAGGCGGGCAGGTCCCCGTAGAGCCGCCGCTGGGCTTCGGAGACGCACCCGCGGTCGCTGCGCTGCACTGCGCCGCCGCCGGGCAGGGTGGCCAGCACGCCGCGCGGGCTTGGCCCGTTGGCGGCGACGAGGGCCTGGGACTTGCGGCGCGGAGTCAGGGACTCGAAGTACCGGCGGTTGGGGTCGCTGCGGGTGAGGGCGCGCCGCCGCTCGGCGAGGTCGCGGCCGTAGCCGTGTTCGCGTGCCCAGGCCGCGTCGTCGAGGACATAGGGGAAGGCGTGCTCGACGGAGGGGGGTTCGCTGGGCACGGGGTGGTAGTCGAAGCCCGCCCGTCGCATGCAGTCCCGCAGCAGCAGTTCTTCCGCGTCGTGCAGCAGCCGTGCGGCCTCGTCCGGCGACGCCCGGCCCGGCGTCTCGGTCTGCGGGGGCCCGGGACGGCCGGCCGGCGCCGCCGGCCCCCACCACACCGCCGCCGTCACAGCGAGCAGCGTGGCGACGGTGGCGGCCAGCAGGGCCAGGACCTGTGCCCGGGACGGTGCGAACGTCATGTCGGCTCCATGCGACGGGCCTTGGTCGTGGTCGGGGCGTGGGACATGAGTCTCTCCAGGGTTGACGAGTGGTGCGAGGCGGTGAAGTCGACCGACGGCCCGTGCGACGGGCCGCGACGTGTGCCGCGACCCCGGTGCGCGACGGGGGTGGCGGTCGTTGCGGTGGCGCCGAGAGACCGCCGCCTCCGTCTCGGAGCCGGTGCCCAGAGCTTTGTGGCGGTGCATCACCCTTCGCAAGAGTGTCCCGTTTGCTTCGGCGATGTCGGGATCCCTACTGTTCTGACCTGCTGGGACTTATCTGTCCCGGGACAGGACAGCGTTGTGCGGGGCGACTTGGGACCGTCCGAGGAGAGGAATGCGATGGCTGCGGAGAAACAGCCTCAGGCAGCTCCGGCGCAGCGCCTGGGCAGCGCCCTGCGAGCGCTGCAGCAGGGCTCCGGACGCACGCTTCGCTCCTTGGAGAAGGAAGTGCTGATCAGTGACTCGTCGCTGTCCCGGTACTTCAGGGGGAGCACCGTCCCGCCCTGGGCCACCGTCCGCGATCTGTGCCGGGCCCTGGGCGCCGACCCCGCTGAGTACCGCGCCCTGTGGGAGGCGGCCGACCGCAGCCAGCCCAGGCCGGAGGGAGGCCCGGGATACCCCTTCGCCCCTCCCGCCGTCCCGGACGCCGATGCGGACACGGACACGGGGACCGACGCCGGCGGTCCCGGCGCTCCGCGGCCCCGCAACCGTCGCCGACTCGCCGTCGGCCGCATCCGGCTGCGCCGTCCGCGCAGCCGCCGGGCGTACGCCGCGACCGGCGCCCTCGCCGGACTGGCGCTCGGCGTCGTGCTCGCCCTGGCCGCGCTCGTCTTATTCGCCGCCCCGCCCGCAACGGCCCCGGCCGCCGGTTCCTCCGCACCCGGGGCCACCGCCGGGGAGAACGGCGCGGCGGGAAGCACGGCGGGGCTGCCCCGCACCCGGAGGATCTTCGTCAGCCGGGCGACCGGCCGCTGTCTCGACGACAGCCTCGACGAGAAGCTGCGCACCTACAAGTGCAATGGGATGAGCTACCAGTGGTGGACCGTCCACACCCTCGCCGACGGCACGCACCGGCTGAGGAACCATGCCACGGGGCGGTGCCTGGACGACGGGAGTTCAGGGCTGCGCGCCGTGCCGTGCGGCTCGCACGCCCCCGCGTCTCAGACCTGGTCGGTGACCGTCTGGGACGATGAGTCGGTCGAGGTGCGGAGCGGGGTGACGCGCAGGTGCCTGGACGACAGCGGCAGCGGCCTGCGGACGCTCGCCTGTGACCGGACCAGTCGGCAGAAGTGGGGCTGACGGCGTTTCCCGGCGCTCAGCACTCAGCCGCCCGCCGCACCTGTCCGGCGTCCCCCGGCCGTCCCCCGGCCGTCCCCCGGCGTCCCCCGGCCGTCTGCCGCCGACTGCCGTCCGACACGGAGCCGCAGCCTCCGCGCAGTCACAGCCGCACCTGTCCGCCGTCCCCCGCCGCCGTCTGCTGTCCGGCGCAGACCTGCAGCCGCAGTCGTCCGCCGCGGCCGTCAGCCGGCCTCCAGGCAGTCCAGCTCCGCGTGGCGCTCGCCCTTGGACAGCCGGATCGTGTTCCAGCCCGCTGCCAGGACCACGGGCCGACGGGCGTACCGCCAGGTGTCCCAGCCCGTGTACGGATAGAGCACGACCCCCGCGTCTTCGCCGTTGACCGACAGGTTGTGCGAGGCCCCCGCCGGACGGCCCTCGTCCAGAGAGCCGTTGCCGTAGCGCACTGACAGCGGATGGACGCCCGCCGACACGGCGAAGGCACGGAACTCCACAGAGCTGTCGTCGTGGTCGATGTACGCGACGGCCCGGCCGCCGAGAGCGCCCGCAGCCTCCCGCACCTGGGCCCGGTGCAGCCGGGCGTCCTCTGCCTGGTACCGCACGGCGCTGCCCCGCACGAACGGGCGGCCGTCCGCGAAGACAAGGTCGGCGGCGTACATGAAGCGCTGGGAGCGGTCGGCGTTCCAGCCGTGGAAGACGATGCGGTCGCGGCCGTCGGGGCCCGTCACCAGGTCCTGCCCGCCGGGGCCCCGTACCGCACCCGCGAACGACTCCGTGGACATGAGCGGTTCGGCGGTTTTGGTGTACGGGCCGGTGAGGCGGTCGGCCACGGCATAGCCCGTGGCGTACCCGTAGCCCTCGTAGGAGCCGGCCGAGTAGAAGAGGATGTAGCGTCCGTCACGCCTGATGAGCGTGGGCGCTTCGACGACCCCGCCCTCCCAGGGGAGTTCCTGCCTGAGCAGCCGGACCGCGCGTCCGGAGGTGAGGGTCCCGTCGCCCGAGACCGGCTGCAGATGGATCCAGGCGTCCATGCCGCAGCAGTTGCCGTCGCTCTTCCACAGCATGTAGCGCCGGCCGTTCTCGGTGTATCCGGCGGCGTCGATCGCGCCGCCCTGCCCGACCGGGCAGATCAGCGGTGCGTCGCCCACCGGCCGGAACGGCCCGTCGGGGGAGGAGGCGAGGGCCGTGCCGATGCACTGCTTGCCGCTCGCCCTGTCGTGGGCGGTGTAGTGCATGGTGTAACCGTCGCCGTTGTCGAATACGTCCGGCGCCCAAACGCGGCGCCGGCCGTTGTCCACCCACGCCCCGAGGGCGGGCAGGGGGTCGGAGGCGGCGAGCGTCCAGTTCACCAGGTCGCGCGAGGTGGCGTGCTGGATGTTCCTGCCGACCGTGCTGGTGGCGTACGCGTGGTAGGTGTCGCCGATCTTCACCACGTCGGGATCGGGGAAGTTGCGGCCGAGCACCGGCCCGTCGACGACGACGGCGGGCGCGGACGCCGCGGCCGGGTTGGCCGCCGCCGCATTGGTTGCCGCCGGGTCCGCTGCCGCTGGACCGGCGGCTGCGATGAGAACGGCGAGGAGGACCGGCAGGAGACGTCCACGGCGGTACGGCATGCGAGCGCTCCTTCGCTGTCACCGATGTGCCTTGACGAACGAGGGACCACGCGCTCGGTTGCGCGTCGACTGCGAAGAGTGCGGGCCTGCGCCCCGGACCGGGAGCACCGCGTACGGGCCGCTCCGGGGAACGCCTACCCTTGTGCCATGACCAGCAGCGACCGGAGCCAGACAGTGGACGTCACCCGAACCTACGAAGTGCGCACCTATGGGTGTCAGATGAACGTCCACGACTCCGAGCGGCTGTCCGGCCTGCTGGAGGACGCCGGCTATGTGCGCGCGCCCGAAGCCGCGGAGGGTGAGGCCGACGTCGTCGTCTTCAACACCTGCGCCGTGCGGGAGAACGCCGACAACAAGCTGTACGGCAACCTCGGCCGGCTCGCGCCCGTGAAGTCCCGGCGGCCCGGCATGCAGATCGCCGTCGGCGGCTGCCTGGCGCAGAAGGACCGCGACACCATCGTCAAGAAGGCGCCCTGGGTCGACGTGGTCTTCGGCACCCACAACATCGGCAAGCTGCCGGTTCTGCTGGAGCGCGCCCGCGTCCAGGAGGAGGCGCAGGTCGAGATCGCCGAGTCGCTGGAGGCGTTCCCGTCCACGCTGCCCACCCGCCGGGAGTCCGCTTACGCCGCATGGGTCTCGATCTCCGTCGGCTGCAACAACACGTGCACCTTCTGCATCGTGCCCGCGCTGCGCGGCAAGGAGAAGGACCGCCGCCCGGGCGACATCCTCGCCGAGATCGAGGCCCTGGTCGCCGAGGGCGTCTCCGAGGTCACCCTGCTCGGCCAGAACGTCAACGCGTACGGCTCCGACATCGGCGACCGCGAGGCGTTCAGCAAGCTGCTGCGCGCCTGCGGAAAGATCAAGGGCCTGGAGCGGGTGCGCTTCACCTCGCCGCACCCCCGTGACTTCACCGACGACGTGATCGAGGCGATGGCCGAGACGCCGAACGTCATGCCGCAGCTGCACATGCCGCTCCAGTCCGGCTCCGACACCGTCCTCAAGGCGATGCGCCGCTCGTACCGGCAGGAGCGCTTCCTGAACATCATCCGGAAGGTCCGCGAGGCCATCCCGCAGGCGGCGATCTCCACCGACATCATCGTGGGCTTCCCCGGCGAGACCGAGGAGGACTTCGAACAGACCCTCCACACGGTCCGCGAGGCGCGCTTCGCGAACGCCTTCACCTTCCAGTACTCCAAGCGGCCCGGCACGCCCGCGGCCGAGATGGACGGCCAGGTCCCCAAGGAGGTCGTGCAGGAGCGCTATATGCGGCTGGTCGCCCTCCAGGAGGAGATCTCCTGGGAGGAGAACAAGAAGCAGGTCGGACGCACCCTGGAGGTCATGGTCGCCGAGGGCGAGGGCCGCAAGGACGACGCCACCCGGCGCCTCTCCGGCCGCGCTCCCGACAACCGGCTCGTCCACTTCAGCAAGCCCGAGGAGGAGGTGCGCCCCGGCGACGTGGTGACCGTGGAGGTCAGCTACGCCGCACCGCACCATCTGCTGGCCGAGGGACCGGTGCGGTCGGTGCGCCGCACGCGCGCCGGTGACGCCTGGGAGAAGCGGAACGCCGCGCCGGCGGCCGCGCCGGCGGGGGTCATGCTGGGGCTTCCCACCGTCGGGGTCCCGGCCCCGCTGCCGCAGGCGGCGAGCGGCTGCTCCGCCGTCTGAGGAGCCGCGCCCGGCGGCCGCCGCATCGCCGTGCCGGCACGGCCTCCGGCAGCCGGCCGGCCCCGGCCCGGCCCCAGACCTGCGCCTGCCCCCGACCGGCGGCTTGCCGGGGCCGACCGGTGTCGGTGAGGGGCGTCGTACGGAGCTAGGCTGCCGATCATGCTCGTAGCCGCCGCCGTCTGCCCCTGTCCTCCTCTGCTCGTGCCCGAGGTCGCCGCAGGGGCGGCCCCTGAGCTCGATGCCGCCCGGACCGCGTGCGCCGACGCCCTGGGTGTGCTCGCCGCGGCCCGGCCCGACCGCCTTGTGGCAGTCGGCCCGGCCGCCCCCGGGCAGGCGGGGAACCACCCCGAGGGGGCCCGGGGCTCCTTCCTGGGCTTCGGGCTGGACATGTCCGTCACCCTCGGGCAGGCCGGCGGCCGGGCCCCGGAGCGGCCGCTGCCGCCCTCGCTCGCCGTGGGCGCCTGGCTGCTGGACAGGGTCCGCTGGGCGGACGCCCCGCTGGAGGGCGTCGCGGTCGAGGAGAGTCTGGCCGCGGAGAGCTGCGCCGCCCTGGGGCGGGAGTTCTCGTCCCGCGCCGGGCGGGTGGCGCTGCTTGTGCTGGGGGACGGCACCGCGTGCCGCACCCTGAAGGCCCCCGGCTATCTGGACGACCGCGCCGCCGACTTCGACGCGACGGTCTCCCGGGCCCTGGCCGCCGCCGACACCGGGGCGCTGATGGCCCTGGACGTGCCGCTGGCGCAGGAGCTCCAGGCGGCCGGGCGCGCTCCGTGGCAGGTGCTCGCGGGCGCGGCCGAGGGGACACGGCTGTCCGGGCAGCTCCTCTACGACGACGCCCCCTACGGCGTCGGCTACTTCGTCGCCGCCTGGTCATAGCGGCCGCCCGGTCACGGCGCGTCCCGCCCCCGAGGGGCGGGACGCCCCGGCCCCCTCGGGGACAGGCCCCGGCGTCGATCTTCCGGGCGAAGCCCGGCGCAGAACGGCGGACGGCCGCGGAACATGCTGTTCCGCGGCCGTCCGCCGTAACCGTCAGGCAGCCGGCGGTGCGGTGCCTTCGTCCTTGTGGCCGTCGTCCTTGTGAGAGAGGCGGCCCAGGGCGTGCTTGGCCTTCCCGGCACCGGCCTCGATCTTGCTGCTGTACTTGTGCTTGGTCTTCTCGTCGGCCGCCTTCGCGGCCCTGTCCAGGCCGTGCCCGATCCTGCCCCCGTGCTGGTGCGCGAGGTCAGACACCTTCTCCTTGGCCGGGGCAAGCTTGGCCTTGAGCGTATCCACGAGCCCCATGGGTCACCTTCCTCATCACGGACTACTTACGGGCACCCTCTCCGGCTTCGTTGTCCGCCGCCTCCTCGGCCGACTGCTGCTTGGGAATCTCCACAGAGTCGACGGCGGGGCTTGCGGCGTCCTCGGTGTCCTCGGCAGCCGTCGTCTCGGACACAGCCTCAGCCGTTGCCTCAGCCGTCGTCTCGGACACAGCCTCAGCCGTTGCCTCGGAGGCAGCCCCGGCCGTTGCGCCGGACGCCGCCGCGGCCTCGGCATCCGGATCCGCCTTCGCCCCGTCGGCCGCCGCCGCGGCCGGTCCCGCTTCCTCCTCGGCCGACTCGGCAGATCCGGCCTCGTCGGCTGTCCCGGCGGCCGCGGCCGGCTCCGCCGAACCGGCGGCGGACTCCGCAGACTCCGACGCGGACTCCGCCGTGGGCTCTGCCGTCACCGTGCCGACAGCCGCCTCCTCCGTGGTTTCAGCAGCCTCGCTCGCCTTCCGGCTAAACCATGAAAAAATGCCCATGCCTACTCCAAAGCCTACTCGTGTGGGCGAAGTTCCGGGCTCTCCCGGAGCGTCCCATTGCGCCGCCCTCAGGCGTCGGTCGAAAACCGGCGTGCGGAACCTCGCAACAGGAAACGAACCCACACCCGTGCCGTCACCTCGCTCGTTCGGGGACAGCCGGGGAGTTTGCGAGACTGGGACGGTGAGAAGTGCAGTTCCCGCGCCGCGGGTCATCGCCGTCGTCGGCCCCACCGCGGCCGGAAAGTCCGATCTGGGGGTATTCCTCGCGCAGCAGCTGAACGGAGAGGTGGTCAACGCCGACTCCATGCAGCTCTACCGGGGGATGGACATCGGCACCGCCAAGCTGACGGTCGAGGAGCGCGGCGGAGTCCCGCACCGGCTCCTCGACGTCTGGGACGTCACCGTGACGGCCAGCGTCGCCGAGTACCAGAGACTGGCTCGTGCGGAGATCGACCGGCTGCTCGCCGAAGGCCGCACCCCCGTCCTCGTCGGCGGCTCCGGGCTGTACGTACGCGGGGCGCTCGACGCACTGGAGTTCCCCGGGACCGACCCCGAGGTGCGCGCCCGGCTCGAGAAGGAGCTCGCCGACCTGGGCTCCGGAGCGCTGCACGCCCGCCTGGCCGCAGCCGACCCCGAGGCGGCCGGGGCTATCCTGCCCGGCAACGGCCGCCGCATCGTGCGCGCCCTCGAGGTCATCGAGATCACCGGCCGGCCCTTCACCGCCAATCTCCCCGGCCACGAGGCCGTCTACGACAACATCCAGATCGGCGTCGACGTGGCCCGTCCCGAGCTGGACGAACGCATCGCCCGCCGCGTGGACCGGATGTGGGAGGCGGGGCTCGTCGACGAGGTGCGCGCCCTGGAGCAGCAGGGGCTGCGCGGCGGGCGTACGGCCTCGCGCGCCCTCGGCTACCAGCAGGTGCTCGCCGCGCTCGCGGGGGAGTGCACGGACCAGGAGGCGCGCGCGGAGACGGTGCGCGCCACCAAGCGCTTTGCGCGGCGTCAGGACTCCTGGTTCCGCCGCGACCCGCGCGTCCACTGGCTGAGCGGGGCAGCCGACAGCCGGACGGAACTTCCGCACCGGGCGCTGACGTTGGTCGAACGGGCGATTACAGCCTGATCACGTGATGGCATCGGGACGCGCCGCCCGTCAGTTCGGCGCCCGCAAGCGTGCCATCATCAAGCATCGATCGACCAGTGGAGTCCGAGTTGGGAGGGCGCGTGGCGATGGAGGCCGGCCCTCGCGACACCGAGCAGCAGCGCCGTGACGCGGCGACCCGTGCCGGTGACACGGACAGCGTGGACCGCGCGCTGGACGTCCACCATGCGGACCGCGGCGTGGACGGCGTGGACGGCGTCGACGGCCTGGAGCGCACGGGCGGAGACGCCGACACCGGGCCGCGGCTCAGCCCGGACGGCCCCGACGAGCAGGATCTGATCGCCGACGAGGTAGAGGTTGAGCTGCGGCCCCAGCGGCGGCTGCGGATCTGGCAGCTCGCCCCGATCGTGATGCTCGCCGCGCTCGGCTCCCTGATGTTCGCCTTCCCCCTCGCCTTCGGCAGCGGCGACGGAGGCGCGGTCGTCGCCATGCTCGGGCTGCTGATCAGCTGCTGCGCCGCCGGGTGGGGGGTGATGGCGGCGCGCAAGGTCGGTCACACCTGGCCGGGCCTGCCGCCCCGCGGCTCCGGCGAGCGCCCCGACTGGCGCGTCCTCGCCCTGTACGTCTGCGTGGCCGCGGCCCTGGTCGCCCTGGCCGTCTGGCGCGTCGCCCGCCTCCGCTGAGGCGGTCCCCGACGGGTCGGCTTCCGCTCCCGGGCGACCCGTGTCCGGCGGCGTCGGCGTAGCGACCAGGGCCCTCCGTGCAGCGCCGCGCCGCCCCGTACGATGGTCCGCGTGACTGCCCTGTACCCCTCGCCCCTCCCCTTCCTCAAGGGCCACGGCACCGAGAACGACTTCGTGATCGTTCCCGACCCGGCCAATGAGATCGAACTGCCGGCCTGGGCCGTCGCCCGGATCTGCGACCGGCGCGCCGGCGTCGGCGGCGACGGACTGCTGCACGTCGTGAAGTCCGCGGCCCACCCCGAGGCGCGGGCAATGGCCGGCGAAGCCGAGTGGTTCATGGACTACCGCAACGCCGACGGCTCGATCGCCGAGATGTGCGGCAACGGCGTTCGGGTCTTCGCCCGCTATCTGCAGCGCGCCGGCCACGCAGCGGCCGGGGAACTCGCCGTCGCCACCCGAGGCGGCGTCAAGCGGGTCCACCTCGCCAAGGACGGCGACGTCACGATCTCCATGGGCCGGGCCCGGCTCCCCGAGGAGGGCGTCACGGTCGCCGTCGGCGGCCACCGCTGGCCCGCCCGCAACGTGAACATGGGCAATCCCCACGCGGTCGCCTTCGTCGACGACCTCGACCACGCCGGCGACCTGCGGTCGGCCCCCGCGTACACCCCGCCCTCCGTCTACCCGGACGGCGTCAACGTCGAATTCGTCGCCGACCGGGGCGAACGCCATGTGGCCATGCGGGTCCATGAGCGCGGCTCCGGCGAGACCCGCTCCTGCGGCACCGGCGCGTGCGCCGTCGCCGTGGCGGCCGCCCGCCGTGACGGCCTCGACCCGGCCGCCACGGGCGCCCCCGTCACCTACACCGTGGACCTCCCCGGCGGCCGTCTGCTGATCACCGAGCTTCCGGACGGCGAGATCGAGATGACGGGCCCCGCGGTGATCATCGCCGAGGGCAGCCTCGACCCCGCGCTCCTCACTCCGCCGCAATAGCAGCCCGGTCTGCCGCATCCAAACCGAGATCGCATAGACCTTCGCTCGAATGGGTGATCCGGTTCACGCTCGGCGAGAGGCGGACTCCGCCACGTGGTGGGCTCGGTAGCATCAAGCACCGGCCCGGAGGGCACACCGCCGCCCACTGCCGGTCGAATGCTGCCGGAGGTGCCCCATGAGTGCAGAGGCCGCCAACCCTGGCGCCCACAGCCGCAGGCGCGGCCGTCCCCGCATCGACCTCCGCAGGCTGGGCCGGGCCGCTGTGCTCGGGCCCGCCGCGCGCGACCGGCTTCCCGACGCCATCGGGCATGTCGCGGAAGCCCACCGCGCCCACCACCCGGACGCCGACCTCTCCGTTCTGCGCAAGGCCTACGTTCTCGCCGAGTCCTCTCACCGCGGACAGTTCCGCAAGAGCGGCGAGCCCTACATCACTCATCCGCTGGCCGTCACCCTGATCCTCGCCGAACTGGGCGCGGAGACCACCACCCTGACCGCCTCACTCCTCCATGACACCGTCGAGGACACCGAGGTGACGCTCGACCAGGTGCACTCCGAATTCGGCGCGGAGGTCGGCTATCTCGTCGACGGCGTCACCAAGCTGGAGAAGGTCGACTACGGGGCGGCCGCCGAACCCGAGACCTTCCGCAAGATGCTCGTCGCCACCGGCAACGACGTCCGCGTGATGTCGATCAAGCTCGCCGACCGGCTGCACAACATGCGCACCCTCGGGGTGATGCGCCCCGAGAAGCAGGCCAGGATCGCCGGAGTCACCCGCGACGTGCTGATCCCGCTGGCGGAGCGGCTCGGCGTCCAGGCCCTCAAGACCGAGCTGGAGGACCTGGTCTTCGCGATCCTCCACCCGCAGGAGTACGAGCGCACCCGCACCCTCATCGCCGACAACGCCACCGCGGGCGACGCCCTCGAAGCCATCGCGGAGGAGTTCAGAACCGTCCTCAAGGACGCCGGAATCGCCGCCGAAGTCCTCGTCCGTCCACGGCACTTCGTCTCCGTGCACCGCGTCCGCCGCAAACGGGGCGAGCTGCGCGGCACCGACTTCGGCCGACTGCTCGTGCTCGTCTCCGACGACGCCGACTGCTACGCCGTCCTCGGTGAGCTGCACACCTGCTTCACCCCCGTCATCTCGGAGTTCAAGGACTTCATCGCGGCGCCCAAGTTCAACCTGTACCAGTCGCTGCACACCGCGGTCGCCCGCCCCGACGGCGCGGTCGCCGAAGTCCTCATCCGCACCCAGCGGATGCACACGGTCGCCGAAGCCGGCGTCGTCGCCCTCGGAAACCCCTACGCGCCCGGCGAGACGACGGGGGAGTCCGCGGCCGACGGCGAGCGTGCCGACCCGACCCGTCCCGGCTGGCTCTGCCGCCTCCTCACCTGGCAACGAGCCACCCCCGACCCGGACGCCTTCTGGACCTCGCTCCGCGCCGATCTCGCCCAGGACCGCGAGATCACCGTCTTCCGCGCCGACGGCGGCGCCCTCGGTCTCCCAGCCGGAGCCACCTGCGTGGACGCGGCGTACGCGCAGTACGGCACCCAGGCCCACGCCTGCATCGGAGCCCGGGTCAACGGCCGGCTCGCCACCCTCAGCACCGTGCTGCGCGACGGCGACACAGTCCATGTGCTGCTCGCGCAGGACGCGGCCGCCTCCGGCCCCTCGCCCGAGTGGCTCGACCACGCCCGCACCCCGGCCGCGCGCATCGCGATCAGCAGCTGGCTCGATGCGCACCCCGAAGGGGCGAAGATCCCCGCGGCCGCGCCCCGCAGACCGGCGCCCCTGACCGCCGACCGACCGGCGGCCGCGAACGCGGTCGTCGAGCTGCTGGACGACATCGGGGACCCCGACTCGGGGGACCCTGACTCCGAGAACCCTGACTCCAGGAACCCCGGCCCCCGCAACCCCGGCGGCCGCGCCCACGCCGGCGTGCGTCTCGCCGGCTGCTGCACACCCGTCCCGCCCGACGCCGTCACCGGCTTCGCGGTACGCGGCGGGTTCGTCACCGTCCACCGCGAGGAGTGCCCCGCCGTCACCCGGATGACGGCACTCGGCCGCGCACCCCTCCCCGTGCGCTGGAAAGACGCCGCCGAATGCCGCGTCACGCTTGTCGCCGAGTCCTTCGGACGGCCCCGGCTGCTGGCCGACCTCACCGAAGCCATCGCCGCAGAGGGCGCGGCGATCGTCTCCGCCACCGTCGAACCGCCCGCGCAGCAGCGCGTACGGCACACGTACACCCTGCAACTCCCCGACGCGGCGGGCCTTCCCGCGCTGATGCGCGCCATGCGCGACGTGCCCGGCGTCTACGACGTCAGCCGCGCCCGGCACCCCGCGGCGACCGGCTGAAACGGCGTCTGCCGGCGCAGCGCACCGACCGGTGCGCACCGCGCCCCCGTGTGCAATGACCGGTCCACGCTGAGCCGTTCGGGCGCCCGGACGCACGCCGCCCCGATGCGGGCCGACCGGGTTCGGACAGCCGACCCGTTCGGGTGGCATGACGCGCGCCGCGTCCTGCCGCCATCCGTGCGCTGATAGCCGTAAGGCATGCCGCACACCTCACCGCCGTCCCGTCGGCCGTCGGCCCGCCGCCGTCTGCGCGTCGCCCTGCTGACCGCCGCCTCGGCCGCCCTCGTCGCCGCGGCCCTGCCCGAGCGCGCGCCCCTCGGCATCGGGGACCCGCTCTTCCCCGACCTCGGCAACCCCGGCTACGACGTGGTCGCGTACGACATCGCCCTCACATACCACGGCGACAACGCCGAGCCGCTCGACGCCATCACCAAGATCGACGCCTGGGCGACGCAGCCGCTGGACCGCATCAACCTCGACTTCACCCATGGGACCGTCCGCAGCGTCAGGGTCAACGGCGCCCCCGCCGAATTCGCCGCCGCGGGCGAGGACCTGGTCGTCGAACCCGCCGTGCCCCTCACCCCCGGGCAGCGGCTGCGCATCGCCGTCGACCACACCAGCGACCCCCGGGGAGACAAGAACGCAGGAGGCTGGGTGCGCACCGGCGACGGACTGGCGATGGCCAACCAGGCCGACGCCGCCCACCGCGTCTTCCCCTGCAACGACCACCCCGCGGACAAGGCGTACTTCACCTTCCGCATCACCGCGCCCAAGGAGCTGACCGCGGTGGCCAACGGAGTGCGTACGGCGCGCACGGGCGCCGGCGACCACATCACCTGGTCCTACCGCAGCGGCCACCCCATGGCCACGGAGCTGGCCCAGGTCTCCATCGGCCGCTCCGCCGTCCTGAAGCGCACGGGACCGCGCGGGCTCCCGCTGCGGGACGTCGTGCCCGCCGCGGACGCCCGGAAGCTGGAACCCTGGCTCGACAAGACCCCCGCACAACTGGCCTGGATGGAAAGGAGAGTCGGCCCGTACCCCTTCGAGACCTACGGGGTGCTGATCGCCGACGCCCGCACCGGATTCGAGCTGGAGACGCAGACGCTGTCCTTGTTCGAGCGCGGGCTCTTCACAGAACCCGGACATCCCGAGTGGTATGTCGACTCGATCATGGTGCACGAGCTGGCGCACCAGTGGTTCGGCAACAGCGTCTCACTCCGCCGCTGGTCCGACCTCTGGCTCAGCGAAGGCCATGCCACCTGGTACGAGTCCCGGTACGCGGAGGAGCACGAGGGCTACACCCTGGAGCGGCGCATGCGCCACGCGTACACGCAGTCCGACGCATGGCGGGCCGACGGAGGACCGCCCGCCGCACCCAAACCGGCCGCCCCAGGGCAGAAGCTCAGCCTCTTCCGCCCCATCGTGTACGACGGGAGCGCCCTGGTGCTCTACGCGCTGCGGCAGGAGATCGGCGCGGCCGCCTTCGACCGGCTGCAGCGGGAGTGGGTGCGCGCCCACCGCGACTCCACGGCGAGCACCGCGGACTTCACCTCGCTCGCCTCCGACATCGCCGGACGCGACCTCTCGCGCTTCTTCCAGGACTGGCTGTACGGCAAGCGCACTCCGCCCATGCCCGGCCACCCCGACTGGAAGACCGGGCCCGCCACCGGCGCCCGGCAACCCGCCGACGCCCTCCCGGCAGCGCACTGAAACCCGGGTGACGCACCCCGTGGCGGCGTGGGACCATCGACATGTGGGCGACGCGGCCGCGCCCGGCGGGCACCGCCCCCGGGGACCCGGGGCCGCCCGGGAATCATCCGGCCAGGTCACACGTTGTGACGGACACAACGACGACGACAGTCGCCATCACTCCCATCGACGTAAGGATCCAATGACCTCCTCTTCATCCCCTTCCCAGGACGAGCCGCGCTTCGCACAAAAGCCCAGCGCCGGCCGTCGTGCCGAGAGCCTTCGGGCCGATGCCCTGATGGAAGAGGACGTCGCCTGGAGCCACGAGATCGACGGAGACCGGGACGGCGACCAGTTCGACCGCTCCGACCGCGCCGCGCTGCGCCGCGTCGCCGGCCTCTCCACCGAGCTCGAAGACGTCACCGAGGTCGAGTACCGGCAGCTGCGCCTGGAGCGCGTGGTACTCGTCGGCGTATGGACCTCGGGGACCGTGCAGGACGCGGAGAACTCCCTCGCGGAGCTCGCGGCCCTCGCCGAGACGGCGGGCGCAGTGGTGCTCGACGGTGTCATCCAGCGCCGCGACAAGCCGGACCCGGCGACGTACATCGGCTCGGGCAAGGCGCAGGAGCTGCGCGACATCGTGCTGGAGTCCGGCGCCGACACCGTGGTGTGCGACGGTGAGCTGAGCCCTGGCCAGCTGATCCACCTTGAGGACGTCGTCAAGGTCAAGGTGGTCGACCGCACCGCCCTGATCCTGGACATCTTCGCCCAGCACGCCAAGTCCCGAGAGGGCAAGGCGCAGGTCGCCCTCGCGCAGATGCAGTACATGCTGCCCAGGCTGCGCGGCTGGGGTCAGTCGCTGTCCCGGCAGATGGGCGGCGGCGGCAGCGGGGGCATGGCCACCCGCGGCCCCGGTGAGACCAAGATCGAGACGGACCGGCGGCGGATCCGCGAGAAGATGGCGAAGATGCGCCGGGAGATCGCGGAGATGAAGACCGGCCGGGAGATCAAGCGGCAGGAGCGGCGCCGCAACAAGGTGCCGTCGGTCGCCATCGCCGGATACACCAACGCCGGGAAGTCCTCGCTGCTCAACCGCCTCACGGGCGCGGGCGTCCTGGTGGAGAACGCACTGTTCGCCACCCTCGACCCGACCGTGCGGCGGGCGGAGACGCCCAGCGGCCGGCTCTACACGCTGGCCGACACCGTGGGATTTGTCCGGCATCTGCCGCACCACCTGGTCGAGGCGTTCCGCTCCACCATGGAGGAGGTCGGCGACTCCGATCTCATCCTGCATGTGGTGGACGGATCGCATCCGACCCCCGAGGAGCAGCTCGCTTCCGTGCGCGAGGTGATCCGCGATGTCGGCGCGGTGGACGTGCCCGAGATTGTGGTGATCAACAAGGCGGACGCGGCGGATCCGCTCGTGCTGCAGCGGCTGCTGCGCGTCGAGCGGCATGCGATCGCGGTCTCCGCACGGACGGGCGAGGGCATCGGCGAGCTGCTGGCGCTGATCGACGCCGAGCTGCCGCGGCCGCAGGTCGAGATCGAGGTGCTGCTGCCGTACACCCAGGGCGCACTGGTCTCGCGGGTGCATGCCGACGGTGAGGTGATCTCCGAGGAGCACACCACGGAGGGCACTCTGCTCAAGGCCCGTGTGCACGAGGAGCTGGCCGCCGCGCTGGCCCCGTACGTCCCGGTGGCCGGCTGACAAGTCCGGCGCGCCGGCGGCCTGCCGGGCGCTCCTGCCGTACGTGGAAGGCCCGCGCTCTCGTTCCCGGGAGCGCGGGCCTTCCGCCGCAGCGGTGGACCTGCTGGCCGCTGGACCGGCCCGGGCTCTACCGGCCCGCGAACTTCTCGCTGACGGCCGTGTAGACGCCCCGGGCCTCCTTGCCCAGACGAGGCCCCGCCAGCCAGCCGGCCGTCACCGGGCCGATGGAGGTGTTGGACACCAGCGCCGGCTTGCCGTCACGGCCCTCGGCGACCCAGCCGCCGCCGGACGAACCGCCCGTCATGGTGCAGCCGATGCGGTACATCGTCGGCTCGTCCGCCTTGATCGACAGTCGGCCCGGCTTGTCGGAGCACTGGTACATGCGCTGGCCGTCGAAGGGCGGCGCCGCCGGGTAGCCGGTCGCGGTCATGGCGGCGATGTCCGGGGCCGTCGGCGCGTCGAAGTCCACGGGCAGCGCCGAACCGACCGTCTCCTCCAGCGACTTGCCGTCGCCGTCCTTCTCCGGCGTCACATGGATCACCGCGAAGTCGTACGGCGCGCCCTGTCCGCCGGTCGTCGCGCCGCCGGAGATCCACTGCTCGGAGGTCTGCGCCCAGTCACCCCACCAGACGCCATACGGAGCGATCTCCTCCTTGGGCGTCTGCTCCAACTGGGCCGTGGGCTTGGCGCCGTCGTTGTAGGACGGCACGAAGGCGATGTTGCGGTACCAGCCGCCCTCCTTGCCCGCGTGGACGCAGTGGCCCGCGGTCCACACCATGTTGGACTTGCCGGGGTTGGCCGGGTCCTTGACGACGGTGGCCGAGCAGACCATGGAGCCCTTCGGGCCGTCGAAGAACAGCTTGCCCGCCTCGGGCTCACCGGCGTGGTACGGAGCCTTCACCAAACGCGCGTCCACCGGCTCCGGCGTCGGGTCGGTCACGCCCTGGTCGTCGGAGATGTCGTCCTCCACGGGCTCCTCCGGCAGCGGGTCGGCCTCACGCATCCGGTCCGGGTCCCACAGGTCCTCGATGATCGGGTTGACGAAGTCCTTGGCCTCTCGCAGCCAGGTGTCCCTGTCCCAGTTCTTCCACTCGCCGTTCTTCCACTTGTCCAGATCGATCCCGTGCTCCTTGAGCTTGTCCTTGAGGTCGTCCGGGATCGTGATCTTCTGGTCGGCGGACTGGCTCGCCGGCGCGCCGGGCTTGTCGCCGGCCGCATCTTCGCTCGGACCGCACGCGGCAGCGGTCAGCGCCAGCACGGCGGCCGTGGAGACCGCCGCCAGCGTCGGGCGAATGGGTCGCATCTCGTGATCCCCCTGGGACTTCAGAACGGACGTCAGAAATCTGTTCACTGCGTTCACCGTCGAACGGGCACAGGTGCATCCCGGCCGATGTGTTCACGGTCGGGATGCGGCCCCCCACTATGCCGGTGCCGACAGGGACGGCACGCAGCAGGTCCGCGGTTCCGGCCCGCCCGTGCGAGATCTTCGAATGATCTTCGGATGACCCGTGATCCCCGAGCCGCTCTGTCGTTAGCACGTACGGGGGAATGGGAGTTCACCCTCTACCCCTGTCGCCCGGGCATGCCGGCGCCACGTCGGGGCGGCGCATCTGTCAACGCAGGAGGACGAACAGCCGTGTCCGTGACCGAACCCGCCCCTGCCGCGCCCCCCGCGGCACACGAGGGGATTCTGCGCAGGCAGTCGCTGCGTGAGTCCGCCGCCCGCACCTATGCCCGGTCGCTGCCCATCGTCCCCGTCCGGGCCAGGGGGCTGACCATCGAGGGCGCGGACGGACGCCGCTACCTCGACTGCCTGTCAGGGGCCGGCAGTCTGGCACTGGGCCACAACCACCCAGTCGTCCTCGAAGCGATCAAGAAGGTCCTGGACTCCGGCGCTCCGCTGCACGTCCTGGACCTCGCCACCCCCGTCAAGGACGCCTTCACCACCGAGCTGTTCGCCACGCTGCCGCGTCAACTCGCCGACGACGCACGCATCCAGTTCTGCGGCCCCGCGGGCACGGACGCCGTCGAGGCAGCGCTCAAACTCGTGCGCACCGCGACCGGCCGCGAGGGGCTGCTCGCCTTCACCGGCGCCTACCACGGCATGACCGCCGGGGCGCTCGACGCCTCGGGCGGAGCCACCGACGTGCGGGTGACGAGGCTGCCGTTTCCACACGGCTACCGCTGCCCCTTCGGCATCGGCGGCGACCGCGGGGCCGAACTGGCCGCCCGCTGGGCCGAGCACCTCCTCGACGACCCCAAGGGGGGCGTGCCCGCCCCCGCCGGCATGATCCTCGAACCGGTCCAGGGAGAAGGCGGGGTCATCCCCGCCCCGGACGACTGGATGAGGCGGATGCGCGCCCTCACGGCAGCCCGCTCCATCCCCCTGATCGCCGACGAGGTCCAGACGGGCGTCGCCCGCACCGGCGCCTTCTGGGCCGTCGAACACAGCGGTGTCGTCCCCGATGTGATGGTGCTCTCCAAGGCGATCGGCGGTTCGCTGCCGCTCGCCGTGATCGTCTACCGCTCGGGGCTCGACGCCTGGCCGCCAGGCGCCCACGCCGGGACCTTCCGCGGCAATCAGCTCGCCATGGCCGCTGGCGCCGCCACCCTCGCCTTCGTCCGCGAGAACCGCCTCGCCGACCGCGCCGCCACACTCGGCGCCCGGATGCTCGGCCAGCTCCAGGGGCTCTGTGCCGCCCACCCCGGCATGGGGGACGTCCGCGGCCGCGGGCTCATGATCGGCGTCGAGCTGGTCGACCTGGACGCCCCCGCTGCCGACGCGGTCGCCCCGCCGCCCGCACCCGCCCTCGCCGCCGCCGTGCAGCAGGAGTGCCTGCGGCGCGGACTCATCGTCGAACTGGGCGGACGGCACTCCAGCGTCGTCCGTCTGCTGCCTCCCCTCACCCTCACCGACGAACAGGCGGCGGCCGTCCTCGACCGCTTCGCCGACGCCCTGGCCGCCGCCGAGAAAACCACCGCGACCTCGCGCCGCGCCGCGGTCGGCCGCACCTACCCGGCAGGCCGCACCGCACCACACCCCTCCCCGCCGAGCTCCGACAGCGGGCAGCCGTACTGACCCCGGCCGACATCGCACGCGACAGCACAAGGAAGACCCGTGAACTCCACTCCCTCGCCCGATGCGCCCGAGCCCGACGGCCGCTCCGCCGCCCGCGCCACAGGGGCGAACAGGCTCCGCGGACATCTTGCCGTCGAGACGGTGACGGTCCCCCGGCAGCAGTCGGGAGGCCACGCAGACGACTGCCTGCCCTCCACCGGCCCCTCCGCCGAGAGCGCCCCGGCCGCCCACCCCGCCGTCACCGCGGACGACCCGCTCGACCACCCGGACCCGCACCGCGCGGCCGACGCCGCCGGAGTCGAGAACCTCCTGCGCTGCTGGGTACGGGAGAACGACCTCGCCCATCCCGAGGGCCCCGCCCTGCGCATCCCGCTGAAGGCGAGCGCCGGCGCGCTCCTCGTCCCCGTCCGCTACTGGTCCCCCGCCGGCTGGCACCGTTTCGACCCGCCCGTCCTCGAAGGCGGCCCCCGGGACGCCCCGCCCGTGGACGCCGTCACCCTCGCCGCCCTCCTCGGACGCGAGTCCGGCCGGCGCGAAGGCGGCGTCGACCTGGTGGGCCGGGTCGCCGACTCCGTACGCCGTACGGCGGAGTTCATCGCCGACCGCAGGGTCAGCCCCGCCCCGCAGCCCGCCGCGGACTTCTTCCTCACCGCCGAGCAGTCGCTGCTGCTCGGCCACCCCCTGCACCCCACCCCCAAAAGCCGTGAAGGACTCTCCGACACCGAAGTCCGCCGCTACTCACCCGAGCTCCACGGCTCCTTCCCGCTCCACTGGATGGCCGTCGACCGATCCGTCCTGGCCTGCGCATCCGCCTGGACGGAAGGCGGCCGCAGCGTCCCCGCCGAGCAACTCGTCCGCCGACTCAGCGATGAACTCCCCCACCCGGAGGGCGCCGTCCCCCTCCCGCTGCACCCCTGGCAGGCCCGCGACCTGCCCCACCGCCCCGCCGTCGCCGCGCTCCTGGACGCCGGACTGCTGCACGACCTGGGCCCCCACGGCGAGCCCTGGCACCCCACATCCTCCGTGCGCACCGTCCACCGGCCCGGCGTCGCAGCCATGCTCAAACTCTCGCTCGGGGTCCGGATCACCAACTCCCGCCGTGAGAACCTCCGCAAGGAACTCCACCGCGGCGTCGAAGTCCACCGGCTGCTCCGCGCCGGCCTCGCCGAGCAGTGGCGTGCCGAGCACCCCGGCTTTGACATCGTGCGCGACCCCGCCTGGCTGGCCGTCGACACCAGCGATGGCCGGCCCGTCCCCGGATTCGACGTACTGCTGCGCCACAACCCCTTCGGGCCCGGGGACGACGCCGTCTGCATCGCGGGCCTGACCGCTCCCCGGCCCTGGCCGGGGAAAGCGGGCATGCACTCCCGGATCGCCGCCACCGTGCGGACCCTCTCCGCACGCACCGGCCGGCCCGTCAGCGCCGTCGCCGCCGAGTGGTTCCTGCGCTACCTCGACCAGGTGGTGCGCCCGGTGCTCTGGCTGGACGGCGTCGCCGGCATCGCCCTCGAAGCCCACCAGCAGAACACCCTGGTGCTCCTCGACCCCGACGGCTGGCCCGTCGGCGGCCGCTACCGCGACAACCAGGGCTACTACTTCCGCGAATCCCGTCGCGCCGACCTCGACCGCCGGCTGCCCGGCGTCGGCCGGGACAGCGACACCTTCGTCTCCGACGCCGTCACCGACGAGCGCTTCGCCTACTACCTGGGCATCAACAACGTCCTCGGCCTCATCGGGGCGTTCGGCGCACAGCGCCTCGCCGATGAGCGGGTGCTCCTCGCCGCCTTCCGCCAGTTCCTCGCCTCCGCCGCGGACCTGGGCTCACCTCTGCCCGCGCTGCTCCTCGACGCGCCCACTCTGCGCTCCAAAGCCAATCTGCTCACCCGGCTGCACGGGCTCGACGAACTCATCGGCCCCGTAGACACCCAGTCGGTCTACGTCACCATCGCCAACCCACTCCGCTCCTGAAGGAAGAACCCCGGCGCCGCCAGGCCGGCGCCCCCAACGCGACACAAGGAGAGCCAACCGTGCCTCCCACCGATGCGAGCACCGGCGCCGGTCCCGGCCCCCGGCTCGGCGACGGCGCTGACGACACCCTGGACCTACGGCTCTCCGGTGAACTGCTCACGCTGTTCCGCGAGGACGAACTCGCCTCCGTGCCCTCACGGGCCGACCCCGGCACGGGCTCCGCGGACCTGCTGGACTCCCCGGCCGCATGGGGACCCGTCACCACCCCGGCCGGGCGGTTCCAGCTCGTCCCCGTACGCATGGAGCGCGACCTGCCGCTGATCACCCGCTGGATGAACGACCCCGCCGTGGCCTCCTTCTGGGAGCTGGCGGGACCCGACTCCGTCACCGCGGCCCATCTGCGCGGCCAACTCGACGGCGACGGGCGCAGCATCCCCTGCCTCGGAGTCCTCGACTCCATCGCCATGAGCTACTTCGAGATCTACCGCGCCGATCTCGACCCGCTCGCCCGCCACTATCCGGCCCGGCCGCACGACACCGGCATCCACCTGCTCATCGGAGGCGTCGCCGACCGCGGCCGGGGCGTCGGCTCGACCCTGCTCAACGCCGTCGCCGACCACATCCTCGACCAACGGCCCCGCTGCACCCGCGTCATCGCGGAGCCCGACCTGCGCAACACCCCCTCCGTCTCCGCCTTCCTGAGCGCCGGATTCCGCTACTCCGCGGAAGTCGACCTCCCCGACAAGCGAGCCGCACTGATGATCCGCGACCGAGCCCTGCGCCATCTGCTGTGAACGACCCGCTGACCCCCGTATCCGGCATACCCCCGCTCGCCCGCATCGGCTATCCACCCGAGGAGTCCCCGTGCCGAAGACCTCAGCCACCCATGACTCCGCTGATGCCGCCGGCTCCGCGCCGCCACCGCACGCGGCTCCCGCGGCCGCCCCGGCCCCCGCGTTTCAGCCCGCCGCAGTCCCGCAGCCGCCCACGGCCCTGTACGCCCCGCCCGGCCTGAACCAGCAGGCCTGGGAACGGGCGGCACGCCGTCTGCTCGCCAAGATGCTCGGCGAATTCGCCTATGAGGAGATCATCGAACCCGTCCCCGCGGCCGACCGCGCCGACCGGTACAGCCTCACCCTGGACGACGGCGCGACCCTCATCTTCCGCGCCCGCCGCGGCGTCTACGACAGCTGGCGCGTCGACCCGCGCTCCATCACCGAGGCCGGCAGCCCCTTCACCGACCCGCTCACCTTCCTCGCCCGCGCCCGCACCCTCCTCGCCCTCGACGGCGCCACCCTCGGCCACCTTCTGAGGGAGCTCACCACCACCTTGCTCTCCGACACCCGGCTCGACCACGGAGCCCTCCGAGCCGCCGAACTCGCCGAACTCGAGTACGCCGACATCGAGGGCCATCAGACCGGCCACCCGTGGCTGGTCCTGAACAAGGGCCGGATCGGCTTCTCCGCCACCGACACCGCCCGCTGGTCACCCGAGGCCCGCACCCCCGCCCGGCTGCCGTGGATCGCGGTCAGCCGCCGCATCGGCGTCTACCGCGGAGTCCCCCGGCTCGCAGCCCCCGAGAACCTCTATGCACATGAACTGGACCCGTCCGTCCGCAGCTGCTTCGCCGCCGAGCTGCGCGCGGCGGGCCGCGACCCGGACGCCTACCTGTATCTGCCCGTCCACCCCTGGCAGTGGGACGATGTGCTGCTGCCCCTGTTCGCCCCCGCCATCGCGGCGGGCGACATCGTCCCGCTGCCCGCGGACGGGGACCGGCGGCTGCCGCAGCAGTCGATCCGCACCTTCGTCAACGCCGACCGGCTCGACCGGCACACCGTCAAGCTGCCGCTGTCGATCCTCAACACCCTGGTGTGGCGCGGGCTGCCCACCGAGCGAACCATGGCCGCACCCGCAGTGACCGCCTGGGTCCACGGCCTGCGCGACGCCGACCCCTTCCTCCGCGACGCCTGCGGAGTGATCCTGCTCGGCGAAGTCGCCTCGGTCACCGTCGAGCACCCGCTGTACGACCATCTCCCCGAAGTGCCCTACCAGTACAAGGAACTGCTGGGAGCCATCTGGCGCGAGCCGCTCCAGCCGCAGCTCGCGCCCGGTGAGCGCGCCAGGACCCTCGCCTCCCTGCTGCACACCGACCCACAGGGGCGCTCCTTCGCCGCGGAGCTCGTCGAACGCTCCGGACTCGCCCCCGCCGTCTGGCTGCAGCGGCTCTTCGCCGCCATGCTGCCCCCGCTGCTGCACTTCCTCTACCGCTACGGCACCGTCTTCTCCCCGCACGGCGAGAACGCCATCGTCGTCTTCGACGACCGGGAGACACCGGTCCGGCTTGCGATCAAGGACTTCGTCGACGACGTCAACATCAGCGCCCAGCCGCTGCCGGAGCACGACGCGATGCCCGAGGAGGTCCGGCGCACCCTGCTCACCGAAGAACCGGGGTTCCTCACCCAGTTCATCCACTCCGGGCTGTTCATCGGGGTCTTCCGTTTTCTCGCGCCCCTGTGCGAGGAGCAGCTCGGGGTGCCGGAGGACGCCTTCTTCTCCCTTGTACGGGCCGAGATCCTCCGCCACCAGGCGCGCTTTCCGGAGCTCAAGGAGCGCTACGAGCTGTTCGACCTGCTCACCCCGCGTATCGATCGGCTCTGCCTCAACCGCAACCGGCTCCACCTGGACGGATACCGGGACCGCGCGCTGCGCCCGCACGCCGCAGTGCACGGCACCGTCCCCAACCCTCTCGCCGCGTGCTGACGGGCCGGTTCCCGACGCTCGGAGCGTGCTCCCCGACCGGGCTGTCGGCGCCGCACCGTAGGGTGGACGGCCTATGACGAAGCCATCCCTCTCCGAGCTCCTCCACGCCGCCGTCACCGCCGTCGGCGGCACGGAGCGCCCAGGCCAGGCGGCTATGGCCGACGCCGTCGCGGAAGCCGTCGACGACGGCTCCCATCTGCTGGTCCAGGCGGGCACGGGCACCGGCAAGTCGCTGGGCTACCTCGTACCGGCGCTCGCCCATGGAGAGAAGGTGGTGGTGGCCACGGCGACGCTGGCACTCCAGCGCCAGCTCGTCGAGCGGGATCTGCCCCGCACGGTCGATGCGCTGCACCCGTTGCTGCGCCGCCGTCCCGATTTCGCCATGCTCAAGGGCCGCTCCAACTATCTGTGTCTGCACCGGCTGCACGAAGGCGCGCCGCAGGACGAGGAGGAGGGGCTGTTCGACGTCTTCGAGTCGGCCGCGCCGACGAGCAGGCTGGGCCAGGATCTGCTGAGGGTGCGCGACTGGTCGGACGAGACGGAGACCGGGGACCGCGACGACCTCACCCCCGGTGTCTCCGACCGGGCGTGGTCGCAGGTGTCGGTCTCCTCCCGTGAATGCCTGGGCGCGTCGAAGTGCGCTTACGGAGCGGAGTGCTTCGCCGAGGCGGCGCGGGAGCGAGCCAAGCTCGCCGAGGTCATCGTCACCAACCACGCCCTGCTCGCCATCGACGCGATCGAGGGCGCGCCGGTGCTTCCGCAGCACGACGTGCTGATCGTCGACGAGGCGCATGAGCTGGTCTCCCGGGTGACCGGCGTCGCGACCGGCGAGCTCACCCCGGGCCAGGTCAACCGGGCGGTGCGGCGCGCGGCGAAGCTCGTCAACGAGAAGATCGCCGACCAGCTCCAGACGGCCGCGGAGGGCTTCGAGCGGCTGATGGAGCTGGCCCTGCCGGGTCGTCTGGAACAGATCCCCGAGGACCTCGGCCATGCCCTGTCGGCGCTGCGCGACGCGGCCCGCGCGGTCATCTCCGCCCTCGGTGCGACCCGCGACCAGTCGGTGCAGGACGAGGACGCGGTGCGCAAGCAGGCCCTGGCAGCGGTGGAGACCATTCACGATGTGTCGGAGCGCATCACCCAGGGTTCCGAGTACGACGTCGTCTGGTACGAGCGCCATGACCGCTTCGGCGCCTCCCTGCGCGTGGCGCCCCTGTCCGTCTCCGGACTGCTGCGCGACAAGCTCTTCGCGGAACGTTCGGTGGTGCTGACCTCCGCCACGCTGAAGATCGGCGGGGATTTCAACGGTGTCGGGGCGTCGCTCGGGCTGGCTCCGGAGGGCACCGAGGGGGAGGACGTCCCCCAGTGGAAGGGCGTGGACGTCGGCTCACCCTTCGACTATCCGAAGCAGGGCATTCTCTATGTCGCGAGACACCTGGCGCGGCCGGCGCGTGACGGGGAGCGCGGTGACATGCTGGATGAGCTGACGGAGCTCATCCAGGCGGCCGGCGGCCGCACGTTGGGCCTGTTCTCCTCGATGCGGGCGGCCCAGGCCGCGGCCGAGGAACTGCGGACGCGGATTCCGGAGTTCCCGATCCTGCTCCAGGGGGAGGAGACCCTCGGAGAGCTGATCAAGAACTTCGCCGCGGACCCTCAGACCTGTCTGTTCGGCACGTTGTCGCTGTGGCAGGGCGTGGACGTCCCGGGTGCGAGCTGCCAGCTGGTGGTGATGGACAAGATCCCCTTCCCGCGCCCCGACGACCCGTTGATGAGCGCCCGTCAGAGGGCCGTGGAGGAGGCGGGCGGCAATGGGTTCATGGCGGTGGCCGCGACCCATGCGGCGCTGCTGATGGCGCAGGGGGCCGGCCGTCTGGTGCGGGCCACGGGTGACCGGGGCGTCGTCGCGGTGCTCGACCAGCGGCTGGCGACAGCCCGGTACGGCAGCTTTCTGCGGGCTTCGCTGCCCGACTTCTGGTACACGGTGGACCGCAATCAGGTACGGCGCTCGTTGGCGGCGATCGACGCCGCTGCGAAGGCGGATGGCGCGTAGGTCTCCTCGTGCGGCTGCCGCGGGGAGGCCGCACGGCTATGCGCGCCAACAGCTGGGCCCCGGGACCGGCGCAGTGGGTCCCGGGGCCCGGTCGAGGGCTCGGCGGGTGGTCACACGCGCCGTAGCACGGCGACGACCTTGCCGAGGATGGTGGCGTCGTCGCCGGGGATGGGCTGGTAGGCGGCGTTGTGCGGGAGCAGCCACACATGGCCGTTCTCCCGCTTGAAGCGCTTGACCGTGGCTTCGCCTTCCAGCATGGCGGCCACGATGTCGCCGTTCTCCGCGACGGGCTGGCGGCGGACGGTGACCCAGTCGCCGTCGCAGATCGCCGCTTCGATCATGGAGTCGCCGACGACCTTCAGGACGAAGAGCTCACCGTCGCCGACGAGCTGGCGGGGGAGCGGGAAGACATCCTCCACCGATTCCTCGGCGAGGATCGGGCCGCCGGCCGCGATTCGGCCGACGAGCGGCACATAGGAGGCGGCGGGCTTGCCCGTGGTGTCGGTGGGCTGCGTGCTGGGCTGGTCGGAGCCCCGTACCTCATAGGCCCGGGGGCGGTGCGGATCCCGGCGGAGGAAGCCCTTCCGCTCCAGGGCCATCAGCTGGTGGGCGACCGACGAGGTGCTGGACAGTCCCACCGCCTGGCCGATCTCCCGCATCGACGGTGGGTATCCGCGGCGCTGCACGGAGTCACGGATCACCTCGATCACACGGCGCTGCCGATCGGTGAGGCCGGAGCTGTCGGCGCGGATGCCTGGAGGTCGACCGGGCAGCGAACGTGCAGGTCGTGGCGGTTCCGTCCCCTCCGGGGGCGTGGTGGCGTCGTTCATGGCATGCACCGGCTCGTATCGGGTCTGGGAGCGGTCCTGGGCAGTGATGGCGGCACTGTCTGCGGTGGTGGTCACGTCGGCCCCTCTCGAATGGTCTCCCTGGCTGGACAACGGTAGTTGGTTTCGAAAGGTTGCGCCAAACACACGTTCGAGTGAAAAATCGCAGATTGGCTGACGTAAACGCCTTGCTGGGTGTATGTGCGAACGATCGGCTTGTGCGGCTTGCTCCGGCCGTCACGGTGGCCCGCGGCGCCGATGCGGACTGTGACGGCCGTCGCCGGCCCGGCCCTGGGTCGGTCCCAGTCTGACATCCGTCGCCCCCTGAGTCGGTGCAGCAGTGCGCCGCCCGCTACCCTCATGGCCGGCCTCCGGTGGATCCGGCGGAGGCCTGAACCGCTTCCGCGTGGCGTCGTGTGACCGGTCGCGAACCCCGTGCTCCCATGACACGCGATGTGTGTCCGAAGCTCGACCAAGCCCTAGATGTAGTGGTTGAGTTATCCCCGCAGCCCACAAGTTGTGGTTCTGGGTTGGTCATCGCCTATGCTGGGGGCTGCTTCGAAGGGCTCCGACCGCCCTGGCGAGGCTATTTCATCGTGCTTGTGAGGGAGGGTTGGGAGCCATGCACTGCCCCTTCTGCAGGCACCCAGACAGCCGTGTCGTCGACAGCCGCACCACGGACGACGGCACGTCGATCCGCAGACGCCGTCAGTGTCCCGACTGCTCCCGCCGCTTCACCACGGTGGAGACCGCCTCACTGATGGTGATCAAGCGCTCCGGCGTCACCGAGCCCTTCAGTCGTACCAAGGTCATCTCCGGTGTCCGCAAGGCATGCCAGGGGAGACCGGTCACCGAGGACGCCCTCGCCCAGCTCGGCCAGCGGGTCGAGGAGGCGGTGCGCGCAACCGGCAGCGCCGAGCTGACCACCCACGACGTGGGTCTGGCGATACTCGGCCCCCTGCAGGAACTCGACCTTGTCGCGTACCTGCGTTTCGCTTCCGTCTACCGGGCTTTCGACTCGCTGGACGACTTCGAGGCCGCCATCGCGGAGCTCCGCGAGCAGCGGCCGCCCGTAAAGGAGAGCGGGGCAGGCGAACCCCTGGAGGTTCCGGCCCCCGCCGCGTCCGCCGACTGAGCGGTCCCGGCCGTTGTCGGCCGGGACATGCGGCGGCGGCGGCCGCCCGGCGATCGGCCGGAGCGGCGCACAACGTGTCATGGGCGGTGCTGAGTGCGGCGTCCGCGGCAAGAGACAGATATGTGCCCTGGGAAGATCTGGGCACTTCAGGGCGTTTTTGCCCGTATATGGGAGGCGGCATGACAGAGACGACGAGCGGCCCGGCACGGGGGTCCCGTTCCAAGGGATCCAAGGCGAGCAAGGGCCTGCGTATCGAGCGCGTCCACACCACCCCCGGCGTACACCCGTACGACGAGGTGGTCTGGGAGCGCCGTGACGTCGTCATGACCAACTGGCGCGACGGCTCGGTCAACTTCGAGCAGCGTGGCGTCGAGTTCCCCGACTTCTGGTCGGTGAACGCGGTCAACATCGTCACCAGCAAGTACTTCCGCGGGGCCATCGGCACCCCGCAGCGGGAGACCGGCCTCAAGCAGCTGATCGACCGGATCGTGAAGACCTACACGAAGGCCGGCGAGGACCACGGCTACTTCGCCTCGCCCGCCGATGCCGAGATCTTCGAGCACGAGCTGGCGTACGCCCTCCTGCACCAGATCTTCAGCTTCAACTCCCCGGTGTGGTTCAACGTCGGCACGCCCCAGCCGCAGCAGGTCTCCGCCTGCTTCATCCTGTCCGTCGACGACTCCATGGAGTCGATCCTCGACTGGTACAAGGAAGAGGGCATGATCTTCAAGGGCGGCTCCGGCGCCGGCCTGAACCTCTCCCGCATCCGCTCTTCCAAGGAGCTCCTCTCCTCCGGAGGCAACGCCTCCGGTCCGGTGTCGTTCATGCGCGGCGCCGACGCCTCCGCCGGGACGATCAAGTCGGGCGGCGCCACGCGCCGCGCGGCCAAGATGGTGATCCTCGACGTCGACCACCCCGACATCGAGGGCTTCATCGAGACCAAGGTCAAGGAAGAGGAGAAGATCCGCGCGCTGCGCGACGCGGGCTTCGACATGGACCTGGGCGGCGACGACATCACGTCCGTCCAGTACCAGAACGCCAACAACTCGGTCCGGGTGAACGACACGTTCATGAAGGCCGTGGAGTCCGGCGGGAAGTTCGGTCTCACCTCCCGGCTGTCCGGAGAGGTCATCGAAGAGGTCGACGCCAAGGCGCTCTTCCGCAAGATGGCCGAGGCCGCCTGGGCCTGCGCCGACCCCGGCATCCAGTACGACGACACCATCAACCACTGGCACACCTGCCCGGAGTCCGGCCGCATCAACGGCTCGAACCCGTGCAGCGAGTACATGCACCTGGACAACACCTCGTGCAACCTCGCCTCGCTGAACCTGATGAAGTTCCTCAAGGACGACGGCGAGGGCAACCAGTCGTTCGACTGCGAGCGCTTCGCCAAGGTCGTCGAGCTGGTGATCACCGCGATGGACATCTCCATCTGCTTCGCCGACTTCCCCACCCAGAAGATCGGCGAGAACACCCGCGCCTTCCGCCAGCTCGGCATCGGCTACGCCAACCTCGGCGCCCTGCTGATGGCCACGGGTCATGCGTACGACTCCGACGGCGGCCGTGCCCTGGCCGGGGCGATCACGTCCCTGATGACGGGCACCTCGTACAAGCGCTCCGCCGAGCTGGCCGCGGTCGTCGGGGCGTACGACGGCTACGCCCGCAACGCCACCGCCCACAAGCGCGTGATGAAGCAGCACGCCGACGCCAACGCGCAGGCCAAGCGCATGGACGACCTGGACACCCCGGTCTGGGCCGCTGCGACCGAGGCCTGGCAGGACGTGGTCCGCCTCGGAGAGAAGAACGGCTTCCGCAACTCGCAGGCGTCCGTCATCGCCCCGACCGGCACCATCGGTCTTGCGATGTCCTGCGACACCACCGGTCTCGAGCCCGACCTCGCACTGGTCAAGTTCAAGAAGCTGGTCGGCGGCGGCTCGATGCAGATCGTGAACGGCACGGTGCCGCAGGCCCTGCGCCGCCTCGGCTACCAGCCGGAGCAGATCGAGGCGATCGTCGCCCATATCGCCGAGCACGGCAATGTGATCGACGCTCCGGGACTGAAGCCCCAGCACTACGAGGTCTTCGACTGCGCCATGGGCGAGCGCGCCATCTCCCCGATGGGCCATGTCCGGATGATGGCCGCGATCCAGCCGTGGATCTCCGGCGCCCTGTCCAAGACGGTCAACATGCCGGAGTCGGCGACCGTCGAGGAGGTCGAGGAGATCTACTTCGAGGCGTGGAAGATGGGCGTCAAGGCGCTCGCCATCTACCGCGACAACTGCAAGGTCGGCCAGCCGCTGTCCGCCAAGACCAAGGAGAAGGAGGTCGAGGCGGTCGCGGAGAAGAGCGAGGAGACGATCCGCTCGGCCGTCGAGAAGGTCGTCGAGTACCGCCCGGTCCGCAAGCGCCTCCCCAAGGGCCGTCCCGGCATCACCACCTCCTTCACGGTGGGCGGCGCCGAGGGCTATATGACCGCCAACTCCTACCCGGACGACGGCCTCGGCGAGGTCTTCCTGAAGATGTCGAAGCAGGGGTCGACCCTCGCGGGCATGATGGACGCCTTCTCCATCGCCGTCTCGGTCGGTCTGCAGTACGGCGTCCCCCTGGAGACATACGTCTCGAAGTTCACCAACATGCGCTTCGAGCCGGCCGGCATGACGGACGACCCGGACGTGCGGATGGCCCAGTCCATCGTGGACTACATCTTCCGCCGTCTCGCGCTGGACTTCCTGCCCTTCGAGACGCGGTCGGCACTCGGCATCCACTCGGCCGAGGAGCGCCAGCGCCACCTGGAGACCGGTTCCTACGAGCCTGCTCTGGACGATGACGAGATGGACGTGGAGGGACTGGCCCAGTCCGCTCCGCGCCAGCAGGAGACGCTGAAGTCCGTCAGCGGCCCCCGCGGTGAGGCGCCGGCTCCCAAGGAGGCGCACACCTCGGCGGAGCTGGTCGAGATGCAGCTGGGCGTCAGCGCGGATGCGCCGCTGTGCTTCTCGTGCGGCACGAAGATGCAGCGGGCCGGCTCCTGCTACATCTGCGAGGGCTGCGGGTCGACCAGTGGCTGCAGCTGAGCGGTGAGTTGAGCTGAGTGGGTGAGGTAAGGGGCGTTGGCCACGGGGCCACGCCCCTTACTCATGCCCGAGGGCGCGTCGCTATCGGGGCGAATCGGCGCCCATCAGGGAGATGAAGGACTGCGGGTCGGCGTCGTATCCCCTGGCCGCGTCGTGAAACGACCAGCGGCCCTCGCCGTCGCGGGCGAACTCCGCGATGACGGCGCAGGTCGCGCCGGAGACCTCGGAGAGGTCGCGCTCGGACAGCTCCGCGTATCCCTCCCGCACCCGGACGAGCGTGTTCCTTATGTCGCCGAAGACCCTCCTGCCGGCCGTCTGCTGGATGGCCACGCCCACCACCACGCGCGCGTACACCGGGGCCAGCCGGTCGAACTCCAGGGTCATGACCTCGTCGAAGCCGAAGCCCTGCCCGGTGCGGCTGTCCCTGGTCAGAGTGATCGTGCCGTCGGGTGAACGGCTGTCGAAGTGCACGGTGTACGCCGGAGCTCCACGGGGGGCGTCCGTCGTGTAGACGGCGGCCACAATGTCGAGATCGTGGTCGGGCTCCCCCAGCGGACTGGGATCCCACTTGAGAGCCACCTCCACTTTGCGGACCCCCTTGTTGAGACTGCTCACCAGATGCCCCTCCCGATCGCCGCCGTAACTGCCGGGAACCCCCGGTCCGTTGACCATGCTGCCACGCCCGCCCGCCGTACGACCTGGCCTGGGGAGGAGTGCCGGGGCCGTACGATGGCGCGGTGCTGGTGAAGTGGATTCGCTGCACCGTGATGGACCGTCGAGGGTTCGAACGGGGGCAGCGGAAGTGGGCGGGGCTGCTGGGCGAGCCGGGATTCCGGGGACAGGGGGGTGGATGGAGCAGGGCGAGGCCGGATGTCGCCCATGTCTTCGCCTTCTGGGAGAGCCGGGCGTTCTACGACTCCTTCATGGCGCGATCGCACGACCGACTCGCCTCTGCCCAGTCGGGCACCTTCAAGGACGGCCAGGTCAAGCTGTTCGAGCATAGATTCGATGTCAAGACCGGCTTTGAGCCCCGTTTCACCGGTGTGGACGTCGTCCGGGTCGCTCACAGCAAGGTGCGCGAGGAGCGGGTGGAACACTACGCCCTGATGCAGGAGAAGGTGTGGAATCCGGCCATGGCCGGGTCTCCCGGGATGGTGCGCGGGCTGTTCGGTGAAGCGCCCGGAAACGAGTTCCTGGTGATGTCGATGTGGGAATCAGCGGCGGAGCACGGGAAGTACCGAGTGGAGCGGGTGGAGCGGCTGCTGCTGCGGACCCAGACGGAGGCGGACATCGAGGCTCTGACCGGGGACGTCGTGGAGCTCGAGGCGTCCTGGACGGTCTGAGCGGCTCACCTGGGGACCGCCCCGCCCGGTCGCCGGGGGCTGCCGGCGGGCCGCGCCGGAGCCGCCCGGGCGCCGCTCGCGACTGCCCGCGCGTACGCCGTCTGGGTCCGGGTGCACCGCTCGGCCCGACCTGGAGCCACTTAGAGTCGTGACCATGGCACGACCGCGACGCATCGTCCTCGTCCGGCACGGGGAGTCGGAGGGCAACGCCGACGACTCCGTGTACGAGCGTGTGCCGGACCACGCCCTCGGGCTGACCGCCGCCGGACGGGCGCAGGCCGAGCGGACCGGCGCCCGGCTGCGTGGGCTGTTCGGACGGGAGCGCGTCAGCGTCTATGTCTCGCCCTACCGTCGCACCCACCAGACCTTTCAGGCGTTCGGCCTCGACACGGGGCTGGTGAGGATCAGGGAGGAGCCCCGGCTGCGCGAGCAGGACTGGGGGAACTGGCAGGACCGGGAGGACGTGCGCCTGCAGAAGGCGTACCGGGACGCCTACGGCCACTTCTTCTACCGGTTCGCGCAGGGGGAGTCCGGCGCCGACGTCTACGACCGGGTCGGGGCCTTCCTGGAGAGCCTCTTCCGCAGCTTCGAGGACCCGGACCACCCGCCGAACGTCCTGCTGGTCACCCATGGACTGACCATGCGGCTGTTCTGCATGCGCTGGTTCCACTGGACGGTCGCGGAATTCGAGTGTCTGTCCAATCCCAGCAACGGAGAGACCCGGATGCTGGAGCTGGGTGACGACGGACGGTACACGTTGGACCGGCCGTTCGAGCGGTGGCGTACTCCCGAACCGTACGGTGTCACCGGTTAGAGTGGCAGGAAGATGACCGCTGACTCCTCTCGCGACCGGCGCTTCGAACGCGCACTGGGCAGCCTGCGCGGACTGTCCGTGGGAGACGCCCTGGGCTCCCAGTTCTTCGTTCCCTCGTACTATCCGCTGCTCAGACGGCACGAGCTGCCGGCCGGCCCCTGGCAGTGGACCGACGACACAGAGATGGCCTGTTCGGTGCTGGCCGTGCTGGCCGCCCACGGCCGTGTGGACCAGGACAGGCTTGCCGCCTCCTTCGCCGAGCACCACGACTTCGACCGGGGGTACGGACCAGCGGTCAACCGTATGCTGCGGCTGATCAGAGAGGGCGGCGACTGGCGGGAGCTGGCCGCCGGGCTCTTCAAGGGCCAGGGCTCGTGGGGGAACGGCTCGGCGATGCGCATCGCGCCGCTGGGCGCGTGGTACGCGGACGACCCCGAGCAGGCGACGCACCAGGCCGAGATCTCCTCGTACACCACCCATCAGCACCGCGAAGCGGTGGTCGGCGCCATGGCCGTGGCCGCGGCGGCCGCCCTCGCCGCGGCCCCCCAAGGCCCCCCGGCCCCGGAGGAACTCCTCGACGGGGTGATCGCCCTGGTGCCGCGCAGCGCAGTCGGCGCGGGGCTCCGGCGGGCGCGGGACATGCTCGACTACAGCGACGCCGGGACCGTCGCCGCGGTGCTGGGCAGCGGCCGACGTACCAGCGCGCACGACACCGTGCCGTTCGCCCTGTGGTCCGCCGCGCGCGGCCTCGGCGACTTCGAACGGGTCTTCTGGACCACGGCCCAGGTCGGCGGCGACGTGGACACGACCTGCGCCATCGCCTGCGGCGTCACCGCGGCGTCCGATCCGGGGGCCCCTCCGGCCGCCTGGCTGGCCCGCACCGAGCCCCTGCCGTCCTGGCTCCCGACCCGGGCGGTCTGAGTCGGCGCGGCGAGCCCGGGTGCTCCGCAACCGTGGGGCGAAGAGCGCTGCCGACGCGGCAACGGAGAAGGCGCGACGGCCACTTCGCGCCGGGTGCAGTGGTTCACGAGTGCGACACTCTGATGGCCGAGAGATCCATCAGGCGACGGCCTGCGGGGTGGTCGAGCTCCCTGCTCGGCTCCTTGCCAGGGCGGTGCACCGCTGAATCTCGGATGGAAACATGCAAGCCGACGCCTGTGGCGGCCTCGTTCTCAAAGTCGTTCCTGGACTGATGATGTGCCGATCGAAGGTGTGCGGACGCGAAGGGTGCGACCGCGACCTCACGGAGACGATCGACCGGGTCGCTGTGTCGCCGCTCGCTCCGCGCGCCGGCCGAGCGGGCCCCGGCCGCCGCTACCCGAATCCGGTTGTCGCCCGACGGGGGCGGCGGCGTACCCTTGCTGGCGCCATGGCGTACGAACCACCCACCCACACAGTCGAGCGCTCGATCAGGGCGATCACCGGCGCGAAGATCGTCGCAGGCGTCGACGAGGTCGGACGCGGGGCATGGGCGGGGCCTGTCACGGTGTGCGCGGCCATAACGGGACTCCGCCGGCCGCCCGCCGGGCTGACCGACTCCAAACTGCTCAGCCCGAAGCGCCGTACGGAGCTCGCCGCGCTGCTGGAGGACTGGGTCACCTGTCATGCTCTGGGGCATGCGTCGCCCCGGGAGATCGACGAACTGGGCATGACCGCTTCCCTGCGCCTCGCGGCCGTCCGTGCGCTGGAGGGGCTGCCTGTACGCCCCGACGCCGTCATCCTCGACGGCAAGCACGACTATCTCGGCCGGCCGTGGCAGGTGCGTACGGTGATCAAGGGAGACCGGTCCTGTGTCGCGGTCGCCGCCGCCTCGGTGATCGCCAAGGTGCGCAGGGACGCGATGATGGCCGAACTGCAGGGGGAGTTCGCCCCCTTCGGTTTCGCCGCCAATGCCGGGTACCCCTCGCCTGTGCACAAAGCGGCGCTCGCGGAGTGGGGACCCACGCCCCATCACCGGCTGTCGTGGTCGTATCTCGATGCGCTGCCCCGGTGGCGGCACCTCAAGAGGGTCCGCGTCGTGGTCGCGGGGGACGAGCTAGAAGACGGGGGACAGCTGGGATTCGACTTCTGACCTGAACTCCTGACCAGAGCCGGTCGCACTCATGTACCCACCCGCCGATGCCTACAGCAGCGGCATTTGATAGACATCCACCCATGCCTCTCATTCCCGAGGAGCCTCAGATTCACGAGAGTGCCCAGGGTCCCCGCGCCACTCCGGCAGCAGGCCGGACCGCGCCGACCCCTCGCCCCGTACCCGGTCCGCGTTCCGCGGCATCGCCGCGTCCTGGCCACCCGGGCCCCGGCCCGGCCAGGCCCACGCCGCCGCAGCGCACCCACAGCAACGCTGGGAAGCCCCGGCAGCCCCAGCAGGAGAATCGTTCCCTGCCGCAGATCCAGCTGATTCCCGCCTCCGCCGACGGCGCGCTCGACGCCGCGGGCGAGGCAGTCGATCTGCTGCTTGACTCCGGGCGGTCCCCAGGCGACCTCCTGGTGTTCACCACCGGTGAACAGCACCCCTGGGCCGCTCATGAGCTGTCCTTCGGTGAAGCCGCCTACTGGGCCCAGCACGACGCAGGCGACGACGTCTTCTACGCGGACGCCGCCCTGGCCGACCGTGCCGCCACTCGTCCCGTCGTGGTCGTGGCGGTCAACTCAGGTCCCGACGACGCCGCCGGTCAGGCTCTTCCGGCCGCACTGAAGAAGGCCGCAGCCCTGCTGATCGTGTGCGGTGATCCCAAGAGGATCAACGCCGTGCTCGCTGCGGGCGTCTGAGCGTCCGCACCGTCCGGCCCGGGGCCGTGACCGTCGCGGTCACGGCCGCGCCCGACGGCTCGGCGCGAGCGGTTCCTCCGGACCGGATCCTCTGCGATCCGGCGTGCTCAGGCTGCCCGCGGGGGCGGAGGGGCGCACCGAGGCCCCGGCGCGCCCCGGGCCGGAGAGCACCGCCCCGCCCGTCGGCTGTGCCGGGTGTGCCCTGCACACGCCGGGCAGTCGGCCGGGGCCCAGCCGGGTCTCAATCGGCCGGGTGCCTTCAGCGTGCCGCCGTGCGCCGTAGAGCCTCGGCGGCGCCGCTGGCGGTGCGCACCGCCGTCGCCGGGGGCCGGGCCATGGAGTCGGCCAGATCCATTGGCTGTGAGGAGGAGCTGGGCCGGCGTCCGCCGCGCCCCTCGCCCAGCACCTGCCAGCCGCCGCGGGTCAGCGTGATGTAGGCCCCACAGCGCAGCCCGTGCAGGGTGCAGGCGTCCCGCAGGCCCCACATCCAGGCCCCGTCCTCCTCGGTCCACCGCTCATCGCCCTCGCGGCAGTAGAGCAGCACCGCCGTGCGCACCGGCTCACGCCGCCGCAGATCGTGCGGGATGACCCGGCGGAGGTGGACCAGCAGGGCGTTCCGGAACTCCCAGCCGTCGGCTGCCGAGGCGCGCCGGGTGAACGACGCACTCGCGGCGAGCCGTTCCTCGTGGTCGAGCACGGCGACGACGGCCGTCTCCGGCACGGGCCGATGGCGGGCGTGCAGTCCGCTCACCACGTCGCGAGGGTTGCGCAGCAGCGGAATCCCGGCTGCCGACCACTCGGCGGGCTCGAGCAGTCGGGCGACATGACTGGCGACGTGGGTCGGAGCGCTGATCGAAGTGGCTGGAGACGGGGCGAATCCGAAGGTCACGGTCCTCCCTTCGCATACGCGCCCAGAGTGCGGGCAGGGTCGGGCAGGGCAGGGCACACCTCAGCACGGCCCATCCAGACCGCTCATATGCCGTGCGGGGAGCATCCCAATTCTTGCGGGCGCATCGGCATGCGGCAACGAGCAATTGGGGAACGCCGACGGTAATCGGCTGGTTTGACTCTCATATTCCTGCCCAGTCACCTCGCTTGTCACCCCTTGGGTCACGCTTGCACGGCCAGGACCAGAGGAAACACCCCTCTCGCACCGGCTCTGCGCAGCAGCCGGGCAGCTACCGCCAACGTCCAGCCCGTGTCCGAGAAGTCGTCGACGAGGAGCACCGGCCCGTCCGCCGCGGCCAGCGCCCCGGCCAGCCCCTGCGGCACGATAAACGCTTCGTGCAAGGCCCGCACACGCTGTGCGCTGTTGCTGCGGGGCGGCGGCCCTGACTCCGGTGCCTGCGGCGCGTACTCGACAGAGCCGAGCAGCGGCATCCGTCCCACCTGAGCAATCCGGTCGGCCAGCGATGCGATCAACTCGGGCCTGCTGTACGAGGCCATGGAGACCACCCCGGCGGGGCGGGCGGGCGCGTCCGCCTCCCCGGAGGCCCAGCCGCCCGGCCCCTTCGCCCAGTCGGCCAGGACCGACACCACGGCATCCACCACATCCCCGGGCACCGGGCCGTCGGCGGACTGAGGCGCCAGCAGCGGACGCAGCCGGTTCCCCCAGCCGATGTCGGAGAGCCTTCCCAACGCCCTTCCCGCGAAGGCCTGTTCCCCTTCGGGAATGCGTCCCTTGACGTTCACTCCCACCGCGGCCATGCCGGTGGGCCACATCTTGCGCGGCTCCACTTCCACACCCGGTCGGCTCAGCTCGCCGCGCGCCGCGTCCAGGGCACTCGCGGACACCTTGTCGCTGAACCTGACACCCGAGCAGTTGTCACAGCGGCCACACGGGGCGGCGGCCTCGTCATCGAGCTGACGGCGGAGAAACTCCATCCGGCAGCCGGTCGAGCCGGCGTAGTCGCGCATCGCCTGCTGCTCGGCCGCGCGCTGGCGCGCCACCCAGGCGTAGCGGTCGGAGTCGTACGTCCACGCCTGCCCCGTGGACGTCCAGCCGCCCTTCACCCGCCGGACCGCACCGTCCACATCGAGGACCTTGAGCATCGTCTCCAGCCGCGTGCGGCGCAGCTCGACCAGCGGCTCCAGGGCCGGCAGCGACAGCGGCCGCTCCGACTGCCCCAACACGTCCAGCGTGCGACGCACCAGCTCTTCGGGAGGGAAGGCCACCGAGGCGAAGTACCGCCAGATCGCCTCGTCTTCCCTGCCGGGCAGCAGCAGCACCTCGGCATGCTCAACGCCGCGGCCCGCCCTGCCGACCTGCTGGTAGTAGGCGATCGGCGAGGACGGCGACCCCAGGTGCACCACGAAACCCAGATCGGGCTTGTCGAATCCCATGCCCAGCGCGGACGTCGCGATCAGGGCTTTGACGCGGTTGCCGAGCAGATCCTCCTCGGCCTGGCGGCGGTCCGCGTCCTCGGTGCGGCCCGTGTAGGACGCGACCGTGTGCCCGCACTGACGCAGATACGCGGTCACCTCCTCGGCCGCGGCGACCGTGAGCGTGTAGACGATGCCGGAGCCCGGCAACTCGCCGAGGTGGTCGGCGAGCCAGGCGAGCCGGGTCGCTGCATCGGGCAGCTGGAGCACGCTCAGGCTCAGACTCTCCCGGTCGAGGGGCCCCCGCAGCACCAGGGCGTCCGTGTCCGCTCCCGTGCCCAACTGCTCCGCGACGTCGGCCGTGACCCGCGCATTGGCGGTGGCGGTGGTCGCGAGCACCGGGACCCCGGACGGCAGGTCCGCCAGCATCGTGCGCAGCCGGCGGTAGTCGGGCCGGAAGTCATGGCCCCAGTCGGAGATGCAGTGCGCCTCGTCCACCACGAGCAGCCCGGTCGCCGCGGCCAGCCTGGGCAGCACCTGATCTCTGAAGTCCGGGTTGTTCAGCCGTTCGGGGCTGACCAGCAGCACATCCACCTCGCCGGCGGCGACCTCCGCGTTGACCGTCTCCCACTCCTCCGTGTTCGACGAGTTGATCGTGCGGGCGCGGATGCCCGCGCGCGCCGCCGCCTCCACCTGATTGCGCATCAGGGCCAGCAGCGGGGAGACGATCACGGTCGGTCCGCTGCCGCGCTCCCGCAGCAGCGACGTCGCGACGAAGTAGACGGCGGACTTGCCCCAGCCGGTGCGCTGGACGACCAGAGCGCGGCGCCTGTCGGCGACGAGCGCCTCGATCGCCCGCCACTGGTCATCGCGCAGCCGGGCTGTGCCCGTCGTGTCCGATACCAGGCGGGCGAGGACTGCGTCGGCGGAGGCCCGGAGATCCGAGCGGTCTGCGTGGGTCATGGCTCCATGCAACCCGATGCCGCCGACACTGCGCGAATGTGTCGGCGAACCTGTGGAGAATCGTTTTTCCACAGGGGTCGCGGCCGGACTGCGGCTCGCGGGAACGTCTTCGGCATGAACAGTCACCGCGAACCGACCGGACCCGCCGACGAACAGGTCACCCTCCGCGGCCCCGCCGAGCTGGTGGACGCGCTCCCGTATGTGCTGGGCTTCCACCCCACCGACTCGATCGTGATGGTCGCGCTGCACGGCAGCCGCGGCCGTTTCGGCGGTCGGCTGCGGCTGGGCATTCCGCGCGCCTCACAGGAATGGGCCGCCGTGGCGGAGCAACTCGCAGAATGCCTGGTGGAGGGCAGCGAGCGGCGTGGCGCACGGCCCGACGGCATTGTCGTCTTCCTCTGCCAGGACCCGCCCGAGGGCGGCAGCGGCCGTCAGGTGATGGAGCGCCTGCGGCCCCTCGCACAGAAGCTGCGCACCGCCTGCGGCGCCCTCGATGTGCCGGTGTACGAGGCACTGTGCGTCTCCGACGGGCGTTACTGGTCCTACTGCTGCCCGGACGCGCGCTGCTGCCCGCCGGAGGGAAACCCACTGGGGGTGCCCGGCACCTCTGCCATGGCGGCGGCCGCCGCCTATGCCGGGATCCACGTGCGCGGCACTCTGCGCGAGATGGAGGCACGGCTGACCCCGTGGACCGCTGGGGACACGGCGGGCCAGGCGCGTGCGCTCGACGCCGCAGGGTCCTCGATCGTGCCGCGCATCCTGGACGCGCGGGGACGGCGGCAGGTGGCCAACGAGACCATCGCCACGGCCGAGCGGCTCCGCGGGCGTCTCGCCGAGGCGTCGACCGCCACGGCCTGGGCCGAGGCGGACGCCGCCGACGACCGGCTGATCAGCCATGAGGAGGCCGCCGCCGTCATCCTCGGCCTCCAGGACCGCACCACCCGGGACCGGGCGGCGGAATGCATGGAAGGGCCGGACGCGGCATCCGCGTTGCGGCTCTGGCGGGCCCTGGCCCGCCGCTGTGTCGGCGGCTGGGCCGAACATGCCGCCGCGCCGCTGACTCTCGCCGGCTGGGTCGCCTGGTCGACCGGGGACGAGCCCGGCGCCCGGGTCGCCCTCGGGCTCGCGCTACGCGCCGATCCCGGCTATCTCTTCGCCCGTCTGCTCCATCAGGCGTGCAATGACGGTCTGGATCCGGAAGACCTGCGCAGCTGCCTACGCAAGGAGCGCAAGGAGCGCAAGGAGCGCGAAGCGCGCGAGCCCCGCGAGGCCGCCGCAGACCGGACGGCTCCGCACGGCCCGGGGCGTCGGCCGCGTGGCCTCCGTCGCCCGAGCCGTCGTGTACGGCCCAAGAGCGCAGAGGGCCGAAGCAGGCCGAGCCGCTCCGCGGCGACGAAGGCCCCGGCGACACCGGAGACGAGGCCGCGGAAGGCGGCTCGGCCCCATGACCGGTTCATCCCGCAGGCGGCACGGCGCACGCGCGGCCGGCGGCCCACATGAGGCCGAGAGCGGTCGGCAGCCGTGACCCGGACGCCCGTGCCGCCGTTCACCCTCGTGGCGGGGCCCTGCAACCCGTCCCGCTGTGATCATCGCGGCTGCCCGGAGTGCACGGAAGGCACAACAGACCACCTATGGCCCCCACAGCCCCCCGCCGTCCCCGCGGACCAGAGACCGGCACAGCACCGCAACCTGCTCCGGACCCACGGCCAGGCCCTGGTCTGCGGACCGGTGCGGAGGCCGGGCCCGGGCCGAGGTCGCGGCGGGGCCCGATGCCGCGGGCCGCGGAGAGGCCCGGACGGGTGGCCCCGCCGCCCGCCGCCCGCCCGCGGGAGCCGGCCCCGGTGCATCACCTGCTCGTCTGCGCCGACCTGCCGTGTCTCGCCCTCTCAGCGGAGCACGGACAGCTCACCGGTCGGGGGGTCGAGGGCGTCTACCACTCGGGCAGGCGGCTGCTCTCACGCTGCCGGCTGCGGGTCGCGGGCCGGGAACCGGTCGCCGTCCAGGGCAGGGTCGTGTCCGCCGGTCTCGCCGTGTTCAAGGCGGTCGTCCGGACCCCCGCCGACACCGGACCCGACCCCGAAGTCGGCGTCGAACGATCACGCGCCGCCGACGGCACCGAACGGATCACGCTGCGCAGCTCCGCCACCAGGCCGTTGCGGTTGTCCGTCGAGGTGGCACTCGGCACCGACCTCGCGGAGTTCGGAGCGATCGCGGCCGGGCGCACCGCCCCCGAACTGCCCGCCACCGTCTACGACGCCGGGCTCCGCTGGGCCGCCGCCGGAGCCGGGCATGCGATCGTCACCGCCGATCCGCCCCCGCGCGACACCCTGGCCTCCGCAGGGCTGCTCCGCTGGGAGCTGGAGCTGCCCCCCGGCGCCGCGCGCTCCATCGAACTGCGCGTCCGCTCCGAGCGACCCGCCCGCACCTCCGGCAGGACCGGCGGTCTCGCCCTGGCCGAGGCACGAGCCGAGGGCGACGACTCCAGGCTGGGGGTGCTGCTCGCCACCGGGCTGGGGGACTTCACGGCGCTGCTGCTGCGGGACCCCGAGCACCCGGCCGATGTGTATCCGGCCGCGGGCGTCCCCTGGCGGTGCGGACCCGCACCGGCCGAGGCGCTCTGGGCAGCCCGCATCGCCCTCCCGCTCTCCACCGGACTCGCCGCGGCCGCACTGCGCCGGTTCGCACGCAGCCAGCTCACCGGCCGAGGGCGGGACTTTGGCAGGATTCCCGGCCCCCTGCGGGATGCCGGGCCCCATCTTCCGCCGATCTGCACAGGCGTTGAGGCCACCCTCGCCTTCCCCGCAGTCCTCGCGGAGGCACGGCGCTGGGGAATGCCCGACAAGGAGCTCGTCGAACTGCTGCCCGCGGCCGAGCGCACTCTGCGCTGGCTCGGACAGGCGCTGGACGAGGACGGGCTGCTGCCGGAGCCCGGGCCCTCGGGCATCCGCCGCACCGAGATACAGGCACATGCCCACCGCGCGGCGCTCCTCGGCGCGGATCTGCTGGACGGATGCGGCAGGCCGGGCGCGGAGGAGTGGCGGCAGCGGGCCGGCCGGATGCGCAGCAGCTTCCGGGAGCTGTTCTGGGTCGACGACCTGACCGGCGGCCGTCCAGCGGCAGCCCTGCTGGCCGGCGGGCGCCCGGTGCCGCTGATGGGAGCGGGCGCCGTGCATCTGCTCGACACCGGCCTGCTCGGGCTCGGACAGCCCGCCGCCGGTCTGCTCGACAAGGTCCAGACGGAACAGCTGGCCCGGCTGCTCGGCGGCCCCGCCATGGACTCCGGGTGGGGGCTGCGTGGTCTCGGCGCCAAGGAGCCGGGGCACAACCCCTTCGGGCACCGGTCCGGGGCCGTCAGGGTCCATGAGACAGCCGTCGCGGTCGCGGGACTCGCCGCCGCCGGATACGAAAAGGAGGCAGCCTCCCTGCTGCGTGGTCTCCTCGATGCCGCACCCGGTTTCGGCCATCGGCTGCCCGAGATGTATGCGGGGGAGCAGCGCACGGCCGGTGCGGTCACGCCCGCGCCGCACCCGGCCGCCTGCCGCCCGGCGGCTCTGCCGGCCCTCGTGGGGCTCCAGCTGCTGATGAGCCTGGCCGGGATCCGGCCGGACGTCCCCTCGGGCACGGTCGCGCTGCACCCCATGCGCAGCGCACCCTTCGGAGCCGTCCAGATCTCAGGGCTGCGCGTGGCGGGGGAGCCGTTCGCCGTGCGCATCAGCCGGCTCGGCCAGGGGATGGTCGAGCAGGCGGCCGCCGGGCTGCAACTCGGGGTGTAGCGGGAATCGGCGGCATCGGACTGCGAAGGGAGTGTTTATCGTCAGGCAGACGACTATGATCACGGGCATGCCCCCCTACGACCCGTCGGCTTTTCCGCCCTTCGCCGTCACCGTCGATCTGGTCGTGCTCACCGTGCGTCGCCATGCGCTGTGTGCGCTGGTGGTACGCCGCGGAGAGCCGCCGTTCCAGGGTCGGTGGGCGCTGCCCGGGGGCTTCGTCAGAGCGGATGAGGACCTGGCCGCTGCTGCGGCGCGCGAGCTTGCCGAGGAGACCGGGCTGTACGCGCACGACCCGGCCGCGCCCGCCCCCGGCAACGGCGCACACCTGGAGCAGCTGGCCACCTACGGGGACCCCGAGCGGGATCCTCGCATGCGCGTCGTCAGCGTCGCCCATCTGGTGCTCGCCCCGGATCTGCCGGCTCCCCGCGCCGGCGGCGACGCCAACAGCGTGCGCTGGGCGCCGGTCGAGGAGCTCCTCAAGAAGGAGAACGGCCTGGCCCGCGAGGAGGAGCAGCCCGCACAGCTCGCCTTCGACCACGACCGGATCCTCGCGGACGGTGTGGAACGGGCCCGCTCCAAGATCGAGTACTCCTCGCTCGCCACCGCCTTCTGCCCGCCGGAGTTCACCGTCGGCGAGCTGCGCCGGGTGTACGAGGCGGTCTGGGGTGTGGCGCTCGACCCGCGGAACTTCCACCGCAAGGTGACCGGCACCCCGGGCTTTCTCGTACCCGCAGGAGGCACGACCACCCGCCAGGGCGGCCGTCCCGCCCAGCTCTTCCGGGCGGGCGGCGCCACCCTGCTCAATCCGCCGATGCTGCGCCCCGAGGTCTGACCCGCCGCCCTGTCCCTGTTCGGTGTCCTGACTCTCCCTGTCCTCCGGGACACCCTGGCCGACGCCGGCGAGGCCGACGGCCGTGAGCAGTTCGTCCGCCCGTGCCCGCGTTCGCCGTGCCCCGTGCCGCCGTCCCCCGCCGCCTCGGACCGCTTCTGGCGAAGCTGGTGGTCACCGCCCCGTCCGCCCTGCTGCTCGCCTGGTTCGTCGCCGCTGCCGACGCACAGGCCCTCCGCCTGGTGTACGGGACGGACTTGGCGTCCCTCGCGGGGAACTGGGCGCTGCCGGGGGCAGGTTGGAGCGGGCTGGCCGTGGGGTGCGCCTGGACGGGGCCGCTCTCCGCCGGAGTCTTCCGCGCCACCGCCGCCGGAGTGGCAGCCGTGCTCGCCGTGCCCGTGTTGCTCGCTCCGCTGGTGCAGCAGGCGCTGCTGTCCCGGCGGTCCGCTCGGTCGCCGGGTTCCCGGACAGGCTGCGCGAGCTGGCATGGGTCGGGCTGCCGCGTGAGGCCGACCCCTGGCCGGCCTCAGGACAGCGACTGCTCTTCCGACCCGTGGGGGCCGCACCGGCCTTGTCGCTCGCGGTGCTCGTCTGCGCCTTCCTCGCCGTCGAGGCCCGAAGGGGCGGCCGGAGGATAGCCGCAGCGGGTCCGATCGCACCACGGTGTGCACAACTCCTTGAGAACGCCCGTTTCTTTGCCCGTTTCTTTCCGATAAGGCGTCAATTGAGGAGAGAGCGCCGATCACCCTTTCGTGTGCTTTTCACCAAAGACCTCAAGGGGTCCGGAGACCGCGCCGACAAAGGATGCGTGAGTACCCTTGCGCACACCATGATGACCGCCGCCCGCCCCGCCGAGTCCGGTCTCGCCGGCCCGGGCGAACTCGACCGCTACCCCTACGCCGAGGCGCCAGGCGTCGACCGCGTCAGCCCGCCCGCCTGGGACGGCTCCGATGCCGACCTGGGCCGTGCGGGGCGCCGGGCGGCCGGCAGCCGCGGCCGCGGCCTCCACGGCCAACTCGTCCAGCAGCTCGGTCAGATGATCGTCTCCGGCGACCTGGGGGCCGACCGTCCCCTCGTGCCCGAGGAGATCGGCCAGCGCTTCGAGGTCTCCCGCACCGTGGTGCGGGAGTCCCTGCGAGTCCTCGAAGCCAAGGGGCTGGTCAGCGCCCGCCCCAACGTCGGCACCCGGGTCCGTCCCGTCAGCGACTGGAACCTTCTCGACCCCGACATCATCGAGTGGCGCGCCTTCGGTCCCCAGCGCGACGACCAGCGCCGCGAGCTGAGCGAGCTGCGCTGGACCATCGAGCCGCTCGCCGCCCGCCTGGCCGCGGGGCACGGGCGCGAGGACGCCCAGCAGCGGCTCGCCGACATGATCGAGATCATGGGTCACTCCCTGGCGCAGCAGGACGGGATCACCTTCTCCCGGGCCGACGCGGAGTTCCATTCCCTGCTGATCCAGCTCGCCGGCAACCGCATGCTGGAGCACCTCTCCGGGATCGTCTCCGCCGCGCTCCAGGTGTCCGGCGGTCCGGTCACAGCCTGTGACCACCCTACCGAGGGCTCGCTGGCCCAGCACGTGCGCATCGCCGACGCCCTGGCCGCCGGCGACGGGCAGGCCGCCGAAACGGCCATGCGTCAACTGCTCACCGTTCACCCGGAAGTCGAACGAGTGGTGCCCGCCCCGCGCGAGCACTGATCGCGGCCGCGGTCAGCTGTGCGGGGGCGTACGCGCCGAGTGTCGCCGGATGTCGCCGGATTCCTTCTATCCGCCGGGGTCCGGCGACATGAATGTACGGCGAAGGACTACTCTGGTCGTTTCGTCGCCTATGGGGTGTGACTCGGGCCACGTGGATTGGGCGTAACACTCCTCGAAACAGTGCGATGACCTAAGAGGTGACAGCCGAGGAGGGAATACGGCAGCCGTTCACGGCGCTGTTGCAGCTCTGAGGTTCCGCCCGCGCCACCGGTACATCCGCAGCCCGGTGGTCGTCGGCTCCGGCCCGATCCTGGGCGGGGCCGGAAGCCGTTTCCATCGTTCCGAGAGGTTGTTCGTGTCGGCCAGCACATCCCGTACGCTCCCGCCGGAGATCGCCGAGTCCGAGTCTGTGATGGCGCTCATCGAGCGGGGAAAGGCTGATGGGCAGATCGCCGGCGATGACGTGCGTCGGGCCTTCGAGGCTGACCAGATTCCGCCAACCCAGTGGAAGAATGTTCTGCGCAGCCTCAACCAGATCCTCGAGGAAGAGGGTGTGACGCTGATGGTCAGTGCAGCGGAGTCGCCTAAGCGCGCCCGCAGGAGCGTCGCAGCGAAGAGCCCGGCCAAGCGCACCGCCACCAAGACCGTCCCGGCCAAGACCGCGGCGGCGAAGAAGACGGCGGCCAAGACCGTCGCCGCCGCTGCCGCGTCGATGGCGGACGCCGCCGACGCCCCGGCCGCCGACGCCTCGGCGGCCGACGCCTCGGCGGCCGCGCCTGCCAAGAAGACGGCCGCGAAGAAGACCGCGGCCAAGAAGACGGCGGCGAAGAAGACCGCCGCGAAGAAGACGGCCGCCAAGAAGACCGCGGCCAAGAAGGACGTCGACGAGGCCGCCGAGACCGAAGAGCTGATCGACGAGGTGCAGCCCGGCGTCAAGGGCGAAGAGGAAGAGCCCGAAGGCGAGAGCAAGGGCTTCGTCCTCTCCGACGACGACGAGGACGACGCGCCCGCACAGCAGGTCGCCGTCGCCGGCGCCACCGCCGACCCGGTCAAGGACTACCTCAAGCAGATCGGCAAGGTCCCCCTGCTCAACGCGGAGCAGGAGGTCGAGCTCGCCAAGCGCATCGAGGCGGGTCTGTTCGCCGAGGACAAGCTGGCGAACTCCGACAAGCTCGCCCCCAAGCTCAAGCGCGAGCTGGAGATCATCGCCGAGGACGGCCGCCGCGCCAAGAACCACCTGCTGGAGGCCAACCTCCGGCTGGTCGTCTCGCTGGCCAAGCGCTACACGGGCCGCGGCATGCTCTTCCTGGACCTGATCCAGGAGGGCAACCTCGGCCTCATCCGCGCCGTCGAGAAGTTCGACTACACCAAGGGCTACAAGTTCTCGACCTACGCCACGTGGTGGATCCGCCAGGCGATCACCCGAGCCATGGCCGACCAGGCCCGAACCATCCGCATCCCGGTGCACATGGTCGAGGTCATCAACAAGCTGGCGCGGGTCCAGCGCCAGATGCTCCAGGACCTGGGCCGCGAGCCCACCCCGGAGGAGTTGGCCAAGGAGCTCGACATGACCCCCGAGAAGGTCATCGAGGTCCAGAAGTACGGCCGGGAGCCGATCTCGCTGCACACCCCGCTGGGCGAGGACGGCGACAGCGAGTTCGGCGACCTCATCGAGGACTCCGAGGCCGTCGTGCCCGCCGACGCCGTCAGCTTCACCCTGCTTCAGGAGCAGCTGCACTCCGTGCTCGACACGCTCTCCGAGCGTGAGGCCGGAGTGGTCTCCATGCGCTTCGGCCTCACCGACGGCCAGCCCAAGACGCTGGACGAGATCGGCAAGGTCTACGGCGTGACGCGCGAGCGCATCCGTCAGATCGAGTCCAAGACCATGTCAAAGCTGCGCCACCCGTCCCGTTCGCAGGTGCTGCGGGACTACCTCGACTGATTCCACGGCTGAGCGGCACAGCGCACGAGCCCGGTCCCTGGTTCAGGGGCCGGGCTCTTCTCTGTGCAGGCGGGTCCCTGTCGTACACACGGGGGGATATGTGGGCGTACACGCGCCATGTGCAGGCCTTTGCGGTGCGCGGCAGGCCCCCTTGGCTGACTCTGAGTGCACACGTTCCGTGCAGAGAGTCAGGAGGCCCTATGCGACGTCCCCTGCGTCGTGCCCTCGAAACAGTCCGGAGGCGGATGCTCCCCCTGGTGGCCGTGGCAGCGGCCGCACCGCTGCTGGCTCTGCCGTCCCCAACCCCGGCGGCCGCCGGCAGCGTGGTCGTCGGCGGCTTTCCCGCCCGCGTCGAGGACAGCCCCTGGGCCGTCGCCCTGGCCAGCCGTGAACGGTTCGGCGACGCACGTGCGGGCCAGTTCTGCGGCGGCGTGGTGGTGGGCCCGGCCAAGGTGATGACGGCTGCGCACTGCCTGAGCCCGGCCGTCCTGGGCGAGCCGTCCAGCGCTCTGCGCCATCTGCGAGTGATCACTGGACGGTCCGAGCTGACCGGGACGGGCGGACGGGAGATCGCAGTACGCGAGATCTGGATCCACCCGGGCCACAACGCCTGGACCAGCAGCTCCGACATGGCCGTGCTCACCCTCGCGGAGACGCTGCCCGCGTCCCATGCGCTCCCGTTGGCGGGCGAGGGCGACCCGGCCTACCAGCCGGGCGTCGAGGCCCTGGTCTACGGCTGGGGGGACACCACCGGGTCCGGCAGCCATGCGTCCTCGCTGCGCGCCGCGTCGGTGCAGGTGCTCCCGGACGAGGCCTGCATGATCGCCTATCCGGGCGGGAGGGGCGGACGCTATCTGGCGTCCACCATGCTGTGCGCGGGCGACCCCAGGGGCGGGCGGGACGCCTGCCAGGGGGACAGCGGAGGGCCGCTGGTGGCCAGGGGGAAGCTGATCGGGCTGGTGTCCTGGGGGAGCGGCTGCGGAGAGGCCGGCAGCCCGGGTGTGTACACGCGTGTCTCGGCGGTCGCCCAGCCCTGACCGCCCCTGTGTGGCGGATGCTCGCCATATGAGAGCGGGCGGCTGACTCCGGTATCCGGGGTCAGCCGCCCGCTCGCCGGTGCCCGACCGGCCTTGGCTCGTCGTGAATCCGAGGTGAGTCAGCGCTCCTCTTCGCTTGCACTGGCCGGCACGGCCGTGAGGCGGTCGGTCTCATCCTGTATTTCCGCGGCGATCTTCTTGAGTTCCGGCTCGAACTTGCGTCCGTGGTGGGCGCAGAAGAGCAGCTCGCCACCGCTGGTCAGCACGACGCGCAGATACGCTTGTGCGCCGCAGCGGTCGCAGCGGTCAGCGGCCGTCAGCGGGGTCGCGGGGGTCAGAACAGTAGTCACGTCGCCTCTTCTCTAGCTCGACGAGCTGTCGTACCAGGGTCAACATCCAACCAGCCCGAAAACGTTCCCGCTCGAGCCTTTTCCTTGAAACTTCTTCGCAAGGAGGCTGTCTGCTGCCGGTTGGCGGCGAATGAGCCGTATTGCTGCGCTCTACGGATTTCGCGTTGCTTGTCTCATTTGGGCCCTCCCGGCGGGTTGCCGGTTGTTCATGAGGACGTGCCCGGAGCCTAAATGGTTCATGCCTCGAAGGGAACGTGATGTGCACGTCACCCCCACGAGGGATCGAACACTCATACGATGCTGGACTAGCATGGAACGTCACGAGGGTGGCGTTACAACGGCTCTACCAGGCCTCGGTACGCTCTGTCCGGCGACCGACGCCGGGCCTTTACCCCACGGGGCCACATCTGAAATTAAGCGAGGAGCGAAACGCGTGACCGCCGAAACGTCAGTGCCGTCCAGTGCGCTGCTGACCGCAGACCGTGACGGTTCCAACTACACCGCGCGGCACCTGCTCGTACTCGAAGGCCTGGAAGCGGTCCGCAAGCGCCCCGGCATGTATATCGGGTCCACCGACAGCCGCGGGCTGATGCACTGCCTCTGGGAAATCATCGACAACTCCGTCGACGAGGCGCTGGGCGGCCACTGCGACCACATCGAGGTCGTCCTCCACCACGACGGCTCAGTCGAGGTGAAGGACAACGGCCGGGGCATCCCGGTCGACGTCGAGCCCAAGACCGGCCTCTCGGGCATCGAGGTCGTGATGACCAAGCTGCACGCGGGCGGAAAGTTCGGCGGCGGCTCCTACGCCGCCTCCGGCGGGCTGCACGGAGTGGGCGCCTCCGTGGTCAATGCGCTCTCCGCCAGGCTCGACGTCGAGGTGGACCGCAACAGCGTCACCCACAAGATCAGCTTCCGGCGCGGTGTGCCCGGGATCTTCACGGAGCAGGGCCCCGACGCCCCCTTCGATCCGGCGGGCGGGCTGGTCAAGGGCAAGCGCGTGCCCAAGACCCGCACCGGCACCCGTGTGCGCTTCTGGGCGGACCGGCAGATCTTTCTCAAGGACGCCAGGCTCTCCCTGGACATCCTCCACCAGCGGGCCCGGCAGACGGCCTTCCTGGTGCCCGGGCTGACCATCGTGGTCCGCGACGAGCGGGACCTCGAGGGCGAGGGCAAGAGCCAGGAGATCTTCCGTTTCGACGGGGGCATCAGTGAGTTCTGCGAGTACCTCGCCCCCGACAAGCCCGTCTGCGATGTGCTGCGCCTCAGCGGTCAGGGGACCTTCAAGGAGACCGTCCCCGTCCTCGACGACCGCGGGCATATGACCCCCACCGAGGTCACCCGGGAGCTGGGCGTCGACATCGCCCTGCGCTGGGGCACCGGGTACGACACCACCCTCAAGTCGTTCGTCAACATCATCGCCACCCCCAAGGGCGGCACCCATGTGACCGGCTTCGAGCGCTCCGTCACCAAGACGGTCAACGAGGTGCTGCGCGCCGGCAAGATGCTCCGGGTCGCCGAGGACGACATCGTCAAGGACGACGCCCTGGAGGGCCTCACCGCCGTTGTCACCGTCCGGCTGGCGGAGCCGCAGTTCGAGGGCCAGACCAAGGAGGTCCTCGGCACTTCCGCGGCCAACAGGATCGTCGCCAATGTGGTGGCCAGGGAGCTGAAGGCCTTCCTGACCTCCACCAAGAGGGACGCCAAGGCGCAGGCCCGCGCAGTGCTGGAGAAGGCCGTCGCCGCCGCGCGCACCCGTATCGCGGCCCGCCAGCACAAGGAGGCCCAGCGTAGGAAGACCGCGCTGGAGAGCTCCTCGCTGCCGGCGAAGCTCGCCGACTGCCGCAGTGACGACGTGGAGCGCAGCGAGCTCTTCATCGTCGAGGGGGACTCCGCCCTCGGCACCGCCAAGCTTGCCCGGAACAGCGAGTTCCAGGCGCTGCTGCCCATCCGCGGCAAGATTCTCAACGTACAGAAGTCATCCGTCTCGGACATGCTCAAGAACGCCGAATGCGGTGCGATCATCCAGGTCATAGGAGCAGGCTCCGGCAGGACCTTCGACATCGACGCGGCGCGCTACGGCAAGATCGTGCTGCTGGTCGACGCCGACGTCGACGGCGCGCACATCCGCTGTCTGCTGCTCACGCTGTTCCAGCGCTACATGCGGCCGATGGTGGAGGCGGGCCGGGTCTTCGCCGCGGTCCCGCCGCTGCACCGCATCGAGTTGGTCCAGCCCAAGAAGGGCCAGGACAAGTACGTCTACACCTACTCCGACAACGAACTGCGGGAGACCCTGCTGGAGTTCCAGCGCAAGGGCGTCCGCTTCAAGGACTCCATCCAGCGCTACAAGGGTCTGGGCGAGATGGACGCCGACCAGCTCGCGGAGACCACGATGGACCCGCGCCACCGGACCCTGCGCCGGATCAACATCGGGGACCTCGAGGCCTCCGAGCAGGTCTTCGATCTGCTGATGGGCAACGAGGTGGCGCCCCGCAAGGAGTTCATCAGCAACTCCGCGGCGACGCTGGACCGCTCGCGCATCGACGCCTAGTCGGCGCGTGACGCGTGGCCGCCGTCTGCGCGGTGCGCGTCGGGCCGGTCTGCGTCGAGCAGGTGCGCGTCTGCCTGGTGTGTGTCGGGCCGGTGTGCGTCCGTTCGGCCGGTGTCCTTCCGATCTGGTCCGTCCGGGGGTGTCTGTCCGGCGGGCGGTCGGGTTTCACCTGATGGGGTGAACTGAGCGGGAGACAAAGCCGGGATCTTCCCGCTCTGTCCATTCTTGGCCCATGGCGAAACGGTTGCCCGATTCCTCGGCGGTACGGCTCGACGACCCGTGGTACGACGCGCTGGCCACGGGATGGGGCGAGACGGCCGGCAGCGGCGGCGGTGTCCCCGTCCCCGTGGTGAGCCCTGGGGAACGGGCCGGCCCGTCGCCGGACGCCGCGGCCGACATCTACCTGGAAGTGCAGCGCAGCGCCGCCTTCCAGGAGGTGCGGCGCAGCTACCGCCGGTTCGCCGTGCCCGCCGTCATCGCTTTTCTCGTCTGGTACCTGGCGTATGTCGTCGCCGCCACCGCTCTGCCCGGGCTGATGGCCAGACCGGTGGCGGGAGCGGTCAATGTCGCGATGCTCGCCGGGCTGGCGCAGTTCCTCACCACCTTCCTGCTGACCTGGGCGTACACACACCATGCCCGGCTGCGACGGGACAGTGCGGCCCTCGACCTGCGGTGGACCGTGTTCGAACAGCAGCGGTCGCTGCAGACGGACGCGTACGACTCGGCAGCGGAGGCGGAGCGTTGAGCGGCGATCACCAGGCGTCGGCCCTGGTGCTGTTCAGCCTGTTCATCGCGGCGACCCTCGGCATCACCACATGGGTGAGCCGCAAGCGGCAGGGCTCTCCAGAGGAGTTCTATGCGGGCGGGCGGCTGTTCTCCCCGATGGAGAACGGTTTCGCCATCGCCGGGGACTATATGTCCGCGGCGTCCTTCCTCGGCATCTCCGGCCTCATCGCCCTGTACGGATACGACGGAATGCTCTACTCCGTCGGCTTTCTGGTGGCCTGGCTGGTGGTGCTGCTGCTGGTCGCCGAACTCGTCCGCAACTGCGGCCGGTTCACCCTCGCGGATGTGGTCGCGGCGCGTATGAGAGAGCGGCCCGTCCGCATCGCGGCGGGCACCTCCTCCGTCGCCGTGTCCGTCCTCTATCTGGTCGCGCAGATGGTGGGCGCCGGCAGCCTGGTCGCGCTGCTGCTGGGCGGCACGAGCGAAGCCGCCCGGGCCTGGACGGTCGTCGGGGTCGGCGCCCTGATGGTGATCTATGTGTCGTGGGGCGGGATGCGCGCCACCACCTGGATCCAGATCGTCAAGGCGGTGCTGCTGATGGCCGGGGCCATCGCGCTGACCGTCCTCGTCCTGACGCGCTTCCACGGCGACGTCGGCCGACTCCTCGCCTCCGCCGCCGAACGCAGCGGCCACGGCAGGGATTTCCTCGCTCCCGGTCTGCGGTACGGCGGCGACTGGACCGCCCGGCTCGACTTCATCAGCCTCGGTCTGGCGCTGGTGCTGGGCACGGCGGGACTCCCGCACATCCTGTCCCGCTTCTACACGGTGCCGACCGCGCGGGCCGCACGCCGCTCGGTCGTCTGGTCGATCGGTCTCATCGGCGGCTTCTATCTGATGACGATCGTGCTGGGCTTTGGCGCGGCGGCGCTGGTCGGCACCGACGAGGTACGGAAGTCGAACGCCGCGGGGAACACGGCGGTGCCGCTGCTCGCCCTGAACCTCGGCGGAGGCGCGGGCTCCACCGGGGGAACGGTGCTGTTCGCCGTGGTCGCCGCGGTGGCCTTCGCGACGATCCTGGCGGTCGTCGCAGGCATCACTCTGGCCTCCTCCGCCTCCGTGGCGCATGACCTGTACGCCTCGCTCCGCCGACGCCGCGACTCCGGGCGGGACTCCGGGGCGGGTCCCGGCCGGTCGCGTACGCCGTACGGCGAGGTCGCGGTGGCCAGGGTCGCAGCCGTGGGCATCGGCGTCGTGTCGATCGGGCTCGGACTGCTGGCCGGAGACCTCAATGTGGCCTTCCTGGTGGGCCTCGCCTTCGCGGTTGCGGCCTCCGCCAATCTGCCCGCGCTGCTGTACTCGCTGTTCTGGAGCAGGTTCACCACGCGGGGCGCGGTGTGGTCCGTGTACGGGGGACTGGCCCCCGCCGTGCTGCTGGTGGTGCTCTCGCCGGTCGTCTCGGGCAGCCCGCAGGCCCTGTTCCCCGGACTGGACTTCCAGCTCTTCCCGCTGCAGAACCCGGGGCTCGTCTCCATCCCGCTGGGCTTCCTGGGCGGCTGGCTCGGCACGGTGACCTCGGCGGAGCCGCCCGACGAGGCCAAGCACGCGGAGACGGAGGTGCGGTCCCTGACCGGCGCGGGCGCGGTGTGACGGTGGCTCCGCCCCGGGATCCCGGTTTCGGACTGCGAGCCCGGTTCCGCGCCTCGGGTCCGGACCGGGATCTGCCCCGGTCCTCGGACCTCGGGGCGCAACAGATCAGACCGCGAACCCGGGCCGGGGGCCGCGGACGGCGAACCTGGCCCCGGGGCCGCGGGCCCTGGAGATACGACCCAATTCCCGGACAGCGGACGCGGACAATCGGGACCCGGGCCCCTGGCGGCGGAACCGGACGCGGACCGCGAGCCGACTCGGGGTCGGGCCCCGGTCCGGCTGCGGGCTCAGCTCCGCAGCCGGACCGGGGGCCTGGTCGTCCGACGTCGTACCTTGCACGTCGGAGATCGGAGATCGGAGGCCGGAGCGGGAATCCGTGGCCCGGACGATACTCGGGTGCGGCCGCCGCCCAAGGCTTCGCCCAGCAGCCGGACCGCCGCTTCGGCGTCGAGGCCGAACAGCCGCTGAGCCTCGGCGTCGTGGCCGAACAGCCGCTGAGCCTCGGCGTCGTGGCCGAACAGCCGTCCGCGGGCGGGTGACGCGGTCGGTCCCGGATGCCTGCCCGGGAACGGCAGGCGCTGCGTGTCGGCGTGCGGAACCCTCCCCTGCCGCCGGGCTCGCCGACCCCTCCTATCCTGGGTCCGCCGCACACCGAGACCACACCAGGAGAGGCCCCCTTTGAGCGCGCAGCAGATCCCCGTCGTCGTCCTCGCGGGTTTCCTCGGCTCCGGAAAGACGACTCTGCTCAACCATCTGCTGCGCAGTGCCCGGGGCACCCGCATCGGAGTCATGGTGAACGACTTCGGCGCCATCGGAATCGACGCGATGACCGTGGCCGGGCAGGTCGGTTCCACCGTGTCCCTCGGCAACGGCTGTCTGTGCTGCGCCGTCGACGCGAGCGAACTGGATGAGTACCTGGAGAGGCTGACCCGGCCGTCCGCCCGCCTGGACGTGATCGTCATCGAGGCGAGCGGCCTCGCCGAACCGCAGGAACTGGTGCGGATGATCCTCGCCAGCGAGAACGGCCGGATCGTGTACGGCGGACTTGTGCAGGTCGTCGACGCGGCGGAGTTTGACGCGACCCGGGCACGCCACCCGGAGACCGACCGGCACCTCGGGATCGCCGATCTCATCGTCCTCAACAAGACCGACCGGGTGGACGGGGCGGGGCAGCACAGGGTGCGCTCCGCGATCGGATCCGTGCTGGAGCGGGCCGGGTCTTCCGCTGCGGTGGTCGGCGCCGTGCAGGGCCGCGTCGACCCCGAGCTGCTGTTCGACCGAGCGGCGCGCCGGGACGAGGAGAGCCACGCGGTGCGGCAGCTCTCCTTCGAGGACCTGTACGCCGAGGAGCATGACCACGATGCCCATCCGCACGCCGTGTACGAGAGCGTCGACTTCACCTGCGATGCGCCCCTGGACCCGCGCCGGCTGATGGACTTCCTCGACGCGCGGCCCGAAGGGCTGTACCGGATCAAGGGGTTCGTCGACTTCGGCGCGGGGGATCCGGAGCGCCGCTACGCGGTCCACGCCGTCGGGCGGTTTCTGCGGTTCTACCCCGCCCCTTGGGCGCGGGGAGAGGAGCGGCTCAGCCAACTGGTGCTGATCGGCTCCGGCGTCGACGGGGAGGCGCTGCGCAAGGGGCTGGCGGCGTGCGCGCAGACCGGCCCGCATGACGCCCCCGACGAGCGGAGCATGTGGGGCGTCCTGCGCTATGTGCCGCAGCCGGATTCGGGGGAGCCGGACGGGGAGCGGGACGTGGGGGAGCGGGACCCGGGGATCCAGCCCCTGCCCCGCCCCTTCCCGTAACCGACTGGCTCCGCCCTCGTACCCCCGCGCCTCAAACGCCGGTGGGGCTCGTTGTGAGCCTCTCCGGCCATTGAGGCACGGCCTTCATGCCGTGCGGGGGTCCAGGGGCGGAGCCAGTCGGTTGCGGCTAGGTCGCCGGGCCCGCCACCACCGCGAACTGCTTCGCCGGCGGCGTGCCCGAGCCGTCGCGCCTCGGGTCGGGCTCCGGCAGCTCCGCCGGGGCGCCGTTCTTCTGCGCCGCCCTCGCCGGGGTCGCCCCGGCCCAGGCCAGCACCAGCACGTCCTCACCCTTGAGGAAGCGCTGGCAGCGCACGCCGCCGGTTGCCCGGCCCTTGCGCGGATACTGGTCGAACGGGGTGAGCTTCACCGACGTGATCGTGTCGTCGAGCGTGTCCCGCGAACCGGCGCAGGTGAACACCACGGCGTCCGCCGCCGGGTCGACGGTGGTGAAGGAGATCACTTGGGCGTCCTGCGCCAGTTTGATCCCCGCCATGCCGCCCGCCGGGCGCCCCTGCGGACGGACCTGCGCGGCGGGGTACCGCAGCAACTGTGCGTCGGAGGTGATGAAGACCAGGTCTTCCTCCCCCGTGCGCAGCTCGCTCGCGCCCACGATCCGGTCGCCCTCCTTGAGGGTGATGACCTCCAACTCGTCCTTGTTCGTCGGGTAGTCCGGAACAACGCGTTTGACCACACCCTGCAGGGTGCCGATCGCAAGACCGGGCGAGGACTCGTCGAGAGTGGTGAGACAGACCACGGACTCGTCCGCCTCCAGCGTCAGGAACTCCGAGACCGGTGCGCCGCCCGCCAGGTTCGGTCCGGTCGACGTCTCCGGAAGCTGCGGCAGGTCGATCACCGACAGCCGCAGCAGCCGTCCGGTCGAGGTCACCGCGCCCACCTCGCCGCGCTGTGTCGCGAGCACCGCCGAGACGATCACGTCGTGCTTGGCGCGCCTGCCGCCCTCCGCGGGCAGCGGCTCGGCCGTGACCGTGCGCGCCAGCAGCCCGGTCGAGGAGAGCAGCACCCGGCACGGGTCGTCCGCGACCTCCAGCGCCGCCGCGACCGCCGGAGCGCCCGCCGACTCCAGCAGCACCGTGCGCCGCTCGGCGCTGAACTTCTTCGCGACCGCGGCCAGCTCCGCCGACACCAGTCGGCGCAGCTTGGCGTCCGACTCCAGGATCTCGGTCAGCTCCTGGATCTCGGCGCTCAGCTTGTCGCGCTCGCTCTCCAGCTCGATCCGGTCGTACTTGGTGAGCCTGCGCAGCGGCGTGTCCAGGATGTACTGCGTCTGGATCTCGCTCAGCGAGAAGCGGTCCATCAGCCGCTCCTTGGCCTGCGCCGAGTTCTCGCTCGACCGGATGAGACGGATGACCTCGTCGATGTCGAGCAGGGCGACCAGCAGGCCCTCCACCAGGTGCAGCCGGTCCCGCTTCTTGCCGCGCCGGAACTCGCTGCGCCGCCGCACCACGTTGAAGCGGTGGTCGAGATAGACCTCCAGCAGCTCCTTCAGCCCGAGCGTCAGCGGCTGGCCGTCGACCAGCGCGACGTTGTTGATGCCGAAGGACTCCTCCATCGGCGTCAACTTGTAGAGCTGCTCCAGCACCGCCTCAGGGATGAAGCCGTTCTTCACCTCGATGACGAGCCGGAGACCGTGCTGGCGGTCGGTGAGGTCCTTGACGTCTGCGATGCCCTGGAGCTTCTTCGCCGACACCAGGTCCTTGATCTTGGCGATCACCTTCTCCGGGCCGACGGTGAAGGGCAGTTCGGTGACGACCAGGCCCTTGCGGCGCGCTGTGACGTTCTCCACGGTGGCAGTGGCGCGGATCTTGAAGCTGCCGCGGCCGGTCTCGTAGGCGTCCCGGATGCCGTTCAGCCCGACGATCCTGCCGCCGGTGGGCAGATCGGGGCCGGGGATGTAGCGCATCAGCGTGTCGAGGTCCGCGCCCGGATGCTTGATCAGATGCCGGGCGGCGGCGATGACCTCGCCCAGATTGTGCGGCGGCATATTGGTCGCCATGCCGACCGCAATCCCTGAAGCGCCGTTGACCAGCAGATTCGGATAGGCGGCGGGCAGCGCGACCGGCTCGCGCTCCTGACCGTCGTAGTTGGGGGCGAAGTCGACTGTGTCCTCGTCGATCGACTCGGTCATCAGCGAGGTCGCATCGGCCATCCGGCACTCCGTGTACCGCATGGCCGCAGGCGGGTCGTCATTGCCCAGCGAGCCGAAGTTGCCGTGGCCGTCCACCAGCGGCAGCCGCATGGAGAACGGCTGGGCCATCCGCACCAGCGCGTCGTAGATCGACGCGTCGCCGTGCGGATGCAGCTTTCCCATCACCTCGCCGACGACCCGGGCGCACTTCACATACCCGCGGTCGGGGCGCAGCCCCATCTCGTTCATCTGATACACGATCCGGCGGTGAACCGGCTTCATGCCGTCACGGGCGTCCGGCAGGGCCCGGGAGTAGATCACCGAGTAGGCGTACTCGAGGAAGGAGCCCTGCATCTCGTCGACGACGTCGATGTCGAGGATCCGCTCCTCGAAATCCTCCGGCGGCGGGGTCTTCGTACTGCGGCGGGCCATCGCGGCTGCTGCTCCTTCGCGTGCCAGAACTGGATGTGACGCCGACCATTGTGGACCGTCCCACCGACAAGCCCGACCGCGACCCGGTCAGGGCCGCCCGGGGAACTTCGCCAGGTGTCAGCACGCTTGCATACAGTGGCAGGACTTCTCCATCACGTTCTCCATATCGCGATCGAAGGGACATACATGCCCATGGGTCACACGGCCACAGCGCAGGCCGGCTCAGGCGGCCTGACGGCGACAGAGCACCGGTTGGCCAACGGCCTGCGCGTGGTGCTCTCCGAGGACCATCTGACCCCGGTCGCCGCGGTCTGCCTCTGGTACGACGTCGGCTCACGCCACGAGGTCAAGAGCCGCACCGGCCTCGCCCACCTCTTCGAGCACCTGATGTTCCAGGGCTCTGCCCAGGTGACGGGGAACGGCCACTTCGAGCTGGTCCAGGGCGCGGGCGGATCGCTCAACGGCACCACCAGCTTCGAGCGCACCAACTACTTCGAGACCATGCCCGCACACCAGCTGGAGCTGGCGCTGTGGCTGGAAGCCGACCGCATGGGCTCGCTGCTCGCCGCCCTCGACGACGAGTCGATGGAGAACCAGCGCGACGTGGTCAAGAACGAGCGCCGCCAGCGGTACGACAACGTGCCGTACGGCACGGCCTTCGAGCGGCTCACCGCCCTCGTCTACCCCGAGGGCCACCCGTACCACCACACCCCGATCGGCTCCATGGCCGACCTGGACGCGGCGACCCTCGAGGACGCCCGCGCCTTCTTCAGCACCTACTACGCGCCGAACAACGCGGTGCTCTCGGTCGTCGGCGACATCGATCCGGAGCAGACGCTCGCCTGGATCGAGAAGTACTTCGGCTCCATCCCGTCCCACGAGGGCAAGCAGCCCCCGCGCGACGGCGTCCTGCCCGACCTCGTGGGCGAGCAGCTCCGCCAGGAGATCCGCGAGGAAGTCCCGGCGCGCGCCTTGATGGCGGCATACCGGCTGCCCCATGACGGCACACGCGAGTGCGACGCCGCGGACCTGGCGCTCACCGTCCTCGGCGGCGGTGAGTCCTCCCGGCTGCACAACCGCCTGGTGCGCCGGGACCAGACGGCCGTCGCGGCCGGGTTCGGCCTGCTGCGGCTGGCCGGTGCGCCGTCCTTGGGCTGGCTGGATGTGAAGACCTCCGGCGGCGTCGAGGTGCCGGCCATCGAGGCCGCCGTCGACGAGGAACTGGCGCGGTTCGCCGCCGAAGGTCCGACGTCCGAGGAGATGGAGCGCGCCCAGGCCCAGTTGGAGCGCGAGTGGCTGGACCGGCTGGGCACGGTCGCGGGCCGCGCCGACGAACTGTGCCGGTTCGCGGTGCTGTTCGGCGATCCGCAGCTCGCCCTCACCGCCGTCCGGCGGCTGCTGGACATCACCCCGGAGGAGGTGCAGGCGGTCGCCGCGGCCAGGCTGCGCCCCGACAACCGGGCGGTGCTGGTGTACGAGCCCCTCTCCGCCGAGGAGACGGAGGCAGCCGGGGACGACGGATCAGCCGGCCAGACCGCCGGGGCCGCACCGGCCGCCGAGAGCGCCGAGACCGACGACACCGCCGAGACCGACGAGAACAGCGAGCCTGCCGAGCGCGAAGGGGCAGACCAGTGAGCGACGCCGTTGTGACCATGGACCTCCACCCGCAGCCGGCGGCCGGTCAGCCCAAGCCCTGGGCCTTCCCGGCCCCCGACCGCGGCGCCCTCGGCAACGGCCTGACCGTGCTGCGCTGCCACCGTCCCGGCCAGCAGGTGGTGGCCGTCGACATCTCCCTCGGAGCCCCCCTGGACGCCGAGCCGGAAGGGCTCGACGGCGTCGCCACGATCATGGCGCGAGCCCTGTCCGAAGGAACCGACAAGCACTCGGCCGAAGAGTTCGCCGCAGAGCTGGAACGCTGCGGCGCCACCCTCGACGCCCACGCCGACCACCCCGGCGTCCGGATCGCCCTCGAGGTCCCCGTTTCCCGGCTGCACAAGGCGCTCGGCCTGCTCGCCGAGGCGCTGCGCGCCCCCGCCTTCGCGGACCACGAGGTCGAGCGGCTGGTGCGCAACCGACTCGACGAGATCCCGCACGAGAAGGCCAACCCGGCCCGCAGGGCCGCCAAGGAGCTTTCCAAGGAGCTGTTCCCGGCGGCCTCCCGGATGTCCCGGCCCCGCCAGGGCACCGAGGAGACCGTGGCGCAGATCGACGCGGCCGCCGTGCGCGCCTTCTACGAGGCGCATGTGCGCCCCGCCACCGCCACGGCCGTGATCGTCGGCGATCTCGCCGGCGTCGACCTGGACACCGTGCTCGCCGACACCCTGGGGGCGTGGACCGGCGACAGTGCGGCCCCCCGCCCCGTACCGGCCATCACCGCGGACGACACCGGCCGCGTCGTGATCGTGGACCGTCCGGGCGCGGTGCAGACGCAGCTCCTCATCGGCCGGATCGGCCCGGACCGCCATGACCGCCAGTGGCCGGCCCAGGTGCTCGGGACGTACTGCCTCGGCGGCACGCTCACCTCGCGCCTCGACCGCGTGCTGCGGGAGGAGAAGGGCTACACCTACGGGGTGCGGGCCTTCACCCAGGTGCTGCGCTCCGCGCCCGACGCCTCGGGTGCGGCGATGCTCGCGATCAGCGGCTCCGTGGACACCCCCAACACCGGCCCGGCGCTGCGGGATCTGTGGCAGGTGCTGCGCACACTCGCCGCCGAGGGTCTCACCGACGCCGAGCGGGACGCCGCGGTGCAGAACCTGGTGGGCGTCGCCCCGCTGAAGTACGAGACCGCCGCCTCGGTCGCCGGCACGCTCGCCGACCAGGTCGAGCAGTTCCTCCCGGACGACTTCCAGGCGCGGCTGTACGCCGGGCTCGCCGAGACCGGGACGGTCGAGGCGACGGCCGCGGCCGTGAGTGCCTTCCCCGTCGACCGGCTCGTCACGATCCTCGTCGGCGACGCCTCACAGATCGAGGGGCCGGTCAGGGAACTCGGCATCGGTCAGGTGACGGTGGTCGCCGGATGACGGGCGTCTGATCGGAGTCCGACCGCCGTTCGACACGACTTGGCACTGCCGCCCGATCAGCGTTTCCCCATATGGCGAATCGGTCTGAAACAGGGCAGACGGCACCCCGGCAATGAGCGTATTGCCGGGGTTTCGCCGTATGTCTGTTTTGTAGGTGAAACATAGCGTATGCCCTGTGGCGTGCGCTACAAAACGGGCTGTCCGTTTGGTGATTGAAAGATGCGCCGCCTAGCGTCGGTCCGGCTGTCCGCCCATGTCCCGCCGCGCCCGCGGCACGGGCAGTCATCGCCGAGTCCCCGTCAGGCGCGAGCCAGGGGAGCCGGGGACCCACACATCCCCTGGGGTGAATCGGACGCCGCCGTGAGGCGGGGCCCGTAGGAGACCTTCCTGCTCCGAACCCGTCAGCTAACCCGGTAGGCGAGAAGGAAGGAAAGGAACAGCCCCCTCCATGGCGTTCACCCGTGCCACCGGGAAGCACCGTGCCCCGAGCCGACTGACACGCAGGAGCGCGAACCTGGCCGGCGTTGCGACCCTCGCCGCCACCGGCGTCATCGGAACCCTCGCTTCCCCCGCCGTCGCCGCCGAGGCCGGCGTCGACGCGGCAGTCGAGGAAACCGGACTGAACCAGATCGTCGCCCCCGCCACCTCCCTCGCCGACGAGATCGCCGCCCAGGCCGCCGCGCAGAAGAAGGCCGCTGAAGAAGCCGAGGCCGAGGAGAAGGCCCGCGCCAAGGCCGCCGCCGAGGCGAAGCGCAAGGCCGAGCAGCGCGCCAAGGAGGCCCGCGAGGCCAAGGAGCGCGCCGCCCGTGAGGCGGAGCGCAGACGTCTGGCCTACCGCCTCCCGGTCGCCGGCACCCAAGTCACCACCGGTTACCGGGCCGGCGGCGCGCTCTGGTCCTCCGGCAGCCACTCCGGCGTCGACTTCCGTGCCCCCGCGGGCTCGACGGTCGTCGCCGTGGGCGCGGGCACCGTCGTCGAGGCCGGCTGGGGTGGCGCCTACGGCAACAACGTCGTCCTCAGGATGAACGACGGCTCCTACACCCAGTACGGCCATCTGGCGGCGATCACCGTCACGGTCGGCCAGTCGGTCGCCGCGGGCCGGCAGATCGGCGTCTCCGGCTCCACCGGCAACTCGACCGGCCCGCACCTCCACTTCGAGGCGCGCACGACCCCCGACTACGGCTCCGACATCGACCCCGTCGCCTATCTGCGCTCGCACGGCGTCAAGGTCTGACCAGGCCTGTTCCGGCCCGCTGCCGTCGAGGCCCCGGCGTTCCCCGCCGGGGCCTCGACGCGTTTGGCTGGCCCCCCCCGCTGCCGCTGGCCAAAAGATATCCATGATTCTCGGTAAGGCATCGGAAAATTCGGCCCACTGCCTTAGAGTCACCGAACAGGCGTCAATCGGCTGCGTTTCCAGTGGATTAAGGCGGAGGTTGGGTCATGCGCATTCCCGCGCACACGGTATGCACAGCGATCCGCGACGACATCGTCTCCGGTGTATTCGAGCCCGGCGGCAGGCTGACCGAGGAACTGCTGGCCCGCCGCTACGGCGTCTCGAGGGTGCCCGTGCGCGAGGCCCTGCGCACGCTGGAGTCCGAGGGGTTCGTCACCACGCGGCGACACGCGGGCGCCTGCGTCGCCGAACCCACGGAGGAGGAGGCCGCCGACCTGCTGGAGATCCGCCGGCTGCTGGAGCCGCTGGGCGCCGCGCGCGCGGCCCGGCGCCGCACCGAGGCCCATCTGAAGGTGCTGCGCGGCCTGGTCAGGCTGGGACAGGAGCGGGCGCGCCGCGGCCAGGGGGAGGATCTGCGCTCCCTCGGCGGCTGGTTCCACGAGACGCTCGCCCAGGCGTCCGGCAGCCCCGGGCTGATCACGCTGCTCACCCAGCTCCGCCATAAGATCACCTGGATGTACGCGGTCGAGCAGCCGACCCGGCCCGTGGAGTCCTGGGCCGAGCACGGCGCGATCGTGGACGCGGTGGCGCGCGGCGACGCGGACCGGGCGCGGACGCTCACCGCGCTGCACGCCGAACGGGCGGCGGCCGCGCACCGACTGCGCCGCCCCGAGCGGGTGAGGACTTCGCAACATGCTGTAAACACGGCGGGCGTCCGGAATTAACAACAGCCCCGTATACAAAAGTGGGGCTAGAAATTCGGGTGGTTCGAAAAGTGACTCAGGGACATTTTTGGTTGTCACCCGAATATGGTTGAAGCCGGCTGCCGCACGAATTCGGGTGGCAGCCGGCTTCGTTTTATCCCGCCGGCGCGGCCTGAAGGGATCAGACGGTCTCGGGAAGTTCGTCGAGCCCCTCGGCGACCAGCTTGGCCAGCCGGTCCAGAGCGGCCTCTGCGTCCCCCGAGTCGGAGGCGAGCACGATCTCCTCGCCGCCCTTCGCGCCCAGCCCGAGCACGGCGAGCATGGAGGCGGCGTTGACCGGGGTGCCGTCGGCCTTGGCGATCGTCACGGGGACGCCGGAAGCCGTGGCGGCGCGGACGAAGACGGAGGCGGGGCGGGCGTGCAGGCCTTCGGCCCACCCGACGTTGACGCGGCGCTCAGCCATGGTGTTGCCCTTCAGGTGCTAGCGGTTGTCTAGACCAGTCTCTCATGGGTTGCGGACTGCCCGACGCGGGGTGCCGAAAGCGGCGTGCCGGAGGCCGCGGCGAGGAGAGGAAGGCCGCGGGGAGGGAGGAAAGGCAGGGGAGAGAAGGACGGGGCCGGCCCCGTCATTCGCCGACGCGAGCGATGGACGGGCCGTACGATTTTCCCATGCGGACGCCGCCCGACCATGCGTACCCCGACCACTGGGAGGCGGATGTGGTGCTGCGCGACGGGGGCGCGGCACACATCAGGCCCATCACCGCCGCTGACGCGGAACGCCTGGTCAGCTTCTACGAGCAGGTCTCCGACGAGTCGAAGTACTACCGCTTCTTCGCGCCCTACCCTCGACTGTCCGACCGCGACGTCCACCGCTTCACCCATCACGACTACGTGGACCGGGTGGGACTCGCGGCCACCGTCGGGGGCGAGTTCATCGCCACCGTCCGCTATGACCGCATCGACGCCTCCGGCAGGCCCGCCCCGGCGCCGGCCGACCGGGCCGAGGTCGCCTTCCTCGTCCAGGACGCCCACCAGGGGCGCGGTGTGGCCTCCGCCCTGCTGGAGCACATCGCCGCGGTCGCCAGAGAGCGGGGCATCCGCCGCTTCGTCGCCGAAGTGCTGCCCGCCAACAACAAGATGATCAAGGTGTTCACGGACGCCGGCTACACCCAGAAGCGCAGCTTCGAGGACGGCTCCGTCCATCTGACGCTCGACCTGGAGCCGACGGCCAGATCCCTCGCGGTCCAGCGCGCCCGCGAGCAGCGCGCCGAGGCCCGCTCCGTGCGGCGGCTGCTCGCCCCCGGCTCCGTGGCGGTCGTGGGCGTCGGCCGGGCGCCCGGCGGCGTCGGGCGCACCGTGCTGCGCAACCTCCTCGCAGGCGGCTACACCGGCCGCACCTACGCGGTCAACCGCGCCTTCCCCGAGGACTGGACCGAGGCGGACGGCGTACCCGCCTTCCGCTCCGTCGGCGAGATCGTGGAACGCACCGGCGAACGGGTCGACCTGGCCGTCGTCGCCGTACCTGCCGAGCGGGTCCCCGACGCGGTGGCCGACTGCGGCGAGCACGGCGTGCAGGGACTGGTCGTGGTCACCGCCGGATACGCGGAGAGCGGGCCGGACGGACGGGAGCGCCAGCGCGAACTGGTACGCCAGGCCCGGTCGTACGGGATGCGGATCATCGGCCCCAACTCCTTCGGGATCATCAGCACCGCGCCCGCCGTCCGGCTCAACGCCTCCCTCGCGCCGCGGTCCCCGGCGCGCGGCCGCATCGGACTCTTCACCCAGTCCGGCGCGATCGGCATCGCCCTGCTGTCCGGCCTGCACCGGCGCGGCGCCGGCCTGTCCGCCTTCATCTCGTCCGGCAACCGGGCGGACGTGTCCGGCAACGACTTCCTCCAGTACTGGCACGAGGACCCCGACACCGACGTCGTCCTCCTCTACCTGGAGTCGATCGGCAACCCGCGCAAGTTCACCCGGCTGGCCAGGCGCACGGCGGCCGTCAAGCCCGTGGTGGTCGTCAAGGGCGCCCGCCACAGCGGGAGTGCGCCGCCGGGGCACGCGGTGCCCGTGACCCGCATCCCGGACGCCACGGTCTCGGCGCTGCTGCGCCAGGCGGGCGTGATCCGCGTGGACACCGTCACGGAACTCGTCGACGCCGGGCTGCTGCTCGCGGACCAGCCCCTCCCGGCCGGTCCGCGCGTCGCGATCCTCGGCAACTCCGAGTCCCTCGGGCTCCTCACCTACGACGCCTGCCGCACGGAGGGGCTGCGTCCGCTGCCGCCGCGCGATCTGACGACCGCCGCGACGCCCGCCGACTTCCGCGCCGCGCTCGCCGAGGCGTTGGCGGACGACGTGTGCGACGCCGTCGTGGTCACGGCGATCCCCTGGGTCGCCGAGGACGGCGTGACGGAGTTCGGCGACGGGGAGGTCCTGGCCGCCGCGCTCCAGGACGCGGCGGCCACCTCCCCGGCGAAGCCGGTCGCGGTCGTCCATGTCGAGATCGGCGGCCTGGCCGAGGCCCTCGCCGCCGCGTCCGGAACGGCGTGGCCCCGTGGCGGGCCCCCGGCTGCCCCGCAGCCCACCGCTGCGTCACCGGACGCGCATGGCGCCGAGCGTCCAGCCGTCTCCGCCGTGCAGGGGCGGACCCCTGAGGAGCCGGCCCGTCCTGGGTCCGCCGCCGACGCGGCGTCCGGCACGGGGGCGACCGGTGGTGCACGACCGGCCGCGCCGGACGCGGTGCCGGGCGCAGCCGGTTCC
>NZ_JADWYQ010000024.1 GCF_022414575.1 Streptomyces sp. MUM 178J | reverse complement strand
TCCAGCGTCGCCGCCAGTGCGGGTCCGTGCGACTCCCCCGCGGTCAGCCAGCGCAACCTGCTCAACGCGCCGCCCCGGCAGCACGGGCCCCGGCAGCGCGGGCCTCGGCAGCACGGGCCCCGGCAGCGCGGGCCTCGGCAGCACGGGCCCCGGCACGGACCCCGGCGTCCGCGACGAAGTCGCAGTCGCCGTGCAGCCAGGCCACCTTGTCGTACATGTCCTGAGCCGACAGCGAGGACAGCATCGCGTTGCGCTCCCGCGCCGCCGCGCCCGCCGGGTGGTAGAGCTGGCGGCCCATCTCACGGGCGACGAGCTGCGTGCGCGCGGTGCGTTCGCGCCGCTCGGCGTTGAACTTCTCCAGCCGCTGCACCACCTCGTCCGCGCCGCTGCCGCCGAGCAGTTCGCCGAGGACGACGGCGTCCTCCAGGGCCTGGCAGGCCCCCTGCGCCGCGTACTGGAGCATCGGATGGGCGGCGTCGCCGAGGAGGGCGACCCGTCCGTCCGTCCAGCCGTCGACCGGGTCGCGGTCGCACAGCACCCAGGCCTTCCAGTCGCGGCCGAGCTCCAGCAGCCGCCGGGCCGTCTCGCCCAGCTCCGGGAACTCGTTCAGCACGTGGTCACGCGCCGCGGGCTTGCCGACGAGCGCCTCCGCGGCCGCGTCGTCGCGGGTGGCGGCCAGGTTGAAGTACGCGCCGCCGCCGATCGGATAGTGCACGAAGTGCCACTTGGGGCCGGCCCACAGGGTGACCGTGTTCCAGCGCAGCTCCTGCGGCACCTCCTCCATCGGGATCACCGAGCGGTAGATGGTGTGGCCGGACACGCGCGGGTCGCCGTCGCCGACGAGCTGCCGCCGCACGGTCGAGCGGATGCCGTCCGCGCCGATCAGCGCGGTGCCGGTGACCCGCTCGCCGCTCGCCAGGACGGCGGTGACCTCGCCCGCGGTCTGCTCGTACCGGGTCACCGCGCAGTCGACGCGCAGCTCGACGTCCGGGTGGCGGCGGCATGCCTCCAGCAGCGGCTCGTACAGGTCCATGCGCTGCACCACCGCGTACGGGTTGCCGAACCGCTCCCGGTAGGCGTCGGTCAGCGGCATGGAGGCCACCCGCTGCCCGGTGGTGCCGTCCATGAAGCGCAGCTCGTCGATGTAGACGGCGCGGGCGCGCACCTGGGCGCCGACGCCGAGGCGGTCCATCGCATGGAAGGCGTTGGGGCCGAGCTGGATGCCCGCGCCGAGCTCGGTGAAGGCGTCCCGGCGCTCCAGGACGGTGACGCGGTGGCCGTGCCGTGCGAGGGAGATGGCCGTGGCCAGTCCGCCTATGCCGCCGCCGGCGACGATCGTGTGAGCCATGGTGGTCTCGGGTCCTTTCTCAAACGGGTCTTGAACGGTTCTCAAACGCGGGTGGGAGCAGGTTGATCGGGGAAGAGGCGGCCCAGTTCCGCGCGGAAGCCGGGGAACGTCTTGGCCACGCAGCGCGGGTCGTCGAGGGTGATCCCGGGGACCCGCAGCCCGAGCACCGAGAAGGCCATCGCGATCCGGTGGTCCCGGTGGCAGGCGATCCGCGCCCCGTGCGGGCGCGCGGCGGGGTGGACGGTGATCCAGTCCCGGCCGACCTCGGTGGGCACCCCGCAGCCGGCGAGGTTCTGCGCGACCGCCGCGATCCGGTCGGACTCCTTCAGCCGGGCGTGTCCGATGCCGTGGACGGTGACGGGGGCGTCGGCGAGCGGGGCGATCGCGGCGAACGTCATAAAGGTGTCGGAGATATCGCCCATGTCGACCTCGAAGCCGCCGCGCAGCCGTCCGTCCGGTGCGCCGGTGACGGTCGTGCCCTCCTCGCCCACCTCGACATGGGCGCCGGCCCGGGCCAGCACATCGGTGAAGCGCAGGTCTCCCTGGATGCTGTCCGTCCCCAGGCCCGGCACGGTGACGCTCCGCCCGGTGACGGCCGCCGCGGCGAAGAGATACGAGGCGGCGGAGGCGTCCGGCTCCACCCGCAGCCCGGTGGCGCAGTAGCCGTCGGCCGCGATCTCGACGGGGCCGTCGGGGCGTTCGACGACCTTGGCCCCGAACTCCCGCATCAGCGCGACGGTCATGTCGACGTACGGGCGGCTGACGAGATCCCGGAACCGCACGGTCAGCGGGGACCGCAGCAGCGGGGCAGCCATCAGCAGACCGCTCAGATACTGGCTGCTGAGCCCGCCCTCCACGAACAGCTCGCCGCCCCAGGCCCCCGCGGCCGCCACCCGCAGCGGCAGCCCGCCGCACGGTTCGGTCCACACGCTCACGCCGAGCCGCGTCAGCGCGTCGGCCAGCGGCTGGAGCGGGCGGGCCCGCAGCTGGTCGGAGCCGTCGAAGAGGAAGTCCCCGCTGCCGGTCGCCGCGAACGGCGGCAGGAAGCGCGCGGCGGTGCCCGCGTCGGCGCACCACACACGGCCGCCGCCGACCGGGCCGTGGCCCTTGCCGGTCACCTCCCACCAGGCGTCGCCGGGGCCGCTGACGATGCGGTAGCCGAGGCCGGCCAGCGCCGTGCGGAAGGCGATCGTGTCCTCGCTGACGAGCGGCGCGTACAGCCGGCTGGCGCCGGACGCGGCGGCGGCCAGCAGCAGCGCGCGGTTGGTGATGCTCTTCGAACCGGGTACGCGGGCGACGACGGGCGCCGCGGCGGTGGTCATGCCAGCCCCCGGCGCAGCGGGTTCGCCAGCCGTCCGTCCCGGTCGGCGTCGCGCCGGCGGGCGTCCCGCTGCCGTGTCACGCTCGCGCGGGCGGCCGCGGCGACCCGCTCCGCCGTGAAGCCGTACTGCTCGTACAGCTGCCGGTACGAGGCCGATGCGCCGAACCGGTCCAGGCCGACCGTGTGCCCCGCGTCGCCGACCAGCGCGTGCCAGCCGATCACGGAGCCCGCCTCGACGGAGACGCGGGCGCGCAGCGCGGGCGGCAGCACCCGGTCCCGGTACTCCTGGCCTTGCTCGTCGAACCACTCCAGGCACGGCATCGACACCACCCGGGTGGGGACGCCGTCGCGCTGGAGGATGCGCCGGGCGTCCAGCGCGATGTGCACCTCGCTGCCGGTGGCGATCAGGATCGCCTCCGGGATGCCGCCGGACGCCTCGGCCAGGATGTAGCCGCCGCGCGCCGTGCCCTCCGCGGACTCCACGCCCGAGTCGGGGGACCGGTCCAGCACCGGCAGGCTCTGCCGGCTCAGGCACAGGCCGGCGGGGCGGTCGGCGTGCTCCAGCACGGTGCGCCAGGCGACCGCCGTCTCATTGGCGTCGGCGGGGCGCACGACGTCCAGACCGGGGATGGAGCGCAGCGACCACAGATGCTCGACGGGCTGGTGGGTCGGGCCGTCCTCGCCGAGGCCGATCGAGTCGTGCGTCCACACGTAGGTGACGGGCAGTCGCATCATGGCGGCGAGCCGCACCGCCGGGCGCATGTAGTCGGAGAAGACGAGGAACGTGCCGCCGTAGGGGCGGGTGCCGCCGTGCAGGGCGATGCCGTTGAGGATCGCGCCCATGGCGTGCTCGCGGATGCCGAAGTGCAGCGTGCGGCCGTAGGGGTGGCCGGGGAAGGCGGCGGTCGCCCGCTCCTCCGGGACAAAGGACGGCTCGCCCTTCATGGTGGTGTTGTTCGACTCGGCCAGATCGGCGGAGCCGCCCCACAGTTCGGGCAGTACGGAGGCGAGTGCGCCGAGGACCTCCCCGGACGCCTTGCGGGTCGCCACTTCAGTGCCCGGCTCGAAGACGGGGAGCGCCGCCGCCCAGCCCTCGGGCAGTTCGCGGGCGGAGATGCGGTCGAACTCCGCGGCCCGCTCCGGGCAGGCGGCACGCCAGTCCCGGTACCGCTTCTCCCACACGGCACGGTCGTCGCGGGCCCGCTCGGTCACCTGGCGTGCGTGGGCGAGGACGTCGGCCGGCATCTGGAAGGCGACCTCGGGGTCCAGCCCCATCGCCGCCTTGGTCGCCGCGGCTTCGGCCGCGCCGAGCGCCGCGCCATGGATCTTTCCGGTGTTCTGCTTGCCGGGCGACGGCCAGCCGATGACGGTGCGCAGGGCGACCAGCGAGGGCCGGCCGGTCTCCGCACGGGCGGCGGCGAGGGCCCCGTACAGGGCGGGCACGTCCTCCTCGTACGCCCCGTTCCCGGTCCAGTCGACCTGCTGGACGTGCCAGCCGTACGCGGCGAACCGCGCGAGCACGTCCTCGGACTGGGCGATCTGCGTGTCGTCCTCGATGGAGATGTGGTTGTCGTCGTAGAGCACGACCAGATTGCCGAGCCGCTGGTGCCCGGCGAGGGAGCCCGCCTCATGGCTGATGCCCTCCTCCAGGTCGCCGTCCGAGGCGAACACCCACACCGTGTGGTCGAAGGGGCTCGCGCCGGGCGCCGCGTCCGGGTCGAACAGGCCGCGCTCCCGGCGGGCCGCCATCGCCATGCCGACCGCGTTGCCGAAGCCCTGGCCGAGCGGTCCGGTGGTGGTCTCGACGCCCGGGGTGTGTCCGTACTCGGGGTGCGCGGGCGTCAGACTCCCCGCGGTGCGCAGCGCCTTGAGGTCGTCGAGCTCCAGGCCGTACCCGGAGAGGTACAGCTGGGTGTAGAGGGTCAGGCTGGAGTGGCCGCACGACAGCACGAAGCGGTCCCGGCCCGCCCACGCGGGGTCGGCCGGGTCATGCCGCAGCAGCCGCTGGAACAGCAGATACGCGGCCGGGGCCAGGCTCATCGCGGTGCCCGGGTGGCCGTGTCCGGCCGTCTCCACGGCATCCACGGCCAGCGCACGTGCGACGTCCACGGCGCGCCGGTCCAGCTCGCTCCACTCGAAGCGGCCGCGGGGCGGGGTCTCCAGCGGGGTCTCCAATGAGGTACTCACCGTCTGCTCAGGGCTCCTTCGCCAGAGGGGATCCACCGGAGTGGACCCGGAGGGATCCGGAAGGGATGTCGTCGCGCCGGGGGCAGGGGTGGGGGGAGGGGGATGTGCCGGGGCCGTCGGGCGGAAGGGGGGGCGCCCGACGGCCCGCGGCCGTCCTGTGCCGGGCGGCGCGGGGTGGGGTCCGTGCGGCCGCCTGTGAACACCCTGGGGGTGCGGGGGCGGTTGTGCGGAGTGGCTCATTGGCACTTCGTCAGGTGGCCGACAGTCGCCGGTGCGGTTGCTGTGTAGCCGGGGCGCCGCCCCAGATCCCGCGCCTCAAGCGCCGGCGGGGCTGGGGTGTGCGGGTCCTGCGCCTCAAACTCCCCCAGCTACCTCCCCCAGACTTCGTCCGGGGGTGCCCCCAGGCGGGGCTGGAGCGGCGGGTCCGTGGTCCTCAATCGCCGGACGGGCTGGAAAAATCAGCCTCGCCTGGGGGAGTTTGAGGCGCGGGGGTCCGGGGGCGGAGCCCCGGAAACCGGGGTCTGGGGCGGAGCCCCGGCTATCCCCCGCCCGCCACGGCCACCGGCAGCAGCGCCGCGATCTCCTCCGCCGTGCGCTCCGGGCCGCGGCCTTCGGCCCAGACGCACGCGGCGGCCAGGCGGTCGTAGATCGGGAGGCGGACGGCGGCCAGGACGCGGAGTTCGCCCGCCGGGTCGTCGGCGAGCAGCGGCCGCGTGCGGGCGCCGCCCACCCGGGCCGCCGCGGTCGCCGCGCCGACGCGGAGGTGGACGACCCGATGGCCGGCCAGCCGCCGCTGGGTGGTGTCGTCCAGGACCGCCCCGCCGCCGACGGCGAGCACGCCGGGGTGTTCGGCGAGCGCCCGCTGCACCGCCTCCCGCTCCAGCACCCGGAACGCGGCCTCACCGCGCTCCAGGAGGATCTCCCGGACCGAGAGCCCGGCGGCTCGCTCCACATCGGCGTCGGTGTCGCGGAAGTCCGCCCCCAGCCGCCGCGCGAGCAGCCGGCCGACGGTGGTCTTGCCGCTGCCCGGCAGCCCGATGAGGACCGCCAGCGGGCCGGTCATGGGACCACGGCCGATCTGGCCAGGCCCAGGGCCGACAGGTCGGGGTCCGAGTGCCGGCCCTCCACCACCGCCTCCACGTCGAACAGTGTGGCGTGGACGGGCGGCCGCCCGATGATCTCGACTGCCCGTGCGGGCAGCGGCGCGGCCGCCGCCTCGGCCGACTCCCACAGCAGCACCGCGCCCCAGCGCTCGGTCTCCGGGTCGGAGATCCAGAACTTCAGCCGCAGCCCGTCGATTCCGGCGAACCGGTCGATCGCCTCGTCCCGCAGGAAGTCCCGCAGCGACTCGGCGCTGTGCCCGGTGTCCTTCAGGTCCCACCACACGACGGCGGCCTTCATACGAGGTGCCCTTCCGCCAGTCCTTCCGCCAGTTCTTCCGGATGTCCTTCCGGCCGTCCTTCCAGGAGCCCGGTCAGCGCCTCGCCGAGGATGCGGACGCCGTCCTCGGTGAGCACCGACTCGGGGTGGAACTGCAGGGAGCGGAAGCCCGGCCCGCGCAGCGCGTACACCTCGCCGGTCGCCCGGTCCCGGCTGACCTCGACCACGCCGACGTCCGTCTCCGCCTTGTCGTCGCCGGCGCGCGCGGCGAACGTGTTGTAGAAGCCGACGCGCACCGTCCGCCCGAACAGGTCGATCTCCCGCTGCACCCCCTGGTTGGGGTGGGCCCTGCGGTGGACCTCCAGACCGAGGCGGGCGCTGAGCACCTGGTGGCTGAGGCACACCGCGAGGAACGGCCGCCGCGACGACAGGAGGGTGTCGATCGCCGTCCGCAGGTGCGCGATCTTGGGGTGGCCGGACTCCCGGGGATCGCCCGGACCGGGTCCCATGACGACCAGCTCGTACGGTTCGAAGGCGTACGGCTCGTCGAACCGCCGCACCGTCACCCGCGCGCCCATCGCGCGCAGTTGGTGGGCCAGCATCGCGGTGAAGGTGTCCTCCGCGTCAACGACCAGCACCTTGCGCCCGGCCACTCCTGGCATCTCGCGGAGCCGCCCGGCCACGTCGTCCAGCCAGAAGCCCGCGATGGAGTCGTTGCGGCTCTCCAGCGCGGCCCGCACCTCCGGGTGGCCGCCGAGGCGGCGCGGCCCGGTGTCGCCGAGGACGCCGAGCAGCCCGGCCGCCTTGGAGCGGGTCTCGGCGACCTCGGAGAGGGGATCGGAGTGGCGCACCAGGGTCGCGCCGACGCCGATCCGCATCGTTCCGCCCGCGTCGATGTCGGCGGTGCGGATCAGGATCGCCGAGTCCAGTGTGTCGCCGTCGTCGGCGTCCCGGCCGATCAGGGCCAGGACGCCGCTGTAGTAGCCGCGGCCCCCCGGCTCGTACCGCTTGATGACCCGGCAGGCGCTCTCCAGCGGGGAGCCGGTGACGGTCGGCGCGAACAGCGTCTCGTGGAGGATGTCGCGCGGATCGCGCGTCGTGTGGCCCTCGATGAAGTACTCGGTGTGCGCGAGCCGCGCCATCTCCTTGAGGTGCGGGCCGACGACGCGGCCGCCGGTGTCGCACACTCGCGCCATCATCTTCAGCTCTTCGTCGACGACCATGTACAGCTCGTCGGACTCCTTGCGGTCGGCGAGGAACTCCATGACCCCGGACAGGGTGGGCCCGGAGTCGGGATAGCGGTAGGTGCCGCTGATGGGGTTCATCACGGCCCGGCCGCCCGCGACGCTGATGTGCCGCTCGGGGGAGGCGCCGACGAAGGTGCGGTCCCCGGTGTGCACGATGAACGTCCAGTACGCGCCGGACTCCTTCTCCAGCAGCAGCCGGAAGAAGCGCAGCGCGGCGCAGACGGAGTAGTCGGCGATCTCCGCGACGTACGACCGCTTCATCACAAAGTTCGCGCCCTCGCCCGTGCCGATCTCCTGGGCGATCACCTCCCGGACCGTCCGGGCGTAGGCCGTGTCGTCGACGTCGAAGCCGCCGCCCTCGCGGAGCGGTACCGGCAGGTCGGGGATGCGGCGCAGCACCTCCGACAGCGCCACCGTCGTCTGCTCCTCGACGGCCATGGCGAGCAGCGGTTCACCGTCGTCGGGGGCGTCGTAGCCGCGCTCGGCGATCTGCCGGTACGGGATGAGCGCGAGCAGGTCCTGGCGGGCGCCGCCGTCGTCCTGCGCGTCGCGTCCCGCGCCCCGTACCTCCCGTCGCTCCTCCCGGCCGGGGAGGGGGAGTGCGGCGAGGCCGTCGACCTCGCCGACCGGGCCGAGCAGCAGATCGACCCGGCCGGGCCCGGTGGTCTCGGGGCGGTACACCAGCGCGAACGGCGGCGGATCGGCGGTGAGCACCCGCCCCAGCAGGTCGCGGTCTTCTGTCATGACTCCTCCTTGCGGGAGCCGGCGCCCACCGGCGACGGCGGGCCGGCCATCAGGGCGGTGACCAGTTCCTCCGCCGTGGTCAGGGCGGCGCAGCGGGTGGCCGCGTACTGCAGCGCCATGTGGTGCTCCTCCCGGCTGAAGTCGGCGACGGCGTCGGCGACCAGGAACGGCTGGATGTCGTGGCTGAACGCCTCGACGGCCGTCATCAGCACGCCGACGTGCGCGTACACCCCGCAGAGGACGAGCTGATCGCGCCCGGCGGCCCGCATATGGGCGAGCAGCTCGGTGCGGTGGAAGGCGCTGTAGCGCCACTTGGTGAACACCCAGTCGCCTGGGGCGGGGGCCAGCGGAGCCACGACCTGCCGGTGTTCGGCGCTCGGGGTCATGCCGGGACCCCAGAAGTCCCTCAGCAGACCGCGCTGCTCCGCGTCCATGCCGCCGGGCTGCGCCGTGTATGCGACGGGGACGGAGAGCGCGGCGCAGCAGTCGCGTATCCGCGCGGCGTTGTCCACCAGCGTGGTGACGGGCTGCTGCCCTGCGGGGAAGGGGGCCAGGAAGTAGCGCTGCATGTCGTGGACGAGCAGCACGGTCCGGGCGGGGTCCGGCGTCCACGCGGGCGTGCTCGCCGGCAGCTCGTCGGCGCTCGGCATCGGATACGGGCTGATCGCGGGGATTCCGGGGCTCGGCAGCCGGGTCGACTGCTCCCCTGACTGCTCGCTTGACTGCCGACCCGGTTGCCGACCTGACTGCTTAAGGGTGCTAGACACCGAGCGCCGCACCTCCGTCCACCGTCAGGTCGTGCATCGTGATGTGCGCGGCCTTGTCCGACAGCAGGAACACCACCGCGTCGGCGACGTCCCCGGGCTGGGCGAGCTTCCGCAGCGGGATGCCCACGCGGTACGCCTCCGGCACCCCGTCGAGCGAGGCCTGGGCGCCGCTGTCGTCCTTCCACATGGAGGTGAGCATCGGGGTGTACGTGGAGCCGGGGGCGACGATGTTGGCGCGGATGCCGTACTCGGCCACCTCGAGGCCCAGGCACTTGGTGAACATGGTCGCCGCCGCCTTCGAGGCCGCGTACGCGGACATCTCGACGCGCGCGGTGCCGGCTGCGTTCGAGGCGACGGTGACGATCGCCCCGCTCCGCCGCGTCACCATGCGGTTGACGACGGCCCGGGACACGAAGAAGACGCCGGTGGTGTTGACGGCGAAGGTGGTGGCCCACTCCTCGTCCGTGAGCTTCCGGGCTTCGGCCAGCCGCAGCACCCCGGCGGCGTTGACGAGGTAGTCGATGGGGCCCATGAGGGCCTCGGCGTCGTCGACCAGCGACTCGACCTCCGTGCTTGAGGTGATGTCGGCGGGGAACGACTGGACCGGGTAGCCCTGCTCCACGGCGTACTTGACGCGTTCGCGGAGCCGGTCGGCGTCCCGGTCGACGGCGGCCACCCGCGCGCCGCGTTCGGCCAGGGCGTTGACGATCGCCTCGCCTATGCCGCCGGCGGCTCCGGTGACCAGTGCGGTCTTGCCTTCCATTTCCATACTGCTGTGCCTCCTTGTCCCCTCGCTCCGACGGCTTCAGCCACGCCACGCGGCGGCGACGCCGTATGCCTGCCAGGGATTGAGCCTGGGGTCGCAGAAAGTGGTGTATTTCTCGCCCAGTTCGTCGATGTGGCAGGGGTCCAGAACGCATTCGCGGACGTCGTCCGGGGTGGTTTCCAGGTGCAGACCCGCCGCTGTGCCGCCGTTTTCGATGACGGCGGTCTGGAATTCCTCGACTTCGCGGACGACGGTGGCGATATAGCGGGTCTTGACCCCGTCGGGGGCGCTGACCGTGTTGCCGTGCATCGGGTCGCACAGCCACAGCACCGGGTGCCCGGCTTCCCGTACGGCCCGCACCAGTTTCGGCAGCCGCTCGGCCGCGGTCCCGGCGCCCTGCCGGGCGATGAGGGTGAGTCGTCCCGGATCCCTCTCGGGGTCGAGGCGCTCGCACAGGGCGACAAGCTCGGACACGGTGATGCTCGGACCGACCTTGCACGCCACCGGGTTGCACACCGACGCCAGCAGCGCGACATGGGCGCCGTCCAGCTCACGGGTCCGCTCGCCGATCCACGGCCAGTGGGTCGACGTCAGCAGCTGGGCGCCGTCCGGCTCGGTCCGCAGCATCGGGCCCTCGTAGTCCAGCAGCAGCGCCTCATGGCTGGTCCACACGGGGGCCTCGGCCGGGAAGGGCCGGCGTCCGCCGTGCCGGCCGAGCAACTCCATGACCACCGCCGCCGCCCGGTAGCCGGCCCACAGCCGCTCGGCGTCGGGACGGCGCAGCACCGGGTCCGGCGTCGGACTGTTGACCATATGGCCCCGGTACGAGGGGAGTTCGACGCCGCCCACGATCTCGGTCGGCTTGGAGCGGGGCTTGCCGAACTGGCCCGCGATCCTGCCCACCCGGATCACGGGCTTGAGCGAACGTGCCTTCATCACACCGGCGAGCACGTCCAGCAGCGCCGTCTTGCGCGCCACATAGCCGGGGGTGCATTCGGCCGGGTCCTCCGCACAGTCCCCGGTCTGTATGACCTGCAGGTCGCCCGCCGCCGCCGCGGCCAGCAGGAAACGCAGCTCCCTCACATCGTCCCCGTAGACGAGAGGCGGCGCGCTGGCCAGCCTCTCGCGCACGGTGGCGAGAACGTTCTCATCCGGCCAGTCGGGTTGCTGGCCTGCCGGCAGGGTCCTCCAGAGGTCAACTTCCTGCACGTGGTACCTCCCAGTGCTGTAACTGCCCCAACGGATGCACTGAGGAGTCTGGGAATGGCCGTAGGCCGGAAACCAACGGTCGATCGCCACTTCGTCAAGTGAGGCTCACTTGGTCAAGTCAGAAGGGCTTACGGCCGTTGACATATTCAGCCGAAGATTTCCGGCCGCGACTTGACACAGACGCCTCATCTCTCTGCCGCCTTACGCCGCCCGCGCCCTAAGGTCGGTGCATGAACAGCGAATCGGCCATCGTATTGCTCAAGCGGTTGGCCGCCGAGGGTGTCTCCCCGTGGCTCGCCGACAGCGGGCGGGGCGGAGTCACCGGTGGTGCGCCGGACCAGCTCACCGATGCACGGCTCTTCCGCGGCGCGGTGAGACCCCCCTCCTCACCTGCGGACGCCCGGAGAGCCTGCGATGCGCTGTGGCCCGTTCACGAGGCGAGCGGGGGTCATGACGGGCATGTGTCGGTGCCCGTGAACCCGGGCATCGCCCATGACGCGCAGGCGCTGACCGAGGAAGCGCGCCGTATCCACCGCGAGGTGGGCCGCCCCAATCTGCTGGTGCGCATTCCGGCGACATCCGCCGGTCTGGTCGCCCTCGGCGCGTGTGTCGCCGACGGGATCGGTGTGGACAGCGCCCTCGTGTTCTGCGCGGAGCGCTACGGACAGGTCCTCGACGCTTTTTTCTCCGGCATGGAGCGGGCGCTGGCCTCGGGTCTCGCCCTGCAGACGATCGCCTGCGTGGCCTCCTTCCCGGTCGGGCCGCTCGACTCGGAGGCCAACGCACGGCTGGGGGGCCGCCCACGCCCCCAGGGCGCGAGGGGAGGGCCGGCCGCGGTCCCGGGGGCGGCGGGGGCCAGGGCGGCCGGGCCCGCCTCGGAGACCCCGGGGATCCCCGGGGGCCCGGCGGCGGCGAAGGCCCGCGAGGCCGCCGGCAGGACGAGGGCGTGCGAGGCAGGCGGCAGGGCGAGGGCGTGCGAGGCCGTCGACACGGCCGCCGTGGCGGTGGCGCGCCAGGTGTTCCGCGTACGGGAGGAGCGGCTCGCCAGCGAGTGGTGGCGGGTGCTCAGAGCAGGCGGGGCGCGTCCGCCGCGGCTGCTGTGGACCGAGCCGCACTCCCGTCATATCGCCTCCCTCATCGGCTGGAACACGGCGATCGCCATGCCCCTGGACATCCTCGAAACCGCGTCGGACGAACTCGAACTCCTCGGCGACACCCTGCTCAACACCCACGGCGAGGGGCGGCGGGCCCTGGCGGCCCTGGAGCGGCACGGTGTGCGCATCGGGGAGTTGGCGGGCGTGCTGGAGACGGCGGAGCTCGCGCGCCTCCAGCACTCCTGGGAACACCGCTGACGGCTGTGTCACAGCGCGATCCGCTGCGGTTCCGCCCGCCGCTCCGCCCGCCGCTCCGGCCCGCTCGCCGCGCCGTGCGGGGACACGGCGTCGCGTCGCGGGAACACGGCGCCGGTGATCGCGAGCAGCGGGGCGGCCTTGACCGCGGTCTCCTCGAACTCCGCCTCCGGGTCGGACAGGGCGATCACCGCCCCGCCCACGCCGTAGCGGACCCGGTCCTCGGTGATCAGAGCGGTGCGGATGACGATGCTGAGGTCCGCGGCCCCGGTGAGCGAGAAGTAGCCGATCGCCCCCGAGTACACCCCGCGCGGCCCGCCTTCGAGCCGGTCGATCAGCTCCATGGTGCGCTTCTTGGGCGCACCGGTCATGGAACCGCCGGGGAAGGCCGCGCGCACGCATTCCACGGCGCTCAGGCCGGGCCGCAGCCGGGCCCGTACGGTGCTCACCAGCTGGTGCGTGGTGGCATAGCTCTCGACCCGGAAGATCTCGTCCGCCTCGACCGAGCCGGGCACGGCGCACCGCCCGAGGTCGTTGCGGACCAGATCCACGATCATCAGGTTCTCGCTGCGGTCCTTCTCCGCCTCCCGCAGATCCGCGGCGAGCGCCGCATCCGCCTCCGGGGTGCGCCCGCGCGGTCTGGTCCCCTTGATCGGCTCGGATACGGCCAGCCCGTCGCGCGAGACGCCGACGAACCGCTCGGGCGAGGTGCTCAGCACGGCCAGCCCGTCGAACTGCAACAGCGCGCCGAAGGGCACGGGGCTGGTCCGCCGCAGCGTCCGGTAGGCGGTCCACGGGTCGTAACGTCCGTGGACCTCCGCCATGTTCGTCAGACACACCTCGTACGTCTCGCCCGCCGCGATCTGCCGCTGGCACTCGGCGATCAGCTCCAGATACGCCTCGTGATCGTGCCGCAGCACCATCTCGACGCCGTCCGGCGCGGTGGGGGCGGCCGGGTAGGCGTCGAGCGCCCTCCCGGTGTCGCCGAGCGGTTCGGCGTCCCGGTCGGCCTGGTACCCGCCGGAGGCCGACGCGGCGACGCCTGCCGCGCGGAGCGCCTCCGCGGCCTCCGCGGCCTCCGCCCCGGCGGCGGCCGCGTTCGGCCGGGCTTCCCGTGTACCGCTGCTGCCGCCCGTGCGGCCGATCGGCACGCCGGCCGCCGACAACTGCGCCGTGGAGACGCCCATGCCCGCGGACGGTTCCGGCCGTTGGACGCCGCCCGCGCTGAGTGCCGCGGGTGTGGGGGTTTCGCCCCCGTCCTGAGGGACGCCGCACGCGGCGAGCGCGTCCGCCGTCGCGGTGAGCCAGGCCCGCGCGGCCGCGACGCCGCCCGACGCCGAACCCTCCTCCGCCAGCGCCAGCAGATAGGTCATGCCCGTCGCATGGTCGAACACCACCGCCCGGTCCGCGAAGACCATCGTCGCGTCGGGGTCCTGGGAGCGGTGCACCGCCTCGCCCCCGCACTCCGCCTTCAGTTCGTAGCCCAGATATCCGACCCAGCCGAGCGCGAACCCGCAGGGCAGCTCCGGCACGTCGGTGCGGCAGGACCGCAGATCCCGGTCGATCCAGTCGAGGAACGGCCCCGCGACGATCTCGGTGCCGGCCGCGGCCCTCACCGTCACCGTGCCGCTCCACACATCGGCGCGGGCCACCCGGGCCAGCGGCCCGGAGGCGTCGCCCATCACGGAGAAGCGGCCGCGCCCGGCGTCCGGACGGCTGCTGTCGAGCCAGAAGGCGTGGTCGCGGCCGCGGAAGAGCCGGTCATAGACGATCTCGCCGTCCCAGCGGGTGGGCAGCGTCTCGACGAGCACCCGCAGCTGCCGCGCCGCGGACGCTTCCGGTGCGGACGTCTCCGGTGCGGCTGGCACCGGCGCGGACGTATCCGGCATGGACGTCACCGGCACGGGCGTAGGCGCGGGCGCGGGCTCAGGCGTACGGGCGGGGGCGGGCATGTGCCGTGCGGGGGCGGCGGCCCGGGCGGCCGGACCCCGGGCGCCGCCCGCCGCCCGGCTCGAGTCCGCAGGCGTCGCGTCGACGGGCATCGCACCCCTGGGCCCTGTGTCCGCAGGCGTCGCGCTGACGGGTCTTCGTGTGTCGCCGACCGGTCGTGTCTCGCCGACCGGTCCTGTGTCGCCGACCGGTCGTGCGCTGCCGACCGGCCCCGCGACGGCAAGCGGCCGCGGCGCCCGGTGCTCCCGCCGCGCCCGGCTCAGCTCCGCGAAGTTGCCCAGCAGCCTGACCCCGTACTGCGAGCAGATCGACTCCGGGTGGAACTGCACACCCCACTGGGGCCGTTCGCGGTGCCGCAGCGCCATCAGCACCCCGTCCGGCGTCCAGGCGACCGCCTCCAGCTCCGGCGGCAGCTCGGTCACCCGGAGGGAGTGGTAGCGCACCGCCTCCATGGGAGAGGGCACCCCGGCGAAGAGCCCGTCACCGCCGTGCAGCACGGCGGACACCCGCCCGTGGAAGGGTTCCGGTGCGCGGCCCACAGCCGCGCCGTTGAGCAGCCCGATGCCCTGGTGCCCCAGGCAGATGCCGAGCAGCGGCAGCCGGGACTCCTCGATGATCTCGCGGCAGATGCCGAAGTCCGCCGCCCGTCCCGGATGCCCGGGACCGGGGGAGACCACGACGTTGTCGAACGAGGCCAGCAGCCCGGCCCGCCAGCGCGGATCGTCGTTGCGGATGACCTCCGGCTCCCTGCCGTTCACCTCGGCGAGCTGGTGGAAGAGGTTGTATGTGAACGAGTCGTAGTTGTCGACGAGCAGCGTGCGCACGGTGACCTCTCCTGGGCTCAGACGGTGGCTGCCGGGACGATCTGAAGGAGCATGTGGGTGACCGAGTCGTCGCCGTACTCGCCCTCGCGGACGGTGTCGGCGCGCACTGTGCGCAGCTCACGGCCGCACTCCTCGGCTATTCGGTGCAGGGTCGCCTCGTCGCCTCGGTTGCTGAAGTGCAGCAGTGCCGAGCCGCCCGGAGCAAGCCGATTGAGGACCTGCTCCAGATACCGGCGGTGCGTGCGGTAGCCGGCGTCGACGTACGCCTGCTCGTGCACGGACTTGTACTCGTACTGTTCCGGGCCCAGCACGTAGTTGGAGCTCCAGAAGACGGTGTCGAAGCGCTGGCCGTCGTCAAGCCCGGAGAACAGGTCGCTGTGCACGGCCCTGAATCGGCCAGTGACGCCGTGCCGTTCGGCGTTGACGGCCGCGTTCTCGACAGCGCGGGGGCTGATATCGGACGCAACTACCCGCTCGTATCCGGCCAGTGCCGCCATCACCGCGATCACTCCGGTGCCGCACCCGACCTCCAGGAAGGAACCGGAGTGCGGCAGCGGCGGCTCGTGGTTGAGGCCGAGGAACTCCAGTGCGATGCCGGTCGACGGTGAGTAGACCGGTGCGAACACCTCGTCGAGCAGATCCCACTCGCGCCCGCACAACGTGAAGGTCTCCGGCCGGTCTTCCCTGGTCAGTGATGCGCGGCTGCGAGCGATGGAACGCTCGAAGCTCTGGATCCGAGACATGGGACCCCTCCCCCTCTAGTCGTCCTCGAGGTGCCCGCGAGCCGGGCACGTGCCATCAGCATTCAGGCGGAACGAGAGCTTCCAGAAGGTGGTCCGGCGACACCGTTGATCGGAGGGGGTGGTGATCCAGTCACCGTGTGCCGTGTTGACCTGGACTGTCCGGAGCCAACGGATTGTTGACCAACCCTTACCATCCGCATTACTTTCAGCCAGTCCATGCGTCTTGAGAACTCGGGGGGCGGGAATGACGCCGGAAGACCGGTCGTCGGATGTTGATGCTTTTACAATGCTCGAGCTGCTCGCCCAGGAGGCGCCCGAGAGCGAGTTCGAGGCAGTGGTCAGGCAGGCGCGTCAGGGGGGCGCGCGCGCCGGGACCCTCGACCGGCTGAACCGGGCCAAAGACCTCTCCCTGGGCATCCGGGCGCTCTTCGCCCGCCGCCAGCAGCGCGAGGCCGGTCTCTCCGCCCTCGTCGACACCGCCAGGGATCTGACGCTGCCGTATCACCTGGACGCCCTGCTCAAGGTCATCACCCGGCGCGCCCGGCTGCTGCTGGGGCTCGACATGTCCTGGGTGACCTTCCACGACTTCGACGCCGACTGCTCGCGCGTACGGGCGGCGGACGGCCACGCCTCGGCGATCACCGTGGGGTTCGAGGTGCCCATGCAGGGCGGCGTCGGCAGCCAGGCGACCCAGCGCTCCGGACCCTTCTGGTCCGCCGACTATCTCCGCGACGACACCTTCGCGCACTCCGAGACCATCGACGACGTGGTGCGCGCCGAAGGGCTGCAGGCCATCATGGCCGTCCCGCTGCAGTCGGAGGAGTCCACCTTCGGCGTCCTGTACGTGGCCGACCGCCGGGTCCGGCACTTCGCGCCCGACGAGGTCTCGCTGATGAGCTCGCTCGGCGACCTCGCCGCCGTCGCCATCGAGAAGACCCGGCTGCTGGAGCGGACCCGGGACGAGGTCGCGGAACTGGAGCTGGACACCTCCCGCGCCAAGGACTCCTTCGCCGCCGCCCGGGAGTTCGGCGACGCGCACTCGGACCTGCTCGGCCTGCTGCTCGAAGGCGGCGACCTGGCCGGCCTCGCGGCGGAGTCGGCGAAGCTGCTGCACGGCTCGCTGCTGGTCCGCGACCCGGCAGGCCGCAGGCTGGCCTCTGCCGGCGAACTCCCCGAACTGGACGAGTCCGAGCTCGACATGCTCTCCCTCGACACGCACACCGAGCGCAGGCCCATCCGGTCCCAGGGCGGCCTCTGGCTCTGCCCCGCCGCCTCCCGGGACGAGATGCTCGGCACGCTCGTCCTCGCGCGGCAGAACCCGCAGGAACCGTTCAGCGAACACCAGATCGACCTGCTTCGGTCGGTCGCCCAGATCACCGCCGTGTTACTGCTCATGCGGCGCAGCGCTGCGGCCGCCGAAGGGCAGGTGCGAGACCTGCTCTTCAACGATCTGCTGAGCGGTTCCCGGCTGCCCCCGGCGCAGCTCGCCGAGCGGGCCCGCCGCCTCTCCGTCGACCTCGACGAACCGCACACCGTCGCGGTCGCCCGCCCGGAGGGGGGCATACGGGGCCGGGCCGTCGTCTGGGCCTCCTCCTACGCGCACCGGCTGTCCGGCCTCAAGAGCGTCGACGGCGACTGCATCGTCATGCTGCTCCCCGGGACGGATCCGGTCGCCGTGGGAGAGGCCCTGTCCTCGGAGCTCTCCACCGTCCTCGGCAGCCCGGTGACCGTCGGCGCCGCGGGGCCGACCACGAACCCCGCCGACATCATCGGCGTCCACCAGGAGGCACGGCGCTGCCTGGAGGCGGTGACCGCCCTCGGCGGCGTCGGGGTCGCCGTCTCGCCCCGGGAGCTGGGCTTCCTCGGACTGCTGCTCTCCGACAGTCCCAACACCGTCGGCTTCATCAACCGCACCATCGGGCCGGTGCTGGACTACGACGCCCAGCAGGCCACCGAGCTGGCGCGCACCCTTGAGGCGTACTTCGCCTCGGCCAGCAGCCCCACCCGCGCCGCGGAAACCCTGCATGTGCACCCCAATACCGTCTCCCGGAGGCTGGAGCGGATCACCGAACTCCTCGGCGCCGCCTGGCAGGAGCCCGCACGGGCGCTGGAGGTGCAGCTCGCCCTCCAGCTCCAGCGCACCAGGCGGGCCCTGGTGCGACGGCGCAGCGGCCAGACGGACCGCGCGCGGGGCTGATGCGCGCGGGGCCCGCCGGGGCCGCGGGTGTGCATCGGACGGCCAGTGCGGGCCGGTTGACGGCACGCGTCGGGTCGCCGGACCGGACTGAGGCGCGCGGCGTCGGAAGCGCCGTGTCGAGCGGCTGACGGCGTCCTGGGGCTGCCTCGCCTCTTGCGGGCTTCGGCGGCCCGCCCGTCCGAGGGAACCGTCCGTACGAGGCGGTCCGTGCCGTCGGCCGGGAGAGGCCGCAGGTCAGGAGAGGCCGCCGGGCGGCGGCTGGCAGGCCGCGCAAGGCTGAGGACGGGGCCCGGGGCACGGCTGACGGTGCAGCCGGCGGCGTCGTCCGTCAGGCCGGCTGGGCCAGCGGCTGCGCCACCGGCCGGACCACAGCGCGCACCCGGCCGTCCGCCGTCGCCAGGGTCTGCACCGCCTGAGCGGCGGACGCCAGGGTGGTGTGCCGGTGCCAGCCGTCGAAGGACCGCCCCTCGAAGTCCACGACGCCGACGTTGACCGACGTACGGTTGAAGTCGGTCTCCACCCGGCGGGTCAGCTGCGCGAGACGCAGCAGATCGCCCCAGGCGGCCCCCGACAGGTCGGTGATCCAGCACTTGCGCGGCCAGCCGCGGGGGTCGCCCCACTCGCCCAGCAGCAACACCGGGCCCGCGGCGGGCAGTTCCACCCGCAGGGCGGTCACCAGGCTCGTGCGCAGCCGTCGGGTCTCCGGGTCCGTCCAGGTGACCGGGCGGCGCAGCGGACCGGCCACCCGCAGCAGCTGCTGCACGGAAACCTCCCCGATGCCGGTGCCCGCCAGCGCCGGATCCGCGGCCGTCACGCGCGTGGTGCCGTGCACGGCCATCAGGAACGGCAGCCCGGCGGCGCGCAGACCGCGGGCCGTCTGAGACGGATCGCTCTCCGGGAGGTCGAGGACCACCGGGCGCGGCGGACCGACGATCCACGACTGCGCCTGACGCACCGCGTCGGTCACACAGGCCAGCGACGTCGTGGCCGGCTGCTCCGCCGGATGCCCCGGCACACCGCTCCTGCACTGCCGCAGCCACTCCGCGGAGAGCCTCAGCCGCCAGCTCACCGGGCTGCTCATCTCCTCGTTGGCGGCCCAGACGCCGTACGCCTCCTGGCTGTTGACGATATGCCCGAGGCTCGGCACGAACCGCCGGGTCACCCCGACCGAGTGCTGCCCCGCCTTGGGGATCACAACGTTCTGCACCACCCAGCAGCGCGGGCGCATCACCCGCTCCAGATAGCGGGCGAGCGCCGCGCGCACCGGAGTCCAGTCCCAGGTGGACGCCGAGATGAAGTGGTGCAGGCTCTGCTCCGCCGCGCCGTCTCCGACGGACGCGGCGATGTTCCGGATCGACTTGCGCCCCTGGGCCGTCAGCAGTCCGCGCAGATACTGCTCGCCCTTGCAGCGCTGGTCCTTGCGCGCCAGCCCGGCGAACAGCTCCGAGCAGACTTCCCCCACGATCGCCTCCGGCACCCCGTGTGCGCGTCGGCTGTCGACCCTCACAACCTTGGTTTCCATGGCTACCCCGTCCCTCGCTGACCGCCACGAAGCGGTCCCATCACGGTGCGGTCCGGGGCGTCCCGCAGCCCAGGTGCGCCGATCACACACCTGGGCCCCGTGATGCACGCCTGCCACCCGGCGGCGTCGGGGCGGCCCCGCAAACCGCCCCGAACACCCCCACGGACGGTGCTTTTACGCCGCTCGACGGCCCTCCCGGCGCTGGGTCATGGTGGCCTGGTCACCATCCGTCCCCCGATCGACCTCACTCGACGGTGGCCGGAGCACACCCCCTGGGCGCGGGCCCCGGCCGGCATCTGCCTGGGGCGGCCCGGTCCGCCCCGGCGTCGACCGGCCGGCCGCGTCCGGGACTGGATGGGTGTGCCGCGCGGGGGAGTTGTCCCGGGGCCGAGCGGCCGCGCGCCCCGGGCGTTGACAGTGGCGTGTGCGGCGGAGGGCCTCGCGGTCGGTTCGACCGGTTCGTCCCCGACGCTGCAGCGGCGCCCGTAGGCGAAGACCCCTCGACGGCGCCGCGCCCGCGTCGGGTCGGGGCGGGGGTGAGGGTGTGCTCAGCGCCGCGTCCGAGGGGTGGAGCCGCCGGCGGTCGCGGCGTCGTACAGGACCGTGACGGCGGCCGTGACGGTCCTGGTCGCCTCCGCGTGTGCCCGGGGGGTGTCGCGGCCGGCCAGGGCGTCGTATGCCTCGAAGCCGGTCAGCTGCCAGATGATGTCGACCGTCTCCGGCTCGGGGGCATCGGTGAACCGGCGGAGCAGCTCGGTCAGGGCGGAGCGGCGCATCTCGTCGCGCTCGCGCAGCAGCCGGTCGAGGTCCCGGTCCAGCACGGCCATCCCGCGGAGCCGTCTGATGACGGTCCGGTCGGAGTCCCAGAAGCGGCAGAACGCCTCGGTGAAGCGCGTCAGCGCCGTGGCGGCGTCCGGTGCGGCGAAGGCCTCCTGCACATCCATGCCCGCGCGGGCGGCCAGCGTGTCGAACAGGGCCTCCAGGAGGCCGGACTTGGAGCCGAAGGCGTTGTAGACCGTCTGCCGGGACACGTCGGCGGCCTTGGCCACCGCGTCCACGGAGACCTGGTGCGCCGAAGCGCCGGACAGCAGGGTGCGTGCCGCGGCGAGGATCCGCTGTCGCGTCTCGTCGGCGGCGGCCTGTCGCTTGCCGGAGTGGTAGGGGCGTGGGCTCATCGCGCTTGACTGCCTCGAATTTTTGGATTTACTGTCTGTCTAATGATTTTAGCAGACAACCTGGCAGGGAGCAGGATCATGAGCGAACGCCGTCCCCTCGACAACCGGGTGGCCATCGTCACCGGCGCCAGCCGCGGCATCGGCGCGGCCACCGCACGAGCGCTGCACCGAGCCGGGGCCGCCGTCGCCCTGGCCGCCCGTGACGCCGACGCGCTGTCCGCGCTCGCCGCCGAGATCAACGACGGCGGGGGCCGTGCTCTGGCGGCGCCGACCGATGTGACCGACCCGGCAGCGGTCGAGGCTCTCGTCCGGCGCACGGTGCGGGAGTTCGGGCGGCTGGATGCGGCCGTCAACAACGCGGCGGGCGGCGGCCATCCGCCCACACCGCTCGCCGAGGTGGCGGTCGCCGACTACGACAGCGCGCTGGCGGTCAACGTACGCGGCGTCTTCCTGGCCATGAAGTACGAGATCCCCGCCATGCTGGAGAGCGGCGGGGGCGCCGTGGTCAACATGGCGTCGACCGCTGGACTGCAGGCGGTCGGCGGGCTGGCGGGCTATGTGTCCAGCAAGTTCGCCCTCGTCGGCCTGACCAGGTCCGCGGCGCTCGACTACGCCGAGGCGGGGGTGCGGGTCAACGCGCTCGCCCCCGGGCCCATCCACACCGAGCAGCTCGAGCGCGCCGGTGAGCAGGCCCGGCGGATGGCCGGTCAGGCGATGCCGATGCGGCGTATCGGCCGCCCCGACGAGGTGGCGGCCGCGGCCGTGTGGCTCTGCTCGGACGAGGCTTCGTTCATCACAGGCGCGGTCCTGCCGGTGGACGGCGGGAAACTGGCGGGCATGGCCCCCTTCGGGCGGTCGAACCCGCCGAAACAGCAGAACGGCTAGACGTCACGCAGACATCGCCAAGTATCTGGCCGGCCTGAGGTTTGAGTACCGCGTACTCGACGTCGATGCGCTCCGCGTTCACAGGTCTGAGACGAACGGCCCCGCCCTCTGTCGAAAGGACCGGGCTCCTGCCTCGGATTCGACCGGCAGTGGCCGCTCAACGAGGTGCCGGAAAGGGGTCTGAGGCCCCCCGCGCCCCCAGGGCGTAGGGGCAGGGGGGAGAGGGGCCCGCCCGCGCCCCGGGCGACCCGCACCGGCGGGCCCACGGTGCCCCCGGCATCGGGAAAGGCGTTCCGCGCGGTACCTTCGGGCGACAAGGCAGGCACCGTGGACACAGAGCAGAGAGTGGAGCGCACCGTGAGCGTCGTCAGGACCACCGAGGGCCACGACCCGTTCGGCACGGCCCGACTCCGCCGCGGCGTGCTCGACGCGTGGGGGGCCAGCCCGGCGCGCTTCCGCGAGGACGCGAACGCCGAGGAGGACCTCGCGCTCGGCGGCTACCGCGACCGCCTCGTCGTGGAGCTCGCCCAGAACGCCGCCGACGCCGCCGCCCGAGCCGCCGCCCGCGGCCGGCTGCGGCTCACCCTGCACCCCAGCCGCGCCCCCGGCGAACCCGCCGTGCTGGCCGCTGCCAACACCGGCGCGCCGCTCGACGCCGCGGGCGTCGAATCCCTCAGCACCCTGCGGGCCTCCGCGAAGCGGGAGGGACATGAGTCGGCCGTCGGCCGGTTCGGCGTCGGCTTCGCCGCCGTGCTCGCCGTCAGCGACGAACCCGCGGTCGTCGGCCGTCACGGCGGCGTCCGCTTCTCGCTCGCCGAGGCCCGCGAGCTGACCGCGCAGGCCGCCAAGGCCAGCCCCGGCCTCGGCGACGAGCTGCGCCGCCGCGAGGGCCACGTCCCGCTGCTGCGGCTGCCGCTGCCCGCCGAGGGCACCGCGCCTGAGGGGTACGACACCGTCGTCGTCCTCCCCCTGCGCGACGGCGCGGCCGTCGATCTCGTCGAACGCCTCCTCGCCGGCATCGACGACGCCCTGCTGCTCACCCTCCCCGGTCTCGACGAGATCGTCGTCGAGACCCCGGGCGGCGCCCGCATCCTGCGCCGCACCGCGCAGGGCCCGTACGTCCGCATCGAGGACAGCGCCCACGGCGACCGCCGCTGGCGCGTCGTCAGCCACGGCGGCCCCATCGACGCGGCACTGCTCGCCGACCGCCCCGTCGAGGAGCGGCTGCGCCCGCACTGGTCCGTCACCTGGGCCGTGCCCGTGGACGACGACGGCGCGCCCGCCCGCCCTCGCACCGCACCGGTCGTCCACGCCCCCACCCCCACCGACGAACCCCTCGGCGTCCCCGCGCTGCTCATCGCCTCGCTGCCCCTGGACACCACCCGCCGCCACCCGGCTCGCGGCCCCCTTGCCGACTTCCTCGTCGGCCGTGCCGCCGACGCCTACGCCGAGCTGCTCGCCGACTGGGAGCCGGTGTCCGTCGGGACCGTCGACCTGGTGCCGGGCCCGCTCGGCAAGGGGGAGCTGGACGGGGCGCTGCGCGCCGAGATCCTCACCCGGCTGCCGCGCGTCGCGTTCCTGGAGCCGGCCGCCCCGCGCGACGACACGGCCGAAGGAGAAACCAAGGGGCTGCGCGCCATCGAGGCGGAGGTGCTGGAGGGCGCGGGCGTCGACACCGTACGCGTGCTGGCCGAGGTCATGCCGTCGCTGCTGCCCGCCGGTCTGGAGCGGCGCGTGGAGCTGCGGACGCTCGGCGTCGCCCGCGTCCCGCTGACCGAGGCGATCGACCGGCTCGCCGGGCTCGAGCGCGCGCCCGAGTGGTGGCGTCGGCTGTACGACAGCCTGGCCGGGGTGGACCCGGACCGGCTCTCCGGCCTCCCGGTCCCATTGGCTGGGGGAACCTCCCAGGCCGGAGGCTCTGGGGGAGGCCGCACGACGATCGGGCCCCGGCAGACCCTGCTGCCGCTGCCCGACACCCCGCCGCAACTCGCCCGCCTCGGTCTGAAGGTCGCCCATCCGGACGCCGCGCATCCGCTGCTGGAGAAGCTGGGCGCGCTGCCCGCGACGCCGCGCGCCGTGCTGACGACACCCCAGGTGCGGGCGGCGGTGGCCGGTTCGCTGGACGCCGGGGAGATGTGGGAGGAGGACTCCCTCGACGCCGACGAACTCGCCGAGACCGTCCTCGCGCTCGTACGGGACGCCGATCTGGACCCCGGCGACGAGCCGTGGCTCGGCGCGCTCGCCCTTCCCGACGAGGACGGGGAGCCGGCGCCCGCCGCCGAGCTGGTGCTGCCGGGCAGCCCCTTCGCCTCCGTGATGCGCGCGGACGAACTGGCGCTGTGCGACGCGGAGCTGGCCGAACGGTGGGGCGAGCAGCCGCTCGCCGCCTGCGGGGTGCTGGCGAACTTCGCCCTCGTACGCGCCGAGGACGTCGTCCTCGACCCCGACGAACTGGAGCCCCGCGACGGCGACTTCCCCGAGCCGGACGACGCCGGGCTGCTCGACGCCGTCGACGTATGGTGCGAGGACGTCCTCGACCGGCTGCCGGACACCCCCGTCCCGCCGGTCGCCACCGAGATCGTCGCCGTGCGCGACCTGGACCTGGTGGACGACGACGCCTGGCCGCAGGCCCTGGCGCTGCTGGCGCAGCCGCCGCTGCGGGACGCCCTCACCCAGCAGGTGCGGATTCTGCTGCCGGACGGGACGACCGAGACCGTACGCCCGTACACCGCCTGGTGGCTGCGCGACCACCCGGTCCTCGACGGCCGCAGGCCCGCCGGTCTGCGGGCGGCGGGCGGGGACCCGCTGCTGGAGGGCCTGTACGACACGGTCGACGCAACCGGCTTTGACGACGCCCAGGTGTTGCGGGCCCTCGGTGTGCGGACCACGGTCGGCGCCCTGCTGGAAGAACCGGGCGGCGCGGCCGAGCTGCTGGGGCGGCTGGCGGACCCCGACCGGCCGGTGCGGCCCGCACAGCTGCACGGCCTGTACACGGCGATGGCCGAGCTGGACCCGGAGCAGGTGACCCTGCCGGACGAGCTGCGGGCCGTCGTGGACGGCGAGGTCCGCGTGGTCGACGCGGCGGACGCGGTCGTGGCCGACGCGCCGGATCTGCTGCCGCTGACGGGCGGGCTGCCCCTGCTGCCGGTCGCTCCGGGGCAGGCGGCCGAGCTGGCGGAGCTGCTGCAGGTGCGGCGGCTCGGCGAGACCGTCGCGGCGGAGGTCACGACGGACGGCGAGGAGCGCGACGTCCCGGCGCCGGTGCGCACCCTGCTCGGCCCGGCCGCCCCGTCCTCGTACGTCGAGCACGAGGAACTCCTCGCGGGCGGCGTCGAACTGGACTGGCGGCAGACCCCGGACGGAACGCTCCACGCCGCCACCCTGGAAGGCGTCGCGGCCGGCCTCGCCTGGGCGGCGGGCCAGTGGCCGAGGCGCTTCGAGGTGGCGGCGCTGCTGGAAGACCCGGACAGGGAGCGGGAACTGGCCCGGGACCGCTGGTTCGACGCGTGACGCTCCGCTTGGGCTGGTACCGGGGGTAAGGCGTCGGACCTCCCGGGGCCCGGGCCGGTTGCGTTCGCCGGGGCGGGCAGGAGGAGCGGGCCCCCGGCCCCTCCTACGTCTGGAACCTCCGGGTCACCTGCCGCCATGCCAGCTCCAGCGCTCCCGCGGCCGCCGCCGCGATCGCCACCGCAGTCCAGGGCATCGTCGTTCCGACGAGCTTCAGCGCGAAGAAGTCCTGAAGCCAGGGGATCACCAGCACCAGCAGGAAACCGAGTCCCATCGCCGCCACCAGACCCACGCGCCACCAGGTGTACGGGCGGGCGATGATGGCCAGGACCCAGAGGGAGACCAGGAACAGGGTCAGGGTCGCCGCGCTGGTCTCCGCGGCGAGTGCGTCCGGGCCGCTGTAGTGGACCCGGGCCAGCAGATACGTCGCGAAGGTCGCCGCCGCCGCGATCAGCCCCGCCGGGACGGCGTACCGCATCACCCTCCGTACGAAGTGCGGCTTGGCGCGTTCCTTGTTGGGGGCGAGCGCCAGGAAGAAGGCGGGCACGCCGATAGTCAGCGTGGACAGCAGCGTCAGATGCCGCGGCAGGAAGGGGTACTCGACCTGAGTGAGGACCACCAGGATCGCCAGCAGCACCGAGTACACGGTCTTGGTGAGGAACAGGGTCGCGACCCGGGTGATGTTGCCGATCACCCGCCGTCCCTCCGCCACCACCGAGGGCAGCGTCGCGAAGCTGTTGTTCAGCAGCACGATCTGCGCGACGGCGCGGGTCGCCTCCGAACCCGACCCCATCGACACCCCGATGTCGGCGTCCTTGAGCGCCAGGACGTCGTTGACGCCGTCGCCCGTCATGGCGACCGTGTGCCCGTGCGACTGGAGCGCGCCGACCATGTCGCGTTTCTGCCGCGGGGTGACGCGCCCGAAGACGGCGTTCTCATCCAGCTCCGCCGCCATCTCGTCCCGCTCTTCCGGCAGCCGCCGGGCGTCGACGGTGTGCTCCGCGCCGCGCATCCCGAGTTTGCCCGCGACCGCGCCGACGGACACCGCGTTGTCGCCGGAGATGACCTTCGCCGAGACGTTCTGCTCGGCGAAGTACCGCAGGGTGTCCGATGCGTCCGGCCGCAGCCGCTGCTCCAGCACCACCAGCGCTGCGGGCTTGGCGTCCCTGGCCGCATCGGCCCCTTCGAGCCCCCCGGGCCCGTCCGCCGCGCGGGCCAGCAGCAGCACCCGCAGGCCCTGCTCGTTGAGGTGCTCGATCTCGTCCAGGGCCGGATCGTCCGGCGCGAGCAGCACATCGGGTGCGCCCAGCAGCCAGCTGGAGCTCTCGCCGTTGTCCTCGCTGAAGCTTGCGCCGCTGTACTTGCGCGCGGACGAGAAGGGCAGGGCCTGGGTGCACCGCCACTCCTCGCCGTCCGGATACGCGTCGATGATCGCTTGCAGTGAGGCGTTGGGCCGCGGATCGGACTCGCCGAGCGCGCCCAGCACCTTGCGTACGTACTCCTCTTCCGTGCCGCCCAGGGTGCGCAGCTCGGTGACGTCCATGCCGCCCTCGGTGAGGGTGCCGGTCTTGTCGAGGCAGACGACGTCCACGCGCGCGAGGCCCTCGATCGCGGGCAGTTCCTGAACCAGGCACTGCTGGCGGCCCAGCCTGATGACGCCGATGGCGAAGGCGACGGAGGTCAGCAGCACCAGACCCTCGGGGATCATCGGCACGATCCCGCCGACCGTCCGCGCCACCGAGTCGTCGAAGGCGTGCTCCTTGACGACGAGCTGGCTGATGATGAGGCCGAGAGCGGTCGGGACCATCATCCAGGTGACGTACTTGAGGATCGTGGAGATCCCGGACCGCAGCTCGGAGTGGACGAGCGTGAAGCGGGACGCCTCCTCGGCGAGCTGCGCCGCATACGCCTCGCGCCCCACCTTGGTCGCGGTGAACGCGCCGCCGCCCGCGACGACGAAGCTGCCCGACATCACCTGGTCGCCGGGGTGTTTGACGACGGGGTCGGCCTCGCCGGTGAGCAGCGACTCGTCGACTTCCAGACTGTCGGCCTCGGCGACCTCCCCGTCGACCACGACCTTGTCGCCGGGGCCGAGTTCGATCAGGTCCCCGAGGACGATCTCTGAGGTGTGGATCTCGGCGGCGACGCCGTCCCGCCGCACCGTCGGCTTGGCCTCGCCGATGACGGCGAGCCCGTCGAGGGTTTTTTTGGCGCGCAGCTCCTGGATGATGCCGATGCCGGTGTTGGCGAGGATGACGAAGCCGAAGAGGCTGTCCTGGATCGGCGCGACGAAGAGCATGATCGCCCACAGGACGCCGATGATGGCGTTGAAGCGGGTGAAGACGTTGCCGCGGACGATGTCCGCGGTGGAGCGGGAACTGCGTACGGGGACGTCGTTGACCTCGCCCCGGGCGACGCGTTCGGCGACCTCTGCCGTGCTCAGCCCGGCGGGGCGCGCCGCAGTGCGCTCAGCACGCCATGCGCGCTCGCCGTCGCGCTCAGCGCCCCGCTCAGCGCCCGCGGAGCTCCTGGCGCCCGCGGGGCTCCTGGCGGTCTCGGTGCTCGCTGCGGGCAGCGTCCGCGGATGTACGGGGTCGAGTTCCGCCCCCGCGTCTATGAGGGGGCCCGGCGCCGGCTCGGGGCCGTCCCGGCCGTCGCCGCCGCCATCCTCGTCCCCGTCCCCGTCGACTCTCGCCCGCTGCGTCATGGTTCTGACGGTAAGGGCGGTTGCCGTGGTTCACCGCCCGAGCGGGGTGAACTTCAGACTGCGGGAGGAGACATATCGTCCTCGGGGGGTACGCGCCCGGCCTGTGCGCGCTTGATCGCGGCGTCCCGCTTGCGTACGTACCAGATGCCGATGAGGCCCAGGCCCGCGCCGGCCAGGCACGTCCACACCCACCAGGTCAGATCGCGGTCGTCGAACCAGCCGTAGAAGGGGACCTGCACGAGGAAGAGGACGAACCACAGGATCGTGCCGCCGGTGATGGTGGCGACGACGGGCCCTTCCAGCGGCTCTGGCGCCTCGTGCTCGGGCGTCCACTTCAGAAATCCAGCCATGCGCTCAGCGTAGTGGGTACCCACGATGGGTCTACGCGCGGAGATACCGCTCTCTCATTTATGTGTTCATACTGAAACGGTTTGCGTCCGACCCCTTGCGTTCGTATGAACAGCCGAACAGAGCATCGACGAGGTTCCCGTATGACCCCCACGGCCACTGCCCCTGCGGACGGTCGGCAGTCTCCGCAGCCGCAGCGGCAGCCGGGCTCCGGTCGCGGCCGCCTCGGCGTCGCGCTCGACCGCTATTTCCGGGTCTCCGAGCGCGGCTCCACCTTCGGCCGCGAGGTGCGCGGCGGGTTCGCCACGTTCTTCGCGATGGCGTACATCATCGTGCTGAATCCGATCATTCTCGGCAGCGCGCACGACGTGCACGAGAACTACCTCGACGGCGGCCAGCTGGTCACCGCCACGGTGATCACCGCCGCCTTCACCACGCTGCTCATGGGCGTCATCGGCAATGTTCCGGTCGCGCTCGCGGCCGGCCTCGGGGTGAACACCGTCGTCGCCCTCCAGCTCGCGCCTCGGATGTCCTGGCCGGACGCCATGGGCATGGTGGTGCTGGCGGGCTTCGCCGTGATGCTGCTGGTGGCCACCGGACTGCGCGAGCGGGTGATGAACGCCGTGCCGCTCGGTCTGCGCAAGGGCATCGCGATCGGCATCGGCCTGTTCATCATGCTGATCGGCCTGGTGGACTCCGGCTTCGTCTCCCGCATCCCGGACGACGCCGACACCGTCGTCCCGCTCCAGCTGGGCCCGGACGGCCATCTGGGCGGCTGGCCGGTCCTCGTCTTCGTCGTCGGCGTGCTGCTGACGCTCGCACTGATCATCCGCAAGGCGCCGGGTGCGATCCTGATCTCCATCGTGGCGATGACGGCCGTCGCGGCCGCCGTCCAGCTGGCCGCGGATCTGCCGGAGGGGGCCTGGGGACTGACCACGCCCGAGTGGCCGGGCAGTCCGGTCGCCTCCCCGGACTTCGGGCTGCTCGGCCAGGTGAGCCTGTTCGGCGGCTTCGAGAAGGTGGGGCTGCTGACCGGCCTGCTGTTCGTCTTCACCGTGCTGCTGTCGTGCTTCTTCGACGCGATGGGCACCATCCTCGCCGTCGGCGACGAGGCGAAGCTGATGGACGAGGACGGCAACGTCCCCGGCATCAACAAGGTCCTGCTGGTGGACGGTCTGGCGGTCGCCTCGGGCGGCGCGAGCTCCTCGTCCGCGACCACCTGCTTCGTGGAGTCCACGGCGGGCGTCGGCGAAGGCGCGCGCACGGGCCTGGCGTCCGTGGTCACCGGCGGGCTCTTCTCGCTGGCGCTGTTCCTGACCCCGCTGGCCACCATGGTGCCCTCGCAGGCGGCGACGCCCGCCCTGGTGGCCGTGGGCTTTCTGATCCTGGCCGGTTCGGTGCGGGACATCGACTGGGGCGACTTCACCATCGCCGTGCCGGCGTTCCTGGCCATGGTGATGATGCCGTTCACGTACTCGATCACCAACGGGATCGGGATCGGCTTCATCGCCTTCAGCGTGCTGCGGCTGGCGGCGGGCCGGGGGCGTGAGGTGCCCGTCGCCATGTACGCCGTGTCGGCGGTGTTCGCCTTCTACTACGTGATGCCGGCGCTCGGTCTCACGTCGTAGGGCCCGGTCTCATACCGTGGGGCCCGGTCTCGCGTTGTGGGGATCGGGCCCAGGCTTATTTCGTGGTCGTCGCCGTCGGAGCGTCGCCGTAGAACTTCTCCGTCTCGTCGACGGCGGCGTGGAAGCGCTCGTCGAAATCGACGCGGGCGAGCGTCCGGAGGACGTAGTCCTGGACGCTCGCCCCGCGTCTGGCGGCATGCTGCCGGAGCCGGTCGAGCAGCTCTTCGTCTATCCGCAGGCTGAGCACCGTCGATGTCGATCCCGATGCCGATCCCATGCATCCCATGTCGGCCAGGGTGGCCAGTGCACCACACGGGTGGCGTCACTTTCCGGATGTGGCTCACTCGGACGAGTGACACGTGACGGCAATAACACGACTATTCTTAGGCTGACTAATGAGCTACCCTAAGGACTATGCCTGACCTGAACCACGGCGACGACGCGGCCGCCGTGAACTCCCTCCGCTCGGCCGTGATGCGGCTGGGCCGACGCCTCAAGCACCAGCGCGTCGACGAATCGCTGAGCCCGACCGAGATGTCGGTGCTCGGCACCCTCGCCCGCTGCGGTTCCGCCACTCCCGGAGAGCTGGCCCGCAAGGAGCACGTCCAGCCGCCGTCCATGACCCGGATCGTGGCGCTGCTGGAGGCCAAGGGACTGGTCCGGCTGGAGCCGCATCCCGACGACCGCCGGCAGAAGGTGGTCAGCCAGACCGAGCAGGCCGAGGCCATGCTTGAGGAGTCCCGCCGCAAGCGGAACGCCTGGCTGGCCGCCCTCGCCGACGGCCTGGACGAGGACGAGTGGGCCAAGCTCCGCGAGGCCGCACCCGTACTGGAGAAGCTCGCGCACATGTAAGCAGCCGCCGACACCCTGGGAGGCGAACCCTTTTGCGTACGGGACCCGGAGCAGACTCCGCACCCGCACCTGCCCCTACGACGACACCCACCGCCGACCGAACCTCGATGTTCAGCTCGCTGAAGATCCGCAACTACCGGCTCTTCGCCACCGGGCAGGTCATCTCCAACACCGGCACCTGGATGCAGCGCATCGCACAGGACTGGCTGGTGCTCACCCTCACCGGCTCCGCATCGGCCGTCGGCATCACCATCGCGCTGCAGTTCCTTCCGATGCTGCTCTTCGGCCTGTACGGCGGAGTCCTCGCCGACCGGCTGCCCAAGCGGCCACTGCTGCTGGCCACCCAGTCCGCGATGGCCCTGACCGGCCTCGCCCTCGCCGGCCTCACCCTCAGCGGCCATGTCCAGGTCTGGCACGTCTATCTGACCGCCTTCCTCCTCGGCCTCGTCACCGTCGTCGACAACCCCGCGCGCCAGTCGTTCGTCTCCGAGATGGTCGGCCCGGAGCAGCTGCCCAACGCGGTCAGCCTGAACTCCGCCAACTTCCAGTCCGCCCGGCTCGTCGGGCCCGCCGTCGCCGGCGTACTGATCACCGCCGTCGGCAGCGGGTACGCCTTCCTCCTCAACGGCCTGTCCTTCCTCGCGCCCATCACGGGCCTGCTGATGATGCGGTCCGCCGAACTCCACAAGGCCCGGCGCGCGCCGCGCGGCAAGGGCCAGCTGCGCGAAGGGCTCGCCTATGTCGCCGGGCGGCCCGAGCTGATCTGGCCGATCGTCCTCGTCGGCTTCATCGGCACCTTCGGCTTCAACTTCCCCATCTGGCTGACGGCCTTCGTCGACGACGTGTACCACTCGGGAGCGGGCGCCTACGGCCTGCTCAACACACTGATGGCGGCCGGCTCGCTGACGGGCGCGCTGCTCGCCGCCCGTCGCGGCGCCTCGCGGCTGCGCATCCTGGTCGGCGCGGCGCTGATCTTCGGCCTGCTGGAGATCGTGACCGCGTTCGCGCCCGCCTTCTGGGTCTTCGCGGCGCTGATGGCCCCCCTCGGGGTGTTCGGCCTGACCGTGAACGTCACGGCCAACTCCAGCCTCCAGATGGCGACGGACCCGCAGATGCGGGGACGGGTGATGAGCCTGTTCATGATGGTCTTCATCGGCGGCACGCCGATCGGCGCACCGCTGGTCGGCTGGATCACCGACACCTTCGGCCCACGTGTCGGCTTCGCGGCGGGCGGCGCGGTCTCACTGCTCGCGGCGGTGTGCGTGGGCCTGATCCTGGCCCGTGTGGGCGGTCTGCGGCTCAAGGTGGACCTGCGCCCTGGTGTCCGCCCGCATGTGCGTTTCGTACCCCGTGACCCCCGCACCGCCGAGGAGCAGCCCGCGCGGGAACCGGCGGAAGAGCTGACGCCGGCGGCGTGACCGTGTTCCCGGCCGGTCGGCCTGCCTGACGCGGCGGACCGGCGGATCGACGGACCGGAGCCCCACCCGGAGGCCCGGACGCCCGGTGGACCGGAGCCCCGCCCGGAGCCCCGTCCGGAGGCCCGGTGGACCGGAGCCCTGTCCGGAGCCCTGTCCGGAGCCCCGTCCGGAGGCCCGGCGGCCCGGTGGACCGCAGGGGCGACGTCCAGAGGGCGGTCGCGGCCCGCTTGAAGCACCGCAGCTCGCGGCCGCAGCCCATGGCCGAAGCCCGTGGGCGCAGGCGCCGCGCGCCGCGGCGGCGTGGGGCCTGCGGGCGAGGGGCCGGGCGGGAGCGGGGCGCCGAGCCCGGCACGCGGCTGCCCGACGCGCGGTGCCGCAGGCCCCGGCGGCGGTGGGAGACTCGCCCTATGAGACTCTTCACCGCCGTACTGCCTCCCCCCGCGGCGCTGGACGAAGTCGGCCGCGCCGTCGACCGGTTGAGATCCCTCCCGGGCGCGGACGACCTGCGCTGGAGCACCGCGGAGGGCTGGCACTACACGCTCGCCTTCATGGGGGAAGTGGAGGACAGGCTGCTGCCGGAGCTGCACGAGCGGCTGTCCCGGGCGGCGCACCGGAGCACACCCTTCGCGCTGCGCGCGCACGGCGGCGGACGGTTCGGCAAACGGGCGCTGTGGATCGGCGCGGCCGGCGGCCTCGACGAGCTGCGGCTCCTCGCGGAACGCTCCGACGCGGCCGCGCGCCGCGCAGGCGTGCCCATGGACGAACACCGCCGCTACCAGGCCCATCTGACGATCGCACGCGCCCGCTTCGACGCCGACCTGCGACCGTACGTCACGGCGCTGGAGGGCTTCGAGGGCGAGCCGTGGGAGGTGGCCCGGCTGGCTCTCGTCCGCAGCAATCTGCCGAGGGGCGGAGCCCCGGGCGCGCGGCCGCGGTACGAGACCGTGGGCGAGTGGGAGCTGGGCCGCTGATTGCGCTGCCCCGCCCCTCCGGGGAAGGAGCGGGACCGGTGCGGTTAATCTCGAAGCGTGGACCCGAAGACCCGGAACCGGATCATGGCCGGTGCGCTTGTGCTGATGTTCGCGATCATCGCGGTGGCGTCGGTGCTCTGACGGCTGCCCCGTGCTCCGGCGGCTGTCCTGTGATCCAGCCGACTGTTATGTGTTCTGGCGGCAGCCCCGCGTTCTGACCGGCCGTCCTGTGCTCATGCGGCCGTCCTGTGTTCATGCGCCCGCCCCGCGCTCAGGTCGGCCGCCCCGCGCTCAGGTCGGCCGCTCCGCGCTCGACGGCCGGCCCGCACTGCTCACCAGGCGAACGCCTCGGGAGCGGGCCCGGGCCCCGGGAAGATCTCGTCCAGCGCCGCAAGCACGGTGTCCGACAGTTCCAGCTCGACCGCGCGCAGTGCGGAGGCAAGCTGGTCGGCGGTGCGCGGCCCGACGATCGGGCCGGTCACCCCGGGCCGGGTGAGCAGCCAGGCCAGCGCGGTCTCGCCCGGATCCAGACCGTGCTCCCCGAGCAGCTCCTCGTACGCCTGGATCTGCCCCCGCACCTCGGTGTTCGCCAGAGCCTGAGCGGAGCGCCCGGCCCCGGACCGGGTCGCGCCGCCCTCACGCTCCTTCCTGATCACCCCGCCGAGCAGCCCGCCGCTCAGCGGCGACCAGGGGACGACCCCCAGCCCGTACTCCCGCGCGGCCGGGATGACCTCCATCTCGGCGCGCCGCTCGGCCAGGTTGTACAGGCACTGCTCGCTGACCAGGCCGTATGAGCCGCGGCGGCCGGCTGCCTCGTTCATCTGCGCGATCTTCCAGCCCGGGAAGTTGCTGGACCCCACATAGAGGACCTTGCCCTGTTGGACCAGGACGTCCATGGCCTGCCAGATCTCGTCGACGGGCGTGCGCCGGTCGATGTGGTGGAACTGGTACAGGTCGATGTAGTCGGTCTTCAGCCGCTTCAGCGACGCATCGACGGCCCGACGGATGTTGAGCGCGGAGAGCCGGTCGTGATTGGGCCAGGGACGGCCGCCGCCCGTGTCCATGTTGCCGAACACCTTGGTGGCGAGGACGACCTTGTCCCGGCGGTCGCCGCCCTTGGCGAACCAGTTGCCGATGATCTCTTCCGTACGGCCCTTGTTCTCGCCCCAGCCGTACACGTTCGCGGTGTCGACGAGATTGATCCCCGCGTCGAGCGCGGCGTCCATGATGGTGTGGCTGTCCGCCTCGTCGGTCTGCGGCCCGAAGTTCATCGTCCCGAGGACGATTCGGCTGACCTTGAGTCCCGTACGCCCGAGCTGCGTGTACTTCATGGACGCCAAGCCAACGCCTTGGAGTCCGCTCCAGGCAAGGGAACGCGCGCGGCGCGGACGAGCTGCGCCGGTCGGGCGGATGTCAGTCGGATGTCAGTCGGATGTCAATCCCGGGGGAAGCCGTCGGTGGCGAGGGTGAGGCCGGCGGGGGTGTGGGTGAGGTCGATCTCGTCGCCGAAGGTGAACCTGGCGTCGGTGTCGTAGTCGCCGTTCTTGGGGGTCGTGTGAAGCACGCACTTGCCGGTGTAGGGGTTGACGATGAGGTAGGCGGGGACCTTGGCCTCGGCGTAGGCGGTCTTCTTGGGGCCGTAGTCGTTCAGGGCGGTGTTCTTGGAGATGACCTCGGCCACGAACTGCACGTCCTGGTAGCTCCAGCGCCCCTGTGCGCTCTTCTCGGCTTCGTCACTGAGCAGCGCCACATCGGGGGCGAAGCCGTTGAGGTGACCCGGGAAGTCGATACGGACGTCAGACGTGACCTTGGCGTCCATTCCGAACTGGTCCTCAAGGGCTCGTACGATCCGGCGGATGATGTTCCAATGGACGTCCCGCTGCGGCGACATGAAGATGTGCCCCCCGACGATCTCGGTCTTGTATCCCTCGGGGACGGGCATCTTCTCGAGCCACTCGAACAGCATGTCCAAGGTGAGCTCGTCGCTGCTTTCGGCCATCTCGATCCTGTCGACTTCTACGACGGTCATCGCGGCGCTCCTCCCCGCTGCCGCTGGATCACAGGCAGCGCGCAGTACAACGATACGCACGCGGGGAAGGTCACGGCGGTCAGTCAGCCGCCGAGCCAGCCGGCCGCGTCGAGGCGGAAGCTCTCGGGCGGTGTGACCGTGCGGAGGTCTGCCTCCAGGGCGCGCAGGCGGTCCGCGCCGAGGGTCTTCGCCCACTCCGCGCGCAGCTCGTCGAAGATCGCGGCGGAGCGGGTCAGGGCGTCTGCTCCGCGCGGGGTGAGGCGGATGAGCTTGCGGCGGGCGTCGGCCGGATCGTCGGTGCGGGTGCAGTAGCCGAGGGCGATCAGGCGGTCGAGGGTCTTGCCCGCGGCCTGTTTGGAGACCCCGAGCCGCCGCCCGACCTCGCTCGCCGTCGCCCCGTCGCGCCCGATCGCCTGCATGGCGAAGCCGTGGGCGGGCCGGAGGTCGGGGTGTCCCTGCGCGGCGAGCTCCGTGTGGAGACGGTCGATGAGGGAGCGGAACCCGGCGAAGAGGAGCAGGGGCAGCTCGTACCCGGGGGTGTCGGCCGCCGGGGCATTGCCCTTATCGACAACCTGGTTTACGTTCTTATGGTCAACCATGTTGTCGATTGTAGGAGCTGGCAGCCCATGTTCGTCGAGCACACCCTTGAGTCGGCCCCGCAGGGCTCGCGCCGCGCGATGGAGGCGACGGTCCAGCGCCTGGGCCACCTGCCGCGAGCGGTCGCGAAGCTCGCGACCTCACCGCATCTGCTGGACGGCTTCCTCAGGCTCAGCGCGATGTTCGAGCAGACGACACTGGAGCCCGTCGCCCGCGAGGTCGTCATCATGGCCGTCGCCGCACGCAACGGATGCGAGGTGTGCATCGCGATGCACACGGGGAAGCTGCGGGCCCTTGGCGCCGATGACGCGCTGGTGGCCGCGCTGTGCGAGGCGCGGCCGGTCGGCGACGAACGCCTTGAGGCGGTACGGCGGTTCGCGCTGCTCGTACTCGACACGGCCGGTGCGGTTCAGGACGCGGACCTTCGGGCGTTCCTGGCGCACGGCTATACCCGGCAGCATGCGCTGGAGGTGGTGATGGGCATCGGCACTTACACGATGTCGACGCTCGCGAACCGCCTTACACGGGCGTAGCGAAGCGGGCGGCCCGCGCCCCGGGAGAGGGTTCTGACGGCGGGCGGCATCCGGGTCCTAGGCCGGGTGCTCGCGGCTTGGGAAAGGCCTCGCGACGCCGATGCGTGCGGCTCCCGCACAGGTCAGCCCAACTGCGCGGGAGTCAGGCCGGTCCAGGTGTGGAAGGCGCGGTAGAAGGAGTTGGGGTCCTCGTATCCGAGCAGGAAGGAGATCTCCCGCACCGTCAGCTGCGAGTGGGCCAGATAGTGCCGGGCCAGGGTCTCCCGGGTGTCGTTGAGGACCGTCTGGAAGGTGGTGCCCTCGCCCTTCAGCTGCCGCTGAAGCGTGCGGGTGCTCACGGTCAGCGATCGGGCGACCGCCTCCATCGCGGCGCTGCCGGCGGGCAGGAGTTCCAGCAGCGCCGCCCGGACCCGCTCGGTCGCGGTGGCGCCCGACTCCAGCTCGGACATCCGGCGTCGAAGCTCCGGTTCGAAGAAGTCCCACATGCGCGGGTCCGCGGTGAGGAACGGCCGGTCGGCGTCGTACGACGAGAAGGTGATCGACTGCTGTGGCCCGCGCTCGACGGCGGCGCCGAGGAAGTCCAGGTAGGGGCGGGCGTCCGGGGGCGGCTCAGGGGTGGTGATCTGCAACGGGGACACCTGCGCCCGGGTGGCGACCCTGGCCAGCACCACCCAGAAGACCAGTTCCGTCACCGCCAGCAGAGGCGGCGGCGTCACCGACGGGGGCCATGCCAGCACCAGCGTGAGCCGGCCGGACGCCTCCGTGACCTGGACGGCCATGGGGCCGATCAACTTCTTGTACGCGGCGATCCGGCGGGCCGCCGCCCGGAGGTCCGGACTGCACAGCGCGGCGAACAGCAGCGGGTCGAAGACTTCCGGGGACAGCACCCGCGCGACGGTGAGCGGCAGCTCGGGGTCGTCGGCCTCCGCCTCGACCGCCCGCCACAGGGAGAAGTACTCCTCGGCGGTGAGCTGTACCGGCGTCCGGGCGAACAGATCCTGCGCCAGCCCCGCCCGGCGCAGCACATCGCCGGGCGAGAGGCCGAGGTCCGTCAGCAGCGCCCGGGTCGAGGCCTGCACGGTGAACAGATCAGCGGGCATGACGTCTCCTGCGGGGTTCACACGAAGCGCATCACCAGGCGGTCGAACGTCCGGTCGCTGAGCCACCTGCGTGTGGCGATCAGCGGCTTGGCGTACTTGCCCGCAACGTACCGCGTCTTGGGCCGCCGTGCCGTGATCGAGCCGACGATCACCTCGGCCAGACGGGAGGCGGGGGTGCCGCCGCCGCGCTTGTAGTTCTCCCGGGTGGCCGCGGCCAGCCTGTGCGCCAGCTCGCTGTAGTCGGAGGATCCCGAACGCTCCAGCATGGGCTCCACCATCACCTCGCCGAATTCGGTTTCGATGACGCCCGGTTCGATGATGACGACGTCGACGCCGAACGGCGCGACCTCCAGGCGCAGCGAGTCCGACCAGCCTTCCAGGGCGTGCTTGGTGGCGTGGTACCAGCTGCCCAGCGGTGTGTGGATCCTGCCGCCGACCGACGAGATGTTCACGATCCTGCCCGAACCCTGTTTGCGCATATACGGCAGCACCAGCTGGGTGAGCCGGGCGAGGCCGAAGAGGTTCACCTCGAACTGGTACCGGGCGTCGTCGACGGAGGTGTCCTCCATCGCCCCGTACATTCCGAATCCGGCGTTGTTGACCAGGACGTCCACCCCGCCGCGTTCCGCCGCGATGCGGTCGACGACCGCCTTGACGTCCTCGTCGCGGGTGATGTCCATCCGGAGGGTCACCGCGCCCCGTTCCTGCAGGTCGCGCATCCGCTCGACCCGGCGGGCGACGGCGTAGACCGCGTAGCCCTCGTCGAGGAGTCTCTTGGCCGTTTCCTTGCCCATGCCTGACGAGGCGCCGGTGACCAGGGCTGTTCGCATGGCTTTTCTGCTTTCTATGTCGAATGATCCCGAATGCTTCTCCTGTCACGCTACGGGGGGCCGGCGCGGCCCGCACTGGCAGAAGACGCCAGACCACTTGCACAACGCGCCAGACCGGCTGCGGCTGCCGCGCACCCCGAGGGCGGACGGCGAACAACCCGCGAGGCGCTGCGGCCTTCGCGGGTCGTTCGGGGGGACCGGCCGGTCTGTGCGCCGGTCAGCTGCTCGACGGGGTCACAGGGTGATCATCAGCGTGCTGCCGCTGAGGTAGCTGCCGTTGAGGCAGTCGCCCATGTTCTTGCGTACGGCGATTCTGCCGTCGCGGCCGTGGACGATGAGGTCCGCCCTGCCGTCGCCGGTGATGCCGGCGAAGTAGAGGCGGCCGAGGTCCTTGCCGTCGAAGAGCCGCCGTCGGCGGCGGCCGAGGAGACGCTCAGGACTTGGCAGGCCACATCGCCATGCGGGAGCCGAGCTTGCCCTTGCCGTCGCCCGGGTACAGGTAGAGCCCTCCGCTGCTGTTGATCGCCGCGACGTCGCCCTTGCCGTCGCCGTTGAAGTCGCCGCCCATGATGACGCGGAAGCCGCCCCACGACTCGTCGTGCCACATGGAGACGCCGAAGTCGAGCTTGCCCTTGGCGTTGCCCTTGTAGAGGTGGAGGCCGCCCGCTCTGGGCGACGGCGATCACGTCGTCCCGGCCGTCGCCGTTGAAGTCACCGCTGCTGATGTGCTTCTTGTTCCAGGTCTTGTCGTGCCACATCTCGTGCCGCTTGCCCGACAGCACGCCGTTGGCAGCGCTCGGGTAGGCGTACAGGCCGCCGCTGGGCGATATGGCGATCAGCCCGTCGCGCTCCCAGCCGACGCCGCGGTAGCGGGTCACGTTGGGGAAGTTGCGCCAGGAGTCGTCCTTCCACATCTTCAGCGGTGATCCGAGGCGGCCACTGCCGGCGCCCGGGCCCTGGAATGGGCGTGGCTCATGTCGGGATGAATCGCTGGGCCAGCATGGTGCGTTGCCCCGGGTGCGGACGGTGCAGGAGGGTCAGTCCGCGAGGGTGGGCTGATAGGGGGAGCCCAGGCCCCAGGCCTGGTGCATTGCGTCGGCGAAGGCCGACGCCAGTTTGTGTTCGCCCGCGGGGCTGGGGTGGGTGCCGTCGTAGGTGTCGGCGGCGAGGGTGTACGACGGGGGGACGGAGGCCAGGAGGATCGGGGAGGCGGGGGTGGAGAGGTCCGCCGTCGTCTTGGCGAGGAGTTCGTTGAAGCGGGCGCACTCCGCGGCGAACGGGGCGTCCGTCGTGGCGCGGATGTTGGGGATGACCGGGAGCAGCACCAGGCGGATGTGGGGGTTGGCCGCGCGGGCTTCGGTGATGAAGTGGTGGGTGTTGGCGATGGTTTGGGTGCTGTCGGTGTAGAAGCCGAGGTCTATCAGGCCCAGGGAGACCAGCAGGATGTCCGGCCGGGCGGCGGTCGCCGCTTCGCGGATGGCCGGGGCCATATGGAGCCAGCCTTCGCCCCAGCCCGCGAGGTGGCGGCGGGCCGGGGGCGGGAAGGCGGGGTCGGCGTAGGCGTCGGAGGCGGCGGCCGCTGTGGCGTGGTCGTACAGCCCGGTGCGGGGGCCGACGATCTCGTACGGGCCGTCGGACAGCCGGGAGAGGTGCTGCCACATGCGGTAGCGCCAGGTGAAGTCGCCGGCGCGTCCGATGGTCATGCTGTCGCCGACGAACAGAAAACGCATGGGTAACATCCTCGCCGATCGTCGGTCGACTCAGCGATGTGAGGCTCGCCACGCGGGTGGAGAGAGCGCGGAGGGGGAGAGCGCGGAGGGGGAGAGTGTGGACGCGGCAGGCTGGGGCGCGGAGGTTGTCGACGGGGAGAGGTAGGCGGTCAGTTCGCCCTTGCCGGGCAGAGCGGGCAGGGGGTGGGCGGTCCAGGTGCGGGCGTAGCGGGGGACCGTCGCGTCCTCGCGGACGATGACCGCCATCGGCATACGGCGGGCCAGATCCTCGAGGCCGGCCACGGTGATCGAGCCGTCGTGGCCGCCGGTCTGGCGGGAGGAGCAGCCCGTGCCGAAGCCGATGCGGACGTATTCCGTGCCGTTGACGACGCACGGGGGGCGTACGCCCAGGCGGTTCAGCTCCGCGGAGATCCGTGTGAAGGCGACCCCGTCCTCACGGTAGCGGGCGGTGATCCGCGTCAGGGTCAGGTACTGGACGGTCAGATGGGCCGCCAGGGCCAGGACGAGGCCCGCGGCGACCAGGCTGCGCGGGCGAACGGTGCGCGCCAGGTGCATCAGGGCGTATGCCGTGGGGAGCGCCAGCAGCGCGTAGGCCGGGAGCAGGAAACGGGGCGCCGCGTAGCCGATGAGCAGCAGATAGGGGAACGCGGCGAAGACGCCGGTGAGGGCGGCCATGTTGAGCGCGGTGCGCTGCGGGGTGCGGCGGGCCGCCAGGCAGCCGCCGATGACCAGCAGTGGAAGCGCGAAGAACCACAGTGCCGTCAGGGGGTCCCGCCACGGCACGTCGCACGGGCGGCACAGCGTGCGGCCCGCCAGCGCCCGGACCTGGTCGTCGACGGCGAAGTTCCAGCCCAGCTCGCCCTGGATCTCGCTGGCGCGGTGCAGCCGCGGCAGCAGCCCGCCGTAGCTGAGGTACGCCTCCGCCGCCCATGGCGCGCAGCCGATCGCGCCTCCGGCCACCAGTGCCAGCAGCAGCGCGGGGCGGCGTCGCCAGCGCCGTACGCACAGGGTCGCGACGGCGAGCGGGAGTGCCAGCCAGAAGGCGTCGGTGGGGCGCAGGAGGGCGGCGCACGCGATCGCGGCGGCGAGGCCCGGCAGCGCTCGGCGTGCGGCGGTGTTCCGGCCGCGGGGGCGGAGGTAGTCGGTGAGCTCTCGTGCGGTGGAGGCTGTTGTGCCTTCGGCGGAGGTCCATTGGAGCGACGGGGCCGAGGGGGCCGCCTGGGTGCTGTGGTCCGACGGAACCCCGGCCGCGCGAAGGAAGCAGGCCGTGGCGATGAGGGCCGCGTAGGCGGCCCACAGGTTGGGCATGACCTGCGGCCCGTACAGGAGTGTGATCCACAGGGTGGCGAACAGCACCCCGGCGAGTGCCAGCACGCGCACCGGCAGCAGCGGGCGCCACAGCCAGAGGGAGAGCAGCAGCGCGGCCCCGGACAGCAGTGCCAGATAGACGCGCAGGGCGGTGACCGACGAGGTCAGCACCGTCACGGGGGCCACGAGGAAGGTGACGCCGCGGGCGCGCGGGGCGCTGAAGAACGCCGCCGGGGCATCGGGGCTGACCTGGCTCACGTACACGGTCTCGTCCCAGCCGAGCCCGGTCCCGGGCACGCTGAGCACGAGCTGGAGGACGGTGAACGCCCCGGCCACGGAGCCGAGCCAGATGAGGTCGCGCAACCGGGACGGGGCGAGCAGGCGGGCGGCGGTGGATTCGGGCGGGTGGCTGACGGCTGAGGTCTGGGTCATGGGCTGCCTGTGTATGTCGGGTATGAGGTGGTTTGGAGAGGATGCATCCGGGGTGTCGAAGCGCGTGGGAGGACGCGCCGACACCGACCGCAGGGGATGGCAGGCTTGGGGAATGCGTTCGCCTTCGTACGTCGCCGCCTCGGCAGCCTTCTCCGCCGCCCTCGCCGCCGCAACCGTGCTGACCGGATGTGGCGCCGCCGCCGCCGACGACTCGTCCTTCACCATCAAGGATCAACGGATCACGGAGTCCAGTGGTCTCGCCGCGAGCAAGCGGCACCCGGGTGTCTACTGGACGCACAACGATCAGGACGAGGGGCCCTACCTCTACGCCGTCGACTCGGAGACCGGTGAGACCGTCGCACGGGTCGCCATGCGCGGGGTCGGCGAGCCGCGTGACATGGAAGCCGTCTCTGTCGGGCCGGACGGAGACGTCTATGTGGGCGACATCGGCGACAACCTGGGCGGCGGCTGGGACCACGTCTGGATCTACCGCTTCCCGGAGCCGGAGAAACTCAGCCCCGAGCTGACGGTGCGGGCGACGCAGTACACCGTCCGGTACGAGGACGGGGCGCGGGACGCCGAGGCGCTGATGGTGCACCCCGCCACCGGGCGCGTCTACATCGCCTCCAAGAACGAGGACGGCGGTGGGCTGTACGAGGGGCCCGCCACGCTCACCGCCTCCGGGGCGAACGTCTTCCGCAGGATCGCCGAAGTGCCCTGGGTGACCGATGGCGCGTTCTCCCCCGACGGCGGCGAGCTGCTGCTGCGCTCCTACTTCAGCGCCCGCGCGTACGAGTGGAAGGACGGCCGGCCCGGCGCCGACCGCAGGGTGCGCGCGCCGATCCAGCGGCAGGCCGAATCCGTCGCGTACACCCCTGACGGGAGCGCACTGATGTTCGGCACGGAAGGGGCGCAGAGCACCGTCCAGCGCGTGGAGTTGGAGGGACGGCAGGACAAGACGGAGAACGGCGAGACGGGCGAGAAGGAGAAGGGCGGGAGTGCGGCCGAAGGAGGGGCGTCCTCCTCGGACGGCGACCGGAATCTGACATACGGGCTCGTCGCCGCCGCGGGCCTCGGGGCCCTCGTGCTGTGGCTGCGCGGCATGCGCCGCAAGGGCTAGCGCACAGGCTGTGGGCCGCAAGGGCTGAGCCCCGATCCCCAGGGGGTCGAGCCTCGGGGGCGGCGCGCGCCGAGCCCGCGGAGTGATCAGCTCCTCGAGAGGGGGCGCACCTCGTAGTGCAGCGTCCGGTCCCGCTTCACCTTGTGTGCCAGCGGCACCAGCAGCCCGTGCGTGACGGGGTACTTGCGCGCCAGCAGCTTCGCCGCGTGCGCGTTCTCCTCGCTGTTCTGGTCGAGCAGCCGGGCGCGGGCCCTGATCGGCGGGCCGGTCGGCGTGCCGCGCATTGTCGAAGGCGCGAGCTCGATCTCCGGATCGTTCCGCATCCGCTTCGCCTTCCAGGCCTTCGCGTAAGTGCGGACGTAGGCGTGGTCGCCTTCGACGACGATGTTGACGGGCGTGCCGACGCCTGTGCCGTCGCGTTTATGACTGGTCAGCAGGGCGGCCCACTGCTCGACAAAGGGCGTCAGGGCCGGTGTGCCGCTGCTGCTGCCTCCGCCGCCTCCGCTGCCTCCGCCGCTTCCGCCGCCTCCGCTCGTGTCTCTATGGCGCATGTCTTCATGAAGGCATGGCCCGGCGCGGACGTCATCCGCTCGCGGGCCCGGGGCTGTCGGCGCTCCGCTGCTCCGCCCGTTCGCGTACGAGGGTCTCGAAGCCGGCGACGAGGCGGCGCAGCCCGAAGCCGAAGTGGTCGAATTCGGCGAACGCGTCCTCCGACAGGGAGGCCATCAGCGGATACTCGCCGCTCGTCATGGCCCGCTCCAGGAACGGGCGCTGCCCCTCCCAGAACGCCTCGTCGCTCAACCCCGTCTGCTGCGCGGCTTCCGCGGTCTGCAGCTCCATCTGGGCGATGCCGTGGACGAAGCTCTGCACGCTGATGATCGCGGAGATCGTCTCGGGGTCGTTCAGACCCATGCCGCGCAGCCCGGCGAGGGCGAGTTCCAGGCCGCGTACGGCGCTGGGGCCCAGCACTGTACGGGCCTGGTTGACCTTCAGCAGCCAGGGGTGGGCGCGGTACTGGGCCAGGTGGCCGCGGGCGAGCTTCTCCATGGCCTCGCGCCAGTCGATCTCGCCGGGGGGCGGGGTCGAGGCGCCTTCGGTCGCCTCGCCCTGGACGCGGTCAAGCATCAGGTCGAGCAGCTCGGCCTTGCCGGGGACGTACCGGTAGAGCGACATCGCGCCGACGCCCAGTTCGGCGGCGAGCCGGCGCATCGAGACGGCGGCCAGGCCCTCGGTGTCGGCCACCGTGATCGCGGCCGTGACGATCCGGTCGAGGCTGAGGCCTGGTTTGGGGCCGCGGGTGGGGCGCTCGCCGGTGCCCCAGAGGAGCTCCAGGCTGCGCGCGACGTCGCCGCTGCCGCTCGTTTCGGTCGTCGTCATGGCTTCACCCTAATGCGCTGGACAGAAACTGAGTACGATGTACTCTCAATCTCGTACGCCGTACTCAGTTGTGTTTGACGATGCGAGCGAGGGGGTTCAGTGAGCGGATACGCGGTGCTGGCGGAGGCGCTGGAGAAGCAGTACGGGGAGGACACACGCGCGCTCGACGGGTTCGACCTGGCGGTGCGCAAGGGCACCGTGCACGGGCTGCTCGGGCCCAACGGCGCGGGCAAGACGACGGCGGTGCGCGTGCTCACCACGCTGCTGCGGCTGGACGGCGGACGCGCCGAGGTGGCGGGCGTGGACGTGGCGCGCCACCCGCGCCGCGTACGCAGCCGGATCGGCCTGACCGGCCAGTACGCAGCGGTGGACAAGCTCTTGACGGGGCGGCAGAACCTGGAGATGTTCGGCCGGCTGTTCCATCTCGGCGGCAGGCGGGCGCGGCTGCGCGCCGCCGAACTGCTGGAGCGCTTCGACCTGACCGAAGCGGCCGACAAGGGTGCGGGCGAGTACAGCGGCGGCATGCGGCGACGGCTGGACCTGGCCGCGTCGATGATCATGGCGCCGGATGTGCTGTTCCTGGACGAGCCGACGACCGGGCTCGATCCGCGCGGGCGCGGCGAGGTGTGGGACGCGGTGCGGGCGCTGGTGGCGGGCGGCACGACCGTACTGCTCACCACGCAGTATCTGGACGAGGCGGACAGGCTCGCCTCCCGCATCACCGTCCTCGACCAGGGGCGGGCGATCGCGGACGACACCCCCGACGGTCTGAAGCGCCGGGTCGGCGGGGACCGCATCGAGGTAGTGGTCGCCGAGCCGTCGGACCTTCCGGCGGCGGTCAAGGCGGTCGCGCGCGTCGCGGACGCGGGCACGGAGCCGGAGACGGCGACGACGCCGACGGCGACGACCACGGACGAGTGGGGCTGCCGGGTGCACGCCGCGGTCAGCGGCGACCGGGTGGCGGCGCTGACGGAGGTCGCCCGGACGCTCCAGGAGGAGCGCGTCGCGGTGGAGGACATCGGGCTGCGCAGGCCGTCGCTGGACGAGGTGTTCCTGCGGCTGACCGGACACCGCACGGAGCGCATGGAGAGCGAGGGGGAAGCCGTATGAGCGTCGATCTGCGGGCGGTGTACGCGGGCGAGGAAGGTCCGGGCCGCAGGGCCTACTGGGCCCTGGCCGACTGCTGGAACGTGGTACGCCGAGGCCTGACCCACTATCTGCGCCAGCCCTCGTACATCGTGTGGCAGCTGGGCTTCCCGATCGTGTCGGTGCTGCTGTACGGGTATGTCTTCGGCGGCGCGATGAAGCCGCCGGGCGGCGGGGACTACCGGGACTTCCTGCTGCCCGGCATGTTTGTGATGACCATGGCCTTCGGTCTGATGAACACCGCGATCACGATGGTCACGGACGCGTCGAAGGGGGTCGTGGACCGCTTCCGCTCGATGCCGATGGCGCCGTCCGCGGTGGTCGCGGGCCGGGGTGCGAACGATCTGATCGTGGCCTGCGCCGAGCTGACGATCCTGGCGGCGACCGCGCTGGCGATGGGCTGGCGCGCGGACGGCGGCCTTGCCGCGGCCGCCGGAGCCTTCGCGCTGCTGCTGCTCCTGCGGTTCTGCCTGATCTGGGTCGGCGTCTGGCTCGGCCTGCTCATCCCGAGCCCGGAGGCCGCCGGCGGCCTCTACGCGGTGGTCTTCCCGCTCACCATGGTCTCCAGCGTCTTCGTCCCGCCGTCCTCGATGCCGGACTGGCTGGGCGCGGTCGCCGCCTGGAACCCGATCTCCTCGACGGCCACGGCGACGCGCGAGCTCTTCGGCAACCCGGTGGCGAGCGACGGCAGCTGGATCCAGGAGCACGCGGTGCTGATGGCGGTGGTCTGGCCGGCGGCCGTCACCGCGGTCTGCCTGCCGCTGGCGGTCCGCCGCTTCCAGCGGCTGAGCCGCTGAGGACGGTGACCTTGGTGGGGCTGGCTCAGGGCTTCTTGGGCGTGGCTGCCCGGAGGAGCGCCTCGACGTCCAGTTTGACCTCCGCCCCGATCGACTCGGGGAGCGTGATCTGCTCGCCGGGGGCGTGGACGCGGTGGGTGTCGTACGTCCGCTCGGCGGGGTTCGGCTCGGTCAGGACGTGGATACGGCCGTGCTTGCGGTTGACGATCACATAGACGGGGATCTGCGCCTCGGCATAGGCGGCCACCTTGTTGCGGAGGTCTTGCTGGTAGTTGCTGGAGGTGACTTCCAGGACCAGGCGGAAGCAGGCTGGGTCGTAGCAGTTGTTCTCGATGAGATGATCGTCGATGTCGGAGTCGACGATGACGAGATCAGGAATGGCGAAGTCCTCTTCGCCGCCTGGCAGCCAGAGGCCGACGTTCTGAAACACTTCGGTTTCCCCACCGTCGAGGCCGGCCATCATGAAGGGCCGTGTCAGCCTGGCGATGGCGCGGGCGTGGGCGGTGTCCGGCGGCGGTGTCACAGTGAGAATGCCTCCGATGATCTCGACGCGATAGCCGGGAAGCTGCTCAGTCAGCTCGTCCGCTGCCTCAAGCAGGGTCGCCGGCTCGTCGTGACAGGGGTGCTCGACTGCTGCGGCAGACATGCGGGCCTCCTGTTGGCTGGTGTCGAGACCATCATCGTAGGCGGATACGCCCTGCCGTGTCCGTTCTCCGTACGGTCACCTGTACGAGTGAGGGCCCGCCGTGGCGGCGGGCCCTCGTAGTGCAGTGCACTGCGAACGTCAGAGGCGCTCGATCACATAGTCCACGCACGCCGTCAGGGCCTCGACGTCCGCCGGGTCGACCGCCGGGAACATCGCCACGCGCAGCTGGTTGCGGCCCAGCTTGCGGTACGGCTCCGTGTCCACGATGCCGTTGGCCCGCAGGGTCTTGGCGACCGCCGCGGCGTCGATCTCGTCCGCGAAGTCGATCGTGCCGATGACCTGGGAGCGCTTGGCCGGGTCCGTCACGAACGGGGTCGCGTACTTGGAGGCGTCGGCCCAGCTGTAGAGCGCGCGGGAGGAGGCGGCTGTGCGGTTCGTCGACCAGGCCAGGCCGCCCTGGCCGTTCAGCCACTTCAGCTGCTCGTTGAGCAGGAAGAGGGTGGCCAGCGCCGGGGTGTTGTACGTCTGGTTCTTGCGCGAGTTGTCGATCGCGGTCGGCAGGCTGAAGAACTCCGGAACATGGCGGCCCGACGCGTGGATGCGCCCGGCTCGCTCCAGGGCCGCCGGGGAGAACACGCCGATCCACAGGCCGCCGTCCGAGGCGAAGGACTTCTGCGGGGCGAAGTAGTAGACGTCCGTCTGCGCGATGTCGACCGGCAGACCGCCCGCGCCCGACGTCGCGTCCACCAGCACCAGCGCACCCTCGTCCGCGCCGTCGACGCGCTTGATCGGGGCCGCGACGCCGGTCGAGGTCTCGTTGTGGGTGAAGGCGTAGACGTCGACGCCCGCCTCCGCCTGCGGCTCGGGGTGGGTGCCCGGCTCGGAGGAGATCACGGTGGGCTCGGCCAGCCAGGGCGCGAGCTTGGCCGCCTTGGCGAACTTCGACGAGAACTCACCGAACGACAGATGCTGCGACTTGTTGTCGATCAGACCGTGCGTCGCGATGTCCCAGAAGGCGGTGGAGCCGCCGTTGCCGAGGATCACCTCGTAGCCCTCGGGGAGCGAGAACAGCTCCCGTACGCCCTCGCGCACCTCGCCGACCAGGTTCTTCACCGGAGCCTGGCGGTGGGACGTGCCGAGGAGAGAGGCGCCCGTGGCGGCCAGCGCGTCCAGCGCCTCCGTGCGCACCTTGGAGGGGCCCGCGCCGAAACGGCCGTCGGCGGGCTTGATGTCAGCGGGAATCCGGATCTCAGCCACGGGCGCGAGCGTATCGGTTCTGCCGGGCGCGCGGTGACGCGGTCCGGCGGCTGAGACGCACACGTACACGCACATACACACACATGCACGCGCTTCCGCACACGTACACAGGCGTACACGCGCTTCCGCCGCATCCGCACACGCATGCACGCGACGGCGCGCCCGGGACGCGTCACGTCGGGCGGCGGCCCGACAGCTTCCGCAGATGGTCCACCAGCGCGATCAGCACGAACTTGCTCGACGAGTGGTCGCGCGCGTCGAACTCCACCATCGGCACATCGTCCCCGAGCCCCAGCCCGGCGCGGATGCTCTCCTCGCCCTCGAACGGCCCGCCGAAGTCGTTGGCGGCCACGATGAACGGCATCCCCAGATGCTCCAGACGGTCGAGCGCGGGCCAGGCGTCGGCCAGGCACCGGGTGTCCACCAGGACCACCGCGCCGATCGTGCCGCTGAAGATGCGGTCCCAAAGGAACCAGAACCGTTCCTGGCCGGGCACGCCGAACAGATGCAGGACCGTGGGGCCGCCCCCGGCGGCGTCCGAGGCGCCGTCCAGGGTGATCCGGCCGAAGTCGAGCGCGACGGTGGTCGCGATCTTCCGCCGGATTCTCGCCGCCCGGCTCATGGGCTCTTCCGTGTGCAGCGGACGGATCTCGCTGACGGAGCGCACCATCGTCGTCTTGCCCACCCCGAAGCCGCCCGCGACGACGATCTTGAGGGCGTGGGGCGCGCGGGGCTGAGGCGTCGCGACGCGGGTCATCGCTGCTCGTCGGTGCCGGTCAACATGTCTGGCCTTCCGGGGTGACGGGGCGTAGACGGGATGTGTAGCGGGCTGTGGTGTGGAGCCGTGGTGTGGAGCCGTGGTGCCGTGGTGCGGAGCCGTGGTGCCGTGGTGCGAGGTCTGCCACGGGCGCGGGTTGCCGTGGCACCGTGGTGTGGTGCCGTGCTTCGCTGACGAAGTGGGGGTCAATATAGGGGGGTTGAGGGCTGCCGGAGGCGGTTCTCGGCAGGGTCGGCATCGCCTCCAGGTGTGACGCTCCGCACGTGGGCATGCTGGGCACATGACGCAACAGCAGGCACTGGGCCCGGCACGCGGGCTGGCGGAGGAGCTGACGCGGGCCGTTCGGGGCGAGGTGGACTTCAGCGCCGCCGCCCGCGCCCTGACGACGATGGACGCCTCCAACTACCGGCGCGTCCCGGTCGGGGTCGTAGCACCGCGGGACGCCGCCGACGTCGCCGCGGCCCTCGAAGTGTGCCGTGCGCACGCCACTCCTGTCGTGCCGCGCGGCGGGGGCACCTCCATCGCCGGGCAGGCCACGGGAGTCGGCGTCGTCCTGGACTTCACCCGGCATATGGACTCGATCGTGGGAATCGATCCGGACTCGCATATGGCGGTGGTGCAACCGGGCCTCGTCCTTGACGAACTGCGGGACGCGGCACGCCCGTACGGACTGACCTTCGGCCCCGACCCGTCCACGCACAGCCGGTGCACGCTCGGCGGGATGATCGGCAACAACTCCTGCGGCGCGCACTCCGTGGCCTGGGGCACCACCGCGGACAACGTCGCCGAGCTGGACGTGCTGACGTACCGGGGCGCCGCGCACCGCCTTGCGCGCGGCTTCGGCGGTGGGCCCGACGGGGTGCGGGAGCTGGCCTGGGGGAATCTCGCGCTGCTGCGGACCGGATACCCGGAGAATCTGCCGCGCTGTATCTCCGGCTATGCGCTGGACGCGCTGCTGCCGGAGAAGGACGTCGACCTGGCACGGGCCTTCTGCGGCAGCGAGGGCACACTCGGGGTGGTGACCGAGGCCGTTGTGCGCCTGGTGGACGCGCCGGCCGCGCGGGCGCTCGCCGTGCTGGGCTACCCGGACGAGAGCGCGGCGGCCGAGGCCGCGGCGGGGCTGCTGCCGCTGGGGCCGCTGACCGTCGAGGGGATGGCCGAGGACCTGGTGCCGGGGGTCCGGTCGCTGCCGCGGGGGCGGGCCTGGCTGTTCGTCGAGACCGGAGGAGACACGGCGGCCGGGGCGCGGGCGCGGGCGGAGGCCGTCGCGAAGGCGTCGGACGCGCTGGACACGGCGGTGGTGGACGACCCGGCCGGGATGCGGGCGCTCTGGCGCGTACGGGAGGACGCGTCCGGGACCGCCACCAGGACCCCGGACGGCGGAGAGGCCTGGCCGGGCTGGGAGGACTGCGCGGTGCCTCCCGCACGGCTCGGCGCGTATCTGCGGGACTTCCGGGCGCTGCTGGCGGCACACGGGCTGCGCGGCACTCCGTACGGGCACTTCGGCGACGGCTGCATCCATGTCCGCATCGACTTCGACCTGCTGACCGCCGGCGGCGTGGCGCGGTTCCGTGCCTTCTCGGAGGAGGTCGCGGAACTGGTGGTCGCGCACGGCGGATCGCTGTCGGGGGAGCACGGCGACGGGCAGGCACGGGCCGAACTGCTGCCGAAGATGTACGGGGACGAACTCGTGGGGCTCTTCGGCCGCTTCAAGGACCTGTGGGACCCGGACGGCGGGCTCAACCCCGGCATGCTGGCCCGGCCCGACCGGCTGGACGAGCATCTGCGCTTCGAGGTGCTGCCGCGGGAGCGGGTGGCGGTCGAGTTCGGCTACCCGGAGGACGGCCGGGGCGGCGGGGACTTCTCAGCGGCGGTGCGGCGGTGCGTCGGGGTCGCCAAATGCCGGGCCGCGGCGACCGGCGGCGGTCCGGGGGTGATGTGCCCGTCGTTCCGGGCCACGGGCGAGGAGATGCACTCCACGCGCGGGCGGGCGCGGCTGCTGCACGAGATGCTCGCGGGCGAGGTGGTGACGGACGGCTGGCGGTCGCAGGAGGTGCGGGAGGCGCTCGACCTGTGCCTGTCCTGCAAGGGCTGCCGCAGCGACTGTCCCGTGGGCGTGGACATGGCCACGTACAAGGCGGAGTTCCTGCACCACCACTACGCGGGGCGGCTGCGGCCCGCCGCCCACTACGCGATGGGCCGGCTGCCTCAGTGGCTGCGGGCGGCCGCGCCGCTGGCGGACGCGGTCAACGCGGCGGCGGGCGTGCGACCGCTCGCGGCGGTCGCGAAACGCCTCGGCGGGATCGCGCCCGAGCGGCAGCTGCCGCGGCTGGCGGGGGAGACCTTCCGGCGCTGGCTGCGCAGACGCCAGCGGGACCGGGAGACGGTGCTCGCCGAAGGCCGTACGGCGGTGCTGTGGCCCGACACCTTCACCGATCACCTCTCACCGGAGGTGGGGCGTGCGGCGGTACGGGTGATGGAGGCTGCGGGCGTGGGAGTCGTGCTGCCCCCGGGGCGGGTGTGCTGCGGGCTGACGTATGTCTCCACGGGCCAGCTCCGGCGGGCGCGCACCGTCATGCGGCGCACCCTGGACGCGGTCGAGCCGCTGCTCGACCTGGGCGTGCCGGTGGTGGTGCTGGAACCGAGCTGCGCGGCGGCGCTCACCACCGACCTCCCGGAACTGCTGACCGGCGACCCCCGCGCACGCCGCCTCGCGGCCCTGGTGCGCACCTTCGCCCAGGGCCTCGAGGAGTGCGCCCAGCCAGACTGGTCCCCACCGCGCCTCGACCGCCCCGTCGTCGGCCAGACACACTGCCACCAGCACGCCGTGCTGGGCGACGCGGCGGAGCGCCGCCTGCGGGAGCGGGCCGGCCTGACGGGCGAGCTGAGCGGCGGCTGCTGCGGGCTCGCGGGCAACTTCGGCTTCGAGAAGGGCCACTTCGACGTCTCCGCGGCCTGCGCGGAGGAACAGCTGCTGCCGTCGGTGCGGGCCGCGACCCCCTCCGCGGCGGTCCTGGCGGACGGCTTCTCCTGCCGCACGCAGCTGGACCAGCTGGGCGGCGTGCGGGGGCGACACCTGGCGGAGCTGCTGGCGGACGCGCTGCCGGAGGAGGGGGGCGGTGAGGTTCCTGACCAGCCTGGCGGGCTTGATGGGCCTGGCTGACGCGGGTGCCGGAACTCGCCGCCCGGCTCGTGCGGGATGTACGCCTCAGGAGATGTACGGCTCCGTCGAACGCAGGCCGTGGTCGATACGCGCCCGAAGCGCAGGGTGCACCGGGTAGCCGTCAAGTTCGGCCGGGGCCACCCAGCTGACCTCCGCCGCTTCGGACGGGTCGGGTGCGATGCGGCCCCCGACGACGCGGGCGCGCAGGCAGATGTTGATGGGCTGGCGCACTTCGTCGAGCCTGTCGCCGTGCCAGTAGGCGATGACGTGGTCCGGTGTCGAGAACACCCCGACCAGCCCGATGACTTCGACCTCCAGGCCGGTCTCCTCGCGGCACTCCCGTACCCCTGCCTGCCCGACGGTCTCGCCCTTCTTGACCCCGCCCGTGGGGATGCTCCACAGGTCGTTGTCCACTCGCTTGAGCAGCAGCAGCCGCCCTTGGTCGTCACGGACGAACACGGACGCCGACGTCTTGCGGCTGGTCGGCTTGGGGGCGGCCGAGTCCTGCCAGTAGTCGATGCGGCGGGTGCGCTTGCTCATGGGGACTCCGTGACGACGATCTCGGCGGGCCGAACCCTGCCAGTTCCTCATTCCCCGGACCACAGCCCCGCCCCTACTCTGACTGAAACGGCACACGGAGAAGGGGCACCATGGACATCCCCGATGATCTCAGCACCGGCGAACGCATCCGACTCCTCCGAGAATCCCGGGGCATGTCCCGAGCCGTGCTCGCCGGGATGTGCGGCCGTGGCCCTGACTGGCTCAAGAAGATCGAGTCAGGCGAGCGGGAGCTGCGCGCCAACCACCTCGTACTACGTCTGGCCGCCGCACTCCAGCTCTCCGACGCCTCCGCGCTGACCGGCTCGACTCAAGTCGGCCAGACCGTGCCGATTGGCCGTCTTCAGCATCCGGCCACGCCCGCGATCTGGGACGCCGTCATGAACACGCGCCTCTCCCTCACCGCATCTGCAACGCAGCCCGATGTGGCCGGGCTGCAGGGACGCGTCGACCAGACGTGGCGGCTCTGGCACACCTCAAGCCGCAACCGCACCGAGGTCCTCAAGCTGCTCCCACCACTGATCCGGGACACCGAGAACGCGACCCGGGCACTCGACGGCGACCAGCGCCGGGCCGCGCTTGTCGCGGTCTCGGACGTCTACCGCCTCACCGGGCAGGCCACCGCCTACATCGCCCCAGCGGAGCTGGCCTGGGTGGTCGCCGACCGGGCGATGACGGCCGCGCGGGATGCGGACCAACCGGATGCGATCGCGGCCGCCGCCTGGAACATGGGCAACATCCTGCGTGAGACCGCGTATCCGGATGAAGCCCTTCGGGTGGTGACGGAGGCCGCCGAACTGATCCGGTCCCACCTCGACGACGCTCCGGACGACTGGCGCGGCATCTACGGTGCGCTCCAACTGCACGCCGCGGTCACGGCGGCGCGGGACGGCAGGTCGGGAGACGCGTGGCGCTACTGGGGCGCCGGTGATCAGGTGGCGAAGTCGCTGCCCGCCTCGTACGTGCACCCGTCCACCGTGTTCGGCCGGGCGAACGTCGACTTCCACGAGATCAGCGTGGCGGTCGATCTGAAGACCAGTCGCCAGGCGCTTTCCGCGGCGAACGACGTCGACCCGGACGAGATGCCCTCGGTGGAGCGGCGAGCGCGCTTGTGGGTGGAGGTCGCCCGTGGGCATCTGCAACGGGGGGACCACACGGCCGCGCTGCATGTGATGCAGCTCGCGCACCGGATCGGGGCGGAGACGGTCGAGTACACGCCGTCCGCTCGTACGGCGGTGGCCGAGTTGTGGCGGGATGTGCCTCGGGCGCTGCGCCCGGAGGCGGCGAGGTTGGCAGGGCGGATCGGTCTGCGCGAAGCAGGGTAGGGGGACACCGGGGGTTGCGGGGACGCTCTGTCCCCGTTACCGCGTGGTAGCGATCGTACGGTGACGGCCCGTCAAAGCCGATACCTGGAGAGCTGATGGCCACAGCCTGGCATGCCTCACCGCGTCCGGGCGCGCCACCCATGGGCGATGCCGACACCGGAGAGATCCGCGTACCGCTGGACTTGTGGTGCGTCGACAGGCCGCAGGGTCAAGCCGATCTCGTCCTGTCCCGCGTCGAGGTCGAGCACGTGTATGCACATCTGTCCCGCCTGCTGAACCAGCCGCGGCTGTCGCACCCGCGCACTGTCCACCCGGCAGCGAGGGGAGCGTCGTGACCGTGTACGGACCGCTCCCAGTCCACCTCCTGCCTCCCGGCGACGTCCCCGACCCCGCGCCCGGATGCGGTGTCTGCGCGGCCCTGGCCCAGCAGCGTGCCGCAGCGCTCGCCGCCGGGGACCGGTCGAAGGCCGTGGACTGCAACGTCGAGCTCCGTAACCACCCCCACACCGCCGGGAGCGACGCATGAACCCCGGAGCGAACCCGACGAGCCTCAGTACGGCGGGGATGCGGGTGGACGCCGAGCGGTTGCTGGCCTGTACCGCCGATGTGCCCGCGTACGACGGGCTGCATGAGCTGACCCTGCGGCTGCGCGGACATGTGATGTGGCTCGTTCCCGTCGTGAGCGACCGGATCGCCGCGTACCCGCGCAACGACGACGCCCTGGCCGCCGCGCTGGGCGACGTCGCCCGGGCTCACCGTTGTCTCGATGAGCAGTTGACCGGCGCCGGCCTCGCCCAGGCCGTCGACTACGCCCGGCGTCTCGCCCGCACGGTGCTCGCGCTCACCGGCTGCCTGGCCCGGCTTGAGCAGGGCTGGGGAGGGGATGCCTGAGGCGGGTCACGTATGCCGTTCCGACGTCACCTCGTGTGCCAGGGTGGACAGTTGGGGGAGCGCCGGGTGGGCCGGGCCCTGGCGGTGGGCCAGGAGGACCGGGATGTCGGGGGCGTCCGGGAGCGGGCGGTAGGTGACGCCCGGGTACGGGTGGAGCGCGGCCGTCGACGTGCCCGAGACGCCCGCGCCGCGGCCTGCCGCGATCGCGGTGAGCCAGTCGTCCGTGTTGGCGACGGTCAGCACGGCGGCCGGCCGGGCGGAGGGCGGCCACAGGTCGAGGGTCGTCGTGCCGGAGACCGGGTTGAGGATCACCGGGAGCGCCGCGAGGTCGGTGAGGGTGAGCGACGGGCGGTCCGCCAGCGGATGGTCGGAGGGGAGCGCGGCGACGCGGGGCTCCGTGAAGAGCAGCTCGGTGACCAGGCCGGGGACGTCCACCGGGCCCCGCAGCACCGCCGCGTCCACCTCGCCGCGCGTCAGGCCCGCCGTGATGTCGTCGATGCGGAGGAGTTCCAGCGGGGTCTCGGGGTGCTCCTGCTGCCAGCGGCGCAGCAGGGGAGTGGTGTACGGGCCGAGCGCCGACCAGGCGTGGCCGAGCCGCAGCGGCCAGCGGCGCAGCCGCCCCGTGTCGAGTGCCTCGTCGAACGCGGCCACCGCGGCCGCCGCCTTGTCGCGGAAGGCCCTGCCCTCGGCCGTGAGGGCCACATGGTGGGTGGAGCGGTCCACGAGCAGTACGCCGAGGGCCCGTTCCAGCGCGGCCAGTGTGCGCGAGACCGCGGGCTGGGTGATGCCGAGCCGGTACGCCGCGCGGGTCACGCTGGACTCCTCCGCCACGGCGAGGAAGCAACGCAGATGACGCACCTCGATGCTCATGCTTCACAAGCATAACCGCAGACCAATAGACATTTCACTGCGGACGCGGCAATCCCTACGGTGGGGCGGGTGAACAGCGAGACAGCGACGAGGGGTGCGGCCGGGCCCGCGCAGCCGGCCCGTCAGGCGGGGCAGCAGGCGGGGCAGGCCGGACGGCCCGCAGGGGCCACGGAGAGCGGGCGCGGCGCGCAGGGTGGCCAGAGTGGGCGGGCCGGGCAGGGCGGGCGGCGCGGCGGGCCGTCCCTCGGGCCCGTCTCGCTCGTCGTAGCAGGCGCCCTGTCCGTGCAGTTCGGCGCAGCCGTCGCCGTGCTGCTGATGCCGCGCGCCGGGGCCCTCGGCGTCGTCACCCTGCGGCTGGGGCTCGCCGCCCTGGTGATGCTCGCCGTCTGCCGTCCCCGGCTGCGCGGGCACTCGCGCGCCGACTGGGGCACGGTCGTCGCGTTCGGCGCGGCCATGGCGGCCATGAACACGCTCTTCTACCAGGCGGCCGACCGCATCCCCCTCGGCGCGGCCGTCACCTTCGAGGTGCTCGGCCCGCTCGCCCTCTCCGTCATCGTCTCCCGGCGCTGGGTCAACCTCGTCTGGGCCGGGCTCGCCCTGGGCGGCGTGGTGCTGCTCAGCGGCGGCGGCTTCGACCGCCTCGACCCCGTCGGCGCGGCCTTCGCGCTCGCCGCGGGCTCGATGTGGGCCGCGTACATCGTCTTCAGCGCCCGCACCGGCCGCCGCTTCCCGCAGGCGGACGGCCTGGCGCTGGCCATCGGCGTCGCCGCGCTGCTCACCCTGCCGCTGGGCGTCGCCGAGGCCGGGACGACGCTGATCACACCCGCCGTCCTCGTCCTCGGCCTCGCGGTCGCACTGCTGTCGTCCGTCCTGCCCTACACCCTCGAACTGCTCGCCCTGCGCCGTCTGCCCGCCTCCACCTTCGCCGTGCTGATGAGCCTGGAGCCGGCGATCGCCGCGGGGGCCGGGTTCCTGGTGCTGCATCAGGCCCTTTCGCTCATCGACGCGTTGGCGATCACGCTGGTCATCGCGGCGAGCATGGGAGCGGTGCGGACGCAGGTGGCCGGAAAGGGCTAGAAATCAAAGCAAGCATGCTTGCTTGTTTTTGTCGGCGCTGCCATGCTCCGGGGCACTGACGTCGTGCCCCGAGGGAGCGCCTCGTGTCCGATCCCGTCCCCGCCGCCGTGCCCGTCCCCATCGCCGTCCTCGACGATCTGAGACAGGAGAGCCATGCGCTCGACCGGCTGGCAGCGGAGCTGAGTCCCGAGCGCTGGCGCACCGCGACGCCCGCCCCCGGCTGGACGGTCGCCCATCAGATCGCCCACCTGGCCTGGACCGACGCCGCCGCGCTGCTGGCCGCCACCGATCCCGACGCCTTCGCCGCCGAGGTCGAAAAGGCCCTCGGCGCACCCGAGTCGTTCGTCGACGAAGGCGCGCGGGCCGGGGCCGCCATGCCGCCGGACGCACTGCTCGCCCGCTGGCGGGAGGGGCGCGAACGGCTGCAGCACGCCCTGCGCGCGGCCCCGCCGGGCGCCCGGCTGCCCTGGTACGGCCCGCCCATGGGCGTCGCGTCCATGGCGAGCGCCCGGCTGATGGAGACCTGGGCGCACGGCCAGGACATCGCAGACGCACTCGGAGCCGTACGCAGCCCGACCGCACGGCTGCGGCATGTGGCCCGCATCGGCGTCCGTACCCGCGACTACGCGTACGGGGCACGGGGACTGACCCCGCCCGCGGACGCGTTCCGCGTCGAGCTGACCGCCCCGGACGGCACGGAGGTGTGGGCGTACGGCCCCGAGGACGCGCCCCAGCGCGTGACCGGCCCCGCCCTCGACTTCTGCCTGCTCGTCACCCAGCGCGCCCACCGCGCCGACCTCGCGCTGCGCGCCGAAGGCCCGGACGCCGACCGCTGGCTGGACATCGCCCAGGCGTTCGCCGGACCGGCGGGCCCCGGACGCCCGCCGAAGGGGTCGATATGACGGACCCCGTCCTCCGCGTCGGCAACGCCTCCGGCTTCTACGGCGACCGCTTCGACGCCATGCGCGAGATGCTCGAAGGCGGCGAACTGGACGTCCTCACCGGGGACTACCTCGCCGAGCTGACCATGCTCATCCTCGGCCGGGACCGGCTCAAGGACGCCCGCCTCGGCTACGCCAAGACCTTCCTCCGCCAGCTAGAGGAGTGCCTCGGCCTCGCCCTCGACCGCGGCGTGCGCATCGTCGCCAACGCGGGCGGGCTGAACCCCTCCGGCCTCGCCGACGCCGTGCGCGGCCTCGCCGAGCGCCTCGGCGTCCCCGCCCGCGTCGCCCATGTCGAAGGCGACGACCTGCTGGCACGCGGCCGCTGGGGCGCGGGCGTGCTCACCGCCAACGCCTACCTCGGCGGGGGCGGGATCGCCGCCTGTCTGCGCGCCGGGGCGGATGTCGTGGTCACCGGCCGGGTCACGGACGCGGCCCTGGTCACCGGCCCGGCCGCCGCCCACTTCGGCTGGGACCCCGAGGACCCCGGGTACTACGACGCCCTCGCCGGGGCCGTCCTCGCGGGCCATGTGCTGGAGTGCGGCACCCAGGCCACCGGCGGCAACTACGCCTTCTTCGCCGGACACGACGCCCGCTCCCTGCGCCGCCCCGGCTTCCCCCTCGCCGAGCTCCGCGCCGACGGCTCCTCCGTCATCACCAAACACCCCGGTACCGGCGGCCTCGTGGACGTCGGAACCGTCACCGCGCAGCTGCTGTACGAGACCGGCGGCGCGCGCTACGCGGGCCCGGACGTCACCGCCCGCCTCGACACCGTACGGCTGGAGCCGGACGGGCCGGACCGGGTGCGCATCTCCGGCGTACGCGGTGAGGCCCCGCCCCCCACCCTCAAGGTCGGCCTCAACCGCATCGGCGGCTGGCGCAACGAGGTCGTGTTCGTCCTCACCGGACTCGACATCGAGGCCAAGGCCCAACTGGTCCGGGACCAGCTCGAAGACGCCTTCGCCGCGGACGGCGGCAGACAGCGGCCCGCACATGTGCGCTGGGAGCTCGCCCGCACCGAGCGGGAGGACGGCGACACCCAGGAGCGCGCCAGCGCCTATCTGCGGCTCGTCGTCCGCGACGGCGACCCGGAGAAGGTGGGCCGGGCCGTCAGCGGCGCGGCCGTCGAGCTGGCGCTCGCCAGCTACCCCGGCTTCCATGTCACGGCCCCGCCCGGCAAAGGCGCGCCCTACGGCGTCTTCGAGGCGCGGTACGTCGACCTGGGCGAGGCGCGGCACACGGCGGTGCTGCCCGACGGGGAGCGGGTGGCCGTCTCCCCTCCCGCCCGTACCGAGCCGGCCGCCCCGGCGCACCCGCCCGCCTCCGTGCACTCGCCCGCCTCCGTGCACTCGCCCGCCTCCGTGCACTCGTCCGTCCCCGCGCGCCCGTCCGTCCCCGCGCGCCCGTCCGCCGAGCTGCCCGACCCGCTGCCGCCGGGACCGTGCCGGGCCGCGCCCCTGGGCCTCGTCGCGGGCGCACGCAGCGGCGACAAGGGCGGCGACGCCAACGTCGGGGTGTGGGCGCGCTCCGACGAGGCCTGGCGCTGGCTGGCCCACGAGCTGACCGAGGACCGCTTCCGCGCGCTGCTCCCGGAGACCGCGGGACTCGTCGTCGTACGCCATGTCCTGCCCAATCTGCGCGCCCTCAACTTCGTGGTCGAGGGCATCCTCGGCGAAGGCGTCGCCGCCCAGGCCCGCTTCGACCCGCAGGCCAAGGCACTGGGCGAGTGGCTGCGTTCGCGGTACGTCGACATTCCGGAGGTGCTGCTGTGACGGCCATCGACGTCAGGGGCGCCGAGTACGCCGCCAACCGCGAGGCCATGCTCGCCAAGCTGGCCGACCTCGAAGCCGAGCACGCCAAAGCGCTCGCGGGCGGCGGCGAGAAGTACCGCGCCCGCCACCGCGACCGCGGCAAACTGCTCGCCCGCGAACGCGTCGAGCTGCTCCTCGACCCGGACACGCCCTTCCTCGAACTGTCCCCGCTCGCGGCCTGGGGCAGCGACTACCCGGTCGGCGCGTCGATGGTCACCGGCATCGGCGTCGTCGCGGGCGTGGAGTGCGTGATCACCGCCAACGACCCCACCGTGCGCGGCGGAGCGTCCAACCCCTGGACCCTGAAGAAGGCCCTGCGCGCCAACGAGATCGCCTTCGCCAACCGGCTGCCGTGTATCTCGCTCGTCGAGTCGGGCGGCGCGGACCTGCCGTCCCAGAAGGAGATCTTCATCCCCGGCGGGGCGCTGTTCCGGGACCTGACCCGGCTCTCTGCCGCCGGGATACCCACGATCGCCGTCGTCTTCGGCAACTCCACGGCCGGCGGGGCGTACGTCCCCGGCATGTCCGACCACGTCATCATGATCGAGGAGCGGTCGAAGGTCTTCCTCGGCGGGCCGCCGCTGGTGAAGATGGCGACCGGCGAGGAGAGCGACGACGAGTCCCTGGGCGGCGCGCGGATGCACGCCCGCACCTCGGGACTCGCGGACTACTTCGCGGTCGACGAACCCGACGCGCTGCGGCAGGCCCGGCGCGTGGTCGCCCGGCTCAACTGGCGCAAGGCGCATCCGACGCCGCCGTATCCCGTCGTGCCGCCGCGGCACGACCCCGAGGAACTGCTCGGCATCGTCCCCGGTGATCTGCGCACCCCCTTCGACCCGCGTGAGGTGATCGCGCGAATCGTCGACGGCGTCGACGGCGCTGCCGGCGCTGACGCTTCGGACGGATCGGACGGGTGGGGTGGTTCGGGGTTCGACGAGTTCAAGCCCCTGTACGGGCCGAGCCTGGTGACCGGGTGGGCACGGCTCGCCGGGTATCCCCTCGGGGTGCTGGCCAATGCGCAGGGCGTGCTGTTCAGCGAGGAGTCGCAGAAGGCGGCGCAGTTCATCCAGCTCGCCAACCAGCGCGATGTTCCGCTGCTCTTCCTGCACAACACCACCGGCTACATGGTCGGCAAGGAGTACGAGCAGGGCGGGATCGTCAAACACGGCTCGATGATGATCAACGCGGTGTCGAACTCGCGCGTGCCGCATCTGAGCGTGCTGCTGGGCGCGTCGTACGGGGCCGGGCACTACGGCATGTGCGGACGCGCCTACGACCCCCGCTTCCTCTTCGCCTGGCCGAGCGCCAAGTCGGCGGTGATGGGGCCGCAGCAGCTCGCGGGCGTGCTGTCGATCGTCGCGCGGCAGTCGGCGGCGGCGAAGGGGCAGCCGTATGACGACGAGGCCGACGCCGCACTCCGCAGCATGGTGGAGCAGCAGATCGAGTCCGAGTCGCTGCCGATGTTCCTGTCCGGTCGGCTGTACGACGACGGGGTGATCGACCCGCGCGATACGCGGACCGTGCTGGGGCTGTGTCTGTCGGCGATCCACACCGCGCCGGTGGAAGGCGCGCGCGGCGGCTTCGGCGTCTTCCGGATGTGAGGGCTTGGAATGGTGCTTCGTTCTGTGCTGGGTTCTGTTCTGGTCGCGAACCGCGGGGAGATCGCCTGCCGGGTCTTCCGCACCTGCCGGGAGCTGGGCATCGCTGCCGTCGCGGTGTTCTCGGACGCGGATGAGGGCGCGCTGCACGTGCGGGAAGCGGATACGGCGGTACGGCTGCCGGGGGCGGCGCCCTCGGAGACGTATCTGCGCGGCGACCTGATCGTCAAGGCGGCGCTGGCGGCGGGCGCGGACGCGGTGCACCCGGGATACGGGTTCCTGTCGGAGAACGCGGACTTCGCGCGGGCGGTCGAGGACGCGGGACTGGTCTGGATCGGGCCGCCGCCGGCCGCGATCGAGGCGATGGCGTCCAAGACGCGGGCGAAGGAGCTGATGGGGTTCGCTCCGCTGGACCCCGCTTCGCTGACCGAGGGCGATCTGCCGGTGCTGGTGAAGGCCGCGGCGGGCGGAGGCGGCCGCGGCATGCGGATCGTCCGCGAACTGCCCCTGCTGGAGCGGGAACTGGCGGCGGCTCGGGCGGAGGCGGAGTCGGCGTTCGGCGACGGCGAGGTGTTCGTCGAGCCGTACGTCGAACGGGGCCGGCACGTCGAAGTCCAGATCGCCGCGGACGCCTTCGGCACGGTGTGGGCGCTGGGCACGCGGGACTGCTCGCTCCAGCGCCGCCACCAGAAGGTGATCGAGGAGTGCCCGGCGCCGGGGCTGCCGGACGGGGTGTTCGGCGAGGTGCGCGGGTCGGCGGCGCGCGTGGCGCGGACGGTGGGGTACCGGGGAGTGGGGACGGTCGAGTTCCTCGTCTCGCCCGAGGGCCGGGCGCACTTCCTGGAGATGAACACGCGGCTGCAGGTGGAGCACCCGGTGACGGAGGCGGTGTACGGGATCGACCTGGTCGCCCTCCAACTCCGCCTCGCGGAGGGGGCGGCGCTGCCCGACGCCCCGCCGGCGCCGCACGGGCACGCGGTGGAGGCGCGGCTGTACGCGGAGGATCCGGGGCGGGGCTGGACGCCGACGTCGGGCGCGCTGCACGCGCTGAGCTTCCCCACCCGCCCGCCCTCGTCGGTCGGCGGCTCCGCCCCCGACACCCCTGGCGGCTCCGCCGCCTGGCCGGGTCCGGCCGCCGCGCGTGGCGCGGGCGGTGCGCCGGCTGCGGATGGTGGTGTTGCGGGTCTGTCGGCTGGATCGGCGTCGCGTGCGCCGGGTGCGGCGGTGAGCGCCGGGGGCGGCTTCGGCACCCCTGGCGGCCCGGCGGGGCCGGAGAACGCCGCGGTGGGCGGAGACGACGCTTCTGCTGCGGTGGACGCGCATGCCCCCGCGGGCCGCCCCGCCGCCCCGGCGGCGCGCGTTCCGGTTGCGGCGGGCGTTGTCGGGGGCGAGGGCCCGGCGGCCCTCCCCTGGGTGCGGGTGGATGCCGGATACGCCGCGGGGGACGCCGTCGGGGTGCACTACGACGCCATGGTGGCAAAGGTGATCGCGTGGGGGGCCACCCGGGAGGAGGCCGTGCGGAGGCTCGCGGACGCGCTGCGGCGGGGGCGGGTGCACGGGCCGGTGACCAATCGGGAGATGCTCGTACGGTCGCTGGAGCATCCGGAGTTCCGCGAGGGACGGATGGACACCGGGTTCTACGAGCGACATCTGGCGGAGCTCACCGCGCCCGCCGGCGGCGAGCGGCACGCCGCGGTGGCCGCCGCGCTCGCGGACGCGGCGCGGCGGGGCGGGACGGGCCCCGGCGCATGGCGGAATCTGCCGTCGCAGCCGCAGACGAAGACATACGGCGAGCACACCGTCCGGTACCGCCGCACCCGCGACGGCGGGTACGCGCTCGTGGACGAACCGGGCGTGCGCGTCGCGGGTGTGACACCCCGGACCGTATGGCTGGAGATCGACGGGGTCGTCCGGCGGCACGACGTCAGCGTGTACGGCGCGGCGCCGGAGCGGGTGTACGTCGACTCGGTCGGGACCGGCAGTCACTCACTCCTCGTCCGCCCCCGCTTCCCCGACCCGCAGGACCGCACCGAACCCGGCTCGCTGCTCGCCCCCATGCCCGGCACCGTCGTCCGCGTCGGCGAAGGGCTCATGGCGGGGGCGCGTGTGCGGGCCGGGCAGCCGCTCGTCTGGCTGGAGGCCATGAAGATGGAGCACCGCGTCGATGCTCCCGCCTCCGGCACGCTCACCGCGCTGCACGCCGTCCCCGGCCGCCAGGTCGAGGTCGGTGAGCTTCTCGCCGTCGTCGACGAAGCACGGGACGACGCGGGGACCGGCGCGGAGGGCGGCGCAGAGGCCGGCGTAAAAGCCGAAGCGAAGGCCGACGTGAAAGCCGACATACAGGACGACATACAGGACGACATACAGGAGGACGAACCATCGTGAACCTGATCCTGGAAACGGAAGAGCACACCCAGCTGCGGTCCGCCGTCGCCGCCCTCGGCCGCCGCCACGGCCGCGGCTGCGACCCCGAAGCCCTGTGGACGGAGGCCGCGAAACTCGGCTATCTCGGCGTCAACCTCCCCGAGGAGCACGGCGGCGGAGGCGGCGGCATCGCCGAGCTGTCCATCGTCCTGGAGGAGCTGGGGGCCGCGGGCTGCCCGCTGCTGATGATGATCGTGTCGCCCGCCATCTGCGGCACCGTCATCGCCCGCTTCGGCACCGAGGAACAGCGCCGCACCTGGCTCCCCGGCCTCGCCGACGGCTCCCGCACGATGGCGTTCGGCATCACCGAGCCCGACGCCGGATCGAACTCCCACCGCATCACCACCACCGCGCGCCGCGCGGACGACGGCGGCTGGGTTCTCACCGGGCGCAAGGTCTTCATATCCGGCGTGGACATCGCCGACGCCACCCTCGTCGTCGGCCGCACCGAAGACGCCCGCACCGGGAAACTCAAGGCCTGCCTGTTCATCGTCCCGCGTGAGACCCCCGGCTTCACCCGTTCGCGGATCGACATGGAGCTGCACGCCCACGAGAAACAGTTCGAGCTGGTCCTCGACGAGGTGCGCCTCCCCGCCGACGCCCTCGTGGGCGACGAGGACGCGGGGCTGCTGCAACTGTTCGCCGGGCTCAACCCGGAGCGCATCATGACCGCCGCGTTCGCCATCGGCATGGGCCGCTACGCACTGGACCGGGCCCTCGAATACGCCCGCGACCGCCAGGTGTGGCAGACGCCCATCGGCGCGCACCAGGCGATCGCCCACCCCCTCGCCCAGGCGCACATCGAGCTGGAACTGGCCCGGCTGATGATGCAGAAGGCCGCCGCCCTCTACGACGCGGGCGACGACGTCGCCGCGGGCGAGGCCGCCAACATGGCCAAGTACGCGGCGGGAGAGGCCTGTGTGAAGGCAGTCGACCAGGCCGTGCACACGCTCGGCGGCAACGGGCTCACCCGGGAGTACGGCCTCGCCTCCCTGGTGACCGCCGCACGCGTCTCGCGGATCGCGCCGGTCAGCCGGGAGATGATCCTCAACTACGTCTCTCATCAGACCCTGGGTCTCCCCAAGTCGTACTGACGCACGCCATGCTGGCCGTCCGCGCTGTCATCGCCAGCACCGCCGTCACCGACAAGGGGTCGTCGCCATGGTGTTCCGCAGTCCGTACGCAGCAGTCCCGGCCGTCAACGAGCCCATCCACCAGGCCGTTCTCGGCCGCGCCGCGGAGTTCGGCGACACCGTCGCCCTCGTCGACGGCGTGAACGGCCGGACCGTGACCTACGCCCAGCTCGACCGCTTCCACCGTCGCATCGCGGCAGCACTCGCCGACGCCGGACTGCGCAAGGGCGATGTGCTGGCGCTGCACAGCCCCAACACGATCGCCTACCCGGCCGTCTTCTACGGCGCGGCCCGCGCCGGGGCGTCCGTCACCACTGTCCATCCGCTCGCCACGCCGGAGGAGTTCGCCAAGCAGCTGAGCGACTCCTCCGCCCGCTGGATCGTCACCGTGTCCCCGCTGCTCGACAACGCCCGCCGCGCCGCGGAACTCGCCGGCGGCATCGCCGAGATCTACGTCTGCGACACCGCGGACGGACATGTCAGCGTGCTCGACATGCTCGGCTCGACCGCTCCCGAGCCGGAGGTCGCCATCGACCCCGCCGAGGACGTGGCGGCCCTCCCGTACTCCTCCGGCACCACCGGGGTCCCCAAGGGGGTGATGCTCACCCACCGCTCCATCGCCACCAACCTCGCCCAGCTCGCCCCGGCCATCCCGATGGGACCGGGCGACCGCATCCTCGCCGTGCTCCCCTTCTTCCACATCTACGGTCTGACCGCCCTGATGAACGCCCCCCTGCGCCATGGCGCGACCGTCGTCGTGCTGCCGCGCTTCGAGCTGGGGACCTTCCTCGCCGCGATCGAGAAACACCGCATCAACGGCCTGTACGTCGCCCCGCCCATCGTGCTGGCGCTCGCCAAGCACCCGGCCGTCGCCGACTACGACCTGTCCTGTCTGGAGTACATCGTCAGCGCCGCCGCCCCGCTCGACGCGCACCTGGCGCAGGCCTGCTCCAAGCGACTCGGACTGCCGCCGGTCCTGCAGGCGTACGGCATGACGGAACTGTCCCCCGGCACCCATGCGGTGCCGCTCGCCGCGCAGAACCCGCCTCCCGGCGCCGTGGGGCGGCTGCTCCCCGGCACCGAGATGCGGCTCCTCGCCCTCGACGGCTCCGGAAAGGACGCCGACGCCGGACAGGAGGGCGAGATAGCGATCCGCGGGCCGCAGGTGATGAAGGGCTACCTCGGCCGGCCCGACGCCACCGCCGCGATGATCGACGAGGAGGGATGGGTGCACACCGGCGACATCGGGCGAGTCGAGGGCGACGGCTGGCTCTTCGTCGTCGACCGGGTCAAGGAGCTCATCAAGTACAAGGGCTACCAGGTGGCCCCCGCCGAGCTGGAGGCCCTGCTGCTCACCCATGAGGGCATCGCGGACGCCGCCGTGGTCGGCGTGCCGGACGACGACGGGAACGAGATCCCCAAGGCCTACGTCGTACGGCAGCGGTCCGCCGCAGACCTCACCGCCGACGAGGTGACGGCGTTCGTCGCCGAACGGGTCTCCCCGTACAAGAAGATCCGCCGGGTCGCGTTCGTCGACGGTGTGCCGCGCGCCGCCTCGGGAAAGATCCTGCGACGAGAACTGCGCGAGAGCGATCGCGAGAGGAAAACCGAATGACGCTGGTGCTCAGCGGCCGTGAACGCGGCATCGCCACCCTGACGCTCGACTCGCCCGCCAACCGCAACGCCCTGTCGGCGCGGCTCGTCGACGAACTGGCGCAGGCCCTCGCCGACTGCGCCCGGGACGAGGCCGTGCGGGCCGTGGTCCTCACCCACACCGGGACCGCCTTCAGCGCGGGCGCGGACCTGAAGGCCCCGCCCAACCCGTACACGTTCGTCGCGCTGCTGCGGCAGCTCGTCACCCTGCCCAAGCCGGTGGTGGCGCGCGTCGACGGACATGTGCGGGCCGGGGGCATCGGACTGGTCGGGGCCTGCGACATGGCGGCGGCGAGCGCGGGCTCCGACTTCGCGTTCACAGAGGTGCGGCTCGGGGTGGCGCCCGCGGTGATCTCCCTGCCCCTGCTGCCGCGCATGGACCCGCGGGCCGCCGAACGCTACTGCCTGACCGGGGAGCGGTTCACAGCGGCGGAGGCGGTCCGTGCCGGGCTGCTCACCGTCGCGGCCGAGGACGGCGACGTCGACCGCGTGCTCGCCCCGCTCCTCGACGGGCTGCGCAGGGCGTCCCCGCAGGGCCTGGCAGCGGCGAAGCAGCTGCTCGCGGCTAGGGTGCTGGAGACCTTCGAGCGCGACGCGGAGGACCTCGTACAGCGCTCGGCCTCGCTGTTCGCCTCACCCGAGGCGCGCGAGGGCATGACGGCCTTGCTGGAACGACGGGACCCCGCATGGGTGTTGTAGCGACCACGCACACCGGGCAGAACTCCGTGCCCGGTGCGCAGAACACCGCGCAGAACACCGCGCACACCGGGCAGAACTCCGCGCCGGGTGCGCAGAACACCGCGCACACGGCGCAGAACACCGCGCCCGGCGCCGCGAGCGCCCCGAAGCAGGACCGCAGCCGGGCCACCCGGCAGCGGCTGCTGGAAGCCGCCGTGGCCTGCCTCGCCGAACACGGCTGGGCGGGCTCCACGGTCCTCGTCGTCGCCGAACGCGCCGGGGTCTCCCGCGGTGCGGCGCAGCACCACTTCCCCACCCGCGAGGACCTGTTCACGGCAGCCGTCGAATATGTCGCCGAGCAGCGCTCCAGCGCTCTCGCCTCCCTCGCGGGCGGGGACCGCAGGGAGATCGCCGCCGCAATCGTCGACCTCTACACCGGACCGCTGTTCCGGGCCGCGCTGCACCTGTGGACAGCCGCCACGAACGAGGAACAGCTCCGCCCGCGCGTCACGGAGCTGGAGGCGAAGGTCGGCCGCGAGACGCACCGCATCGCCGTCGAGCTGCTGGGCGCGGACGAGTCCCGGCCGGGTGTGCGCGAGACCGTGCAGGGGCTGCTGGACATGGCGCGGGGGCTGGGCCTCGCCACTCTCCTCACCGACGACAGCGCGCGCCGCAGCAGGGTGGTGGCCCAGTGGGCGTCGCTGGTCGACGCCCAACTGGGCCCCTGATCGAGCCGGTCAGGTGATTCCGCCGGCCAAGGCGATTCAGCCGGTTCGGGGGATTCAGCCGGTTCGGTAGATTTGGCCGATTCAGCCGATGCCGACGATGTCGTCGTAGCCGGCGATCTCACGCGGGCTGCGCGAGCCCGGCCCCACATACCGCGCCGAAGGACGCACCAGCCGGCCCGTGCGCTTCTGCTCCAGGATGTGCGCCGACCAGCCCGCCGTGCGGGCACAGGTGAACATCGACGTGAACATGTGCGCAGGAACCTCGGCGAAGTCCAGCGTGATAGCCGCCCAGAACTCCACGTTCGTCGCCAGGACCCGGTCCGGGCGGCGGCTGTGCAGCTCCTCCAGCGCGGCCTTCTCCAGCGCCTCGGCGACCTCGTAGCGCGGTGCGCCCAGCTCCTTGGCGGTGCGGCGCAGCACCCGGGCGCGCGGGTCCTCGGCGCGGTACACGCGGTGCCCGAAGCCCATCAGCCGCTCGCCCTTGTCCAGGGCCTGCTTGACGTAGGCGACGGCGTCGCCCGTGCGCTCGATCTCCTCGATCATGCCGAGGACGCGGGAGGGCGCGCCGCCGTGCAGCGGCCCGGACATCGCGCCGACGGCGCCGGAGAGCGCGGCCGCCACATCGGCGCCGGTGGAGGCGATGACGCGGGCGGTGAAGGTGGAGGCGTTCATGCCGTGCTCGGCCGCCGAGGTCCAGTAGGCGTCCACGGCCTTGACGTGCTTGGGGTCCGGCTCGCCGCGCCAGCGGATCATAAAGCGCTCGACGACCGACTGCGCCTTGTCGATCTCCCGCTGCGGGACCATCGGCAGGCCCTGGCCGCGTGCGGACTGGGCGACGTACGACAGCGCCATCACGGCGGCGCGCGCCAGGTCCTCGCGGGCCTGCGCCTCGTCGATGTCGAGAAGCGGCTTCAGCCCCCACACCGGGGCGAGCATGGCCAGCGCGGACTGCACGTCGACGCGGATGTCGCCGGAGTGCACGGGGATGGGGAAGGGCTCGGCGGGCGGCAGACCGGGGTTGAACGCGCCGTCGACCAGCAGACCCCAGACGTTGCCGAAGGACACCTGGCCGACCAGGTCCTCGATGTCGACGCCCCGGTAGCGGAGCGCGCCGCCCTCCTTGTCGGGTTCTGCGATCTCCGTCTCGAACGCGACGACTCCCTCGAGTCCAGGTACGAAGTCGGACATCAGGCGGCTCCTCAAGGTGGCTGCGACTTCAGGCGGGTTGCTACGCCCCGGCGGTGCCCGGTACGGCGGGCCGTCGGCGGGCCGTCCGGAAGCTGTGAGGGGGCCACAGTGACCCGACGCAAGATTTTGGCTGGTCCGGCTGATGCGGGGAAGCGTGACATCCGGCACACTGCCCCATTTCGGCGAGAGAGGATTAGTGGCACTCCGTGCCGGGCAGACTCCCCCGTCATTACCGGCCCATTCTGCTGTCGTCGCCGGCGGATGGCCCTGTCACCACCCCCCGGTGGCACTGCGTACCCCTCCTCGTCGCTGCCGGGACGCCCGCTCGGGAGCCGTGTGGGGTGCCCGCTCGGGCGCTGCGGCAGGATGAGCCCGTGACCGATCACCAGCCCGCACCTGCCCGGCGCGCCGTGCCGCCCGTCGTCGCCGGGGCCGTCGTCCCCGACCCGTCCGTCATGCGGGAGCAGTACCGCTCCACACCGCTGCACGAGAGCGACCTCGCCGCCACGCCCATGGAGCAGTTCGCGCACTGGTTCGCGGAGGCCGCGGCCGCCGCGCTGCACGAGCCGAACGCCATGGTCGTCTCCAGCGTCTCCGCCGACGGCCGGCCCTCCTCGCGCATCGTGCTGCTCAAACACTTCGACGACCAGGGCTTCGTCTTCTTCACCAACTACGACTCCCGCAAGGGCCGCGAGATCGACGCCAACGCCTCCGTCTGCCTGCTCTTCCCCTGGCATCCGCTGGCCCGCCAGGTGATCGTCACGGGCGAGGCGTCGCGCGTCGGCCGCGCCGAGACCGCCGCGTACTTCCGCACCCGCCCCCACGGTTCCCAGCTCGGGGCCTGGGCCAGCGAGCAGTCCGCGGTCATCGCTTCCCGCGAGGAGCTGACCGGCCGCTACGAGGAGCTCGCCGCCCGCTACCCCGAGGGCGAACAGGTCCCGGTGCCCCCGCACTGGGGCGGCTTCCGCGTCGCCCCGGACATGGTCGAGTTCTGGCAGGGCAGCGAGAACCGGATGCACGACCGGCTGCGGTACGCGCGCGACGAGACGGCGGCCGGGGGCTGGCGGCTGGAGCGCCTGTCGCCCTGACCGGCGCCCGGCCCGCCCAAGGGGTTCCGGCACGGTGCCGACGGGCTCCGGCACAACGCCGGTGGCAAGCCGGAGCACTCCGGCCCGGCTCCGCCCGGCTCCGCCCGGCTCCGCTCGGTGCCGGGCGTGCCCCGGCGGGCTCCGGGTACTGGCTCCGGCGACGGACCTGGGCGGGCTCGGGGTGCTGGCTGCGGCGACGGGCCCGGCTGCCGGCCGGCGGATTCCGGCTGCCGGCCTCGGTGGGCCCGGCATGCAGAAACCCGCGGGCTCTGGTCTCCTCCGAGGAGGAAGCCGGCCGGACGTACCGGCGAGCCCGCGGGTCGGTGACTGCTTGGGATTTCGGCCGGCGGTCGGCCGAGGTGCACGTAGTGCGACGACGGGCCGCTAGCCCGCAGCCACCTCACGCGTCCGGTTGTCATACATCTGCCGAACCACCTCCTTTCCCGTGTGCTGCACACAGTAGGAAGCGGGCGGCGCGCCCACAACCCCATTTCCAAGCGGCAACGATTTTCGGGAACAGAGTGTGTGCTGCGTCACGTTCCAGTTGAATGAACCTACGTGCATGAGCTGAAGCTGACGGGCATGAGCATGCGTGGGACGCGTCCTGCAGGGGGTCCAGGATGAGTGCTTCCAGGAGTGAGACGGCGGGGGCGGCGCTCGGGCCGGACGAGCCCGGACCCGGGGAAGCGAGGCGGCCGGAGCGGGGCGGGGGGCCGGGAGCGGAGCTGCTGGCAGCGCTGCTGGACGGGATGGACGCCGCGCTCTGCGCCTTCGACGCGGACGGCGTGATCACCCACTGGAACCGGGAGGCCGAGCGGATTCTCGGCTGGTCGGCCGGGGAGGCGGTCGGGCGGCGCGGGTTCGCCGGATGGGCGGTGCGCAGCGCGGACGCCGGAGAGGTCGAGGCGCGGCTGCTGGCGGCCATGGACGCGCCGGGACGGCAGGTGCATGAGTTCGCGCTGCTGCGCAAGGACGGGAGCCGGGTGCTCGTACGGACGCAGTCGGCGCGGGTGCCGGGTGTGGACGGCAAGCCCACCGGCGTCTACACGGCCTTCAGTGAAGTCCATGCGCAGATCGACCTGGAGCGCTCGATCGCGCTGAGCGAGGCGCTGTTCGACGACGCCTCCTGGGGCGTCGTCCTGGTCGATGTGGATCTGCGCCCGACCGTCGTCAACGCCCATGCCGCGCGGGCCCTCGGAGCGGGACGGGTCTCGCCGCTGGGCCGGCCGCTGGGGGAGCTGGTCGTCCGGGGCGTGGAGGAACTGGAGGGCGCGCTGCACCACGTACTGGCGGAGGGCGCGCCCCGGGGGCTGGTCGAGCTGTGGGTGACCCTGAGGGCGGCGGAAGACCAGGACGACGCGGAGGGGGAGGGGGAGCGGCGGAGGTGCTGGCGGAGCGGGTTCCTGCGGCTCGCCTCACCGCTCGCGGAGGAGCCGGTGCCCCTGGGAGTGGGCTGGCTGTTCCACGATGTGACCGAGCAGAAGCTGGCCGAGCAGGAGGCCGACAGGCTGCGCTTCCGGGCGAGCCAGCTGCACCGGGCGGGGCGCGCCGCCGTCGAGTGCGAGGACCCGATGGAGGCGGCGACGGCCTATGTCGACTTCGCGCTCGCGGGCTTCGCCGACCATGCCCTGATCGACCTGGTGGAGCCGGGCGGCGACCGGCTGGTCCGCGCGGCGGCGACGCCGTCCGGCGCGCCGGGGCCGTGCGTGCCCGTCGCGGGCGCGGGCCCGGAGGGCTCGGGCATCCCCGTCCGCTATCCGGCGGGTCATCCGGCCCTCCAGTCGGCGGACCGCGTCGGCTCGGTCCGCGCGAGCGCGGGCGCGGGGGCGGTTACCAGGGCGGGCGCGCGGGCGAGGGGCGGCGGGAGCCCCGCGGTGGACGTCGGCGGCCGGGCGGCCGGCGAGTGGGCCGAGGAGCGCCAGTGGCCGGGCGACACCGCGCACGCCCTGTGCACCCCGCTGCGCAGCCGTGGCCGCACCCTGGGGGTCCTCACCTTCCTGCGCACCGCGAGTCGCCCGCCCTTCGAACGGCCCGACGCGGTCTATGCGGAGAGCGTCGCGACCCTCGCGGCCGCGTCACTGGATCTGGCCCGCCTGGCCGCGCCGGGGGAGGACGGCGGGCCGTAGCCCGCTCGGCGGCGCTCGGTGGTGCTCAGTGGTACTCAGCGGCGCTCGGTGGCGCTCAGCGGTGATCGGCGGCGGTCGGCAGTGCTGGGCGGCGGTCGGCAGTGCGCGGCGGCGGTCAGCGGTGGAAGAAGATCCGTTCCGCGTACTGGTCCATCATCCGGCCGTTCCACTCGTGGCCGCCGTCCACGTTCCCGGAGCGCAGCAGCGGGGGCTCGATGCCCTGCTCGACGAGGCGCTCCGCCGCAGCGGCCATCGTCGCCTGCATCAGCGCACAGGTGACCACCGTGGACGCGGGCGCGAAGGGGGCCTCGATCTCCTTGTGCGTCAGCTCGGCGTCGCCCACCGCGATCTTGGAGTCGAGGACGATGTCGCAGTGGTCCTTGAGAAAGGCGCCGGACGCATGGCGGGACCTGGTCTCATGTGCGTACGCCACCGAGGTCACGCCGATCACCGTCAGTCCGAGGGCGCGCGCGTTCATCGCCATCTCCACCGGCAGGGCGTTGCGACCCGACAGGGAGATGATCACCAGTACGTCGCCGGCGCGGGCGGGACTGGAGTCGAGCACCGCGCCCGCCAGCCCGTCGACGCGCTCCAGGGCCGAGCCGAGCGTCGCGGGCATGACGTCGACGCCGACGGCGCCGGGGACGGCCAGCAGATTCATCAGGGCGAGGCCGCCGGCACGGTAGACGACGTCCTGTGCGGGGAGGGAGGAGTGCCCGGCGCCGAAGGCGAAGAGGCGGCCGTCCGCGGCGACGGCGTCGGCGATCGCGGCCCCGGCGGCCGCGATGCTCGCGGACTCCTCGGCCCGTACGCGCTGCAGCAGACCGATCGCGGCGTCGAAGAACTGACCGGCCAGCTTGCTCTCGCTCATGCGCAGCCCTCTCGCACGGGTGGAATGTTCATGCCGCCGATCACGTTGCGGTCTGGACCATTGCCCTGTCAATACGGCCGTCAACGCGGCCGTTCCCCCACATCGACATGAACGATCGGCGGCGGGCTTGCACCGGCGCGGGACGGTTGTCAGTGGGATACGTCAGAATTGGTTTCAGGGCCGCCAGCACGATTCCATCGAGGGGCACGTATGTCCGGACTGATCGACACCACGGAGATGTATCTCCGCACCATCCTCGAGCTCGAAGAGGAAGGTGTGGTGCCCATGCGCGCCCGTATCGCCGAGCGGCTCGACCAGAGCGGTCCCACGGTCAGCCAGACCGTGGCCCGCATGGAGCGGGACGGCCTGGTCACGGTCGCGGGAGACCGCCATCTGGAGCTGACCGAAGAGGGCCGACGGCTGGCCACGCGCGTGATGCGCAAGCACCGCCTCGCCGAGTGCCTGCTCGTCGACGTCATCGGCCTGGAGTGGGAGCAGGTCCACGCGGAGGCGTGCCGCTGGGAGCATGTGATGAGCGAGGCGGTCGAGCGGCGGGTGCTGGAGCTGCTGCGCCACCCGACCGAGTCGCCCTACGGGAACCCGATCCCGGGCCTGGAGGAGCTGGGCGAGAAGGCGGAGGCCGACCCCTTCCTGGACGCCGGGATGGTCTCGCTGGCCGACCTGGACGCGGGCGCGGAGGGCATGACCGTGGTCGTCCGCCGTATCGGCGAGCCGATCCAGACGGACGCCCAGCTGATGTACACCCTCCGCCGCGCGGGCGTGCAGCCTGGCGCCGTGGTGAGCGTGACGGAGTCCGCGGGCGGCGTGCTCGTGGGCAGCGGCGGCGAGGCGGCGGAGCTTGAATCGGATGTCGCCTCGCATGTCTTTGTAGCCAAGCGCTGACCCCGGGGCCCTGGGCCCGTAGCCGTTGCCCTGGGCGCCATGACGTCCTGGAGCGCCCTGGGAGCCCCAGGAGTGCCCCGGGGGCCCTGCTTGGCTTGAAGGGCCCCGGAGCCCTGGCCGCCCTGGAGCGTCCTCGGGGTGGCTTGGAGCGCCTTGTGGGTGGCTTGGCCCTTGGGGACTGGGAGGCCGCGGAGGCCGCCGGGGCCGCTGAGGCGAGCGAGGGGCGTCCGGAGGCGTCCGGCGGGCGCGCGCTGGTCGCTTTTCCGTCCACCTGGCTCCGATTTCCGTCCGGATTCCCGCTGGAACGGCAGCGCCCGAGGGAATCGCGTGCCACGCTGTGGCTGAGGCATATGACCCCATGGCCGGGGAGGGGATCTGGGTGATGCGCCCGCCGCGCACGTCGTACGCCCCGCGCGTGTCACGGCGCGCCGTTTCATGCGCCCGCGCACGGCACCCGAGGTCTTTCGGCCTTCCGACGGCGACAGGGGTGGGCCCCGGCGCCTTGCGACGCCGGGGCCCGTCCTCCCCTGTGGCGACCCTGAGCCCCGAGCTCCCAGGGTCATCCCCTCGGACCGTTTTCCCCGAGCGGCCCGCCCCCCGGAGAAGATCTCCCCTGGGTCGTGGACGCCAATCCTTGAGCGTGGTCACTCGAATGAGCGGTGTTGCGCGGCGAAGCCGTGTTTCCGGTTTGTTCGAATAGAAGTTCGATAGTCTGGCGGGGCTCAACAGGGTTCGATCACCGGGGGAGAAGGGGGTGCCAGGCCATATGGTGCGGCGCATCGATGTCATCGGAGCCGGCGGCGTACGCCTCGCCGCATGGGAGTTCGCCGACCCTCCCAAGGGCCGCAGCGGCGACGGCGAGCCCGCTCCGGGCGTATTACTGCTCCACGGCCTGATGGGCCGTGCCTCGCACTGGGCCTCCACGGCCCGCTGGCTGGCCGAGCGGCACCGCGCCGTCGCGCTCGACCAGCGCGGGCACGGCCGCAGTGACAAACCGGCGGACGGCCCCTTCACGAGGGACGCGTACGTCTCCGACGCCGAGGCCGCGATCGAACAGCTCGGCCTCGCCCCGGCGGTCCTCATCGGCCACTCCATGGGCGCCCTGACGGCATGGCAGCTCGCCGCCAAACGCCCTGACCTGGTCCGGGCCCTGGTCATCTGTGATATGCGGGCCTCCGCGCTGGGAGCGGCCTCACAGCGAGAGTGGGAGGAGTGGTTCCGCTCCTGGCCGGTCCCCTTCGCCACCCTCGCCGACGTCCGCAAGTGGTTCGGAGAGGACGACCCCCGGGTCGAGCGCCCCAGCCCCTCCCGGGGGGAGTTCTTCGCCGAGGTCATGGCGGAACGGGCCGACGGCTGGCGCCCCGTCTTCTCCCGTCGGCAGATGCTCGTCAGCCGAGCGACCTGGGTCTACGACGCCCACTGGGAAGAGCTGGCCCAAGTCCTCTGCCCCACCCTGGTCGTTCGCGGCCTCGACGGCGAACTGGGCCGTGCGGAGGCCTCGGAGATGGTCCGCGTCCTCCCCCGCGGCCAGTACGGCGAAGTCGCCGACGCGGGCCACCTCGTCCACTTCGACCAGCCGGAGGGCTGGCGTTCGGCGATAGAGCCCTTCCTGGACGCCGTGCTGACGCCCTGAGACCCGGCCCCGGGGGCCGCTGACGCCGCCCGTGGCCGGGGGACACCGGATGCCGCCCCCGACCGCGACCCGCCATACGCGGTCCTGGCTCGGAGCCCGGCGACCTGGAGCGCCGGACCCGACCCGGTCCGCGAACCGACGGAGACGCGGGGCGCGGCCTGTGGCGCGACGACCGGATACGGTGATCGTCATGACCGGCCTGCCCGCAACGACGACCCTGTGGCGCCCGACCGGGCCGGAGGAACTGGAGCTCGTCCGACAGCTGAACTGGCGTGCCTGGCCGCCCCGCCTGCCCGAGCAGCCGATCTTCTATCCGGTCCTCAACGAGGACTACGCCGTCAGGATCGCCAGGGACTGGAACGTGCGGCACGACGGGGCGGGCTTTGTCACCCGCTTCGAGGTCGACGCCGGTTTCCTGACCCGGTACCCCGTCCGGCAGGCCGGAGGGGAGACGATCCTCGAACTCTGGGTTCCGGCCGAGGAACTCGACGAGTTCAACGCCCATATAGTCGGCGAGATACAGGTGGTCCACGAGTTCCGCTGAGCCGAAGGGGCGCGGCCCAGGCTCCCGGCCCGGGCCGCACCCGCGGTCGGCGGTCAGGCCGGGACGGTCCGCGTCACCGGGATCCAGAGCTCCGCGGCCTCGGGGCGCGTCCACGGATGTGGTGTACGGCTGAGGGTATGAGGGCCGCCGGGGGCGGTCCCTCACATGGCTCAGTGGTCGAGTGCTGGCGGCTGGCCTCCGGACTCGGGTGTGCCGGGCTTTCCGGTGAGGCATTCGGTGAGGATGTCGGGGCCGATGTAGCGGCGTTGTTCGGTCCATTCGTCGGTCTGCTCGACGAGTACGGCGGAGACCAGTCGCAGGACGGCGGCGCGGTCGGGGAAGATGCCGACGACGTCGGTGCGGCGGCGGATCTCCTTCGCATACGGACGGCAGGTCATGGCGGGCGTCCACCTCGACGGCCGGGACGACCTGGATGCGTACCGGTGGGACTACCCGGCCGGTTGGCGGGCGCTCCTGATGGGCGCGGGCTTCACCGACGTGCGAACCCAGATCCTGCCAGCGCCACGGACCGCGCCGGACCCGGTAGCAGGCAGAACCGGCTGGCCCTGCCTGGACACGATGCTCGTCGTGGCAGGGGTCTCCGGCGCGGCCCGGACCGGTTAGAAAGTGAGACCGGAGCGAGCCGCCAGGCCCCGCAGCTCGGTCGTGGTCCGGCCCGAGATGAGAAGGCCCTGGACCATGGCGCGCACGGCTGGCCGGGTGTGGGTCTCCTGTGGGGCCAGGCGTTCGGCGGCAAGAAGGGCGCGTACGCAGTCGTCGCGGCGGCCCCAGGCCGCGTAGGCGGTGGCGACGTCGGTGTAGTAGCGGGCCTGCCGCTCCACCGTCGGCAGTGCTCGGGGGCTCAGGTCCTTGGCGGCCGTCAGGGCTCGACTGGGGTCTCCAGTGGAATTCTCGGCCGAGACGAGGTGGAGTTGGACGGTGGCGGGGGAGAAGCCGCCGTGGTGGCGGAGCCGGGTGGTGCCGCGCAGGTTCTTGGCAATGGCCGCCGCCTCGCCTGTCAGGTCTCGCATTCCGTCGGCGTCGCCAGCGCGGGCGGCGGTGTAGGCGGCGGACTGGACGAGGAGGCCGCGTTGGGCCGCGCCGTCCGCGCCGGCCGCGCGAAGAGCGGGGTCGTCGGCGGCGGCCAGCGCGATGGACAACGCTTGGTCGTGCCAACCGGCGCGGCGCGCCAGCACGGCGAGCTGTCGGGCGGCTTCCGCTGGCTGCATAGGGTCGCCCGTCGCACCCGCGTACTGGCGGGCCCGGTCGGCGGCCATCCATCCGAGCTGCTGTTCGTCGAGCTTGACGAGCATCCGGGTGGCCAGGACGTAGGCGCGGGCGAGGACGGTGTCGGTGCCGTCGGCGTGGCCGGTGCGGATGGCGGCCGGGAGCAGGGCCGCCAGCGCGGTGTAGTCGCAGGCATGGAATGCCACGATCGCCCGCTCCAGGAGCGTGTCCGGGAGTTCCGTACCGGGCGGGCGGGCGCCGATGCCGAGCATGGCGTCGCGGAGTCCTGCCACCAGGGCGTCCCCGGAGGCTGCGTCTGTGTCGGGCCGCGGGCTTTCGGAGGGGAGGGAGAAGCCTGCTGCGGCGGCGGCCGTGACCGCCAGGCCACCCAGCAGGCGTCGTCGCCTCACGGGGTCCACTCCTTCTCGTTCCGTCGGCTGCGGGTCGGGGGATGTCCGGCGCGGCCATGGTCCTACGGCCCCGGACCTGCCGCCCGCGTTCTCCGCCGGCGCCGACGCGGGGGCGGCGGGTGCCAGGCCCAGTTCGACGGGGTCGATCGCGAGCACGGTCGCGAACCCGCGCAGGACGTCGATGTCGGTCAAGGGGGTCTGGCCCCGTTCGTAGCGGGACAACTGCCCCACCGAGTAGCCGGTCCGCTCGGATAACCGAGCCAGCGTCATCCCCTGACGCTGCCGGGCCCGACGGATGACGTCCCCAACCCTGATGGTCACTTCGCCTCCACCGCAGGTGGTCCTCGGCCCCTTCCCGGGCGGAGGAGTCCACCCCCGTTTGTACCGGGTGCAAGCCCGTTTGCACACGCCACAAACCCGCTGTCCGTCACCGCCGCCGAGCGGTTCCATCGAACCAACGCTGTTGCCTGCCCTTGCCGGCGCCCCTGGCGACAGGCGCCGAGGCCCGCGGACGACACCCCGATAACCCGAGAGACAGGAAGCTTCGCGTGTTCATCAACATCCCGAGCGAACTCGAAGCCGCTCTGATCGACCTTCCTCTCCCTGAGTGGGAGCTGGACGGTTCGTTCCTGGCGCAGTCCACCATGGAGAAGTACCGGGCCGAGCTGACGGCCACCCCGCGGTTCGAGGAAACCGTCGCGACCCTGCGCCATGCACTGACCGGGGAGGGCGGCGGATACGCAGTGCTGCGCCTGGGGAACCTCGCCAAGGACCTGGGGACCGGCGACCGGTTCCGGCAGCTGGCGACGGGCTTCGCGGCCGAGGTGGCCGTCCCCTTCTCACCCTTCCCGCGGTGGCCCCTGTGGAAGGACATCGGGGTCAAGGTCGACAAGGACCCCGGCAAGTCCAGCGGCATCGGGTACAACGCCTTCCACATGGACCTGGTGAACGCGACCCTGCCCCCGGACTACACCACGCTCCTGTGCATTCGCCCCGACCCGCTCGGCGGCGGCCCAAGCATCCTCTCCGACGCCCACGCGGCGGTGGCGCGGATGTCGGAGCCCAGCCGCGCGCTGCTGGCTGAGCCGGCCTACCACTACGGGACCTTCTTCGACCTGTTCAGCGTGGGCGAGGAGTACAAGCCGTTCCCGATCCTGGATGGCTTCGACCCGGGCGAGGGGTTCGTCCGGTTCACCGCCAAGATGCTGGAGAGGTCCCAGCTCGGCCAGGCACACGCCAACGCCGCCCAGGAACTCGGCAAGGAGCTCGTCCGGGAACAGGTCTCCTTCATGCTCCAGCCCGGGGACTACCTCATCGTGAACCAGCGCCGCTTCCTGCACGGTCGGGAGGCGCTCCACAGTGGTCAGGAGACCGTCCCGGTCTCCGACCGGCGGCTGCTCCTCCAGTTGTTCCTGCGCGCGAGGGCCGGCGACGGCTCGGCCGCGTAGCCGGCCGACGGCACCGGTGACCTATCGAGTCCCGCCCCCGGGGCCAGCCCCCGAGCACGCGGCACGGCCACGGGGCCCAATCGGTCGCCCCTGGAAACGGTCGCGCACCGGGCTCCCCAGGCCCGTGCATGGAGCTAGATGCGCGAGTTGCGCAGCGACTGCCACACCGCGCTGGCCAGCGCCCGCGTCGCCCGCAGGACCGACAGATGCTCGTGCTCGCGGTACAGGGACCAGTTGTATTGCACGAGCGACAACTTGTTGGAGGACAGCGATCCCGCCTGGTGAGCCCGGTACACCGCCAGCGGCTCATCCAGGCCCCAGGCGTCAGCGCCGTCCCGCATGATCGATAGCCAGAGGGCGTAGTCCTGGCGCTTGCGCATCTCCGGCATCAGCCTCGTGCCCAGGACATTGCGGTCGTACATGGCGGTGAGAGCACCGATGTGGTCTCGGACCAGCATCGCGCGGTAGTCCACGTGCTCCCGCGCACGGACCACCCGACCGTTCGGAACCCAGTCGGTGCTCTCGCCGTCGTAGTCGGCGTCCATCTTGAAGTACGAGGTGAACGTCAAAGGCGCAGTGGCCTCAGCAGCGAAGGCGAGCTGCTTCTCGGTCTTCTCCGGAAGCCACATGTCGTCGCTGTCGAGAAACGCTATGTAGTCCCCGCGGGCCCGCTCGATCGCGAGGTTGCGGGCGCGGCCCGCACCGCCGCGTTCGGGTGCCGACTCCGGCAGGACGCGCTCGTCCTGCTCGGCGAACTCGCGGAGCAGATCCATGGAGCCATCGGAGGACTGGTCGTCGGTGACCAGCAGCTCCAGGTCGCTGTGGGTCTGCGTGAGCACCGATCGGACGGCTGCGCCGAGGGTGGCTGCCGAGTTGTACACGGGCATCACGACAGACACCAGGGGCACAGCGCTTCTCCTTGCCAGACCAGGAACGACGGTCCATTCAAGCACCGCCATCGAGTAGGAGCTTCCATGCAGATAGTTGTCGCTGGTCAGGGCTATGTAGGGCTTCCGCTGGCCGTACGCGCCGCAGAGGTGGGTCACCGTGTCGTCGGCTACGACGTGGATGCGCACCGTGTTCAGCAGCTCGCCGCCGGCCAGTCCTACGTGGAGGACGTGGCCTCCTCGCGGCTCCGTGCCGTGCTGGACTCCGGGGCCTACTCCGCGACCGCCGACGCTGCCGCGCTGGCCGGCTTCGACATCGCGGTGATCACCGTGCCGACCCCGCTGCGGGACGGCGTGCCCGACCTGACCTACGTCGAGTCCTGCGCACGGACGCTGGGCGAGCACCTTCGTCCCGGCGCGACGGTGGTCCTGGAGTCCACGACCTATCCCGGCACCACGAAGGAACTGCTGCTGCCGACCCTGGAGAAGGCGTCGGGCCTCAAGGGAGGGGTGGACTTCCTGGCCGGGTTCAGCCCCGAACGCATCGCTCCGGGGAACAAGAGGTGGTCGTTCGAGGGGACGCCCAAGCTGGTCTCCGGAATCGACGCCAAATCCCTCGGCGTGATCAAGGGCTTCTATGACGGCATCTTCCAGACCACGGTGCCGGTATCCGGGCCCAAGGTCGCCGAGCTGGCCAAGCTGATCGAGAACACCTTCCGGCTCGTCAACATCTCCATGATCAACGAGCTGGCGACGCTGGCCAAGCCACTCGGCGTGAACATCTGGGAGGCGATCGACGCCGCCGCGACCAAGCCCTTCGGATTCACACGGTTCACCCCAGGGCCGGGCGTCGGCGGGCACTGCCTGCCCGTCGACCCGCTGTTTCTCTCCTGGAAGGTCCAGCAGGAGCTCGGCGTCCCCTTCCGGTTCGTGGAACTCGCCGCCGACGTGAACCGCCACATGCCCGACTACGTCGTCCAGCGTCTCGCGGAAGCCCTCGACAAGCGCGGCATGACCATCACGGGATCCCGGATCCTGCTGCTCGGCCTGACCTACAAGATCAACGCCTCTGACCTCCGCGAGTCGCCCTCGGCGCGCGTCGCCGAACTCCTGATCGGCCTCGGCGCCGAGGTCCGCGGCGCCGACCCCAACATCCCGGACGGCGACGACACCGAGCTGAACCTGCCCCTGGTGGACGCGACCGCGGAGGAGATCACGGCCTCCGACGCCGTAGTGCTCCTCATGGACCACGCCCGATTTGACCTCGCGATGATTCAGGAGAACGCGCCCTGCGTTCTCGACTGCCGAAACCGCGTGTCCGGAGCAAACGTCGAGGTCCTCTAGCCTCCGCGATTCCCCTCACCGGCTGCCGATTCCCCCCATCCCTAGGAGTTCCCTTGCGCGACGAATGGGACCACGCCCACACGGACTACACCATGCCCGTGCAGCGCCGCTCTCCTGCGTCGCTGGCCGAAAGCGAGAGCGACTGGCGCCACTACCTGGAACGCTCCGCCCCCAACGGCTGGCTGATCCGGGAGAACGCCATGGCCGGCGCGCTCGCCAGCGGACAGCCGATGTACCTGCTGCACGTCACCAAAGACATCAACGCCATCCGGACCAGCCGGCAACTGCACGTCTCCACCGGATGCCTGGTCGGGGCGCTGTACTGCTCTCCTCTCGCCAGTCAGCGCGAGGGACTGCGCCCCCACAACCTCGGCGCATACCTGATGCGGACGAAGCCATCCACCACGCCCATGATCTTCGAGGTCACCCCGGATACCCCCATCCGGCCCAAGGGCGTCGACTACCTGCACCTCGGTCCCATCCATCTGCGTACCTACCTGCGCTACCAGAGCTTCCTCACCCCGGCCGAGAACGACCAGCTCGACCGCGCCGTGCTGGCCGGGCTGCGCGTCGCCGCGCCGTTCCTCGACGTCGCCCTGCAAAACGCCGCCGGCCGGGCCACCACGGCACCAGAGTTCATCGACCAGTTATCCGACGCCGTGCCCCGCGTGCCGTTCCTCGGCTACCTCTACTTCGAGGTGCTGTCCGAGTACCTGATGCTCCACTCCACCACCCCGGAGACCAAGAGCCACGCCCAGGCGGGAGAGCTGAACAACTGGCTCTACAAACGACTTGCCCACGCCGCCGTGGACGACATGGACCAGTTGTTCGACCTGGCCCGCTTCAACCCGCGCCGCCACCGGCTCGTCCAGCTCATCGAAGGCATCGAGCCGGCTCTCGCCCCAGGAGCCGCCGAGTACGTGCGACGACGACTGTCCCACCTGTTCGCCCGGACCACGCTGCACCCGTCCCAGGACGCCGCGTCCCTCACCTTTCAGGGCGTGGATCTCAGCACGATCCAGAAAGCCGCGCCCGGACTGATCGGCCAGATGATCTTCCGCGAGATCCGTTACCTGTCCCGCTACCAGCAGCTCTACCACTGCTTCGAGAAGGCCAAAGCCCTTGAGGCATGGGACTACTGGAACAGCGAAGGAATCCCCACCCCGTTCAACGGAGTCATTCCCAAGGGGGAGATAGGGATCAATCCCGCCTACCCCCGATCGGCAGTCCGAGTATGGACGGCACGACAAGGCAGCAACGGCTACCTGCACCCGGACCAGGAGATCGAGGCGGTCCTGACCCCGCATCTCGCGTCGTGGTGGGCTCCACCCCGCCAGCGCGAGGCGCACATCGCCACCGACGAATCACGAGTCGAGCTGGCCCAGATAGCCCGATCACCGATCCCCACCCAACGGTCACCCAGGAGCAAGGTACCCGCATGACCACCAAGCCCCTGAAACTCTTGACCGGCATCAACCGCACCTCCGAGCCCTCGTCCGGGAGCATGATCCTTGCCAGCGACCTCTACCGCGCGATGCCCGAGACCCACACGACCTTCCTAGGCAGAGAACCGGTCGATCAGGCATGGAGTGCCGCGTTTGATCAGATGACCCCCCTCTCCACGGCCAAACGACCCCAAGGCCCGGACTTCGACCCCTACGTCGATGAACTGACGCGTGAGGTCGGGACGCACATCGAGAAGACCCGGCCCTATGCCATCCACGCCCAGTACCTCGGTTTCGCTCTCAGCCTGGCCTTCACCCGAACCGCCGGCAGCATCCCGATCATCTCTATCGCCCACGGCCCCGAGGTGATGGCGGCCGAGCGCAACGGGCGGGAACGCGAAACCCTGCGCGAAGTCGCCGCCGCAAGCACCGCGATCGTCGCCCCGACCGCCGCCCTCGCCGTCCGCATCGACCGTCTCACCGGACGCCGATTCACCGATCGGCTCACCGTCATCCCGTGGGGTATCCGTCTGAGCGATGCCCGCGTACGCGATCAACCGCCTCCCAGAACCGGACCGCTGTCCCTCGTACACGCCGGTCGTCTGGACGACAACAAATCCACGATCACCGCAGTCGACGCCCTCGCGCTAACCGATCAGCCGCACCACCTGACCGTGATCGGCAACGGCATCCTCCGGGGACATTTGGAACAGCGGGCCATCGAACTCGGGCTGCGGGACCGGGTTCGTTTTCATCCGTTCCTGCCCCGCGCCGAACTGTGGTGCCGTGTTCTTCACCAACGAGCACGACCGCCCCGTGCACCTTCGAGCGGTCTACTCCTCCGTCCACCCGTGGCAATGGCCCGGCGGAACCACGAAGGCAGGCGAGCGGCCCTGGGAGACGGCCGTACGGGAGTGCGGGGAGGAGACCGGGCTCCCGGCCCGGTCCGCACCCGCGGTCGGCGGTCAGGCCGGGACGGTCCGCGTCACCGGGATCCAGAGTTCCGCGTCCGCCCGGTCCCAGTCCTGGGAGGGGACGACACGCAGCATCTCGGGGCCCGGACGGCTCTCGTACGGGTTCGAGGGGAACCACTGCGTGAACACGTCCCGCCACAGGTGCTGCAGCGACTGCGGGAACGGCCCCGAGTCCTGGAACACGGCCCATGTGCCCGCCGGGACGGCAAGCGCGTCGAGGTCCTCGGGCGGGTCGGTATAGGTCACCACCCCGTGGTAGTAGTCCAGTTCGGTGCCCTCCGCGCGGCTATAGTCCACTTTGTCGCTCACCTGGAGAACGCCCGCCGGCTCCTGGTCCGACAGGGCTGTGATCTGCTGGATCGTCTCCTGGTCGATTCCCCGGACGAACTCCACGATCGCCGGGTTCAAACCCTCGTGCACAAGCGGGACACGGGCCCTCTTCCCGACCACGCGGAACTCCTCCCGCTCCACGATCCGGTATCGCATGCTGCTGCTCCCTTCGACGACGAGTCGGAAGGACAACCGCTGCTGGGACCGCAGCGCTGCGCCGGTCCGCCGGGCCTCCCTGGGGCCGACGCCGTGCACCGCCCGGAACGCCCGAGCGAACGCCTCCCCGGAGCCGTACCCGTACCGCACGGCCACGTCCAGGAGCGTCCGCTCCCCGGCGAGCACCTCCGCCCCCGCCACGGTCAGCCGCCGACGCCGGACGTACTCCGACAGCGGCATCCCGGCGAGGGCGGAGAACAGCCGCCGGAAGTGGTACTCCGACGTCACCGCGATCCGCGCAAGCTCGGCCGCGTCGATCTGCCCGTCGAGGTGCTCCTCAACGTGCTGCATGGCCTCGTTGAGCCGCTCCAGCATCCCGGTCTCCTTCCTTTACGCCGACCACGCTAGGAAGGACCGGCCCTGTCGGACCCGACATCCCGTGCCCGCTCCGGTCGGGTGCGGGTGGGGCACGGTCGGGCACGGGGACCTGTCATCGGGGTCGTGTCATCGGGAACGACGCGGTTCCCTGCCGGGATTCCGCCTCGCGTACCCCACGATGTAGCCGGTGGCCAGCAGCAGCCCCATCACGCCGACCGCGAGCGCGCCCAGAATCTCGACGATCCCAGCACCTTGTGTGACGGCGGTGATGAAGCCCCCGATTCCGCCCACGGAGGCCAGCACACCGAGGATCAGGGTCCTGTGGGTGCGGGACAGCAGATCGAAGAGCTGCCCTCCGCCCCGGCCCGACGGGTTCTCGCCTCGTCTGTTCACACCGCTTCCAATGCACCCGTGCTACGCGCTCTGCTCGCCCCCCGTAGGACGTGCACATTGGGGTGCACGGTACCTCGTCCGGGCGTCAGGCCCCGTCTGCCGCCCGGCGGTAGGTGCACACCTGGACGCCGGCGCTGCTGGTGACCGTGGAGACCAGCTCCAGCGGGAGCTTCGTGCCGTCGTCGGGGAAGATCGTCTTTCCGCCGCCGAGGATCACCGGCATGACCATGAGCTTCAGCTCGTCGACCAGGCCCTCGCCCAGCAGGGTGCGCGCGAGCGACGCGCTTCCCATGACCAGCAGATCGCCGTCGCCGGCCGTGCGCAGCTCCCGGATCTGAGCGACGGCCTTGTCGCCCGGGATGAGCTGCGTGTTGTTCCACGTCAGATCCGACTCGCCCAGCGTCCGGGACACGACGTACTTCCGGACGGCGTTCATCCGGTCCGCGAACGGATCACCGGCCCGCTCCGGCCACGCCCCGGCCATCGTCTGCCACGTACGCCGCCCGAACAGCAGCGCCTCCGCCTTCCCCAGCGCCTCGTCGAAGGCCCCGCCCACCACCTCGGGGTCAAAGTACGGCTGCGTCCAACCGCCGTGGGCGAAGCCGCCCTCGGTGTCCTCCTCCGGCCCACCCGGTGCCTGCACGACGCCGTCGAGGCTGATGAACTCGCTGATCACGATGCGCATGGGAACCGCTCCTCGTTGTCTCGTCCGGGGTTCACGGCAATGGAGACCGCCGCGCCACTACGGAATCATCGCTCCCACGCGACCTTGTCGGATTGATCCAGGGCACATGCGGTGACTCACCCGCCGACTGCTCTGTGACCGCACTCCTTGGCAGCGGCTATGAGGGCGTGCAGCGCGGCGGGGGCGGTCGTCGATCAACTGGGCGTTTCCGCACTCGTAGTACGCCGCGAGTCTGCGTACCCGCTCCTCGCTGAGCAAGATCGGAAATGGCGGCCCGGGGCCCTTCCGTCAGCGCCCGGCCGGAAGGTCGCCTCAGTGGCAGTGCATGCGGGTCGCGGTGGCGGGAGGGCGGTGCGTTGCCGCTCCCGCACGGCTACCCGCTGCGGGTCTGCCGGTCGATCATGGAGACCAGGGTCGAGACGAGTTCCTCGGCCGTGATGTGCCACTTGTCCGCGGACAGGTGCCCGCTGACCTCCATATCCGTGATCCCGTGCACACTGGTCAACAGCAGCGCTGCGTATCGACTGGTGTGCTGGGCGCCGACCAGATCGCCGACGATGGCGAGGAACTCGTCCTGGGCGCGGTCGCCCGCCTGCGTCGCCGCGTGGATCGCGGCCGGGTCGCCGGCCGGGGAGGTGAACATCAGCCGGTACAGGTGCGGCTGACGGCGGCCGATCGTCATCAGCGCGGACAGGGCGCGGCGCAGCTTGTCGGCCGGGGGCGCCTGCGGATCGGTGCGCACGTCCTGTGCCTGATCCGCGAGCCGGTCCAGGGCTTCGGCTGCTACGGCGGTCAGCAGGCTGTCCTTGTCGGGGAAGTGCCGGTACGGCGCCCCGCGGGTGACCCCCGCGCGCGCCCCGACCTCGCGCAACGTCACCGCGCCCGGCCCGCCGCTGTCCAGCAGGTCGGCGGCCGCGTCCAGCAGGGCGCGTCGCGTTGCGGCGGCGGATTCCACTCGGCTGACCATGCCGATCACTATACAGTTGACACTGTCATCTGAGTGGTCCACTCTTGTTAAGGTGACAACGTCATCTGAAACTGCACTGGAAAACCGCGGCTGCGTCGTCGTGACCGGAGCCTCGACCGGGATCGGCGCGGCGTCCGCCCGCGAGCTGGCCCGCCGGGGATTCCACGTCCTCGCCGGCGTCCGCCGCGACCAGGATGCCGACGCGCTCCGCGCCCCGGGCATCGAGCCGGTCATCCTCGACATCACCCGGCCCGACCACATCGCCGAGCTGGCCGCCCGCGTCGGCTCGCAGACAGGTGCGTTGCGGGCGCTGGTGAACAACGCCGCCATCTCCGTCAACGCCCCGGTCGAGGCCCTGCCGCTGGACGAGTGGCGCCGGCTGTACGAGGTCAACCTGTTCGGCCACGTCGCCGTCACCCAGGCACTGCTGCCCGCCCTGCTGCGCCACTGTGGCCGGGTGGTCAACATCAGCTCGGTCGGCGGGAAGGTCGCCATGGCCACCTTCGGACCCTACGCGGGCACGAAGTTCGCCCTGGAGGCGGTCAGCGACGCGCTGCGCCGGGAAGTGACGCCGCTGGGCGTGCGGGTGGTGGTCGTCGAGCCCGGCGGGGTCCGCACCGAGATGGGCGACCGGGGCATCGCCACCACGAGCCGGCTGGCCGAGGCCATGTCACCGGAACAGCGGGATCGCTACGGGCCGCTGGTCCAGGCGGTCATCGCGCTGACCGCCGCGGGCACCGCGAGCGGAAAGACCGCCGACGATGCCGCCCGGGTGATCGCCAAGGCCGTGACCGCCAGGAAGCCACGCACGCGCTACACCGTCGGTCGCGACGCGGCCGTACTCACCCGACTATCGCGGGTACTGCCGGACCGGATGCTCGACCGCATCAGTGCGGCCGCCCTCCGCCCGCACTACCCGAAGACCACCACCCCGCAGGAAACCCACGTTCGAGCGAGCAGCGGCTGACCACGCGGGCCTGCCGCTGCCCAGGCCAAGCAGGTCGGCGTTGCCGCGGCCGAGCTGTGGTTCTACGACTTCACCTCCCGCGCCGCGAAGCGGCACCGCAGCGAGCGCCACAGTAGCGACCGCGCGCCGCGCCGCATGGGTGGCCCTGGCAGTCGCTGCGCTGCCCGTGGCCTTTCTCGGTGTCCAACTCGCAACGGGCGGCAGCCTTGAGCGCTTGCGGATCGCTGTCGAGCATGGCGTTCTCGGTCAGGCCGCTGCTGGTCTGATCCCGGCGCTGATCGTCCTTGTTGCGACTGCGCGCCAGCGTCAGCGGCAGAACCGGTCTGTTCAAGTGGCTGACCGGCAAGGCAGGAACCGGCGGTGCGGGGAGCGGCCGAGTTGGTCGGGTGCCTGAACGGCAAGGCCCCGACCAACTCCGCCCGCCGTCACACCTTGCTGACCGCCGTCAGGATCTCCGGAAGGCGCTTTGCCGTCTGCGGGGCCGCCAGCCGCAGGCCCGCCCAGCCGATGAGAGCGCCGTATGCCGCGCCCGCGGGGAGGAGGAGCCAGCGGGCTCCTTCCGCGCCGGTCGCGTGGAGCCAGATGGCGGCGGCGATCAGCGGGGCGCACAGCAGCATGCCGGCGACCATGCCGCCGAGGATGGACATCCAGGCGATGGCCCCCTGGCCCGGGGCGACGTTCTTGTACGCGCTGTCCTGGGGGATGGAGTACGGGAAGCGGGCCGAGGCCACCGCGCCCGTCGCCAGCATCGCGCCCAGCAGGGCCAGGGAGAGGCCCAGGACCTCGGGCAGCACGGCCCAGTCGCCCAGCAGGGCGGCGGTGAGGACCACCACGAAGACCGTGTACGGGAGGGTGACCAGCAGCAATGCCAGGGCACGCGCGCGCAGTTCCTCGTACGCGTCCCGGGGGGATGAGATCGTCAGCGCCACCATCCAGAACGCTGAGGTGTCCTGACCGAACTGGTTGTACATCTGGACGCCGAGCATCCCCGCCGCGAAGCACGCCAGATAGACGGATCCCGTGCCCTGCAGGGCGTTGAACAGCGGCACGATCAGACCGATCGCCAGCGACGTCGTCCACGCCGCCTTCGTCTTGGGGTCGCGCCACACATAGCGCAGGCTCCGCTGCATCACCGTGCCCGTACGCCCGTCGGGCAGCAACGCGTGGAGGCGGCCGCCGCGTCCGGCGGCGGGGTCCTTGCGCGTGGGCTCCGCGGCCGCCGCGAGAGTGGAGCCGTCCGGGGAGGTCATCAGCTTCGTCAGACTGCCCTGCCACAGCCACAGGCAGCCGGCCAGCGCGGCCCCGGAAAGCGCCAGTTGCACGGCCGCCGTGGCGTACGCGCCCTTGCTCGCCGCGTCCACCGCGGCGAGCGCGGAGGCCGGGGGCAGCCACTGCACGATCTGCGCCGCCGGGTCGAGCGCCGCGAGCCCGCCCGCCTCGGTCAGCCGCTGGGTGCCGAAGTTGACCAACTGGATGCCCACCGCGATCACCAGACCGCTCAGCACCGCGAGATCGCGGCCCTTGCGCGAGGTGAGCAGCCGGATGTTGCCCGCCGCGACGGCCCGGGCCAGCGCCACGCACACCAGCAGCGTCAGCGGTACGGCCACGACGGAGACGAGCACCCCGGCCGCCCCGTGCGCCAGGGCCACTGCGCAGCCGACCGCCAGGCACAGCGTGAACAGCGGGCCGATGCCCACCAGCGAGGTGACCAGCAGCGCCCGGACCAGCGGCCGCGGCCGCAGCGGCAGCATCACCAGACGCGTCGGGTCCAGCGTCTCGTCCCCGCTCGGGAAGAACAGCGGCATGGTCGCCCAGCCCAGCGCAAGCAGCCCGATCAGCAGGACGACCAGGGACAAGGCGTGGCCGTGGCCGCGCAGCACGAGCAGGCCGAGCATCAGGCCCGCCGCGAACAGCACCGTCAGCACGAGCGATGTGATGAAGACCGCCGTACGGCCCGAGGACTGGCGCAGGCCGTTGGCCAGCAGCGACAGCTTGAGCCGTATGAAGACAGTCGTGAGAGACGGCGAGCGGGGGCTCACCGGGGCGTTCACGGGGGTGGTCACCGGGATCGTCATCGCGCGCCGCCGCCCAGCCAGTCCAGCGACTGCCCCGCGTCCCGGCCGTTCGCGCCGACGAGTTCCAGGAACGCCTGCTGCAGCGACGGGGCGTCCCCGCGCACCTCGGCCAGCGGCCCCTGGGCACGGATGCGGCCCGCCGCCATCACGGCCACCCAGTCGCACAGCGACTCCACCAGCTCCATCACATGGCTGGAGAAGACGACGGTCGCGCCCGATGCGGTGTAGCGCTCCAGCACTCCGCGGATCGTCTGCGCCGACACCGGGTCGACGCCCTCGAACGGCTCGTCCAGGAACAGCACTTCCGGGTTGTGCAGCAGCGCGGCCGCCAGGCCGATCTTCTTGCGCATGCCGGTCGAGTAGTCGACGACCAGCTTGTGCTGCGCCCCCGCGAGGTCGAGCACGTCCAGCAACTGGGCCGCCCGCTTGTCGACCTCGCCGCCGGGCAGCCCGCGCAGCCGCCCGTTGTACGCCAGCAGCTCACGCCCGGACAGCCGCTCGAAGAGACGGAGACCCTCCGGCAGCACGCCGATACGGGACTTGGCCTCGACCGGGTCGCGCCAGACGTCGTGTCCGGCCACCTCGACACGGCCCTTGTCGGGGCGGAGCAGCCCGGTCACCATCGACAGCGTGGTGGTCTTTCCCGCGCCGTTCGGACCGACCAGACCGATGAACCGTCCCGCGGGCAGCGTCAGATCGACACCCGAGACCGCGACCTGATCGCCGAACCTCTTCCACAGGTCCTGGACGAGAACGGCGGGCGGCGCCTGTGACGCTCCGCCCACCGCAGATACTTCAGATACCTCAGATGTGGAAAGTGCTTCCGTGGCCTGGTGCGCTGCCTGGTCCGGCATGGCGGCCCGCCTTTCGATGTCCCCGTACGTACGGGGACCACCCTAAGCAACGCCGCAGAGGGGGTGCAGGGCTCAGCCCCCGGTGGGCCCCGGCCTGCGCGCCGTCCTCGCCGTGGCCGCCTCCCGCCCGCACGCGTACGCCAGCGGGCTGATCAACTCCTCCGCGTCCGGCAGCCAGCGGTTGGCGGACGTCGGGCGGCGCGCCCACTGCACCGCGCCACGGCCGCCGACGCGGGTCGGCGGAGCCGCCATATAGTGGCCCTCGCCGCGCGGGGCGAGATCGATCGCACTGGGCGTCCAGCCGAGTCCGCGGACCAGGTCGGGGACCTTGGCCGCGCCGCCGGGAAGGACGAAGAACAGCATCCGCCGGTCCGGGGTGCAGGTCACCGGGCCGAGCGGAAGGTCCATCCGCTCGAGCCGGGCCAGTGCCAGAAAGCCGGCGGACTCCGAGACGTCGAGCGCGTCGAACGTACGACCGGTGGGCAGCAGGATGGAGGCCCTTGGGTGCTTGGACCACAGCCTGCGCGCCGCCACAGCGCTGCCTGTCGCCTGGTGCGCCCAGTCGGGCCTGGCCGGGTGCGCGCCCGGCGCCGGGCAGGCCGCCTCGCCGCACGAGCAGACTTCCCTGCCGTCCACCGGCTCCAGCCAGGTGCCGGGGAACACGTCCCAGTGCCGCTCCTCCGCGTACCGCACGGCGCTGTCCAGCAGCTGCTCGCCCCGCTGCTGGGGGATCCGCGCGGTTTCGGCGCCGCCTCCGGAGACTCCGCTGACTCTGCTGACGGCGCTGACTGAGCTGACTGCGCTGACTCCGATGGTCTCTTCCACGACACACTCAACTCCCCCCTTCACCTTGGGTTACGGGCGTCACGGCGCGGGTGGTGGAGCATCGATCCTGCATACGGGGCGCATGGGTGCACGGGCAGGGGCGCGCATGCTGTTGCGCTGCGGGGGGCGGGTAGCCAACTGCGGGAGACGCGCCTACCGGCAAAAAGCGACAAAGACCGAACCATTCTGCATTCTCCGTATATCAGCCGGGCACTGATCACTGTGGTGGACCGATCAGCCGGCCTCAGGGGGTAGTCAATGGCAGCCAGGCCTCTCGTCGCCCGACAACCGAACGAGCGATTGCAGGCGCTCATCCAGGAAGCCGGGTGTTCCAACGCAGGGCTGGCCCGTCGCGTCAACATGGTCGGCGCGGAACGGGGGTTGGATCTCCGGTACGACAAGACGTCGGTGGCCCGCTGGCTGCGCGGCCAGCAGCCGCGCGGACGGGCGCCGGGCATCATCGCCGAGGCGCTGGGCCGAAAGCTGGGCCGCACGGTCACGATCGACGAGATCGGGATGGCGAACGGAAAGAACCTCGCCTCCGGCGTGGGGCTGCAGTTCTCGCCGACCGTGCTCGGCGCGATCGAGCAGGTCTGCGAGCTGTGGCGCAGCGACGTGGGCCGCCGCGACTTCCTGTCGGGCTCCGCGGTCGCGGCCTCCGCGCTCGTGGAGCCCAGCCGGGACTGGCTGATCACCGGCGCGGACCCGCAGGTGGCGCGGAACGCGGGCGCACATGTCGGGATGTCCGACGTCGCGGCGGTACGGGCGACGACCGGCGCGCTCACCGAACTCGACCACCGGTTCGGCAGCGGCCATGTGCGGCCCGTGGTCGTGCACTACCTCAACAGCGTGATCTCCGGGCTGCTCTCCGGGTCGTACCGGGAATCGGTCGGACGCGAACTGTTCGCGGCGGTCGCGCGGCTGACCGAACTGGCCGGCTATATGGCCGTCGACACCGGTCAGCCCGGCCTCGCCCAGCGGTACTACATCCAGGCGCTGAGACTGGCGCAGGCGGCGGGCGACCGCGGCTACGGCGGCTATGTGCTGGCCGCCTCGATGAGTCACCTCGCGGCGCAGCTCGGCAATCCGCGAGAGATCGCGCAGCTCGCGCGCGCCGCCCAGGAAGGGACGCGGGGGCAGGTCACGCCGAGGGCGGAGGCGATGTTCCTGGCGGCGGAGGCGCGCGGGCACGCGCTGCTCGGCGACTCCCGCACCTGCCTGAAGGCGGCGGGGCGGGCGGTCGAGGTGCTGGGGCGGGCCGACGGCGCGTCCGGGGACGACCCCGCGTGGATCGCCCACTTCGACGAGGCGTATCTCGCGGACGAACTGGCCCACTGCTATCGCGACCTGGGGCAGCCCGGGCCTGCCGCGCGCCATGCGGCGGACGCCCTCGAAGGCCACCCGGAGTCGCGGGCCAGGCGGCGGGCCATCGGCTATGTCCTGCTCGCCTCGGCGCAGGTCCAGCAGCGCGAGGTGGAGCTGGCGTGCGCGTCGGGGGCGCGGGCCGTCGAGCTGATGGGGTCGCTGCGGTCCAGCCGGGGCGCGGAGTATCTGGATGACCTGCAGCTGCGCTTGGAGCCGTACGCGGCCGAGCCGGCGGTGCGGGAGTTCACCGCGAGGGTGGGGCTGCAGCCGGTGTGACGGGCGCGGTGTGACCGGGCGGTATCCGGGCGCTGTGACCGGGCGGTGTGACCGGGCGGTATCCGGGCGCTGTGACCGGGCGGCGTGACCGGGCGGTATCCGGGCTCTGTGACCGGGCGCTGTGACCGGGCGGCGTGACCGTCTGGTGCGACCCTCCGGCGCGGGCTGCGTTGCGTTGCCGCGCGGGCCGATGTGGTGATTCCGTGTGCCTACCGTGGCGTAGTCCGGGAGCCGCGGCCGGGAGCCCGGCGCCGGACGCGGCCGACCGCGCCGGAGACGCTGTAACGGGTGCCACACGTGTGTGCGGAGCGCCGTGGGGAGCCGGTAGCGTGAGCCGACGGTTCCGTAGGTCCACACCCCAGATGCACCAGATGTAGGAGTCCCCGGTGACGCAAAGCGGACAGGGTGACGGCCGGCAACTCCCTGCTGACCGGCCCGCGCACGAGGGCGTCGTGCTGCCCGCAGACGGCAGCGAGCCCTGGATACCCGGCGGCGACGCACAGGGGACTCCGGCGGGCGGCCAGCCGTGGGGGCAGCCCTGGGGGCCGCAGGCTCATGCCGATGCCCAGGCTCAGTCCCAGGGGCAGGTTCAGCAGCCGCAGTCCGAGCAGCATCCGGGCCAGCCGGGCGCCGCCGGTCAGGCGGGGCAGTCGGCGTCTGCGGGCGGGCCGGGGTACGCGGAGCACCCGGGGCAGCAAGGGCACCCGGGCCAGCCGGAGCACCCGGGACACCCGGGACACCCCGGGCAACCGGGGCAGCCGGGGCAGCAAGGGCAACCGGGTCAGCAAGCTGATGTGGGCCAACTTGGGTACGTGGGCCAGCCCGGCCACGCGGGGCAGTCGGGGTACGCGGGCCAGCCCGGACATATGGGCTGGCATGGACAGGCAGGGCAGCCGGGGCAGTCGGCCCATGCCGACCAGTCGGGGCACCTGGGCCAGGTTGGTCATGGAGCGCACGCCGGCCAGCACGGACACGCGGGGGCCCCGGTCAGCCGACCGCTTCCTCCGCAGGCGCCCGTGACACCGCAGGCGCCTCTTCCTCAGGGGCAGTCCGCTGCGGGCGCCGCCGACGCGACGCAGTACATTCCGCCGGTCGCGTCCACGCCCGGCGCGCCTGGCACGCCCGGCGGGCAGTCCGCCTCCGGTGCGCTGCCGCCGGAGGCTCCGGCGGAGTCGACGCAGTTCCTGGGCACCCGCCCCCTCCCGCAAGGACCCGATGCGCAGGCCACGCAGTATCTGCCCCCGGTCGCGCAGGGAAGCGCCGCGGCCCCGACCGCGCAGATCCCGCCCGTGCCCAGAGGCGCCCCCTACGGCATCAGGCCCGGCGCGCCCGGCGACCGGCAGCCACCGGCCGAGTTCGACAATCTCTTCCGCGAGAGCGGAGGCGGCGCGCCTCATGTGGCGGACGCCACACAGCAGTTGCCCCGGTTCGCGGACCAGCCGCAGCACCAGCCGACGGCCGGGCACCAGCCTCCGCTGCAGACTCCGCAGAACGGCTACGCGCCGTACGAGCCCCAGACGCCCGAGCCGGACACCAGCCGCCGCAGATCCTCGCGGGTGCCGCTGATCGCCGCGGTCGTCGTTGGATGCGCGGTACTCGGGCTCGGTGTCAGCGCCGTGGTCTTCGGCGGAGACGACGACCCCGAGAACGCGGGCGCGGGCCAGAACGTCGCAGCCGGATCGGCGGCCCCCAGCCCGGCCTCCCAGTCGCCGTCCGCTCCCGCAGACCCCGCCGAGCCGCAGGCCAAGGCATTGGACAAGCTCCTCGCGGACAGCAACAACAGCCGCGACAGCGTGATCCGTTCGGTCGAGAACATCAAGCAGTGCCAGAACCTGGACCAGGCCGCGGCGGATCTGCGCGCCGCCGCCAATCAGCGGCGGGGCATGGTGACCCGGCTGCAGGGGCTGACCGTCGACCAACTCCCCGACCATGCCAAGCTCACCGCCTCCCTCACGGAGGCCTGGCAGGCTTCCGCCACGGCGGACGACCACTATGCGGCCTGGGCCGACCAGACGAAGGGCAAGAAGGGCTGCAAGGACGGCCAGGCTCGCGGCACCAAGGAACTGGCGAGAGGGAACAAGGCGAGCGGCGATGCGACCAAGGCGAAGCAGGAAGCGTCGGGGTTGTGGAACGTGATCGCCAAGAAGTACGACCTGACGGAGCGCCGCAGCGACCAACTCTGACGGACGGCGGGCCCTTGGGGTGTCCGGTGGGTACCCCATGAGGCGAGGCCGGCGCCCCGCACCGCGGTGCCGACCGCGTCGCGTCGGCCCTTTCCGCAGCTGAGGTTGCGTCCCGGATTCCGGCACTCTGGACCGGCAACTCCCTGTCGAACCGGCACAAGCGTCGCCCCACGCCCGCGCCCCCGAGGAGGGGCCGGGCGGAGGCCCGGAAGGAAGCGGGTTACGCGGACGAGGCCGCGTTGAGCAAGGTGTCGGCGACGTCGGCGAAGTCGCCCTGCTGGGCCGTCAGCCGGCCGCCGCGGACCATCTGGAAGCTCACGCTCGTGTTGACGATCCGCGGATACCCCGGCGCGCCGAGCATGTCCTCGTACTCCCAGCGCAGCGGCGGGGTGAGCCCGCCCGTCGTGACCCGGACGCCGTCGTCCAGGGCGCGGGAGAGGGCCGACGCGGTGATCTCGTTCCGGTTGAGGGACTCGATCGCCTTGCGCAGCACGGTGTAGGCGATCCATGTGGTCTGGACGCCCGCGTCGGCCGGGTCGATCCGGTTGTCGCCAAAGGCGTATTCGTTGATCACGTCCCGCATCGGCTGCCAGCGCGCGTCGTTCGCCTCCGGGTACCAGCCGGTGACGTACGCCCCCTCGAAGGGCCCCTTCCGTCCACCGGTGCTGTTGATCAGGAGCTGGTTGACGCTGCCCATGACGGAGGAGATCCGGACCTGCCGGCCGTCGTCGGAGAGCCGCCGGAAGGAGTCGAGGAAGGTCTCGGTGCGGTCGCCGAGCGCCGCCGCCACGCACCCGGGCTTCTCGCCCTTCTCCAGTTCCTCGAACGTCGCCTCGGCGGCCGCCTTGCGCGCCTTCTCCGCGTGCTCCGCGTACGCGGTGGCGTCGTCGGGGGCGAGGATGTCCGTGGCCTCGTCGCGGCCGCGCTCCTTGAGGGCGGCGTTGAGCAGCAGGGGCAGTTCGTCGCCCGCGAGCGAGTTGGGCCGGACCAGTGCGACCTTGTCGCAGGCTCCGGCGAGCTGCCGGCCGCTGCCCGCCATCAGCGCGGCCTGGCCGCCGTTGACGGGGTAGGAGAGATAGCTGGTGAACTCCTCCTCGGAGATCCCGTAGCCGCCGATGAAGGGGATGCCGGCCGCCTCAAGGGGGGCCATAAACGCATCGCCGTGCTGGCTGTACGAGCCGACGACGGCGACCACCTCCTCCTTGACCGCGCGCCGCGCGCAGGCGGCCGCTCCGGCGGGGGTGTTCTGCTCGTTGCAGGTGATGACCTGCAGCTCGTGGCCGTCGATGCCGCCCTTGGCCGCGACCCACCGGGCGTATGTCTGCGCCAGGGCCGGCATTCCGGGCAGATTGGTCGATCTGGTCTTCTCCGGAGCGAAGGTCATTACTTTGACGGGCTCCCTGGAGCCCCCCGAGCCGCCGGGGAGCACGCCGCAGCCGGCTATGAGTGCTGCGCCGGCCGTCAGGGCCGCCGCTGTGCGGACGCGGACTGAGGTGGGGACGCGGACTGAGGTGCGGTGAGAGGTGAACGAGCGACGCCAACCGGTCATGGCCATGCACATTTCCTCCTCACGGGGAACGCCGGAGTGAGCGCTCCACAACGAAGGGTGACCGGAAGGTGAATTACAGGGGGACGCAGGGCCGCGCGACAGGGGGAACGTACGATCGACTGCGTGCAGTCAGGTTCCGTCAGCCCTTCCCGCCGCGGCCGTCACTCCTCCACCATGGGCGGCATGCCGCTCAATGACATGCCATGGTGGCGCTGGCGCTGCAATGTGCGCTCGGCGCTGCATATGCTTTCCGACCCCGTTTTCCACCAGGAGTGCTGGCTGGCCGGCCACGAGGGGTACGGGGATGTGACCGACGCCGTCTACCGGCTGGTCGAGGACACCTGGCTGGACAACTGGTCCGCGGAGAAGTACGTCGGGACGATATTCAGGGACTCGGCCGAGGCTGCGCTCGTCGATGTGGCGGTGCTGCGGGTGCTGCGGATCATGCACCAGGTCGGCGCGGACGCCCCCGTGTCGGACTATCTGGAGCACCACGGCTGGCCGGAGGCGGTGCGGGCGGCCCGTGACGCCCATGTGCGGCTGGCCTCGAACGACGGCGAGGACCCGGACGCGCCGCCGCGCTCGCTCGAGGTCCTGCGGATACTCACCCGGTCCGCCTGAGCGTCCGGTCCGCTGTACCCGGTCCGCCTGATCATCCGCCTACGAGGCGAGGTCCCGGCGCGGCCCGGGCGCGGTTCGAGGGGTGGACGAGCTACGGCCGTGGCCCGCGGATGTGGCAGGCTACAAGAATGACCGACCAGTACGTCCTGACGCTCTCGTGCCCGGACAAGCAGGGCATCGTGCACGCCGTCTCCAGCTACCTCTTCATCACCGGCTGCAACATCGAGGACAGCCAGCAGTTCGGAGACCGGGACACGGGTCTGTTCTTCATGCGGGTCCACTTCTCGGCCGAGGCCCCGGTGTCCGTGGAGAAGCTGCGGGCCAGCTTCGCCGCCGTGGGGGACTCCTTCGAGATGGACTGGGAGATCCATCTCGCCGAGGAGCGAATGCGGATCATCCTCATGGTCAGCAAGTTCGGGCACTGCCTGAACGACCTGCTGTTCCGCTCTCGGACGGGCGCGCTGCCCGTCGAGATCGCGGCCGTGGTCTCCAACCACACGGACTTCGCCGAGCTGGTCTCCTCGTACGGCATCCCCTTCCACCACATCCCGGTCACCAAGGACACCAAGCCGCAGGCCGAGGCGGAGCTGCTGGAGCTGGTGCGTGCGGAGAAGGTCGAGCTGGTGGTGCTCGCCCGCTATATGCAGGTCCTCTCGGACGATCTGTGCAAGCAGCTCAGCGGGCGGATCATCAACATCCACCACTCCTTCCTGCCGAGCTTCAAGGGCGCGAAGCCATACCACCAGGCGCATGTGCGCGGGGTGAAGCTGATCGGCGCCACCGCGCACTATGTGACGGCCGACCTCGACGAGGGGCCGATCATCGAGCAGGAGGTCGAGCGCGTCAGCCATGACGTCACCCCCGAGCAGCTCGTGGCGGTCGGGCGCGATGTGGAGTGCCAGGCGCTGGCGCGCGCGGTGAAGTGGCACGCCGAGCACCGGATTCTGCTGAACGGCAGCCGTACGGTCGTGTTCGCGTAGCCGCGTGCCCGGCGGGGGCCCGCGAGTCGGGTCCCGCAGCGAAGGCGGCCTCCTCGTGGGGCCGTGCGTTCACCTGGGTCTCCGGCGTCCGGATGTGCGGCCCCTCGACGGTCACGGGCAGCTCCGGCGCGTGTCCTCGCCAAGCTGGAGCGGCTGCGGGCGCTGGCGCACGGTCTCCTGCGGGAACCGGGCATCCACCCGCCGCCAGCGGTCCGGCTTGATCTCCCGGCCTGATCTCCCGGCCCGGGCTTCGCCTCAGAGGCGGCTCAGCGACGCCGTGGCGAAAAGCACTTCGCGGATCGCCTCCCGGTCCCCGTCCTGGCCCGCTGCCGCCTCCTCCGGGGAGATATGGCCCGCCGCCAGCCGGCAGAACTCCGCCGCCTCAAGGGCCACTTGCGCGACCGCGTGGTCCGCGGAGGCGTTTGCCGCTGGCGAGTCCAGGGCGATGTGCCAGCTGCCGCCGCCCGCGCCCTCGATCTCCAGATGCAGTGAACGTCCGGGAGCGCCCGGCGTCATCAGATAGTGCGGCGGACTGGCGAGCCCCGCTCGCCGCCGCGCGGCCAGCGCGTGCGGCAGCAGCCGTGCCGCCAGATCGATCATCAGGTTCAGATGGACGCCGCTGGGCGGCTCGTACGGATAGTCCACCGCGTCCGCGATGTCGCCCGCATGGATCCAGCACTCGAACGCACGGTCAAGCAGCGAGTCCTTGAGCGCCAGCGAGAAGTCACCATATGAAACGGACAGTTCGGACACGCCCCGGCCCGCGAAGGACACCGTGCGGATCAGGGTGTGGCTCTGCCCGCGCCACGGCTGGCGGACTGCCGGGGCCAGTGGCTGCTTGGCCGACTTCCAGAACTGCTCCGTGCGCTCCTCGGGCGACGGCGGCGCGGTCGTGCCGAGCGGGTCGCCCAGCCCGAGCGCACCCGCCACCAGCCCGTCGACGGCCATCAGATGGCCGAGGACCTGGGCCACGCTGGTGGACCGGGTCATCTGCCGGTCGCCCTCGAACCACCTGAGCCGCACCTCGGCATCCCACTCCGAGTCGCCGAAGTCCCGCAGCAGGGCGTCGAGCCTGGCCGTCTCCGCGTCGTACGGGGCGGCCCACGCGGGCACGGGGATACGGGCGGGCCTGCGGCCCAGGCAGTTCTCCAGCACCCGGAAGCGCAGCAGCGGGTCGAGGTCCAGATCGCGCTCCATGTGCAGCAGCCCCACGGCGTCGCGCAGCCGCAGCGCCTCGTCCGCGCACGCGGCGCACTCGCCGAGGTGGACCTCGACGGCCGCGGTCTCCTCCGCGGAGCACACGGCAAGCGCCCATGCGCCGAGCAGCGACTTGAGCACGCTGTGCGACAGCCCGGCGGCCTCGGTCCCGCCGGTCGTGTCGGTCCCGCCGGTCGTGTGGTGCGCGGTGTCGGCGGTGTCCGCCGGGTCCGCCGTGCGCGCGGCGTCGGCGTCATCGGCGTTGTGCGTCATGTCCGCGGGGCGGTCCCCGGCGCCCGGGCCGAGGCACAGGGCCGCTGTCCCGTCCATGGCGTCCCCGCCCGCGACGTCCCCGCCCGCCGCTTCGTCAGGCTCCTCCTCCGGCTCCTCGTCCTCGTACGCGCCCAGCACCAGCGGGAACGGCGGCACCGACAGCGTGAGATCGTCCCCCGCAGCCCGTGGGGCCGGGATGCGGGGCTCCCCGCGCGCCTCGTCCCTGGCGTCGTCCCCGTGGCCTCCGCCGCCTCCGCGGCCTCCGTCGAGCGGCCCGGTCACCGGGAGCGTCCGTATCCGGGCGCAGGGCCGTGGCCGGGCGGCGGGGTGCCGTCCAGGGTGCGGGTGTGCGCGGTCGACAGCAGTTGCAGGCCGAGCCGGAGCCGCCGGCGCGCCTCGTCCTCGGTCACTCCGAGCAGCCGCGCGGCGTGCCGGTAGTCCGTGCGCTGGCGGTAGGCCAGCTCCAGCGCGGCGCGCAGCGGCTTCGGCATCGACGTGACGATGTAGTCCGCGCGGGCCGCGACCGTCGCCCTGCGCACCTTCTGCTCCAGTTCCTCGGCCGTGCCCTCGCCTCCGCCGCCGGTGAGCGCCGCCGTACCCGACTGCCGCAGCCGGTGCACCGCCTGGCCGTTGGTGAGCTTCGCCACCCATGAGCGCATGGACCCCTGCTTGGGGTCGTACGCGTCCGGGTTCTCCCAGATGTAGCCGAACACTTCGCGGGTCACCTGGTCAGCTGCCTCGTCGTCGTCGAGCACCCGGTGGGCCAGCATGTGCACCAGCGAGGCGAACCTGTCGTAGAGCTCGCCGAGCGCGGCGGCCTCGCCCCGCGCCAGCCGCTGCTGCATCCTGCGGTCCCAGCGCGGCGGTGTGTCCTTCGCCATACGGCCCCCAAGCTCTGCGCTCTGTTCCCCTGTGCTGTTTCCCGGTGCCTGTCGCCGCTTCGAATGTAATGCGCACAGCTCGCGGCGCACGCCCCTTTTCGGCAAGTGCGCCCCCGTGGGGGACGCGGCGGAGGCAGCGTGTTTCATGGGAGGGCGGCTGGGCAGCCGCGAAGGGAAGGGCGGCTTCCGGTCGATGCGTCCGTGACGTCCGTACGGGATGACGTCCGTACGGGATGACGTCCGTACGGGATGACGTCCGTGACGTCCGTACAGGATGAGGAGAGGTCCAGGCACGATGCTCACAGTGGACGAGGCCCGGCAGGGCGGGTGGACCGTGCTGCACGTCCGCGGGGAGCTGGACATCGCCTCCTCGCCCGCCGTCCGCCAGCACGTTCACGATGCCGTCGCCTCGGGCCGCCGGGATGTGGTGCTCGATCTCTCCGAGGTGTTCTTCTGCGACTCCAGCGGCGTGGGCGTGCTGATCGCCTCGCGGCGGCTGCTGCGCTCCTGCCGCGGACGGCTGCGACTGGTGCTCCCGGCGCGCGGCGCCGAGGAGGGCTCGCATGTCAACCGCGTACTCGCCGCTCTCGGCGTACGGCGGCTGTTCGCGGTGTACGCGGACGCCGACGCCGCTGCCGACGAGGAGGCGCAGCCCCTGTCGGCCTGAGGGCCGGCAGCGCTCACGGGGGAATTCCGCGCAGTACTTGAACGAGACACCTCTCGGAGCCGTACTCTCCCCGCATGGACAGCGCAGAGTACGAGCGCAAGATCGCGTCTCGTTTCGCCGCCTTCGACCAGGACGGCAATGGCTATATCGACCGTGAGGACTTCAGCGGGGCCGCGGCGGCGCTGCTCGGCGAGTTCTCCGTCACGGCCCGCTCGGAGCGGGGCCAGGCCCTCTACAGCGGTGCTGAGGCCTTCTGGCAGGGCATGGCGGGAATCGCCGATGTGGACGGGGACCAGCGGGTCAGCCGCCAGGAGTTCGTGACCGGCGCGGTGAAGCGGCTGCGGGACAACCCGGAGCGGTTCGCCGAGATCGCCCGTCCCTTTCTGCACGCCGTGATCGCCGTGGCCGACGCCGACGGCTCCGGCCTCACCCCGGCGTCCGTGGAGCGGGTCCTGCGGGTGCTCGGCGTCGAGCCGGGTGTCGCGTCGGAGGCGGCCAGGACGCTGGACGCGGACGAGGACGGCAGGATCGACGAGGAGGAGCTGCTGAAGGCGTTCGCCGCGTACTACGTCACGCCCGAGCCGTAGGCGCTGTCCGGCGGACCTTTCCCCTCCCCGCCCGGCCACGCCCCGTCCTGAACCGGGTCTCCGCCCCGAGCCCCGGTACGGCCTTCGGCCGTGTCCTCAAGCTCCCCCGGACTCTGTCCGGGAGGCGCCCTCGGACGGGCTCGAACGAGCCTCTCCGGCGCTTGAGGAGCGGGGGTTTGGGGGCCGAGACCCCGGACGGCGGGGTCCGGGGCGGAGCCCCGGGTTCGGTTACGGCGTCCCGAACCGCTCGCGCAGCTTGTACTTGAGCACCTTGCGCAGGGTGTCGTTGCGCGGCAGGGCCTCGACCAGCTCAAGCTGTTCCGGCAGCTTGTGCACGGACAGGCCCGCGCCGCGCAGATAGGCCGTCACCTCGCCGAGGGTCAGCGGCGGCGCGTCCGCGGGCTGCTCGACGACCGCGCACACCCGTTCGCCGCGGTCGGCGTCGGGCAGTCCGATGACCGCCGCCTCACCGACCGCGGGATGCCCGTGCAGCAGTTCCTCGATCTCGCGGGCCGAGATGTTCTCCCCCTTGCGGATGATGATGTCCTTCAGCCGCCCGGTGAGCCTCAGATGGCCGGAGGGCGTCAGTGCGCCCAGGTCGCCGGTCCTGAAGAACCCGTCGGAGTCAAAGGCGGCCGCGGTCTGCTCCGGGTCGAGATAGCCGCGGCAGACCGCCTCCCCGCGCAGCCGCACCTCGCCGTCGGCGATCCGGATCTCCATCCCCTCCGGCGGCCGGCCCTCCGTGGCGGCGAGATTCTCGTCGGTGTCGTCGGGGGCGCCCATGGTGATCATCGGCACTTCGGTCATGCCGTAGCCGTGGACGAGTCCGCAGCCCAACTCCCGTACGACGGCGTGGTACAGCTCCGGCGGCTTGGGCGCTCCGCCGCCCGCCAGCAGCCGCAGCGTCGGGATGAGCTTCTCGCCGGGCCGTCTGCGCTGCTCGGCCAGGAACATCGAGTAGAAGGCGGTGGAGCCGCCGGCGACGGTCACCCCGTGGGAGCGGTAGGCCTCCAGTGCGCCCGGCAGTGCGAACTGCTCGAAGAGCACCGCCGGTATGCCGTACAGCAGCAGCATCACCAGATAGTCGGCTCCGCCGATATGCGCGAAGGGGAAGGCCACCGAGCCGATGTCGTCGTCGCGCAGTCGCAGGGCATGGGCCAGGCACGCGCCTCCGGCGATCAGCGAGCGGTCGGTGTGCAGTACGCCCTTGGGGTCGGAGGTGGTGCCGGAGGTCCAGTAGATCCAGCGCACCGCCGTGCCGTCGGCGGGCGGCGGCGGAAGCGTCGCCGGGTCGCCCTGGGGGAGGCGGTCGTAGGTTTCCAGGACGTGGGGCGCGCCGAGGCGTCGGGCCATCTCCGTGTGGTCGAAGCCGCGCCAGACCCCCGGCACGGCGAACAGCTCCGCCTGTGACGCACGGAGCGCGTAGCCGGTCTCCCGGTCCCGGCAGAAAGGGATGACGGGGGACTGCACGGCGCCGATCCTGGCGAGCGCGCCGGCCAGCAGGACGGTTTCGATGCGGGTGGGGAGCTGCCAGGCGACGACCGTCCCCGGACCCACGCCGTGTGCCGTGTGCAGCCCGGCCGCCACGCTCTGGCAGCGCCGTCTGAGTTCCGCGAACGTGAGCGACCGGTCGTCCTGGAGGAGGGCCGGGCGGTCGGGGGTGAGGGCGGCGCGGCGCTCGATCAGCTCCCACAGGGTGGGGGAGGCCCCCAGGGAGTGTGCGGTGTCGTTCACGGCTCCTCCTGGCGCAGCGCTGCTGACGAAGAGTCAGATCGAGCGGAGAGCGTAGAGGCCGCCGCCTTGCCGGTCCAGAGGTGCGGGGCTAGCCTGAAATCTGACGCTCCGTCAGACAAGTTCGGTCTCTGGAGGAGGCTCGGTGGAACGGGAACTGCCGCGGATCATCAGCGTCGACGACCATGTGATCGAGCCCGCGCACCTCTTCGAGAGCTGGCTGCCGGCGAAGTGCCGGGACAGGGGGCCGAAGCCCTTCACGGCCGGCATCGGGGAGCTTCGCTACATCGGCGGCAGATACCGGTTCACCACCGATCCGGCGGGCCAGGTCACCGACTGGTGGGAGTACGAGGGCGAGATCTTCCCCTACAAGCGGATCATCGCCGCCGTCGGCTTCTCCCGGGAGGAGATGACCCTGGAGGGGATCACGAGGGAGGAGATGCGGCCGGGGTGCTGGGACCCGGCCGAGCGGCTCAAGGACATGGACCTGAACCATGTCGAGGCGTCGCTGTGCTTCCCGACCTTTCCGCGGTTCTGCGGGCAGACCTTCGCCGAGGCGAAGGACAAGGAGGTCGCGCTGGCGTGTGTGCGGGCCTACAACGACTGGATGGTCGAGGAGTGGTGCGGGGACAGCGGCGGGCGGCTGATCCCGCTCTGCCTGATCCCGCTGTGGGACGTCGATCTGGCGGTGGCGGAGATCCGGCGCAACGCCGCGCGAGGAGTGCGGGCGGTGACCTTCTCCGAGATCCCCACGTATCTGGGACTGCCGTCGATCCACTGCGGCTACTGGGACCCCTTCTTCGCGGTGTGCGAGGAGACCGGCACGGTGGTCAACATGCACATCGGGTCGTCCTCGCAGATGCCGGCCGCCTCCCCCGACGCCCCGCCGGCCGTGCAGGCCACCTTGAGTTTCAACAACGCCATGGCGTCGATGACCGACTTCCTGTTCTCCGGGGTGCTGGTGAGGTTCCCCCGGCTGAAGCTCGCCTACAGCGAGGGCCAGATGGGCTGGATCCCGTACGCACTGGAGCGCGCGGACGACGTGTGGGAGGAGCACCGGGCCTGGGGCGGGGTGCGCGATCTGATCCCCGAGCCCCCGTCTGCGTACTACTACCGGCAGATCTACTGCTGCTTCTTCCGCGACAGGCACGGAGTCGACTCGATCGACGTCGTCGGCCGCGACAACGCCACCTTCGAGACGGACTATCCGCACGTCGACTCCACCTTCCCGCACACCAGGCAGCTCGCCCTCGACCATGTGCAAGGCCTCGACGACACGACCGTCCACAAGCTGATGCGCGGCAACGCCATCCGGATGCTGGGCCTGGACCTCGGCTGATGCACCTGGCCCACACGGAGGAGGACGAGGCGTTCCGCGCGGAGCTGGCGCGCTGGCTCGCCGCCGCGCTGCCCACGCTGCCGCCCCGTCCCGACCCCCGCGACTGGCCGGGCCGCCGCGCCTACGACCTCGGCTGGCAGCGCATGCTGTACGACGCCGGATACGGGGAGCTCCACTGGACGGCCTCTCCGGCCCGGCGGCTGATCTTCCTGGAGGAGACCGAACTCGCCGGCGCCCCCTACGTCGGCGCCAACTTCGTCGGACTGCTGCACGCCGGACCGACCATCGCCGTCGAAGGCGCCCCGCGACAGCGCGCCCGCTGGCTCGGGCCGATCGTGCGCGGCGAGGAGGTCTGGTGCCAGGGGTTCAGCGAGCCGGACGCCGGTTCCGACCTCGCCGCCCTGCGCACCCGCGCCGTCCGCGACGGCGACGCGTACATCGTCACCGGCTCCAAGATCTGGACCTCGCACGCGGAGGTCGCCGACTGGTGCGAACTGCTGGTGCGCACCGACCCCGACGCTCCGAAGCACCGCGGCATCACCTGGCTCGCGCTGCCGATGGACGCCGAGGGGATCACCGTGCGGCCGCTGCGGACCCTGGCCGGGTCCGCGGAGTTCGCGGAGCTGTTCCTCGACGAGGTGCGGGTGCCGGTCGACCATCGCGTCGGCGCGGAGAACGACGGCTGGCGCGTCACGATGGTGACGCTCGGCTTCGAGCGGGGCACGGCCTTCGTCGGCGAGGTCGTCGCCTGCCGCAGGGTCCTGCGGGAACTGGCGCACGAGGCACGTGCCAACGGCCGCTGGGACGACCCGGGACTGCGCCGCTCGCTCGGCCGTCTGCACGCCGAATTCCAGGCGCTGTGGCGGCTGATCCAGTGGAACGTGAGCGAGGCGCAGGCCGTCGGCGGTGCGCCGGGCGCCGGCGGGTCGGTGTTCAAGCTGCGCTATTCGCATGCCCGGCAGGAGCTGTACGACACCGCCGCGCAGGTGCTCGGCGCGGACTGCCTGGATCTGGACCACAGGTGGACGCTCGACCGGCTCTCGTCGCTCTCGTACACCATCGCGGCCGGCACCTCCCAGATCCAGCGGGACATCATCGCCGAGCGCCTTCTCGGCCTGCCGAAGGACAGGTGAGCGTGCGTATGGACTTCCGGCTCACCGAGGACCAGCGGGCGCTCAAGGACGGCATGCGCGCACTGCTCGCCCGGGTCTTCGACCGGGACGCGATGCGTGCGGCGGTCGCGGGCGCGGACGGGGCCGCGGACGGTGGTGCGGGGGGCGCGGGCGGCGGCGTGGTCGGTGGTGCGGGCGCGGACGGGGCCGCGGGCGGCGGGGCGGGCGGCGGTGTGGACGGCGGTGCGGCGGGAGCGGGTGGCGGCGACTCGATCGACGTCGTCGGCCGCGACAA
>NZ_JADWYQ010000023.1 GCF_022414575.1 Streptomyces sp. MUM 178J | reverse complement strand
GCTGGCCTACTGGACCCAGGCCCTCGCGGGCCTGCCCGACGAGCTGACCCTGCCCACCGACCGACCGCGACCTGAGGAGGCGGGCCACGAGGGCGGTCTCGTACCGCTCGTCCTGGACACCGCACTGCACGAGGGCTTGCTGGGCCTTGCCCGCTCCAGCGGCACCACCGTCTTCATGGTGCTCCAGGCGGCCCTCGCCGCCGTACTGACGCGGCTCGGCGCCGGCACCGACATTCCCATCGGCACGCCGGTGGCCGGACGCGGAGACGAGGCGCTCGACGACCTGGTGGGCTTCTTCGTCAACACGCTGGTATTGCGCACCGACACCTCCGGCGATCCCACCTTCCGTGAGCTGCTGGCCCGGGTCAGGGAGGCCGACCTCGCGGCCTACGCCCACCAGGACGTGCCCTTCGAGCGGGTCGTCGACGCGGTGAATCCGGTCAGGTCGCTGGCCCGGCACCCGCTCTTCCAGGTGATGCTGTCCCTCGACAACGCCGCGCGGGCCGACGCGAGTCTCGCGGGCCTGACCAGCGGCGAGGCGGGTGCCCCCGCCGGGGACGGTTCGGGGCGCGCCAAGTTCGACTTCTCGGTGCGCCTCGCGGAGCGGTTCACCGCCGAGGGAGCCCCCGCCGGCCTGAGCGGGAGCGCCGCGTTCGCGGTCGACCTGTTCGACCGGGAGACGGTGGAGTCGATGGCGGGCCGGTTCGTGGCGGTCCTGCGGGCCGTGGTGGCCGATGCGGACCGGCGGATCGAGGATCTGGAGATCCTGGCGGAGGGCGAGCGCGAGCAGCTGCTGTCCGGCTGGAACGACACCGAGCGGGAGCTGCCGGCGCTGCTGGTCCCGCAGCTGGTGGAGGCCCAGGTGGCGCGGACGCCGGATGCCCCTGCCGTGTCGGCCGGTGAGGTGACGCTGTCGTACGCGGAGCTGAACGGGCGTGCGAACCGGCTGGCCCGGCTGCTGGCCGGGCGCGGTGTGGGTCCGGAGTCGGTCGTGGCGATCGCGGTGCCGCGTTCCCCCGAGATGATCACGGCCGTGCTGGCCGTGCTGAAGTCCGGCGCCGCCTACCTGCCGGTCGACACCGAGTACCCCGCCGACCGCATCGCCTACCTCTTCGAGGATGCCCGCCCGTGCCTCGTCCTGACGACAGGGGCCGCGGAGGAGACGTTCCCGGCCTCGGTGAGCGCCGAACGCGTCGTCCTCGACGCCGCGTCGACGACGGCCGAGCTGGACCGCCTGCCGGACGCCGACCTGACCGACGCGGACCGCACGGGAGCGCTGACGGCCCGGACACCCGCGTACGTCATCTACACCTCGGGCTCCACCGGCCGCCCCAAGGGCGTGGTGGTCGAGCACGGCGGCATCCCGAACCTCGTCCTGGCCCGGACCGGCCCGTACGCGATGGGCCCCGGCAGCCGGGCGCTGCAGTTCGCGTCGCTCAGTTTCGACGCCGCGCTGTCCGAGATCTGCACGCCCCTCACCGCGGGCGCGTGCCTGGTACTCGGCCCGGCCGACATGCTGCTCCAGGTCGCCGAACTGCCCGAGCTGCTCAGCCGGCAGGGCGTGACGCACGCGACGCTGCCGCCCGCGGTGCTCGCCCAGCTGCCCCCCGGCAGCCTGCGGACCATCCGAACCCTGGTGACGGCCGGCGAGGCGGCACCGGCCTGGCTGGTCGCCAAGTGGGCGTCCGGCCGACGGATGTTCAACGCCTACGGCCCCACGGAGACCACGGTGTCATGCACCATGGCGGGACCGCTGGTCCCGGAGGCGGGCGTTCCGCCCATCGGGCGGCCGCTGCCCAACATGCGGGTCTACGTGCTGGACTCGTGGCTGCGCCCGGTCCCGGCCGGGGTCCCCGGCGAGCTGTACGTCGCCGGCGTCGGGGTGGCGCGCGGCTACCTCGGCCGCTCGGCCCTGACCGCCGAGCGTTTCGTCGCCGATCCGTTCGGCCCCGCCGGATCCCGCATGTACCGCACCGGTGATGTGGTCAGCCGCCTGCGGGACGGGCAGCTGCGGTTCGTCGGCCGCGCCGACGGACAGGTGAAGCTGCGCGGGTTCCGCATCGAACTCGGCGAGGTCGAGGCCGCCCTGGCCGCCGCTCCCGGCGCCGGGCACGCGGTGGCGACCGTACGGGAGGACCGCCCGGGTGTCCGGCAGCTCGTGGGCTACCTGGTTCCCGCGGCCGGCGCGGCGCTGGACCTCGGCGCCGTCCGCACGCACCTGCGTTCCGTACTGCCGGCGCACATGCTGCCGTCGGTGCTCATGGAGCTGGAGCGCATCCCGCTGACGGTCAACGGCAAGATCGACAGGGCGGCGCTGCCGGAGCCGCGTCAGCAGGAGAGCGCTCCTGCGGCGCAGCCGACGGCCGGCGCCCCCGCGCCGTCCGCCGACGGGGATCCGCAGGCGCTGCTCTGCCGGGTGATCGCCGAGGTGCTCGGACTGGCCGAGGTCGGCGCCGACGACAACTTCTTCGCGCTGGGCGGCGACAGCATCACCGCCATCCAGGTGGCGAGCCGGGCCCGCGCGGCCGGTGTCGTCCTCACGCCCCGGGACATTTTCCGGCACCAGAGCGTCGGGGAACTGGTACCGGCCATCCGGCCGGTCCCGGACTCCGGCCCGGCGGCGACCGTCGCCGACGACGGCGTCGGAGCCATACCGGGCACGCCCGTCATCCGCTGGCTCCACCAGCTGGGCGGCCCCTCCGCGGGGCTCAACCAGTCGGTCCTGCTGCGGGTTCCCGCCGACCTCGGACAGCGGGCGCTGACCGGCGCGCTGCAGTCCGTACTGGACCGGCACGACGTCCTGCGCTCCCGGCTGACGGGCACCGAGCTGGGGCTGCCCTGGAACCTGGAGACCGGACCGCGCGGCAGCACGGCCGCCGCCGACTGCCTCACCCGTGTCGAGCTGCCCGCCGCCGGAGCCGACGACGTGGCCGCCCTGGTCTCGGCGCACGGAGAGGAGGCCAGGCGCCGCCTCGACCCGCAGAACGGGGTGATGCTCCAGGTCGTCTGGTTCGACGCGGGGCCCGACGCCCAGGGCCTCCTGCTGGTCCTCCTCCACCACCTCGTCGTGGACGGGGTGTCCTGGCGGATCCTGCTGCCCGACCTGGTCTCGGCCTGGCAGGCGGTACGGGACGGCCGCGAGCCGCAGCCCGCGCCGGCCGGGACCAGCTTCCGCCGCTGGGCGCAGGCCCTGGTCATGGAGGCCCAGAACCCGGCCCGCATCGCCGAACTCCCGCTGTGGCGGGCCCAGACCCAGGAGCCGGACCCGCTGCTGGGCACCCGCCGCCGCGACCAGGCGACCGACGTCCGGGAGACGGCCGAACACCTGACCGCTGCGCTGCCGGCGGACCTGACCTCGGCGCTGCTGACCGCCGTCCCGGCGCGGTTCCACGCACAGATCAACGACGTGCTGCTCACCGGTCTGACCCTCGCCGTCGCCCGCTGGCGCCGCCGCTGGAGCGGGGAGGGACCGCACGCGCTCCTCGTGGACATGGAGGGCCACGGCCGGGAGGAGTTCGACGAGAGCATCGACCTCTCCCGCACCGTCGGCTGGTTCACCAGCCGCTTCCCCGTCCGGCTGGACCCGGGCGCGATCGACCTCGACGAGGCGTTCGACGGCGGCGCCGCGACCGGGGCGGCCCTCGGCCGGATCAAGGACCAGCTGCGCGCCCTGCCCGACAACGGACTGGGCTACGGTCTGCTGCGCTACCTCAACGCCGACACCGCCATGGCGCTGGCCGGCGCGGCTGTGCCGCAGATCGGCTTCAACTACCTGGGGCGGGTCGGCGCGGGCGCTGAGGGGCTCGGCGACGGAGGAGCCTCCTCCGGCTGGTCGAGCGCTTCCGACCTGCGCGTTCCGCTGCTGCCCGCCGACCCGGGGATGCCCTTCGGGCACGCCGTGGAGATCAACGCGGTCACCCGGGAGCAGGCCGACGGCCCCCGGCTCAACGTGACGTACTCCTGGCCGTCAGGTCTCTTCGACCGCGCCGACATCCAGGAGCTCGCCGACCTCTGGTTCCGCGCGCTGCGTGCCCTGGCCGATGCCGCCCGCGCGGGCGAGGCGTCCGCCCTGACGCCGGCCGACTTCCCGTCGGTGGAGCTGAGCCAGGCCGAGATCGACGCGTTCGCGGCCGCACCGGAGGGGCTCCAGGACGCCTTCCCGCTCACCCCGCTCCAGGAGGGCATGCTTTTCCACTCCCTCCAGGCGGAGGACGGCCCGGACGTCTACACCGTCCAGCTGGTCCTCGACCTCGAAGGGCCCCTGGACCCGGAGGCTTTGCGCAAGGCCGGGCAGGCCGTCCTGGAACGCCACCCCAACCTGCGGGCGGGCTTCCACCAGCAGCCGACCGGACGGGCCGTGCAGGTGGTGCCCGAGACCGTGACGCTGCCCTGGGAGAAGACCGACCTAAGCGGTCTCACCGGCAGCACCCTGGACCAACGGCTGAGCTCCCTCACCGAGGCGGCCCGGGCGCACCGGTTCGACCTCGGCCGGCCTCCGCTCATCCGGTTCCTGCTGATCCGCCTCGGCGAGCAGCGCCACCGGCTGGTCATGACCAAGCACCACATCCTCGTGGACGGCTGGTCGATGCCGCTGTTCCTGCGTGAACTGGTGACCCTCTACGAGAACGGCGCCGACGCCTCGGCGCTGCCCGAGCCGCTTCCGTTCCGGTCGTACGTCGCCTGGCTGGGCGCGCAGGACCGGGCGGCCGGCGAGCTGGCCTGGAAGGAGGCGCTGACCGGTGTGGAGGAACCCACCCTGCTGGCCTCCGGCCCGGCACAGAACGTCGCCGCCCTGCCGGAGCAGATCGTGCACGACCTGTCCCCGGAGCTCACCGCGGCCCTCAAGGGGCACGCGGCGTCCGCCGGCGTCACCATGAACACCCTGGTCCAGACGGCCTGGGCGCTGGTGCTGGCCGGTCACCTCGGGCGGTCCGACGTGCTGTTCGGGACCACCGTGTCGGGGCGCCCGCCGGAGCTGCCCGGCGCGGAGAACATGATCGGCCTGTTCATCAACACCCTGCCGGTCCGGGTGCGGTTCGACCCATCCGAGCGGTGGAGCGCGGCCCTGGTCCGCGTGCAGGCCGAACAGGCCGAGCTCCAGTCGTACCAGTACCTCGGGCTGGCGGACGTGCAGCGCATCGCCGGCCACCGGCCGCTCTTCGACACGGCCCTGGTCTACGAGAACTACCCGCTGCCCGAGAGCACCGAGCGCTCGCCCTCGCAGCTGCGCGCGGTGGCGGTGCACGGCCGGGACGCCGCGCACTACCCGCTGGTCCTCGTCGCGTCGCTGCGCGCCCAGGGCCTGCGCTTCAGGCTGGACCACAGGCCCGACGTGCTCGGCGGCCCCCTCGCACCCGCCCTGCTGGAGCGCCTGATCCGGGTCCTGGAGTCCGTCGGGGCCGACCCGGAGCAGCGCATGGGACGGATCCCCGCCCTGGCCGGCGAGGAGCGGGCGGCCCTGGCGGACGGCGGCCCGTGCCTTCCGCTCGCGCCCTCCGCCGCGCGGGGCTCCCTGCACGATTCGGTGCACGGCCGGATCGCCGCCCTCGCGGCCCGGACCCCCGACGCCGTCGCGCTCGCCTCGGGCGACGAGCGGCTGCTGTGGCGGGAGCTGGACGAGCGGGCGAACCGGCTCGCCCGGCTGCTCCTGGAACTCGGGGTGAGTCCCGAGGACCGGGTGGGCGTACTGCTCGACCGGTCGGTCCACGTGTGCGTCGCCTTCCTCGCCGTGCTGAAGGCCGGTGCGGTGTACGTGCCGCTGGAGCCCGCGCACCCCGAACAGCGCCGGCGCACGGTCCTGGAGCTGGCGGGCGTGAAGGTGCTGCTCACCGACGGCGATCGGGCCGCGGACGCCGCCGGTCCGTGGCAGACCGTCGCGGTCGACACCGACCCGCGGACGGGGCGGCAGGAGCCGAGTGCGCCCGAGGTCGAGGTGCAGCCCGACCGGCTGGCCTACGTGATGTACACCTCCGGCTCGACCGGCCTGCCCAAGGGCGTCGCGGTCACGCACCGCGACGTGATCGAACTGGCCGCCGAGCGGTGCTGGGCCGACGGCAGCCAGGAACGCGTGCTGTTTCACTCGCCGCACGCCTGGGACGCCTCGACGCTGGAGCTGTGGGTGCCGCTGCTGAACCACGGCAGCGTGGTCGTCGCCCCTCCCGGCGAGGTGGATCTGCGGGCCATGGCGCGCCTCCTGGTGGACGAGCGCATCACCGGACTGTGGCTGTCGGCGGGCCTGTTCCGCTGGCTGGCGGAGGAGGAGCCCGGCTGCTTCGCGGGTCTGCGCGAGGTGCGGACCGGCGGTGACGTGGTGCCGGCCGACGCGGTGGGCAAGGTGCTGGCCGCCTGCCCAGGCACGCGGGTCACCAACGGCTACGGCCCGACGGAGACCACCGTCTTCGCGACCCACCACATGATGCGGACGGGTGACCCGGTCCCGGACAACGTGCCCATCGGCGTGCCGCTCGCGGGCAGGGGCGCGTACGTCCTGTCCCAGTGGCTGGAGCCGGTCCCGGCGGGTGTTGTCGGCGAGCTGTACTTGTCGGGCTCCGGGCTCGCCCGGGCGTACGAGGGCGCCGCGGGGACGACGGCGGCCTCCTTCGTCGCCGACCCCTTCGGTCCGCCCGGTACCCGGATGTACCGCTCGGGAGACCTGGCCCGGCGGCGTGCCGACGGCGCCCTCGAATTCGTCGGCCGCGTGGACGACCAGGTGAAGCTGCGCGGGTTCCGCATCGAACTCGGCGAGGTCGACGGCGCGCTCGGCGCGCTGCCCGAGGTGGCCCACGCGGTCTCCCTGATCCGGGAGGACCGGCCGGGCGACAAGCGGCTGGTGGGCTACGTGGTGCCGGCTCCGGGCCACGAGCTGCCGGACGAGGAGACGGTGCGCGGCCGGCTGGCCGAGCTGCTCCCCGATTACCTCGTGCCGAGCGCCGTGGTCAAGCTCGACGAGCTGCCGCTGACCTCGAACGGAAAGCTGGACCGGGCCGCCCTGCCGGCCCCGGCGGAAGCCGCCGGCCACCACTGCCGGCGCCCCCGGACTCCGCAGGAGGAGCTCGTCTGCGCGCTGTTCGCGGAGACCCTGGGGGTGTCCGAGGTCGGCCTCGACGACGACTTCTTCCAGCGCGGGGGGAACTCCCTGCTCGCGGCGGGGCTGGTCAGCAGGATCCGCAAGACCCTCGGGATCGAACTGGGCATCCAGACCCTGTTCCTCGCCCCGACGGTCGCCGGCCTCCTCGCCGCCGCCGAAGAGGGCGGGGCCGGGCCCGACACCCGCAATGGCCTGGACGTCCTGCTGCCGCTGCGCTCGCGAGGAGAGCTGCCGCCGGTGTTCTGCTTCCACGCCGCGGGTGGCCTGAGCTGGCGGTACGCGGCCCTGCTGCGGCACCTGCCGGCCGGGCACCCGGTGTACGGACTGCAGGCCCGCGCCTTCACCTCGCCCGGCCACCGGCCGCAGAGCGTGGAGGAGATGGCCGCCGACTACGTCGCGCAGATCCGCACCGTGCAGCCGTCGGGCCCCTACCACCTGGTGGGCTGGTCCTTCGGCGGTCTCGTCGTCCAGGCGACCGCCGTGCTACTGGAGGAAGCGGGGGAGGAGGTCGCCCTGGTCGCGGTGCTCGACTCGTACCCCGCGGCGCCGGCCGAGCGGGCCGCCGTCCCGCCGACCGGCCGGGTCCTGGGGGCGCTGCTCGACGCGGCCGGAGTCGGAGGCGACCGGCCGGAGGGCGAGCTGACCGTCGAGGAGGGTGCCGAGCTGCTGCGCCGCCGCGGCGGACTGCTCGCCGCGCTGCTGGCCGACCGAGTGCAGGCCATCGTGGACACCTACCGAACCGGTGTCGAGCTGCGGTCCCGGTTCTCCCCCCGAGAACTCCGCGCCGACCTGCTGCTGTTCGTCGCGAGCGGCGGCGAGGGCGACGGTCCGGGGTCCGCGGACGAGAAGACGGCCCGCTGGCGTCCCCACACCCTCGGCGACATCACGGCCCACCGGGTCGACTGCCGCCACGAGGACATGCTCCAGCCCGCCCCACTGGCGGTCATCGGCAGCGCGATCACCGCACACCTGAACGCTCGCAGCACACGGAAGGACAACTGATGACGAAAGAGTTGTACGAGCTGGGCGAGATCCCGCCGCTGGGCGAGGTGCCCCCCTACATGTACGCCGGGGTGATCCGGCAGGAGCGCTACGGCCCGCCGGAGCAGTCGTTCCAGGTCGAGGTGGTCCAGACGCCGAAGGTCGGGCGCGGCCAGGTGCTGATCATGGTGATGGCCGCCGGGATCAACTACAACGGCATCTGGGCCGGGCTCGGTACCCCCGCCGACGTCATCGCGGACCGTCAACGCGCGGGAGATCCGCACGACTTCCACATCGCCGGCTCCGAGGGCGCGGGCGTGGTCTGGGCCGTGGGCGAGGGGGTCCGCCAACTCCGCGTGGGTGACCAGGTCATCGTCGGCGGTGTGGCCTGGGACGAGTCGGCCCCGGACATCCGGCTCGGCGTCGACCCCACCGCCTCCCGTTCCCAGCGCGCCTGGGGGTACGAGCTGAACTTCGGTTCCTTCGCGCAGTTCACGGTGGCCGACGAATACCAGTGCCACGCCAAGCCCCGGCACCTGAGCTGGGAGGAGGCCGGCTGCTTCCTGGGCGGCGGTTCCACCTCGTACCGCATGCTGCTCGGCTGGCATCCCAACACCGTGCGCCCCGGCGACCCGGTCCTCGTCTGGGGCGGCTCCGGCGGGCTCGGATCCATGGCGATCCAGATCGCGAAACATTTCGGCGGAATTCCTGTCGCGGTGGTGTCGGATGACGATAGATTCGACTACTGTAAACGCTTGGGAGCCCACGGGGTCATCAACCGCAGTCGATTCGACCACTGGGGGAAACTCCCGAATCCGGATGATGGTGCCGCCTACCGGGAGTGGATGTCGGGGGCCCGGGAATTCGGCCGCACTTTCTGGGAACAGCTGGGCGAGAAGAGGCCGCCGAGCATTGTTCTGGAGCATCCCGGCCGGGCCACCCTGCCGACCTCCGTCTACGTCTGCGACCGTGCCGGCATGGTGGTTACCTGCGCCGGCACCAGTGGCTACGACGCCGACATCGACCTGCGGTTCCTGTGGATGTTCCAGAAGCGCCTCCAGGGGTCCCACGCCGCGAACGTCCGGCAGACCGCGGCCATCATCGACCTTGTCGCCCAGGGGCACGTCCAGCCCTGCCTGGGTGAGACGCTACCCTTCTCGGAAATCGACAGGGCGCACCAGATGGTGTATGAGGGAAAGCAGCCTCCGGGCAATGTGGCGGTCCTTGTGAATTCGCCCGAGCCGGGGCTCACTGACATTTGATGAAATGAATCCGGGGAAGGTTGCCGATTCTTCTCCGGGTGGGTGAGGATATCGGCGTCCAGGCAGTGGAAAGGAAAGGTAAGAGAAATGACGAACCCGTTCGAGAACACCGAGGGCCGCTACATCGTCCTGGCCAACGACGAGGGACAGCACTCCCTGTGGCCCGACTTCGCCGAGGTGCCGGCCGGCTGGGAGGTCGTCTACCCCGAGAACGACCGCCAGGCATGCCTCGACTACATCGAGACCAACTGGACCGACATGCGGCCCAAGAGCCTGATCCGGCAGATGGCAGCCTGAAGCCATGACCGGTCCCGGCGCCGTCACGGTGATCTGGGGCCCCGTATCCCGCGGTGAGCGGCGCGCGGCACACACCACCCTGCTGCGCGCCGCCGCGGACCTGTCCGGCGGCCCGGCCGACCGGATACGGCTCACGTACGAGACCGGCGGCCGCCCCCGGCTCAGCGGCCCCGGCGCCGCACTGCACGTGAGCATCAGCCACAGCCCCGGAGCGCGAGCGGTGGCGCTCAGCACCGAAGGCCCCGTGGGCGTCGACATCGAGACGCTGAGGCCGCTCCCCGCACTGCGGATGGCGCGGCGCTGGCTGGGCGAGGCGGACGCCGAATGGCTGGCCGGTCTGCCGCAAGCGGACCGGGTGCCCGCCTTCTTCTGGCTCTGGACGCAGAAGGAAGCGGTCGGCAAGGCCAACGGCCGCGGCCTCGCGCACGGCGGACTCACACGGCTCCTGCCGCCGCCCGCCCCCCGGCCGACGGAGAGCCCGCCCGGCGCCGGCTCTCCCTCGGTCCTGCGGGTGCTGCCCGACGGATCGGGCGCCGCCTGCGCCGTACTGCCGACCGGCCCCGGGCCCCACGTCCTGGCCGTCGCCACCCTCGGCGGCGAGGACACCCGGATCGAAGTACGGCGGTGCGACCGCTGACCCCCCACCCCACCCACCACACACCGAACAGGAGGCCCGGGATGACGACGAAGCGGAGCCGCACACCCCAGGTTTCCTGGGTCCGGCGGCTGACCGGCAGCTGCCTGCGCCACCGCTGCAGCGTACTGGCGGCGCTCCTCGCCGCCGTCGCCGGAACCGCGACGAGCGCCCTGGTCCCCCTCGTGACGATGGTGATCGTCGACGACGTCATCGTCGACCCCAGCCGCTCGGCCACACTGTGGACGGGACTGCTCCTCGCCCTCGCCGCGGCCGGATACCTCGCCGCGTTCCTGCGGCGGCTGTACGCCGGCCGGCTCGCCGCCGCCGTCCAGCACGACCTGCGCGTCGAGCTGTTCCGCTCCCTGTCGAGGCTGGACGGCACCCGCCGAGAGCAACTGGACACCGGGCAGTTGCTCGGCCGGGCCTCCGGCGACCTCAACATGGTCTTCGGACTGGTCTCCACCGTGCCGCAAGCAGTGGCCGGCGCGGGCATGCTCCTGGTTTTCCTGATCCTGATGACCCTGCTGTCCCCACTGCTCGCCCTGGTCGCACTCGCCCTGGTCCCGGCCCTGTGGTTCATCGGCCGGCGCAGCCGTACCTGGCTCTACCCGGCGACCTGGTACGCCCAGAACCGGGCGGCCGCCGTCGCCGGAGTCGTCGCGGCGTCCACCGCCGGCATCCGGGTCGTCAAGGGCTTCGGCCAGGAACAACAGGAGCGGGACAAGCTGTCCGCCGCGGCCCGCGAGCTGTTCGCGGGCCGGATGCGGGCGGTCCGGCTCAACGCGCGCTACGGTCCCGCGCTCCAGGCCGTGCCCTCCCTCGGACAGGTCGGCGTCCTGGCCCTAGGCGGCTGGATGGCCGTCCGCGGCCAGATGACGCTCGGCACCTTCCTCGCCTTCTCCGCCTACCTCGCCCAGCTCGCCGCCCCCGTGAAGACCCTGGCCGCGATGCTCACCATGGGCCAGCAGGCCGGCGCGGGCATCGAGCGGGTGCTGGAGATGACCGACACCCGCCCGGTCCTGACGGAGGGCACCGGCCCGCTTCCCCACCAGGGGCCCCTCGGCGTGGAATTCGAGAACGTCACCTTCGGCTACGACGAGGACCGGCCGGTGCTGACCGGCGTCTCCCTGGCCCTGGCGCCGGGAGAGACGGTCGCCGTCGTCGGCATGCCGGGAGCGGGCAAGTCCTCCCTGGCCCTGCTGCTGTCCCGGTTCCACGACGTCAGCCACGGCGCGGTCCGGATCGGCGGTGCCGACGTACGTGACCTCACGTACGACGCGCTGCGGGGAGCCGCCGCCACCGTCCCCGAGGACACGGTGCTGTTCGCCGGCACCGTACGCGACAACATCGCCTTCGGCCGGCCGGACGCCACGGACGCGGAGGTCCGCGCCGCCGCGCGCACCGCCCGCGCCCACGAGTTCGTCTCCATGCTCGCCCACGGCTACGCCACCGAGGTCGGCGAAGGCGGCGGCACCCTCTCCGGCGGGCAGCGGCAGCGCCTCGCGCTCGCCCGGGCCGTACTCACCGAGCCCCGGATCCTCGTCCTGGACGACGCGACCTCCGCCGTGGACGCGCACGTGGAGCGGGACATCCACGACGCGCTGCGCGAGCGGACCGAGGGCTGCACGACACTGATCGTCGCCCGCCGCAAGTCGACACTGGACCTGGCCGACCGGATCGCCGTGCTCGACCGAGGCCGGATCGTCGACACCGGCACCCACGAAGAACTGAAGGCACGCTGCGCCCACTACCGCGCCATCATCCAGGACGGCCCCGCCGAAGGCGCCGGGCAGGTCCCGCCCTCGGTGCCGACTGCCGCCACCCCCGGCGCCCGGGCCCAGGGCCGCCCCGCCAGGGAGAGCGCTGCCGCCCGCATGCGGGCCCTGGTGGCGGCCCTGCCCGAGGCCGAGGACACGCCCGACGTCGACGAAGCCGAGGCCGCGGCCGACCACACCCGCCCGGGCACGCGCCCCTTCGGGCTGCGCCACCTGCTGCGCGGGTTCCGGCTGCCCCTCGTCCTCGGCCTGGCCCTGGTCGTGGCGGACGCACTCGCGGGACTGTCCCTGCCCTACGCGATACGCCACGGGATCACCGGCGACACCCACAAGCTCGCCCTCACCACCGTGTGGACGGCCTCGCTCGCCGCCCTCACCCTGGTCCTGACGCAGTACGCCGTCCAGTGGGGAGCCATCCGGGTGACCGGCCGGGCGGGGGAGCGGCTGCTGTACGCGCTGCGGGTAAGGGTCTTCGCACACCTGCACCGGCTGGGCCTCGACCACTTCGAGAACGAGACCGCCGGCGGGACCATGACGCGGATGACGACCGACGTGGACTCCCTGTCCTCGTTCCTCCAGACCGGTCTGATAAGCCTCCTGGTCAGCGCCCTGACCCTGCTGGGCGTCCTGGTCATGCTCTGCGTCGCCGACGCTTCGGCCATGCTCGTGGTTCTCGCCGTCCTGCCGGTGCTCGCCCTCGCCACCGTGGCGTTCCGCAGGAGGTCCTCCGAGGTCTACACGGAGAGCCGGGAACGGATGGCCGCGGTCAACGGCGCGCTCCAGGAGGGCGCCGCGGGAATGCGGACCATCCAGGCCTTCCGCCGTGAGGAGTCGGCCGTACGCCACTTCGCCGGCCTCAGCGACGAATACCGGCGCACCCGTGTCCGCGGCCAGTTCCTGATGGGCGTGTACTTCCCCTTCATCCAGTTCCTCGCCGCCTGTACCACCACCGCGGTCCTGTGGACCGGAGTGACCAGAATCGCCGAGGACACGATGACGGTGGGCACGCTCGTCGCCTCCCTCCTGTACCTCGACCTCTTCTTCGCGCCCGTCCAGCAGCTCTCCCTCCTCTTCGACGGCTACCAGCAGGCACGCGTGTCCCTGCTGCGCGTCCGCGACCTGCTGCTGGTCCCCAGCACCACGCCCGCCGCCGCACGACCGGTTCCCGTCGAGTCCCTGCGCGCGGACCTCGTCTTCGACGACGTGGACTTCGCCTACCGCAGCGGCCCGGCCCTGACCGGGATCCGGCTGCGCATCCCGCCCGGGCAGACCGTCGCGTTCGTCGGCGAGACCGGGGCCGGCAAGTCCACCCTGGTCAAACTGGTCGCGCGGTTCTACGACCCCACACGCGGCGCCATCCGCGTCGGTGGCACCGACCTGCGAGACCTGGACCTGACGTCCTACCGGCACCGGCTCGGCTTCGTCCCACAGGATCCGTACCTCTTCGCGGGCACCGTCCGATCGGCGATCGCCTACGGAAGACCGGACGCGACCGAGGCCGAAGTCGTCGAGGCGGCGCGGCGGGTCGGCGCCCACGACGCCATCAGCGCCCTGGACGGCGGCTACCGCCACTCGGTCGCCGAAGGCGGTCGGAACCTGTCGGCCGGCCAGCGCCAGCTGATCTCGCTGGCCCGCGCCGAACTCGTGGACCCCGACCTCCTCCTGTTCGACGAGGCCACCGCAGCCCTCGACCTCGCCACCGAGGCACTGGTCAACCGGGCCACCGAGCGGCTCACCACCGGTCGTACGACCCTGGTCGTCGCCCACCGGCTGAGCGTCGCCTCCCGCGCCGACCGCATCGTCGTCATCGACCGGGGTCGGGTCCACGAGGACGGAACCCACGAGGAACTGCTCGCCCTGGACGGAAAGTACGCCGGACTCTGGCGCGCCTCCCAAGGGCAGCCCTCCCCGGCCGCCGCCCCCTGCCCTACTCCCTGAAACTCCCTCCAACGAACGGAGCGCGCCATGAGCGCCACCAGCCTGCCGACCTCCAGGCCAGACGCGGGCGGCCGGGCGCCCGACTCGGCCAAGCGCATCGTGCTGGCCCAGCCCCGCGGATTCTGTGCCGGGGTACGCCGGGCCATCGGCATCGTGGAGCGCGCCCTCGACCTCCACGGAGCACCGGTGTACGTGCGCAAGGAAATCGTGCACAACCACCACATCGTGGCCGAGCTCGAAATGCGCGGAGCGCGCTTCGTCGACAGCGAGGACGAGGTGCCCGAGGGGGCGGTGTGCGTCTTCTCCGCGCACGGCGTCTCACCCGCGGTGCGGACGGGCGCGGCCTCGCGCCGGCTCGAAGTGATCGACGCGACCTGCCCGCTGGTCGCCAAGGTCCACCAGGCGGCCGTGCGGTACGCCCGGGACGAGCGCACGATCCTGCTCGTCGGTCACGCCGACCACGAGGAGGTCGAGGGTGTCCGCGGCGAGGCCCCCGACCGCACGATCGTCGTCGAGACGGAGGAGGACGTCGAACGGCTTGGCCTTCCCGCCGACGCGCCGGTGGCCTATCTGACCCAGACGACCCTGTCGTTCGACGAGACCAGCCGCGTCATCGACGCCCTGCACCACAAGTTCACCGACATCGTCGGCCCTGCCGGCAGCGACATCTGCTACGCCAGCGAGAACCGCCAGAACGCTGTCAAGGCACTGGCCCGCCGTAACGACCTCGTCCTGGTCGTGGGATCGTGCAACTCCAGCAACTCCATCCGCATGGTCGAGGTCGCCCGGGAACACGGAAGCGCCGCTTACCTGGTGCCGGACGCGGGCCAGTTGGACGAGCGCTGGCTGGCCTCCGCGTCGAGCATCGGCATCAGCTCCGGTGCCAGCGCGCCGGAGATCCTGGTCCGCGGCCTCGTCGAGCGGCTGGCCACCCTCGGCTACACCGATGTCGAGCTGGACGAGGGCATTCCAGAGGACGTCGTCTTCTCCATGCCGGCCCGCCTGGCCGACCCCCTCACCGGCCGCGTGCCGCGTACTCCACTCGCCGACGAAGCCCTGTGACAAGAACGGGATCCGCCATGACAACGATCGAAACGGTCCAGGGGCCGGAAAACCTGCGTGGGCTCACCCCATCCCAGCTGCGAGCACTCACCCGCGACATACGGCGGCTGCTCGTGGACGAGGTCACCCGCACGGGCGGCCACCTCGGACCCTGCCTCGGCGTGGTCGAGCTGACCATCGCCCTGCACCGGGTCTTCGAGTCCCCCAAAGACCGCATCATGTGGGACACCGGACATCAGACGTACGTCCACAAGATGCTCACGGGGCGCGCCGGGGACTTCAAATCCCTGCGCCAGCCCGGCGGCCTCTCGGGCTACCCCAGCCGGGCGGAATCCGAACATGACGTCATCGAGAACTCCCACGCCTCGACCGTGGTGTCCTACGCCGACGGCCTCGCCAAGGCGTACGCCCTCCAGGGCGTGGACGACCGGGCCGTGGTCGCGGTCATCGGCGACGGCGCGCTGACCGGCGGCATGGCCTGGGAGGGCCTGAACAACCTCGCGGCGGCCCCCGACCGCCCGGTCGTTGTCGTCCTCAACGACAACACCCGCTCCTACGCCCCCACTGTCGGAGGTATCGCCGCACACCTGGCCGCGCTGCGCAGCGGCGAGCACCGCGGGCCCAGCATGTTCGAGAACATGGGCCTGAGCTACGTCGGCCCCGTCGACGGACACGACCTCGCGGCCCTGGAGGAGACCCTGCGCCATGCGTCCGGCCTCGGCGGGCCCGTCGTCGTCCACTGCCTGACGGAGAAGGGCCGCGGCCACGAGCCCGCGGAACAGGACGAGGCCGACCGCTTCCACGCCGTCCGCCCGCGACCCGCCGCCCCGGAGCTCCCGCAAGCCGGCGCTCTACCCGCCGCGCCCGCCTCACCAGTCGTACCCGCAGGGCCCGTCTGGACGGACGTCTTCTCCACCGAACTGGCCGAACTCGGCACGCGGCGCCAGGACCTGGTCGCGATCACGGCCGCCATGCTCGCCCCGACCGGCCTGACGGAATTCGCCGAGCGCTTCCCGGACCGCACCTTCGACGTGGGCATCGCCGAACAGCACGCCGTGACCTCCGCGGCGGGCCTGGCCCTGGGGGGCTGGCACCCCGTCGTGGCGCTCTACGCCACCTTCCTCAACCGCGCCTTCGACCAGATGCTGCTCGACGTCGCCCTGCACCGCGCGCCGGTCACGTTCGTACTGGACCGGGCCGGCGTAACGGGGGACGACGGCGCGTCCCACAACGGCATGTGGGACCTGTCGCTGTTCCAGCTCGTCCCCGGCTTGCGCGTGGCCGCACCACGCGACGCCGCGACCCTGCGCCGGGCCCTCGGCGAAGCCGTCGCCGTCCAGGACGGCCCCACCGCCCTGCGCTTTCCCAAGGGCACGACCGGGCCCGACATCCCCGCGGTCGACACCCTCGCCGGCATGGATGTACTGCGCCGCGCGGGCTCCCGCAGCCGCGATGTGCTCCTCGTCTCCGTCGGCCCGATGGCCGGGATCTGCCTGGAGGCGGCCGACCGGCTCGCCGAACACGGCTTCGGCGTCACCGTCGTCGACCCGCGCTGGATCACCCCGGTCCCCACCGCCCTGGTGGAACTCGGTATGCAGCACGACCTGGTCGCCACCGTCGAGGACAACGGTCTGGCGGGCGGATCGGGCGCCGCGATCGCCCGGGCGCTCGCCGACGCCGGCGCGCGGACGCCCACCCGCACCTTCGGGGTGCCCCAGCGGTTCCTGGACCACGGCCGGCGCGAGGACATCCTCGTAGCGAGCGGACTGACGGGGCGCAACATCGCCCGCGTTGTGGTCGAGGCGCTCGCGGGCCGAGAGGACACAGTACGGATCGAAGAACTGGCGGCTCGCGAGCCGGTCGGTGCGGACCGCTGACTCCGCCCCCACCGGCCCGCGCCACCCCCATTCCCACCCACCCGGTCTTCCCGGACCGCTCACTGCTTGAGGGACACACCATGCCGGTCTCACTCGGAATGCCATCGGTGCCCGCACCGGTTCTGGCTCCCCGTCGCCCGACCCGCCAGCTCCGCGTCGGTAGCACGGGAGTGGGCAGCGACTCCCCTGTCTCCGTCCAGTCCATGACCACCACCCTCACCTCAGACGTCAACGCCACGCTCCAGCAGATCGCCGAACTCGCGAGCGCGGGATGCGACATCGTGCGGGTGGCGTGCCCCTCCCAGGACGACGCGGACGCTCTCCCGCTGATCGCCGCCAAGTCGCCGATCCCGGTGATCGCGGACATCCACTTCCAGCCCCGCTACGTCTTCGCGGCGATCGAGGCGGGCTGCGCCGCGGTCCGGGTCAACCCGGGCAACATCAAGAAGTTCGACGACCGGGTCAAGGACATCGCACTCGCGGCCAAGGACCACGGCACCCCCATCCGGATCGGCGTCAACGCCGGCTCGCTCGACGCCCGGCTGCTCGCCAAGTACGGCAAGGCCACCCCGGAGGCCCTTGTGGAGTCGGCGCTGTGGGAGGCGGGGCTCTTCGCCGAACACGGCTTCCACGACATCAAGATCTCCGTCAAGCACAACGACCCGCTCGTCATGATCCGCGCCTACGAACTGCTGGCCGAATCCTGCGACTACCCCCTCCACCTCGGTGTCACCGAGGCCGGCCCCGCCTTCCAGGGCACCATCAAGTCCGCCGTCGCCTTCGGAGCGCTGCTGCGCCAGGGCATCGGCGACACGGTCCGCGTCTCGTTGTCCGCGCCGCCCGTGGAGGAGGTCAAGGTTGCCACACAGATCCTGCAATCGCTCAACCTGCGCCCCCGCAAACTGGACATCGTTTCCTGCCCCTCCTGCGGCCGGGCCCAGGTGGATGTGTACAAGCTGGCCGCCGAGGTCAGCGCCGGCCTCGACGGGATGGAGGTCCCGCTGCGCGTGGCCGTGATGGGCTGCGTCGTCAACGGGCCCGGTGAGGCCCGCGAGGCCGATCTGGGCGTGGCCTCCGGCAACGGCAAGGGGCAGATCTTCGTGAAAGGCGAAGTGGTGCGCACCGTACCGGAGTCCAAGATCGTGGAAACGCTGATCGAGGAGGCGCTGCGTATTGCCGAGACGTACGAGGACCCGATCGGGGCGGGCCTGGGGGCCCCGCAGGTCGCGGTCGTCTGAGGGGGACGGAGATGATCACCCACGGGAACATGAATGGCGAACAGCGCGTACGGCGCTACTACGAGCTGGTGGACGCGGGCGATGTGACCGGACTCGTCGGGCTCTTCGACCACGACGCGGTCTACCGTCGCCCGGGCTACGACCCGTTGGTCGGCAGGGCACAGCTGGAGTCCTTCTACCGGGAGCACCGGGTCATCAAGGAGGGCGTGCACACGGTGTCGACCATCCTGGTGCACGAGGACGGCGCCGCGGTGCACGGCACCTTCGAGGGGACCCTGCACGATGAGCGGTCGGTGTCCCTGCGCTTCGCGGACTTCTTCACCTTCTCCGAGAGCGGCACCTTCCGCAGCCGCGACACCTTCTTCTTCGCCCCGATGGTCTGACGAGAGGCAACGGCTGTGACGACGCAACACGGTTTCGGGGAGCGGTTCACGGACCACATGGTGAGGATGACGTGGACCGCACAGGAAGGCTGGTCCGGAGCTCCGCAGGTCATGGCCTTCGGTGACCTGCCGTTCAGCCCAGCCATGGCCGGCCTGCACTACGGGCAGGTCGTCTTCGAAGGGCTGAAGATCCACCGGCGCGCGGACGGGACGCTCGCCGCGTTCCGCCCGGCCGCCCACGCCGGCCGCCTGCGGCAGTCGGCCCGCCGTCTCGCCATGCCGGAACTGCCGGAGGAACTCTTCCTGGAGGCCATGGACCTGTTCGTGGGCCGGGACGGGCACCTGCTGCCGGTCGACGATCCGGACCTGAGCCTTTACCTGCGGCCGGTCCTCTTCGCCAGCGAGCCCTCGCTCGCGCTGCGGCCCGCACGAAAATACACGTTCCTGCTGATGGGGTTCGTGACGGGCGGCTTCTTCTCGGACCGGCCCGACCCGGTATCGGTGCTGGTCAGCCGAGAGTTCACCCGGGCCGCCCCGGACGGCACGGGGCAGGCCAAGTGTGCCGGGAACTACGCGGGGGCGTTCCTGGCGCAGCAGGCGGCGGCCGAGGCGGGGTGCCGACAGGTGGTGTGGCTGGATCCGGTGGAACGCCGCTGGATCGAGGAGATGGGCGGGATGAACCTCTTCTTCGTCCGCGGCTCGGGCCCGGCCGCCGAGGTCGTGACCTCCCCGCTCACGGGCAGCCTCCTCCCGGGCGTCACCCGCGACTCACTGCTCACCCTGGCCGCCGAACTGGGCCACCCCGTCCGCGAGGAACGGATCGCGGTCGACGAGTGGCGCGCGCAGAGCCTGTCGGGGGCCATCACGGAGACCTTCGCCTGCGGTACGGCAGCCTTGGTGACCCCGGTGGGCCTGGTGCGCGATGGTGCCGATGCCTGGCAGATCGGCAGCGGCGCGGCCGGCCCGGTCACCCTGGCCCTCCGCGCCTCCCTCACCGCCCTCCACCAGGGCCGAGTCCCCGACTCCCACGGCTGGATGCGCGAGCACCGCACCCCGGCACCGGTCCCGAGCTGACCGATCCCCTCCCTCGCCCCAACCTTCCTCGCCAGGATGCGTATCGAGTCGTGATCACTGGTTGGTCCGTGACAGGTCCTTGATCCAGATGATCGAGGCCCGAAGGTTGGAGGCCTGCGAGATAGCTGGCGAGGGGCGTGACGCTCGTTTGACGCACGGCCCGCCAGAAAGGAAGGGGATATATGCCCTGACCTGCGACTTTGTTCACTAGCCCAGGTGTCGATCTCTTCCCGATGACGCACCACGTGGAGTGCGTCGCGATCCTCGAACCGGCTGCGAAGGGCTCCTGACCTGCGGTTTTGCGTGTGCGCGGGTGCTGCCGAGTACGACCTGAGCGTGACGCTGACGTACGACAGCGCGGGCGGCATGGGCCTGACCGTGAGATATCCGCGGGCAGCGCGTCGCTCTGGGCGGCACCTCCGCAGGGGTGCTGCGCGTCCTGTCCCTGCTGCGTGAGGGATACCCCGCACTGAGTACCGCCGCCCTCTTCCGCCATACGACGGTACGGGCACTGGTCGCGCACCTGGACACGCTGCGTGCACCGGCCCCGGACGCCGCTGCGGCCGGCGCGGGGGACACGGAGCCCGGCCGGGGCGCGGCCCGTGCCCGCGCCCTGTCGGCCTGGGCACCGCGCTCACGCCGCCGCGACTGAGCACTGCCGCCGGGCCCGAGAACCGACGGCCCGATCGCCGAACGAGAAGGAAAGCCCCTCATGACCATCGCACTGATGTGCATCCCCTTCGCCGGGGTCGGAGCCGGCCTGTTCCGCCCGTGGCGTGCGCATCCGGCCCGCACGTTCGAGGTGGTTCCAGTACAGCTTCCGGGCCGTGAAGAGCAGTTCATCGAAGAGCCCCTCACATCGATGGACGCGGCCGCCGATCTGTGCGCCGCCCAGGTACGCGCGGCCGCGGGAGACGACCGGCCGTACGCCCTGTTCGGCCACAGCTTCGGCGCGCTCCTCGCGTACGAGACGTCCCGGCGGCTGCTGGCCGACGGGTTCCGGCCGCCGCGGCGACTCATCGTGAGCGGAGCGGCCGCGCCGTTCCTGCACCGGGAGAAGTCGGGTGCGGCAACCCTGCCCGACGACGAATTCGCCGCCCGGCTGCAGAGCCTGGTCGGCTACGACCACGCGTCGTTGCACGACCCGGACCTGCGCGAGCTGCTGTTGCCCGCGCTCCGGGCCGACATGCTGATCCATGACACCTACGCGGCCGAGGTGCCGGATTCCGCAACGGCTTCGGCCCTTCCTCTCAGTGTCCTGCGCGGTGAGAGCGACGCGCTGGTCAGCCGGGCCGACGCCAACCAGTGGTCCGCTGTCACGTCCGCGGACGCCGAGTTCGACGACGTGCCGGGCAACCACATGTACCTCACCGACGCCTGGCCGGCCCTGTGGGACCGGATCGACGGGATACTCGCTGGGGAGCACGAGCCCCAGGAGTGGGAAGCGGCACCGGCAGGCGCATGACGCGCCCGGCCCCCAGAGCCGACAGAAGGAGTGGCGGAGAGCACCTTCGGGGTGTTCCCCGCCCCCTTCCACTGTCTGCCCTCAGCTCCTCGGCGCCTCGTCCCTGCGCGCCTCGCCGAGCAGCCGCGCGACCGCCCCCCGGTCCAGCTGCCGCTCGATGCCAGCGGCATCGTGGCGAACTCCGTGAGGCGGTGCGGCACCATGTAGGCGGGAAGCGAGGCGTTCAGCGACGTTCGCAGATCCGCTGCCGCCCCCCGCGCGCCCGTCGCCGTGTAGGCGGCTTCGAGCCTCATCCGGCCGTCCTCGCCCGGCGTCGCCATCACGACGGCCTCCCGGACCCAGTCGATCTCGCGCAATGCCGCCTCGACCTCGCTGAGTTCGATGCGGTTGCCGTGGATCTTGACCTGCTGGTCGATACGGCCGAGGTGGACCAGCGCGCCGTCGATCAGAGGGTCCGTCGCTGCCGCGTTCCCGGGCGTCCGCCGCTCGCGCAGTTCCCGCAACCCCGCCGCGTCCAGGCGCAGGATGGGGCCCTCGAGCTCGTCCAGGGCCGCTCCGCCGCGCGTCGGCGCCAGATCACCGTCGGCCAACACGAGGCCGGCCTCACCCGCGGAGACGACCCTCGCCGTGCGCGCCGCGGGCCAGGCCGGGTTGAGCGGGACCGCCGTGGAGCCGAGCCGCTGGATCGCCAGACAGCCGGCATACGCGGCGAGACTGCGGGAGGCGAGGAGGCCGATGTGCTCGGGAGCCTCCCCGCCCGAGGCGACGAGGATCTCGCCGGCCACGCGCTCCACGAGGTCGTGGAGTTCGGTGTACGAGAGCCGCTCCCCGGCCACTTCGAGAGCGGTCAGCTCGCCGTACTCCGCGACGGACGCGGCGAACCAGTCGTAGAGGGTCCGCTGCTCGTACGCCGTTCCCGTCTCACGCCGCACCACCCTGCTGACGTGCGTCCCACGCGGCGAGGAGCTCACGTTCGCGGTCCGGGGTGATGCCCAGGAGCGTGTCGCCCTGCCGGCAGGGGCCGTCCGACGGCCCCCGTGCCCGCAGCCACTCCCATGTGTCCCGCACCGTGTCGGGGAGGGGGCGCAGGCGCAGACCGGCCGCTTCGGCCTTCGCGGAGGAGGCTCGCCACGTGCCCGCGAGGGCAGGGACGTCGGCGGCCCAAAAGGGCAGCCCGGTCCACACCGCGACCTCGTGCTCCAGCAGGAAGTAGTCGTCCACCCACACCGGTTCGGCATCAGATCCGGTCACCTCCGCGCAGTGCGCGAACAGGTCGCCAAGGGTGTCGACGTCGCCGTCACGGCCTTCACCGCCGCGGCCGGTTACCAGATAGCGGTTGCTGTCGCCCGCCTCAGCCCGGTCGAGCCCGAACACGGCGATGTCCCGCGCGTCCACCAGCCGTACGGGCCGGTCCGGCGAGCCCGGCACCAACACCCGCCCGCCCCGGGCGAAGCGCTCCAACCACCACAGCAGACGCCCGGTGTTCTCGTGGGGACCCACGATCAGGCCGGGGCCGAGGATCAGCGTCCGCCCCTCGAATGACTGCTCGACGGCACGCTCGCAGCCCGCTTTGAGAGCGTTGTACACGACGTCGTCGGACGCGGCGTCGGGCGCGCACGGGTGCCGGGGTGACTTCTCGTCCACCGGCTCGCCCGGCCATCCCGCATAGGCATGGAAAGACGACACGAACAGATACGTGCCAGCGTGGCCGGACAGGGCCTTGGCCGACTGTGCGACCACCTGCGGCTCGAAGCCGCAGGTGTCGACGACCACGTCCCAAGTACGGTTCTCGGCCAGCCGATCCAGGTCTTCGGCGCTCTGGCGGTTCCCGCGCACGACCTCGACGCCGGCCGAGTCCGCTCCCGACTTCCCCCGGTTGAATACCGTGACCTCATGGCCCCGCCGCAGCGCCTCGGCCACAAAGGCACGGCCGAGAAACACAGAGCCGCCCACTATCAGAATTCGCATGGTCTGATCATGGTTTCAACCAGCGCATTTCGCGCTGCCGTACGCCCACTTCTCAAGTGCGCGATCCATCACGTTCCTTGCGTCTGCCGTACAGTCGGCCACGGACGAGGAGACCAGAGCCGTCCCGATGGGCGTCTTGCCGTTGCGGGCGGAGGCGAAGACCAGGCAGTACTCCACCTCCGGGCCGAACCGGTCTTGACGCCGATGGCACCCGCGTAGCTGCCGAGCAGCGTGTTGGAGACGCACCGCCGCGCTGCCGTCCGTTCCAGCGAAGCTTGTCCCCCGGCACGTGCACGTGGTGGAGCGCGTCGCAGTAGGCCGCCCCTCACCGTCTCCAGGTCTTGGCGCGGAATCAGTGGCAGTGATCTCCCCCGAGGCCGATCGCAGCCGGGAACACGACGCGGCTCGATCGGCAGGGGCACGCCCGGCATCGCCTGCCAGCCGCTCGCCCTCGGCCTCCACCTCCCGAGGGTGCTTGCCGCGCTTGAGGTAGTAGCGGCCGTCCGCAGCGACCACTGCGGACGTGCTCACTGCCACATCAGGTGCTCGTGATCAGTCCGCGGTTCTCCAGCGCCCAGGCCGTCTGCTAACCGGCGGATGGGGCAGGCGCGGCACTGGAGGCGGCCGCGATCTCTCGGAGCAAGACGACCTGCGGCTCCGTCAACGCATCTCACGACTCCGGGCCCTACCCGACGGGATCGGCCGGCCAAGATCGGGCGTACTGCGTACGACGCGTGCTCGTCCCCCTTATGGGTGCCTCAGACTGCCCCTGGGCCCGCGAGCGCGGCAGGTGGTGCATTGCTCCGTAGCCGCCCGCCGTGCGGCGGTACCGCTAATCCTCCGTGACGCTCATTTGACGCTCTGGTCACCCGGCAGCCCGCTGGAGGGACGGAAGAACCTGCCTGACCTGCACTTTCAACAGCTCCGTGCGCCGTGACAAGTTTCCGATGACCTCGCATGTGGAGTGTGTTGTGATCCTGGAACCTGCCGTAAGGAGTTCCTGACCTGCCGTTTTCTGGACTCTTTGTCCCTGCGTTCCGCGTAATTCAGCGGCCTAGAGTCACGAATCTGGGGCCTGACCTGCACGGACATGAGTGAGGGCGCCTGAGAGGCGTTTCTCTAGGCGCTGATGTTCGTGCTGGTCAGCGGGGTGCGGGTTCGAGGGCGATGATCTACTTCGGTGTGGGGATGCCGAGCTTGGCCAGGGGATCGGTCTGGGTCTTGGTGAGGGCGGTGACCTGCCGGAACAGGCCGGTGGGGCCGGTGAACGTGCCGAGGTGGAGCCGGTCGAGTTCGCGGCGGACGGTCGTCCAGGTCGCGCCGGTGGTGGTCTCGGTGATGCGGACCAACAACAGAGCGAGCCAGCAGAGGACGACGTGTGCGCGTATGCGTTCCTCAAGACGGTGATAGACGGGCCGCAGGTCGATGATCTGCCTCATGTCCCGCCAGCCCCGCTCGACTTCGAGGAGCTGCTTGTAACCGAGCGCGATGTCCTCCGCGGACAGGTCCGGGTCGGAGCATCGCAGCAGATACTTGCCGTCGAGGTTCTCCTCGGCCTTGATCTTCGCGGTGTCGATGCGGAGCTTGCCTGCCGGGGTAGGGCGGAGGTAGCGGTTGAGGCCAGGCTTGCCGGCGATCTTCCCTCGGAGCTCGCCTCGCTTGAACTCGCTGAGCTTGTCGGTGTCTTCGATCAGAGTCGTGAGCTGGGAGACGAGCTGTTCGCGTATGTGCTGGTCACGGGTGGCGGCTTCGGGGTTGTGGCAGATCACGAACCGTTCGGTGTCGGAGATCCGGACCTCCTTGACCCGCATGTTCTGGGCGATCTCGCCGTAGCGGCCCTGGCGGGACAGGGCGGCCTTCACTTCCGGGCTGCCGGAGCGGAGTTTCTCGCCGACGATGTAGACGTTGTCGCCCTGGCGGAGGTAGCGGCAGTTGCGTTCGCTGGAGAATCCCCGGTCTGTGACCCACACGATCTTGCTCAGGGTCCAGTCCCACATGTGCTGGCAGGGCTCTTCGATGAGCTGACCGACTCAGCCAACTGGGCGGGTTGACGATGCTCTGCCTGTTGAAGATCGTATTCATCGACAGACGGCGACGGGGGATGCATGTCCATATCTGGAACTGACGCCTATGCGGGCCTGACCGGCCTGCCTGACCTGGTGGTGGAGGCCGTCGACCTCGCGCGGCGGCTGGGCTTTCCGTCTTCGTGCCGTCCCGAGCAGGGTCGCCTGCTCCACGCACTGGCCGCTGGTGCTCTCGAGAGCATCGGGGAGACCGGAACCGGCTGCGGTGTCGGACTGGCGTGGATGATCGCCTCACGCCGCCCTGGAGTCCGGATTGTCAGTGTCGAGCGGGACGAACAGCGGGCCACCGAGGCTGCGAAGCTGTTCGCCGGCATTCCCGACGTCGAGATCCTTTATGGCGACTGGACCCGGATCTACGAGCGCGGCCCGTACGATCTGCTCGTGGTCGACGGCGGCGGCAACGGCAAGAAGGCGAAGACATCGTCGGCCGATCCGCAGCGTCTGCTTCATACAGCGGGCAGGATCGTCATCGACGACTTCACCCCCATGGCCCAATGGCCACCGCTGATAGGCGGGCAGCCAGACACCGCTCGCCTGGCTTGGCTGGAGCACCCAGCCCTGCTCTCCACTGAGGTGCAGCTGGCGGAGGATCTGGCCACGATCATCGGCACGAGGCGGCCATGAACGACATCGCGCGGCTCGACATCAGCGCCGAGGTTGCCGAAGTCATCGACCGGTGGGGAGAAATCGGCGACGGCCTTTTCTCTGTAGCGGCTGGGGAGACAACAGCACCCCACGACGGCACGGCCGAGCGGATCGTCCAGTCTCTGGGCTACATCCTGAGCGAGGGCGAGATCCGCAGCCCGCAAGGTGCGTCGGCTGGGATGTTCTCGCGACGTTTGGCCCACCTCCGAGTCGACTGTTCAGTGGCGCCGGCCGACGACCACCGAGCAGCGATCATCTGTCACGAGGTCGCTCATGATTTGGACCCTGGTCCCTATGACTTCGATCACCCGTGGGTCAAGACGACCGAAGAGGTGATCCAGGCACAGCATGCACAAGGGCCTTATCGATGACCACGAGAGACGGGTCCTCTAATCGGCGGGCCCTCTCCCGTACCTGGCAGCGCAGGAGTTCGGAGATCCGCTGGTCCAGCCCGTCCTCGCGCCAGAGCGTGAAGTGGTAGAACACCGTCGACCAGGTCGGCAGGTCATGGGGCAGGTAGCGCCACTGGCACCCCGTCCGGTTCTGATAGAAGAGTGAACGTTCACGACCTCTCGCAGATCGCAGGACCCGGGATCCCCGGTCGCCGACCGCGCCACCCGGTCCTGCTTCCAGGCCGTGATCATCGGCTCGATCAACGCCCACTGTTCGTCCGATAAGTCGCTCGGGTGCGGCTCTCGCTCCATGCCCGCATCTCACCATGCACATGCCCACCAGACGGCCCGCACGGCGATCAGCACCACGATCGAGCGATCACGAACCAGGGAAGATCAGACTTAACGTCCCGCAGATGCTGGCTTCTCTAGACTGGCCAGATGTCTCTCAGACTGGACAACGTCGGCATCGTCGTCGAGGACCTCACAACGGCGATCGATTTCTTCCGCGAACTCGGCCTCGAACTCGAGGGGCGAACCACGGTGGAAGGTGAGTGGGCGGGGCGTGTCACCGGCCTTGGCGACCAACGCGTCGAGATCGCCATGATGCGCACGCCGGACGGCCACGGACGGCTCGAACTCTCGCGCTTCATCGCGCCGCACGTGGTCGCCGATCACCGGAGCGCCCCGGTGAACGCTCTGGGCTACCTCCGCGTCATGTTCGCCGTGGACGACATCGACGAGACGCTCGTCCGGCTCCGCAAGCACGGCGCGCAGCTCGTCAGCAGTGACGTGGTCCAGTACGAAGACGCGTACCGGCTCTGCTACGTCCGCGGGCCCGAAGGAATCCTCATCGGGCTCGCTCAAGAACTCCGCTGATCCCGAGTCCACCGTTCTTGCGGTCAGAGGTTCAAGAGCAAGGTGCCGTGATTCGAGGGCTTCCTGGGCTCGATCAACGCCCACTGAGCATCCGATAAGTCGCTGAGGTAGGGCTCTCTACTCATGACCCGCATCTCGGCATGCATATGCCAAGTAACGGACCTGCACGGCGATCAGTCCCACGATCGAGCGATCACGAACCGAGGAAGATCGGACTTAACGCCCACTCAGGGGGAGGCCCCGTGATGGGGTCAGCCGAGGAGGCGGACGGGCGTGCCGGCGAGGTACGCCTGGATGTCCTCGACGGCGTGGGTGTAGTAGGTGCTGTAGTTGTTCTGGGAGACGTAGCCCAGGTGGGGGGTGGCCAGGAGGCGGGGCGCGGTGCGCACGGGGTGGTCGGCGGGCAGCGGCTCGACGTCGTACACGTCCAGGCCGGCGCCGGCGATGCGCCCCTCCCGCAGGGCGTCCAGGAGGGCGTCCTGGTCGATCAGGCCGGCCCGGGAGGTGTTGACCAGGTAGGCGGTCGGCTTCAGGAGCGCTAGTTCGGCGGGGCCGAGGAGGCCGCGGGTGCGGTCGCCGAGGACGAGGTGCAGGGAGACGAAGTCGCTGGTGGCGAGGAGTTCCTCCTTGCTGGAGGCCCGCCGGACGCCGACCTCGGCGGCGCGCTCGTCGGTGAGGTTCTGGCTCCATGCCTGGACGTCCATGCCGAAGGCGAGCCCGACCTGGGCGACCCGGCTGCCGATCTTGCCCAGGCCGAGGAGGCCCAGGGTCCGGCCGTGGAGGTCGGCGCCGACGGTGGACTGCCAGGGGCCGCCGGTGCGCAGCGCCGCGTTCTCGGTGACGATTCCCCGGGCCAGGCCCAGCAGCAGGGCCCAGGTCAGCTCGACGGGCGGGGTGGAGGTGCTGGCGGTGCCGCAGACGGTGACGCCGTTGCGCTCGGCCGCCGCGTAGTCGATGACGCTGTTGCGCATGCCGGAGGCGATGAGCAGGCGCAGGCGGGGCAGTCGGTCGAGTAGGGGAGGCGGGGAAGACGACGCGTTCGCGTAGCGTCACGACGATGTCGAAGTCGGCCAGGAAAGCGGCGAGTTCGTCCTCGGTGGCGAAGTGTTCGGGGAAGCTGACGATCTCCACCTGGTCCTTGAGGGGGCTCCAGTCGGCGGCGGTGGTGGCCACCTGCTGGAAGTCGTCGAGTACGGCGCAGCGAAGGCTCATGTCAGTCCTTGTCCCAGGTGATCGGGGTCTCCTGGAGGTTAGTGGCGCCGATGCCGGGGCCGGTGGGCAGGGCGAGGGCGCCGTCGTCGATCCGTACCCCGGTGAACGGGTCGTCGCGCAGGCCGACGGAGCCGTCCAGGTCGAGGTCGCGCAGGGCGATGACGATCTCGCGGTGGGCGAGCTTCATCCGAGGACCTCCTCGAACGCGGCGGCCGCCCCGCACGCCTGGCGGAAGGTGAGCGCGCGGCCGGCGGGTCAGGCGTTCCGACACCTGCTAAGCCGGCCTCCGTACACCCGCCGTTCGGCTGGATGCGGCAGCCTGGCGGCATGAACCTGAATCACCCTGTGCCCATCGATTCCGTCGACGGGCTCATGTCCCTGTTGGCCGACTGCGAGGATGCCTGGGACACCCCGGACCGTAGCGGCGATCCGGTGGACATCCTCGACCATGGCCTTCAGGTCGCGGCCGTCCTGGCCGCGCGCCACCCGGGCGATGAGGAACTTCAGGTCGCCGGGCTCGTCCACGACATAGGGCACCGTCTGCAGCCGGGTGACGAGGCCGGCCACGGCGAACACTCCGCCGCGGCCGTCGCCACTCTGCTCGGGCAGCGGGTCGCCCGCCTCGTCGCCCTCCACATCCCAGCCAAGCGCTATCTCGCGGCAACCGACCCGGACCTCGCGCTCTCGCCGGAGAGTGTCCGGACCCTGGGCTGCCAGGGCGGGGTCATGACACCGCAGGAAGCGGCCGCCTTCGAAACCGATCCCGACTTCGCCGCGGCGGTGGCGCTCCGCCGCGCCGACGATGCGGGCAAGGTCGTCGGCCTACGCGTACCGGGACTGGACCGCTGGCGCCCGGTGGTGAGCGCCGTGGCCGCCGCGGCACGGCCCTGAACCGTATGTGATCAGGAACGCGCTCAGCTCCGATGCTTGTCAGCGGGGCGGCTCTGGCGAGCGGGCCGGTGGATGCGGCGACGGCGGCCACGGCGGCGGCGGAGACGAGGAGCGTGCGGCGGGGCGTGCGGGACGACACGGAGACCTCCGCAGGCGCGGGCGAACGAGCGCGAGTATGGCGACGCCCCCGGTGTGCCGGGGGCGTCGCGTGTGACGGGGAAAGTGCGGTGGCGGTCAGCTGCCGGTGGCGGACTTCCAGTCCTCGACGTACGACGCGAGGTTCTTGTCGATGTCGTTCCAGTCGGGCACGAAGACGTCCACATCGTTCATCAGCTTGGCGAGCGCGACGGCGTTGGCGTCGGCGGCCTTGACGTCCGTGCGGGCGCTGAAGCCGCCGCCGATCTCGCTGACCTGCTTCTGGGCCTTCTCGCTGAGCATGTAGTCGAGGAGCTTCTTGCCGTTCTCGCTGTGCGGGGCCTTGGTGACCAGGCCGGCCGCGTAGGGCAGCGCGAACGTGGTGGGCTTGCCGCCCTGCCTTGCCGGGAACCAGATGCCCAGGTTGGGCATGGACTTGGACTGGGCGAAGTTCATCTGCACGTCGCCGTTGGCGACCAGCAGTTCGCCCTTGTCGACCTTCGGGGCGAGCTTGCCGGTGGAGGCGGACGGGCCGACGTTGTTGGCCTGGAGCTTCTTCAGGTAGGCGAGGGCAGCGTCCTTGCCGCCGAAGTCGTTGATCGCCTTGATCAGGACGGCCGTGCCGTCACCGGCGACGCCCGGGGTGGAGTACTGGAGCTTGTTCTTGTACGTGCTGTCCAGCAGCTGCTCCCAGGTGGTGGGGGCCTGCTTCAGCTCCTTCTTGTTGTAGATGAAGCCGAAGTAGTTGTTGACGACGGAGGTCCAGGTGCCGTCGGCGGCCTTGTCGCCTCCGCTGACCTGCGCGGAGCCCTTGGGCTCGTACTTCTGCAGCAGGCCCTTGCCGTCGGCCTGCTGGATGAACGGCGGCAGGGTGACCAGCACGTCGGCCTGCGGGTTGCTCTTCTCGCGGACGGCGCGCTGCACCACCTCGCCGGAGCCGCCCTCGACGTACTTGACCTTGATGCCGATCTCCTTCTCGAAGTCCTTGAAGACCTGGTCGTACCAGCCGTTGTCGTTCTCGCCCTTGAGTCCGTCGGCGCTGTAGACGGTGACGACCTTCTCGTCGGAGGCGGCCGTGGAGCCGTCGCAGGCGGACAGCAGCGGGGTGGCCACGAGGGAGACGGCGACGGCGAGCTTGAGGGTGTTTCTGGGCATGGCGGGGTGAACTCCTTGCAGGAAAAGGCGTTGTGCGATGCGGGGGTTGGGGAGTGAGCAGGTGAGGCAGCCGGTACGGGATCAGCGGTACGAGGCTTTGGCGCCGATGCGGGAGACGGCGAACAGGGTGAACAGGGTCGCCGCCATGAGGACCACTGCCACGGCGGAGCCCGTGAACAGGGCGCCGCGGTCGGTGGCCGCGTAGATCAGGACGGGAAGCGGGGTCCAGTCGGGCGGATAGAGCATCATCGTGGCGCTCAGCTCGCCCATGGACAGGGCGATGCAGAGGCCGGCGGCGGCGGTGAGCGAGGGCAGCAGGAGCGGCAGCCTCACCCGCCACAGGACATACCCGGGCCGGGCGCCGAGGGAGGCGGCGACCTGCTCGTAGGCCGGGTCGAGGCGGGTGATCGCCGCCGACACGGACTGGTGGGCGAAGGCGGTCACCAGCACCGTGTGGGCGAGGATCACGATCCACCGGGTGCCGTTGAGCAGCATCGGCGGCTTGGAGAAGGCCACCAGGACCGAGAGTCCGACCACCACGGACGGTACGGCGACCGGCAGGACGAACAGCGCGTCGAGGATGCGGCGGTGGCGCTTGTTCAGGGCCGCTCCGGCCAGCGCGGCCCAGGCGCCGGCGGCCAGGGCGAGCAGGCTCGCGGTGAGGGCGGTGACCAGGCTGGTGGTCAGCGCCTGGAGGGCCTCGCCGCGGGTGGCGGAGCGGTAGTGGGCTGTCGTCAGGCCCGACGGCAGGACGCCGGACCAGTGGGTGGCGAAGGAGGCGCCGAGGACGACGAGGAGGGGCAGGGCGAACAGGGGCACGAAGAGGACGAGGAACACCGCCCACACGGCCCACCTGCCCTTGCGGCTATGCACCAGCACGGCGACTCACCACCCGGTAGAGCCCGTAGAGACCCACGGAGATCAGGACGTTGACGACGGCGACCACACACGCGCCCGAATAGTCGGACTCCAGGATCGCCTTGCTGTAGACGAGCATCGGGAGGGTCGTGACCCCCTTCGCACCGGTGAACAGCACGATCCCGAACTCGTTGAGGCACAGCACCAGGACGAGGCTCCCACCGGCGGCGAGCGCGGGCAGCGCCTCCGGCAGGATCACCTGCCGTACGATGCGGGGCGCGCGGGCGCCGAGCGAACCGGCCGCCTCCAGTTGCGCGGTGTCGAGTTGGGAGAAGGCGGCGAGCAGCGGCCGCATCACGAACGGCGTGAAGTAGGTGACCTCCGCCAGCAGCACGCCCCAGGGTGTGGTCAGGAACTGGAAGGGCCCGTCCGCCGCGCCCGTGATATCCGTCCACAGGCCGTTGGCCATGCCGACGCTGCCGTAGATGAACAGCAGCGCCAGCGTGATGAGGAAGGACGGGAAGGACAGGAAGACGTCCACGAACCTGGCGACCGCCTTCGCCCCGGGAAACGGCACGAAGGCGATGACCAGCGCCAGCAGGAGCCCGAGGACCATGCAGCCGGCCGTGGAGGCCAGCGCCAGCCACACCGTGGTCCACAGCGCGTGCCGGAACGCCTCCGAGGCGAAGACGTCGGCATACGGCTGGACGGACGTGCCACCGCTGTCGGGTTGGAGGGACTGCTGGACGACCAGAGCGAGGGGGTAGAGGAAGAAGAGGGCGAGAAGAGCCACCGGAGGCATAGCCCAGAGCAGGCGCCTAGGCATGGGTGACTCCGGCGGGCAGCAACACGGCGTCGTCGGGGGCGAAGTGCAGCATCACACGGTCCCCGAGGGCAGGCGGGTTCTTCAGCTCGCGGAGGTCGGCCATGAGCGTGTGCCCACCGGCCTCTGCGTACAGCCGGTGCGTGGCCCCGCGCCACTGGATCTCGGTGACCGTGCCGACGATCCGGTTGGGTCCCTCCCCGAGCCCGACCAGATGCGGCCGTACGCACAACGTGGCCCGAGCCCCCGCGACCGCACCCCTCGTGTCGGCCTTCAGTTCCGTGCCGGCGAAGTCGACTCCGCCGGAGACCACGGTCACCGGCAGCAGATTCGCACCGCCCACGAAGGAAGCCGTGAACTCGCTCTTCGGCTCCCGATACAGCTCGCGAGGGGTCCCGCACTGCTGAAGCCGCGCGGCGTCCATCACGGCGATCCGGTCGGCCAGGGTCAGCGCCTCGACCTGGTCGTGGGTGACGTACAGCATCGACACGCCGGGCAACTCCCGGTGCAGCCGGGAGAGTTCGGCCAGCATCCCGGAACGCAGCTGGGCGTCCAGAGCGGACAGCGGCTCGTCCAGGAGCAGTACGGACGGGCGGATGGCGAGCGCGCGGGCGATGGCGACGCGCTGCTGCTGCCCGCCGGACAACTCCCTGGGGAAGCGGCGGGCATAGCCGGCCATGCCGGTCATCTCCAGCGCCTCGGCGACCCGCCCCCGTATCTCGCCCTTGGGGGTCTTGCGGGCCTTGAGGCCAAAGGCCACGTTCTCGTGCACCCGCATGTGCGGAAAGAGGGCGTACTGCTGCACGACCATGCCGATGCCCCGCCGGTGGGGCGGGAGGTCCGTCACGTCCCGGTCGCCGAGGAGCACCCGTCCGGAGGCGGGCCGTACGAACCCGGCGACCGCCCGCAGCGCGGTGGTCTTGCCGGAGCCGGAGGGCCCGAGCAGCGCCATCACCTCGCCGGGCTCGACGGTCAGGTCGAGGGAGTCGAGGACGACGTTGCCGTCGTAGGCGACCGTAACGGAGTCGAAGCGGATGCCCATCTCACCGGGCTCCCGTGAGCAGGGCGGGCAGGTCGGCGACGGAGTCGAGGATGTGGGTGGCGCCGGCGGCCCGGAACTCGGCGTCCCCGTGCGCCCCGGTACGCACGCCGGCCACCACTCCCGCCCCGGCCCGCAGACCGCTCAGCACGTCGTAGGAGGTGTCCCCGACCACGGCGACCTGCCGGACGTCCTGCGCGGCCTTGGTCCGCACGAACGCCTCCAGGACCATGTCCGGGAAGGGCCGCCCGCGCCCGCCCGCGTCGGCCGGGCAGAGGGTGAGCGGTATAAGGTCCCGCCAGCCGAGCGCGGCCAGGATGGCGTCCTGGGTGACGCGGGAGAAGCCGGTGGTCAGCACGACGGCACGGCCGCTGCCGGCGAGCTCCTCGATCGCCTCGCGTGCGCCGGGGAGCGGGGCGATCAGGCCCGCGTCGACGAGGTCGCCGTACGCCTTCTCGAAGGCGGTGTTGGCGCGCTGGGCGAGGCCCTCGTCCCCGAACAGGTGCCGGAAGACGGAGATCTTGGACTCGCCCATGGTGGCCCGGACGTAGTCCAGCTTCTCGGCGTGGTCGGCCGAGCCCGGCTCGACGCCCAGCTCGGCGGCCGCGGCCTCGAAGGCGCGCTCGACCAGACCGCCGTCGGCGACGGTGGTGCCGGCCATGTCGAGCACGACCAGTCGGATATCGGTGTCTTGCGTGGTCAACTCTCTCACCAGCCCAGTTCGTCGGCGGTCGTCTCGGCTATCGCAGGTGCGCAGGTCATGCCGCGCCCGCCGGGCCCGGTGACCAGCCACACTCCGTCGCTCACCTGCTGCCGGTGCACGACCCGGCTCGTGTCGGTGCACTGCGCGTACACCCCCGCCCAGCGGCGCCGGATCCTCGGCAACGGCCGACCCAGGAGGGACTCGACCACGCCGGTCAGGTGCTCGTAGGGGTCTTCGAGGGTGTCGAAGGCGAACGGGTGCTCGTACTCGTGGGTGTCCCCGATGGTCAGGCCGCCGTCGGCGCGCTGCACCATGAGCAGCTGCATCCTGTGCTCGGCGGCGGTCGCCGACTGCGGTCGGCCGGCGTTGAACGCATCCAGTGCCGGGGAGGCGTAGGCCGGGTAGTACCGGAAGCTGTCGGCGTCCGCGACCGAGGTGGTGAGCTTCTCGCCCAGCGGGTCGGTCTGCATCATCTGCAACCGCACCCGGCGCACGGGCAGCTCGGGCCCGGCCAGCTCCCGCACCAGCCCGCTCAGCCAGGCGCCCGTGCACAGCACGACCACGTCGCCGCGGTGCACCTCGCCGTGGTCGTCGCGGACGGCCCCGGCGCCGACCACCTCGCGCACCTCGCGGCCCGGCAGGAAGGTGTAGTTCGGGGACTTCAGCAGCTTCTCACGCAGTGCCAGTTGGGCGGTGCGCGGCTCGACGGCAGCGTCGCGCTCGCAGTACAGGGCTGCGTCGAAAGCGCCGCGCAGGGCGGGGTTGAGGGCCCGTGCTTCGTCGGCGGTGAGCAGCTTGCGGCCTCGGGCGGCGGCGTCCTCGCGGGCCACCGCTGCCTCGGCGACGGCAAGTGCGAGGGGGCCGCGCACCGGGGTGAGCGACCCGTTGGCCCGGAAGCCGAGCCCGGGCACGCGTCCGCCGATCTCTTCCCACAACTCCCGCGCCCGCAGCGCGGTCTCCAGCTCTTCTCCACGGGCGCGCCCACTGACCCAGATCTGCCCGAAGTTGCGCAGCGAGGCGCCGCGCGCCTCTGCCTCACGCTCGATCTGCACGACCTCATGGCCGCGTTCCACTGCATGCCAGGCGTGCATGGTGCCCACCACGCCTGCTCCGACGACTGTCACTCTCACGGCGGCAACGCTCCTCGCGGATCGGTAATCGGAAGTGAGAGCCTCCGCTGAAGATGAGACTTGACATACCCTCTGACCTGGCCACTGTTAATTTGATGAATATCTAATCGAGGGCATCCTGGGGCATGGGAAATGAGAGTGGAGCTGACCAGGGCGTTCTCGCTGTGTGTGAGTTCAGATCGCCATCACGCCGCCGCTCTGGTCGTGAACGATCGCCTGCCTTCCAGCACCGGGCAGGCAGCGACCAGTAACGTGTCCAGCCCGTCCACGCCGCTCGCGGCGACGCGGCCCAGTGCCTCGTCCTCGCGGAGCAGGATGCGCAAGCCCTCGTGGCTGATGTCGTCGACCACCCCCTCGGCGACCAGGAAGTCGTGCTCGATCGGCTTGGACTTCGCGATCTTTTTGATCTCGCGCCGCTCGGGCGGGGTGAAGGTCTTGGGCCGGCCGCCCTTGTACTTCGGATACAGGGAGTCGCAACCGTCGTGTTGAAGCTGGGGATCACATCCCGGACCCGGGGCGGTTCAGGAGGACGTCGGTGAGGTGTCGGCGGACGGCTTTGTGTAGGCCGGGTCGTTGATCCAGCGGACGGCCTTCAGCCGCGTCAGACGCTTGATCAAATGGCCTTCTGGTCGCCGCCTTGGCGCCAAGTGCATGGGCCAGGCCAAGGCCGAGGAGTGCAGCAGCCCCAATCGCGGCCAAGGTGCCGCGTTGTGACCACATCTCTGCTGTGCATCGCCACCACGGCTGTTGTCGGCCAAAGATTGGCAAGATAGCAGCGATCTCATGGTGACGCTCCGCTGTCGGGTAGCTCGCCGCCAGCGACCGGATGAACCTGCGGGAGTTCCTCCAGAGGCCAGGGCCTCGCGCGAGAGTTCTCCTGTGGATGCCGCCAGGCGGGGTGCGTCAGTTGACAGGTGACTGCGGGCCGCGGCGGTGGTAGCGCCGGCCCCTTTCGCGCCTCGACGACCACAAGTGGCAGAGGCAGATGAGCCGCTCGGTGCGGCGCCGTGATTAGCAGCTCTCGCCCGTTGTGACGACACCCCGCAAGGCGCCGGGGCGCCCAGAGGGGGGCCCACTCCACCCATGTGAGCGATCGGATATCGGACAGATGATCCGCATATGGGGCTGTGAAGTTAAGGGAAGGGGAGGGGGGTAGGGAGCTGATGATGGGGATGCGGCTGGAGGCCGGTGCGGCTTGACGGCCGCACCAGGACACCTTCGATGCGGGTGCTCCTTCTAGCGGGTTCGACTCCTATCTGCGCCCCTCCGGATAGCGCCACCTCGCCTGCCTGCTGGTGCCCGCAACTAGAGGTGACCCGATCGGCGCTTAGTTGAACTAGGAAGTGACTACGTTCCGTGCCCTTGAGGTGGGGCGAAGTGGACATCTGGCCTATTTCATGGTCATGGCGCCGTGGGGATAAGGGCTTGACAGGCTTTGGATTGCACCCCAAGATCGATCACCAGTCGGGGTGGATTTAGATCCCCCGGCGACGGGGGTTTCGAGATGACTATCTCTTTGCGGGGGCTTTAGTTTCAAGCGTGGTGCCGCTAATTACCCACGCTTGAGACCTACTCGCGGGTAAACTTCTCGATGCATCCCCACAGAATTCATTTTGTGAAGGGGGGTGTGTCGAATGAAGAAGTACATCAAGCCGCAGGCTAAGAAGACGGGCTTCAGCTCCATCATCGCCAACAACCACTGATGGTCTGCTGTTGGCGCCCTGGAGATCAGGGCGCCAACAGCATTCAGATGCATTGCGCCAGTTCCGACAGTCGGCGGTATTGGACTAAAGAGAAAGTGTGGGGCGGTAAGTATGTGCGGTCTGGCTGGAATAGCCCGGCTCGGCGGTGGCGAGTTGCAGCCCGATGCTGATCGCGTACTTCAGGCGATGACGCAAGCCCTAGCTCACCGCGGACCGGACGACGAGCGGATCCTGCGTGAGGGGCCCGTCGGGCTTGCCTTCACCCGACTGTCGCTTGTGGACCCTACGGGCGGCGGGCAGCCATTGGTGAGCCCGGATGGCAATGTTGTCCTCATTGCCAACGGAGAGGTCTACAACCACCGGGAGTTGGAAGCCAAGATGCCCGACGTGCGCATGCGCACAGGGTCGGACTGTGAAGTGCTTGTCCATCTCTACCAGCGGCACGGCCTGCGGTTCTTGGACGATGTCCGGGGGATGTTCGGCCTGGCTCTCTGGGACCGTAAAGAGAACCGGCTGATCCTCGCGCGAGACCAGTTCGGGGTCAAACCTCTCTTTTTTGCGCGTAATGCATCGCGCATCGTGTTTTCTTCCGAGATCAAGGCCCTGTTCCAGGACCCGGACTGTCCTCGCTCGCTCGACTGGGTCGGAACTCTGGCCAACCGCTCGTTCGCCGGCGCCGCTGCCCTCGGCAGCGGAGATTTCGTGACGTGGTTCAACGGCGTCGAGGCAGTCCCATCAGCGACTATCCTTGATATTGATCTTTGTTCCGGTGAGACCAGGAAACACAGATACTGGGAAATGCCCCAGTTCGATGAGTCCGATGGGCCTACTGATGCCTACTTCATCGAAGAGCTCCGACGCCTCCTCGAGGAATCAGTCCGGGAATGCGCAACGGCCGACACGGAGATTGGCCTCTTCCTCAGCGGCGGAATCGATTCGGCGGCCGTGGCCGCGTTCGCGGCGACGTCCGGGAACCTGCAGACCTTTAGCGTGCTCAGCGGGAGCACGTTCATCAACGGTGATGCGGAGAACGCTCATACGCTGGCTCGGCACCTGGGAATCGCCAACCATCAGGTCGTGTTCCCGGGCGATGAAGTTCCCGGTGTCGAAGACTGGCGACGACTCCTCTGGCTTACCGAAATGCCGATGTGTGGCCCCGAGCAGTTCTACAAGTACAAGCTTCACCGCTATGTGCGGGAAAACCACCCGGAGATCAAGGGCATGCTGCTCGGAGCGGCAGCCGACGAGTTCCTCGGCGGCTACACCACGCTCCTCTCTGAGGACGGCACCTGGGACGGTGCCACTGCGACCCTGCGGGAGATGGCGGTCCAGCATGCGCTGACGTCCCGGGGGGACCTGGCCACCTGGTGGATGCCGGAGGCGGCTGGCCTTGTGTCGCCCGAAGTGCTCCGCTCTTCGACGGACGTCATCTTCGCAGATCCCTATGCTGCATTCGTCCACCGAAAGTTCCTGGACATCCAGCAGTACAACTGCTGGCAAGAGGATCGCACAGCGGCAGGAAACGGAATCGAGGCAAGGGTTCCGTTCCTCGACCGTCGGCTGGTGGAACTGGTCGCGGCCATTCCGAAGCGGAGCAGGGAACGGCTCCTGTGGGACAAGCGGATTGTCCGAGAGGCGATGCGCGGGGTCGTCCCTGACCGGTACGTGGACCGCCCGAAGGTTCCCTTCTATCACGGTGAGGGAGTGCGGCAGACGTATCTCGTCTTCACCCAGATGCTGACGCAGGACAAGTCCGCCCTCGTGGAAGAGGCGCTCGCTGGTACCGGCGGCAGACAATTTCTGGACGCAGACGGTATCCGGGCCTACCTGTCACGACTCCAGCGCAATCCCGACGCTGGTCATCCCGAGCAGCTGCTCCGGCTTATCAACATGGGCCTGTTGGACAACATGGTCCGTGAGCTACCTGCCCACCCCGCTACCGCGCCTGCCGGTGACACACCTGTGTCGCTCAAGGTGACTGACTGGGCATCGGAGTCCTCAAGGATCGAAGCGGTCGTGATCCGGAGCTCAGGACTGACGGAAGCAAGCGTGCTGTCCCTCGGCGAAGGTGTCCTGCTCCTACGTCAGCATGCCGCGCCGGACAACTGGCTCGTCTCGGTGGACGGACAACTCGAGTTTGAGATCAACGAGCGCGAGGACGGGGGCTGGCTGAGGTTCCTGCAGGCACTCGACGGTGTCCGGCCTCTGAAGGAGGCGGCAGCCGAAGCCGGCTGCACTCTCGACGACATTTGGCCACTGATCAACGAGAGTGCCGAAACGGGACTACTGGTGAGCTGACCGGCCCCTGTCCATGAGCCTTCGACGTATCGGAAGAAACAACCATGAATGATACTCCACTGATTACCCTCGAAGACCTCCGAACCCATGGATTGCTGCCGGATACGTACAAGGCGGTGTACCTCTCCGGGTCGCGTGTCCGGGGGTGGGGAAACGCCGCGAGCAACCTGAACATCTATGTCATCACCGGCGACGAGCAGTGGCAGCGGCCCACCACGAACCCGCACCCCATCGCGCTGCGTCCCGACACCCTCTCTGTTGAGATCCTGACCGTCGACGGGTGCCGCTGGGACGTCGAGTACTGGATGGACGCCCAGGTTGACCAGGTCCTGTCTAAGGTCACATGGGACGAGTACGAGACCGGACAGATCGCTGGCGGCCGGCTGACCTCCTACGAAATCGACTTCCTCGAGCGCTTGACCTACGCGCGCGCAATCACGGGCGAGGAGTGGCTCACCGGACGGGTCGCCGACCTGCGCACCTCCGCCTACCGTGCCTCCCTGGTGGCGCGCGGGCTCAATTTCGCCGATGTCGCCGTCGAAGATGCCGTCGGCCAGATGGAGAGCGGCGACATCGAAAGCGCGGTGCTGTCCGCCCGGATCGCCTTCGGCTTCTCCGTCGATGCCCTCCTTGCGAGTCACGACGAGTTCGGCGGAAGCCCGAAGTGGCGGGCCCGCCGCTACCGCATCGCGGCGCCGCCCGAGGTCTCTTTTGATGAGTACTGGGCCCTGGAGTCGATGCAATCCCTCGACCCCGCAGCTCCGGGCAAGTGGGTTGAGGAAGTCGTCATGTTCTGCCGCAAGGTTGCCTCCGAGGTCGAGATCGAGGAACGCCCATGAGCCACCAGGCTCTTGCGAACTCGGTGCCTGTGCCCAGGCTTGACGTCCGCATCAGGAAGTCTCGCGGGAAGCTCACCGTGGCCGGTCCGGAACACGTCTTCGAACTGGAAGGCGTCATCCTCGACATCTGGAAGATGATCGACGGGAGTCGGACCATTCGCGATATCGGCGCACTGATCTCTGAGGAGTACGACGTGCCGGTCGGCGAAGCCGTCGACGACACGGCCGAAGCCCTCATGGAACTGGTCGAACACGGACTGCTGACGCTGCGGAGCGACGATGAGTAACGCCCTAGCGCGCCGCACGAGCAGAGGTGGCCCGTGTACTCAGTGATCATCCCGGTGCACAATCGCGCCCCCATGCTGCCAGCCACCCTGCGCCCATGGGCCGGTCGGTCCGACTGCCAGGTCATCGTCGTGGACGACGCGTCAACGGACAACTCCGCGGCGGTTGCCGCGGCCCACGGCTGCAGCGTGATCCGGTTGACGAACAACCAGGGGCCCGCGGCCGCACGCAATGAGGGGATCCGTGCGGCCTCCGGTGAGCGGATCATCTTCCTCGACGCGGACATCGTCGTCGACAACAGCTTCCCTGATGCGCTGGCAGCCGCGCATCAGCAGGTGCAGAAGAATCTGGTCCTTGTGGGGCTGCGACGACAGATGCAGCCGCCACAGGACGCCGCGAAGCAGCCCCGGCGAGACAGCAGGGAACTCCTCGGCGAACTCTACTCGTACAACCTTGCCCGGCATCCCGCACCCTGGGCCTTGTGCTTCTCCTGTGTCCTCTCCGTCCCCCGAGGGCTCCTCGGTCAGGTACAGCTGGCCAACGGCGACTTCTTCGACTCGGCCTTTCGCCATTGGGGACTTGAGGACATCGAACTCGGTCTACGGCTGGATGACGCCGGTGCCATCTGGTCCTTTGCCCTCGGAGTCGACAGCGATCACCAGTACCACGATCGCACGATGACCCCCGAGCGGTTTGAGGGCTGGCGGAGCAACCTGAACCGTCTGGTGGAACGGCACCCGAGAGCCGCCACGTACGGATTTCTCTCGGAGGTGTTTGACCCGTCCAAGGGCGGTGACTTCCTCGCAGCGTTCCAGGAGTTCGCGGGACCGCCCGCCCACTCGCCGCACGCCGTCGTCACCCGGCTTGAAGACACGGCCGGTCTCGACGAACTGCGGGGCCTGCCTGCTCTGTCTGATCCCGACGTCACTGTCTACGCCATCTCTTCACGCCCCTCGCCGACCCTTGCCGCAGCCTGTGCGGCGCTGCCCGAGACACAGCGCATCGCTCTGTTCCCCGAGGCTGCCTGGCAAAGAGTCGGCCAGTCGATGGTGGAGAAGCACCAGCGCATCACGAACCAGGAGCCAGTGCAGTGAGCGACACCCGAACCCCGCCCCGGATCGTCGGCTGCGTCATCGCCAAGGATGAGGAGCGCTTCCTTGCCGACTCTCTGCGTTCTATGCGGCAGATCTGCGACGAGCTGATCCTGGTCGACACCGGCTCCCATGACAGCACGCGGGCCATTGGGGAACAGTTGGCGGACCAAGTCGCGGACTTCCCCTTCAGCGGGGATTTCTCCGAGGCCCGCAACCACGCGTTGTCCCTGGTGGGTGACGCGGACTGGGTGTTCTTCCTGGACGCGGACGAACGGCTGCACACCGGGCAGGTGGAGCCATTGCGCGAGGCCATCGAGACTGCCGGCCCGCAGGTCGGGGGGATCACACTGTTGCGCTACAACTTCTTCCCGACCGGTGGCTTCTACACCGGGCGTGAACTCAAGGTCTTCCGTTCCAGGCCGCAGATCAGGTACGAGCGCAAGATCAATGAGTCGGTGAAGCCCGCGCTCGCTCGCGACAACTGGGGCATCGTCCACAGCTCTGCCCTGTTGACGCACATCGGCCACGCCCGGCCGCGGTCCGAGCGTGATGCGAAGGCCATCCGATACATGTCCCTCATGCATGAGCAGCTTGCTGACCAGCCGGATGACGCCGTACTCACGGGATACATCGGTCTCAATCTGCGGCTCTTCGGCAGGTTCGATGAAGCCGTGCAGTGGAGCGAGAAGGCGCTGGGAATCGACGGCACCAACCCCACCGTCTGGGCCTTTCACGGGCACGTCCTGAGGGCTGCTGGGAAGGCCGAGGAAGCGCGGCAAGCGTACGAGAAGGGCCTGTCGCTGCGGCCCGGAGATGCCTCACTGAAGAACATGGTGGGCGTCTGCCAGACCGCGGACGGGGATCTCGACGCGGCTGACCGGACGTTCGCCGAGGTGATCGAGACAGAGCCGACGCTCCTGCACGCGGTCATTAACCGGGGCGTAGTTGCCCAGGCCCGAGGTGACTACGCCCAGGCGGAAGCCTTCTTCCTCGACGCGGCCCGGCGCTTCCCGCCGTTCCTGACCGAGGATGCGGTCGGACGACTGGAGGTAGACCCGCTGCACCCGCTGTACTTCGAGACCGTCACGGGTTACGCCGGCCTAGCCCATCATCTCGCCTTCGCCCGCGGTTGCCGGGAGGGCTGGCTGATACCGGAACGGATCGACTGCCGTGCCGCGGTCTGAACAACTGCGCCTGGCCTTTTCCGGGCGCAGCGGCAGCGGAAAGGACAGCGTGGCATGCGCGGTCTACTCCATGCTCGGCGTCACCCCACGGAGACTCACCTTCGGCGAGCACGTCGTCGCGGAGGCACGGGCGCTGGCTGAGGAGGTCAGTGCGCATGCGGCCGACCCCGGCGCGGCAGCTGAGGCGGTGCGGCAGCGCCTCAAGGTGGACGCAGATACTGCCGCCGCCGCCGTCGAGCGAGTGATCGCTGCACAGAAGTCTCTGGCGGGCAGCATTCCCCGCTACGGCCTGCCGCGACAACTCCTCCAGTGGTGGGGTGCCGATGTCCGACGCCGCGAGGAACCCCTCCACTGGATCCGGTGCATGGTCGCGCAGCTCGAAGAGATCCCCGAGAGCGTCCCGGTCTATGTGACGGACTGCCGCTATCCCGACGAGCTGTCTCTGCTTCGGGAACACGGCTTCCACACCGTCCACGTGGTTGTGGACGACGGCATCCGGCGACGACGACTGCTGGAGCGTGACGGCGGCCGCGACGTTGCGTCAGACAAACACAGCACCGAAACCTCCATCACCCCTGCCCTGCCGCACGACATCACCGTGGACAACAGCGGTGATCTCGAAGACGCCGCCCGCCATGTGCTCGACCAGGCGCGCGTGATTTCTTCCCGGTAGATCCTCGCCGAGCGCCTCGACTGGGCGCATCGAGCGGTCCCGCACACGTCCTGCTCTGCCCTCATGAACGCCCTGGCCTAGGAGGCCGCATGACCACGACAAACAAGCTTCCGCTCACCGTCATCAACGCCCCGGAAATCACCCGTGATCCCGTCATGACGCTTGAGCCGGGAGCGCCCGAGTGGGCACAGTCCATCCCCACCTCCATCAACGACACCTACGGCGACCCGTTCATCCCCGAACAGGTCGACAACACCATCGCGAAACTGCAGGAACTGCGGTTCCACCGAGCCCCCCTGGCGATCTTCACCAAGGCAGGGCCGGACCCTGAGGTGCTCCGGAAGCTCGAGACCGTCTCCCACCTCCAGCAGATCGTCGTGTACTACTCGCTGACCGCTCTCGACGAAGGCGGCATCTCCTTCGACGACAGAGTCCGGATGATCAAGGAGCTCAGGGCGCTGTTCCCGAACACCCTGGTCTTCACACGCCCCATCATCCGGGGGCAGAACGACGACCCGGCCACGCTGCGCCGCTTCGTCGAGGTAGCCGCCGAGCACACCGGATACCTCGTCCTCGGAGGACTCCACGACCCGTACAAGAAGAAGCGCATCCAGATCCCCGTCGAGGACCAACTGGTCGCCTACTGCGACGAGGCCCGTGTGCGCAGTTTCCATAAGACCAGCTGTGCAGCCGCTCACCTGCACGGCACCGAGTGCTGGGTGCACGACCTGGGCGCCCCCAGGAACCTGGAAGTCGTCGCCGAACTCGGCTACGAGTTCGCCGTGTCCGACAACCAGATCGTCCTGGCCGAGGGAACGACTGGCGACATCAACTTCCTGCGCATGCTGACCCGCGCTGAGATATTCATCGAGAACCTCAAGAGCAACTACAACCTGCTCACCATCCCCACCGGAGAGCGGAAGCTCGAAGCGACATCGTCCTGGTTCGCCTGGTCGGAGAACATCGAGGTCTGCCTCGACTGCAGCTACTGCATCATCAAGCAGATCGAGTACCTGAAGAAGATGCGCGTCCAGATCGGCGTCCACCCCACACGCCTGCCCGAGATCGTGGTAGGTGCCGGCCGGCGCATCGACCTCGACCAGTTCCGCAAGACCAAGCTGCGTGCCCAAGACCCCGCGGAGAAACGCCACCGCTACGAGGACGTCCGGATCGCCAAGCCCTGCTTCAGCCACCGCTATCCGGCTGCGCCCGCCCCCTTCGAGGTCCGCGCATGACGACAGCAGCAGCAACTCGGTGGGACGGCCGGATGCGGGCGTACCTCGGCGGCTACATGCTCTCGGCCATCGGCAACGGCCTCGTGCTGCCCCTCACCGTCATCTACCTCACCAGCGCCCGCCACTTGACTGCCAGTCAGCTCGGAGTCTACTTCGGTACGCTCGCCGTGACGGGCCTGCTGTTCAACCCTGTCGCGGGACACCTGGTGGACCGGTTCGGCTCGCGCTCCATGCTACTCCTGGCGATGACAGGTCAGGCAACCGGCTGGATGGCGCTCTCGGCGTTTACGCACTGGCCCTGGCCGCTGGTCAGCGCAGTCCTCATCGGCCTGTCCAATGAACTGTTCTTCAGCAGCCAACTTGCCTTCCTGGAACGGGTGCTGGGGCCAGAGGCGCTCCCGCGGATCTTCGCCGCCCAGCATCGGGTGGCGAACCTTGTCGTCGCTGTCCCGGCGCTATTCTCCGGAATCCTCGTGAGCGGCATGGGCGACAACATGCTGCGCTGGTTCATCATGGCCAACGGGCTCACCTTCCTCCTGTTCGCCGGAGTTCTGGCCTACATCTCCAGGGGAACCACCCTCCGCGCCTCCGAGGCCGCACCAGACAGCGGCACGCGCCCAGGGTCGGTACTCACGCCGTACCGCGACCGGCGGTTCGTTCCGCTGCTGCTCGTACAGTTCTGCGTGGTCGCCTTTGCCATGGCCCAACTAGACACGGTCGTCCCTGCACTCCTACAGGCATCCGTTGCCGACGCGGCTGCCATGGCATCAGTGCTCATCGCCAGCAACGGGGTGGCCGTCTTCATCATCGGCGGGCGGGCACGAGCCTTCGCGCAGCGAATCAAGGAACCGAAGGCCCTGGCCCTCGCCTTCGTCCTGTGGGGAGCAGGCATCCCACTGTTGGCTGTGTGCCTGCAGGACCACGGCTCCCCACTGCGCTGGGTCTTGGTCGCCTGCTACGGAGCCTACTTTGCCCTCCCTGAAGTGCTGGTCGCCCCCAGCTTGAAACCACTGGCAGCCAAGCTCAGCCCAGCGCGCCTCAAGGGACGCTACGGCGCTGCGATCTCCTTCGCCTACAGTCTCGGCCTGCTCTGCGGGCCGCCGCTCACCTTCGGTCTGGCCGGCACCGACACCACCCCGGCCCTGATCATCATGGCGGTCGGCTCGGTCCTGGGACTCGGAGCGGCGGTCCTGCTCCACGCGGAGGGCCGCAAAGAGCGGAGCCCCGTCCACAACGCGAGCGCCGCTGTCAGTTGATATCGAACCGGGGAGAAAGGAGGTCGATCTACCATGTGTGGAATCATCGGGCTGTTCGTGGGTTGTGAGCTGGCGCTCGCTTGCCCCAAGCAGCAGATCCTGAACGCGGTGAGCACGGAAGACACGCGGCCTGAGCTGGCGGACGAGTCCTACTCGAGCCCGTTCCGCAGCTGGTACGAGCGATCGAGTGTGCGCTCCACGCCCAGGCGGCTCATCGCCGACGAGGACGAGGGAAAGCAGTACTTCTCACCAGAGCTAGTTCCGGTGGCCGGCCACCCTCTGGTGAAGGCGCTGCCCGCACAGGTGCAGGACCACATCCTCATCCAGCACCTATACCGGTATCTCGACTTCACCATGAAGCTGGAGCACCTGGTCGTCAACCGCACCGTGCTGGCCATCGCCTACAACACGACCGGGGTCGACGTTCCTGCCCAGATGCGACTGGACGCGCACAAGATCTACTGCGATGAGGCGTATCACGGGCTCTTCTCGGCAGACCTTATGGAGCAGGCGGTCCGCCGCACTGGCGTCCAGCCTCTGCTGCCCAACCAGCCGTACTTCCTGCGACGACTCCACGAGATTCAGAGCCAACTCGAACCAGGACTCCGCCCGTTGGCGGAGATGCTGTTCGTCATCGTTTCTGAGACCCTCATCTCGGCGACCCTCAGCCAACTGCCTGATGAAGAGTCCCTGGTGCCGGCCGTCAGGCAAGTGGTCCAAGACCACGCAATGGACGAAGGACGCCACCACACCTACTTCGCACTGTTCCTGCGTCACCTGTACAGCCAGCTGTCGCAGACCCAGCGACGCGCCGCCGGCCTGCTGGTGCCGCAGCTGATCCATGCCTTCCTGAACCCGGACTGCTCAGCCGTACAGTCCGAACTGATGACCTACGGCCTCACGCGTGACGCTGCGGTCCAGGTGACCGAGGAAACGTTCACACCGGGAGTGGTGACGCAGTTCGCCGTCGACACGTCACGACAAACCGTCCGTCACTTCGCGGCCGTCGGCGCCCGGGACATCCCAGAGGTCGACGAGGAGTTCCTGCGGCATGGGCTCTGAACAGCGCAACCATCCGAACCGGGAGTCGACGTGAGCAACCCTGGCAGACTCATTGTGGTCGAAGGGATCGACGGTTCTGGCAAGTCCACCGTCGCCGCCCGCCTGGCCGACCACCTGTGCGAGACAGGCCGGACCGCAGTCGTACTCCGCCCGCTTGCGGCCGGACAGCCCGGTCTGGCCCGCCTGAAGAGCGCGGCCCGACTGTCCGGCACGGCCACCGCAGGCATGCAGCCCCACCTGGACATCTATGCGGTGCACCTGACGTACTCCTTCGTCGGGATGGTGGCCGACGAGGTGATTCCTGCTTTGGCCGAGGGCCGTACGGTCGTCTGCGACCGGTACCTTGCCTCCCACCTCGCCAACCAGGCGGTCTTCGGTATCGACCTGTCGGCGGTTGCGCCACTCCTCGACGCGCTGCCCACCCCTGACCGCACTCTCCACATCCGGGTGGACCCGGACACGGCGATGTCGCGGATCGCCTCGCGCGGGGAGTCACAGGGCGTCTTCGACCAACTCCCGTTGCTTCACAGGGCAGCCCGAGAGTTCGATCACGTGCTGGCCCGGACGAGCCAGGTGTCACAGATCGACGGCACCGCACCCGTCGAGGACGTGGTGGCAGCCTCGATCGCTTCCCTGGCCGGTGTCCTGTGACCGCCCCCTTGTTCCTCCGAGTCCCAGGTCTCCAGCGACCGGTCCTGTGGCATGCGGGCACGCGGGATACAGCTGTGCTGGTCCTTCCCGGAATGGGGGAGCCCCGCTCGGGCATTAACTACCTTTGGGCGGAGTTGGCCCGTGCGCTGACTGGGCAAGGCATCGCCTGCCTACGACCCGAGATGTCCGGATGCGGCAACGATTCAGGGGTTCAATCGCCCCTAGAGTGGCGACGACAGGCGGCAGCAGCGATCGCCTATCTGCGCACCATAGCCAACCGCGTCATAGTGGTCGCTCGTGGTGCATCCGCACTGACCGTACCGGCGACATCGGACTACGAGTTGGTCGCAGTGCGGCCGGTGGGCCCAGAGACCGTACGCCGGCTGCTGAGCGCTGTCGGCATCGGCCAACCGTTCAGGCCAGCGGACCATGTGCAGGGCGGCTTCGAGGTGGTCATCGAGGATCTTGGTATCGAATCCCGCTGCGCGGGCGGGATCGAGTACGTCCCTGAGGTCCTGTGTGAGCTCGAACTGTGCGCCCATCAAGCGCCGGCCCCAGCCCATGCGTGGTTCCTCGACGAGCCGACGCACCTGACGCGCACGCAACGCGCGGAACTCTGCACACGCATGCTGAATCTCTGTGTGTGACCGTCTTCTCACAGCAAGGAGCGAACCATGTGGACCAGTGACGAGGCGCAGACCTTCGCCGACTACCTCTGCAAGGAGGACTCAGCCGCACGCTGGCGCATAGCGACAGAGGTCCTCGCTGCCGGAGACCGGATACGCGACGCGCGGGAAGGGCTCGCCACCCAGGTGGCTGAGACCTCCATCGGGCACCTCAAGGGATTCCTCCCCAAGGGGATCTGTGCCGACCTCGACCTGTTCCTACGTGAACGCACCACCATCGTGACCGAGCGGGTCGAAGCGGCAGAGGGCAAGTGGCAAATCGATCTCATCGACAACGAGTACCTCCCGCTGGCCGAGACAGCGGCCAAGGACCCGTTCTCAGCGCTGTGTCTAGCCCCTGGATTCATCGCCGGGATCGCGGAGATCGCCAGCTTCGCTGAGAACACCATCACAACACGGCGCTGGGTGAACCGGTATGGCGCCGGCGATTCGATCGCACCTCACGATGACACCACGGGCGACTACCAGATCATGATCTGTGTTGCCGCGCCTCCCGCAGAGTACGGTGGCGCCCTAGTCTTCGAAGACGGCACGGAGGCTGATCTGCAGCAAGGGGACCTCCTCGTCATGAAGCACGCCGAGCTCGTCCACTGGACCACGCCACTCGCCGCTGACACCCCGGGGGAGCGGGCGACGGCCACCTGCCGCTACTACGTCGAAGGCGGTCGGCTGCCGCGCAGCAGAGTCCTCGCGCACTCCGTGGCCGGCCCGAAGACGGCCACTCGGCAAGACCTGATGTGAACAGCGAGATCACCAAAGAAAGGCGCAGGCAAGGTGCTATCCAAGGAAAAGATCGTCGAGTACGCGCGTATGTCGATCTGGGAGCACTTCGACCGTCTCGTCGAGGGCGGATCGATCGCCATTGACCGTGCAGGTGGTACAGGGCACCCGAAAGTGCCGGAGTATGTGTATCCACTCGATTACGGCTATGTAGAAGGGACCGACGGCGGAGATGACTCGGGGATCGACATCTGGGTCGGCCAGACGCTCGGCCTGGGCACCACCGCGCTGCTCTGTACGTTTGATCCAGTCAAGATGAATTCGGAAGTGAAGATCGTCTGGAACTGCAACGAAGCCGAGATCGACCTCATTGACCGCTTCTATTCCCCGCAGCCCCAGGCGGTACTGGTGGTCCGGCGCCCGGAACCGGTACCCGCGCCATGAGGCTCGAAGCGACGTCGTCGGAGTTCCTGACTCAGTTGGGCGAAACCGAGTGGATCGCCTGCACACTGAATGCACCAGCGAACCCGCGCGCCCTCGTTATCATCTGCCACGGCCTAACGGGTGACATGCTGGGTCCTGGCGGCTTGCAACGCCAGCTCGCCGAGACGCTCGCCGAGTCGGGGATCGCCGTGGCCCGGTTCGACGCCAGAGGCTGCGGCGACTCGTCCATTGCGCCCGGACAGCCGACTGTCTCGACAATGGCGCAGGATGTTCGTGCGGTTGCGGAAGGGGTCCACCTGAAGAAGTATGCCGATCTGCCCCTGATCTACTGTGGGATAAGCCTAGGGGCCATTGCGGCGGCGCAGGGTGCGCTCACTGGGCCTCGGACCTGCGGAGTCATCGCCATTTCGAGCGATCTGGCGGACGGTGACGCCCGTCCCTGGCCGCCTCGTTGGGCCAGGGAAGCAGAGCATGATCTGCCGCCCGGCTTCGCTGAAGATCTGAGTAGGTGCCGCCCACGGGGAGCGCTACTAGCCCGCGGTATCCCTGTCCGAGTCATCGTCGGGAGTAACGACCGTGGTGCATCGCGCGCTTCGCATCTTCAGGAGGAAGGGATCGGTGTCGAAGTCGTGGAGAGGGGGGATCACCTCTTTCAGGATCACACAGCTCGGCTCGACCTTTTGGGGCGGATGAGGCGCTGTGTCAACGAATTGCTGGTCGGGGAGGGTGCAGTCGGGACTGCTGCAGGGTTGGGTGACACCTGATCTGGCTCGCTGAACGGCGGGCTGGAAGGATGTCGCAATGCCCAAGCCGTATCCGAAGGAGTTCCGCGAGGACGTTGTGCGGGTCGCGCGAAGCCGCGAGCCCGGCGTCACACTGGAACAGATCGCCGCCGATTTCGGCGTGCATCCCGCCTCGTTGACGAAGTGGATCCGCCGTGCCGAGGCCGAGGAGCGCGGCGAGGCGACCCCGGCCGCTGGGTCCGCCTCGGCGACGAGCGAGGCTGCGGAGCTGGCTGAGGCCCGCAAGCGGATCCGGCTGCTGGAACAGGAGAACGAGGTCCTGCGCAGGGCCGCGGCCTATCTGTCGCAGGCGAACCTGCCGGGAAAATGATGTACCCGCTCGTCCGCGAGCTGGCCGCCCCGGATGCCCCTCGTCGGGTGCCGGTGGCGGTGACGTGCCGGGTGCTGAATCTGGCCCGCCAGCCGTATTACCGGTGGCTGAAGAGGCCGGTCACCGACGCCGACCTGGCCGAGGCATACCGGGCCAACGCGCTGTTCGACGCGCATCGCGACGATCCGGAGTTCGGCCATCGCTTCCTGGTGGACGAAGCCCGCGCGGTCGGTGAGGTGATGGCCGAGCGGACCGCGTGGCGGATCTGCCGCGACAACGGTTGGTGGAGCGTGTTCGGCAAGCGAAAGGGCCGCGGCAAGAACGCCAAGGCCGGCCCGCCCGTGCACGACGACAAGGTGCAACGGGACTTCACCGCCCCGGCACCCAACCGGCTGTGGCTGACCGATATCACCGAACACCCCACCGGCGAGGGCAAGTTGTATTTGTGCGCGGTCAAGGACGTGTTCTCGGGCCGGATCGTGGGCTATTCCATCGACGCCCGGATGAAGTCCCGCCTCGCGGTGAACGCCCTGCAGTCCGCGATAGACCGCCGCGGCCGCGTGGCCGGATGCGTGGTGCATTCCGATCGCGGATCGCAATTTCGCGCCAGGAAATTCGTGTCCGTCTTGACCCGAAACGGTCTGGTCGGCTCGATGGGCCGGGTCGGCGCGGCCGGTGACAACGCGGCCATGGAGAGCTTCTTCGCGCTGCTGCAGAAGAACGTCCTCGACCGCCGGACCTGGGCCACCCGCCAGGAGTTGCGGACCGCGATCGTGACCTGGATCGAACGCACCTACCACCGCCGCCGACGCCAAAGACGCCTGGCCCGATTGACCCCCATCGAGTTCGAGACCATCATGACCCCACCCGCAGCACTGGCTGCATAAACCCGCTGTCACCTGATCACGCAGCAGCCCCTCATCACCAGCGACGTCGCGCGCCTCGTCGAGTTCTACGAGCGAGCCACAGGGATGCAGGCGATACGGGCCACCGAGGACTTCGCCGAACTCAAGACCGCGGGCGCAACCCTCGCGATCGCCAGCACCCGCACCGTCCCGCTGTTCGCCCCGGGCTCCGCCCGCCCGGCGGACAACCACAGCGTGATCACCGAGTTCCTCGTCGACGACGTGGACCGCGTTCACCAGAACCTGACCGGCCTTGTCACCGACTTCGTCAACGAGCCCACCACGATGCCCTGGGGCAACCGGTCGCTGCTGTTCCGCGACCCCGACGGCAATCTCGTCAACTTCTTCACCCCCGTCACCCCGGAGGCCATCGAAAAGTTCGCACGCTGACGCCACGCACAGCCGCTCACGCCGGGCGCCCGGCTCCCGCCGAACTGGAGAGGCTGCACGGCATCACCGCGGTGCCGGCCACCTGCACCGAGCCCTCGTCCGGCGGGGGCTCGGCCAACTGCGCGGCATCGGTCCGCGGACCGGCGAGCAACTGCGCGAAGTCATCCGCCATGAGCACGACCGCGTCGGCGACCTGGTCCACGTCGACGTCAAGATGCTCGGCCGGATCCCCGCCGGTGGTGGCTGGCGGATGCACGACCGCGGCGCCGAAGCCGCACAGGCCTCCAAGCACGCCGGTCCCGGCACCGGGAAGGCCGGCTGCACGTACCTGCACACGGCGGTCGACGACCACTCCCGGCTCGCCCTGCACCGGGGCTCCGGACGACGGGAAGGCCGTCGACTTCGGCCCCGACCTGGCGACCGCCGGAGGCGCCTTCATACTCGACCGGTGAGCCGGTCCTGCCGACGGCGAGGCCCCCATGACCACCCATCACCCCATCGCGATCATTACCATGCGGGACACATGACCGTGCGGGATATCGGGAGGGCGGCCCGGTTGCCGTCCTGCATGGCGCGCCCGGCCCAGCCGGCATCATCCCTTCGTCGACGCCCAGGCCGCTGACGCGGGCCTTTCGCGGTTCGTGCGCCAAGCGCCGGGGGAGACCTCGACGCCTACCCCCGTGCCACCGCCGGTGAGCTGCCATCGCCGGTGGGCACAAGTTCCTGACGGTTGATGATCTGAAGTCATCCAGGTGAGGGCGGATCGTCCCTTCGGCCCCGGTCACGGGAAGGTGACCGGGGCCGGAAGTTGAACGGTGGCTTCCGTCGCGGCTTGTGGGTCGTTCAGCTCTGGGGCGTTCAGCGGCTGATGCCGTCCAGTTCGGTCACGTCCTGATGAGAGAGGGAGAGCCCTGCGCCGGCTATGTTCTCGCGCAGGTGCGCGGTCGATGAGGTGCCGGGGATGAGCAGGATGTTCGGTGATCGCTGCAGCAGCCAGGCCAGTGCGACGGACATCGGTGTCGCCTGCAGTCGTGCGGCGACCGCCGAGAGCGCCGAGGACTGAAGCGGGGTGAAGCCCCCGAGGGGGAAGAAGGGTACGTAGGCGACGCCTTCGGTGGCGAGCCGGTCGATGAGCTTGTCGTCGTGGCGGTGGGCGAGGTTGTACATGTTCTGCACGCACACGATCGGCGCGATGCTCTGTGCCTCGGTGACCTGCTCCTCGGTGGCGTTGCTGACCCCGAGGTGGCGGATCAGGCCTTGCTGCTGGAGTTCTGCGAGCGTCTCGAACGCCTCGGCGAGCGGGCCGGGCTGGGGGCCTTCGGCGTTGCCGAGTCGGAGGTTGACCAGGTCGAGTGTGTCGAGCCGGAGGGATGTGAGGTTGTCGTGGACCTGGCGGCGCAGATCTTCGGGTCGCCGGGCTGTGGGCCAGCCGCCCTGTGCGTCGCGGGTCGCGCCCACCTTGGTCGCGATGTGCAGCGACTCGGGATAGGGGTGCAGTGCCTGGCGGATCAACTCGTTGGTGACGCGCGGCCCGTAGGCGTCGCTGGTGTCGATGTGGGTGATGCCGTAGTCGACCGCTTCATGCAGAACGGCCAGGGCGCCATCGCGGTCGGCGGGCGGCCCCATGACCCACGGGCCGGCCAGTTGCATGGCGCCGTAGCCGAACCGGGTGACGGTCAGGTCGCCCAGAGTCCAGGTGCCGCCGGGAAGGGAGGGGGAGGGTGTGCTCATCGTGTTGCCTTTCGTCGTGCACTTGGGGGTGGCGCCTGCTGCCTCCCTGCATCAGCATTGGAGAGAAACTTCCTTTCGGGAAGTAGGCACTTTGGAGTGCGTAACCCACCCATCGGTGAGAGGTGCGATCAGTGACGACGATGAAGGCGGCCCAGAAGAGGGCTCAGGCCAAGGTGGAGTACAACGCCTTCCTGGCAGGGTGCCCCAGCCGGCAGCTGCTCGACCGAATCTCGGACAAGTGGGTCGTCCTGATCCTGTGTGCGTTGGGCGACGACGACAGCCCTGGCCGGCCCGGTGCAGCACAGGCAGACGCTCCGAAGGCGATGCGTTACTCCGAGATTTCTCGTCTTCTGGCCGGGGTCAGCCAGAAGATGCTGACCCAGACGCTACGGTCACTGGAACGCGATGGTCTCCTCACCCGCACCGCGACGCCAACCGTCCCCGTCACCGTCTCCTACGAGCTGACCGACCTCGGCCGCTCGCTCCACCACATGACGCGCGGGCTCAGGAACTGGGCGCAGACACACATGGCCGAGGTCCTTGCAAACCGCGACAACTACGACGCTCGCACCTCCTGACGACGCACAGGCCGGCAGCGAGATGCTCACGAACGGGAGTGCGGCTCCAGGGAGCGGCCGGCCAGGACATTCCAGCGCTCGGCTCGGCCGCTGAGTTCGGTGGCGGTGAGAGGGCGGACGTCGACGCGCCAGAGGGCGTGGTCGGGTGAGTCGAGGGCGTGGACGACGGCGGCGCGGACCACGTCGGGTTCGACGACGGCGACGACACGCGCCGACGGGCCGGCGCGCAGGTTGTCGAGCCAGCTGCCGACCCGGAGGCGTACCGCCCGCAGGGCTTCGCCGCCGTGCGGCGCGGCGGTGGGTTCGTTCAGCCAGAGGGCCACGGCCTCCGCTTCGGCGGCCGCGACCTCATCCAGGGACCGTCCTCGCCAGCGGCCCATGTCGCAGGGCGCCAGGGCTTGTTGCGGTTCGGCGTCCGTCATCCCGAGGGCGCGCGCGGTGTCGCGGCAGCGGCGGGACGGCGAAGTGAAGGCGAGGGAGGCAGGGGGCGGCGCACCCGCGGCGGCTTCGGCACGCGCGATCCCCGCCGGATCAAGCGGACTGTCGTCGTCGAACCGAACACTGCGCAGTGCCCTGCTTGTCGCCGGGGAGATCAGCGTCAGCCGTGTCGTCATCAGCCCTCTCGGTGCGCCAGCGTGCGACAGTCGTCCGGCGCACCCTACCCACAGGGGGCGCACGGGAGTGATTCAGGACTCACGCCCTTGGCTGAATGGCACGTACGCGGTACGTTCTCGGCCGACATCTGAACAACGTGACGACGGCGAGACGGAAGTCCGGTGGGAAACCGGCACGGTCGCGCCACTGTGAGCTGCCGCGCATTCCGCAAGGGATGAGGCGGGGGCGAGTCAGACCCGTGGGCCGTCGTCCTGCACCACCGTATGGGCGCGTGTTCCCGAGGAGGTTCCATCATGGCCGAGGCTGTCGTCTCCGCTGCCGCATCCACCCCTTCCCTTTCCGCTCCGGCTCCCCTGCCGGTACGCGCGGTTCTGCCCTGGGCGCTGTTCGTCGGCCTCCTGGCGCTGATCGCGCTGTACTTCGTCGGCGCCGAGCAGGGCGCCACGTCCGTGTTCGCGGGCGCGACCGTGCACGAGTGGGTGCACGACGGACGCCACCTGCTCGGCTTCCCCTGCCACTGAAGGGGCCGGAACAGCACATGCACGGCTCAACTGTCAGAGGTCTGCTGGTCCGTGGGATGCTCGCGGGCCTGATCGCAGGACTGTTCGCCTTCGCCGTGGCCTATGTGGTCGGGGAGCCGCCCGTGGACGGCTCGATCGCGGTGGAGGAAGCCCAGGCTGCCCCGGAGGCCCACGCCGGTCATGGCGCGGCCGCCGCCGAAGAGGAGGAGGAAGCGGTCAGCCGGCCGGTCCAGTCGACCGTCGGTCTGGCCACCGGCGTGCTGGTGTACGGGGTCGCGCTGGGCGGCATCGCCGCCCTCGCGTTCTCCTTCGCCCTGGGACGGGTCGGCCGGTTCAGCCCGCGGGCGACCGCGGCGCTCACCGCGGGCGCCGCGTTCACCCTCGTCTACCTGGTCCCGTTCCTCAAGTACCCGGCCACGCCGCCGGCGGTCGGGAACCCGGACACCATCGGCAGGCGCACCACGCTGTTCTTCCTGATGATCCTGCTCAGCGTGCTGCTGGGCATCGCCGCGGTCATCATCGGGCGGCGCCTGGCACCGCGCCTGGGCAACTGGAACGCGACGCTCGCCGCCTCCGCGGGATTCATCGCGGTGACGGCTGTGGCGTTCGTGTTCCTGCCGGCGAACGACGACGCGGTCAAGGCCGGCTTCCCCGCCGCACTGCTGTGGGAGTTCAGGCTCGCCTCCGTGGCGATCCAGGCAGTTCTGTGGGCGGTCTTCGGCATCGTCTTCGGAGTCCTCGCCCAGCGCCTGGTGGCGCCGCGTCCGGCCACCGCCGGCACGTCGGCCGAGCAGGCGGTTCCAGCGGTCGGCTGACCGGCCAAGCCACGGTCCCGGCCCCGCAAGCACGCGGGGCCGGGACCCTCGCGTTCTCGCTCCGCCACAGCGCCCAACCGCCCGCCGTCCAGAGCGCGGTGCGCTGTCAGCGGTCGCTGACACCATGGCCGCCATGTCAGATGTCACCGCCGCTATCACCGAGTACTGGGACGCCGCCGCAGCTTCGTTCGACAACGAACCGGACCACGGCCTGCGCCACGAACAGACCCGCGCCGCCTGGGCCCGGCATCTGCGAACCTGGCTGCCCATCGCGCCCGCCGACGTCCTGGACGTCGGCTGCGGCACTGGATCCCTGTCCCTGCTGCTGGCCGAAGCCGGGCACCGCGTTACCGGCGTCGACCTCGCACCGCAGATGGTCGAACAGGCCGAAGCCAAGTTCACGACCGCCGAACTCACCGGCCGATTCCTGGTCGGCGACGCCGCGGCACCGCCGACCGAAGCCGAGAAGTACGACGTCGTACTGTCCAGGCACCTGCTCTGGACCCTCCCCGACCCCGGAGCCGCGCTGCGCCAATGGATCGCCCGACTGCGCCCCGGCGGCCGGCTGATCCTGGTGGAAGGACGGTGGCGGGAAGCCGGACAGAGCGGAGTGCCCTACGTCGCCGGAGCCGAATCGCTGCCCTGGCACAACGGCATCACCGCCACGGACCTGGCCGCCGCCGTGCGTCCTCTCGTCACCGATCTGTGCATCGAGTCACTCAGCGGAGACACCGACCTGTGGGGAGGAGCCGTCACCGACGAGCGGTACGCACTGATCGCCCGCACCTAATGGCCGCGGCCCCGCCCCTCCATGGGGATGCTGTTGGTTTTTTCGGGGCCTCGCGTGACGTCGGCCTTCAAGACCGGGTTGTGGTCTTGAAGGCCGACGTTGTCGTATGGGGTGGGTGCGGATGTCGATGCAGCCGGAGGGATCTGGGGAGATCCCGGCGGAGACGGTGCGGGTGGCGCAGGCCGCGTTCCCGAAGGGGAGCCTGGCGATCCGGGTCCGTGACGAACTGGGGCCTTTGTTCACGGACGAAGAGTTCGCGGACCTGTTCCCGTCACGAGGGCGTCCGGCCTGGTCACCAGGGCGTCTTGCGCTGGTACTGGTGCTGCAGTTCGTCGAGGGGCTGACCGACCGGCAGGCCGCGGAAGCGGTCCGCGCGCGGATCGACTTCAAGTACGCCCTCGGGCTCCGGCTGGACGATCCGGGCTTCGACTTCTCCGTCCTCTCGGAGTTCAGGGACCGGCTGGTCCAGGCGGACGCCGGACAGCGGATGCTGGACGGCATTCTCTCCGCGGCCCGGGACAAGGGGCTGCTCAGCGGCAGGGGCAAGGCCCGCGCCGACTCCACGCACGTGCTGTCGGCAGCGCGGGAGTTGTGCTGGCTGGAGATGGTCGCCGAAACCCTGCGCTCGGCCCTGAACGCGCTCGCCGTCGCCGCTCCCGACTGGCTGTCCGAGGTCGCCGAGCCGGACTGGTTCCGGCACTATGCCACCCGCGCCGAGGACTCACGGTTCCCCAAGGCCCCGGCCAAGCGCGAGGAGGTCGGCCGGCGGATCGGAACCGACGGGATGCGACTGCTCAAGGCCGTCACCTCGCCTGCTGCGCCGACCGCGCTGCGGGCAGTGCCGGAGGTGGAGACCCTGCGGCAGATGTGGGTGCAGCACTTCCACCTGATCGAGGGCGAGGTGCTGCGGCGGGACCCAAAAGACCGGCCGCCGGGCGCGAAGCGCCTGGTCACTCCTTATGACACCGAGGCGCGCGGCAGCGTCAAACGCGACACGATGTGGGACGGATACAAAGTCCATCTCACCGAGACCTGCGGTGATGACACGCCGGACCTGATCACGAACGTCGCCACCACCGATGCCACAGTCAGCGACTTCGACCTGGTCCCGGCCGTCCACGCCGCACTCGCCGAGCGCCGTCTGCTTCCCGACGAGCACCTGGTCGACACCGGCTACGTCACCGCCCGCCACATCGTCGCCGCCCGGCGCGAACACGACGTGGAGCTGACAGGGCCGATGATGCCCGGCACCGGCTGGCAGAACCGGGCTGGATCCTCAGAGACCTTTCCCGTCGGCGCGTTCACCATCGACTGGGACCGCCGGACCGTGACCTGCCCCGGCGGGAAGAACAGCACACGCTGGGCGAGGGAACCCGTCCGGGACAAGGTCGAGATCCGAGTGCAGTTCTCGAAAACCGACTGCGGTGCCTGCCAGGTCAAGGACTCCTGCACCCGCGGACCACGCCGCAAGCTGACCCTCCAGGACCGTGACATCCACGAGGTCCTGCACCAACGCCGGGCCGAGCAGGAGACCGACGCGTGGAAGGAACGCTACAAGATGCGTGCCGGTGTCGAAGGCACCATCTCCCAGGCCGTGAACCGCTGCGGCCTGCGCAGATCCCGCTACCGCGGCCTCGCCAAGACCAGCCTCCAGCACCAGCTCACCGGAGCGGCGATCAACCTCGCCCGCATCGATGCCCACCTCACCGGCGCCCGCCGAGCCCGAACCCGCACCAGCCACTTCGCAGCACTTCGCCCCGCCGATCACACGATCAGCGGGGCGAAGCAACAGGGCCCGAATTGACCAACAGCATCCCATGCGGGGAGCCGGGGCCGCGGAGTCTCGGCGGCGCTTCAGCAGGCGGCGCGCGTCGGTCAATCGGCGCCGCACCCGTCGCAGCAGCCGCCCGCGGGCTTCGGGGCCCAGGAGCCGAAGGGCGCGGTCTTCCGCGGCTATGCCGGCGGACTCGGCCTCGACATGGCCCGCTACGACGCCGACGTGGCAACCGACCGCACCGCCGACCGCACCGCCGACCGCACCGCCGAACGCGTCGCGCTCGACCAGCGCGACGGCATGGGCCTCGGCGTCCAGGGTGCCCCGACCTTCTTCACGGCCGCCCACAGCAGGCGCAGCCGGCCCGCGCTGACCCGGGTTCGCGGTGTGCCTGGTGCGCGGCGGGCCGTGACCATGGCGAAGCGCAGGCCTTGAAGGCCTGACCGGGGCGGGCTCATGGCGTCCGGAATGAGGGTGCCGGCTGTTCAGGGCACGGGGCGCAGGCCGTGGAGGGTGACGTTTACAAGCCGGTCGCGTGCGTCGGGCATGGTGAGGGCGGTGGCCGCGGTCAGGGCGTGCAGGCAGTAGGCGGCGAGTTCGGCGGGCGGCACGTCCCGGCGGAAGTTGCCGGCGTCTGCGCCTTCGGTGATCAGGGCCGCGATCAGGTGTGTGAGGTGCTGTTCGGCGTGGCCGACGTGCGCGCTCTGGTGGAGGTGGGCGGCCAGTTCCCCGCCGTGGCGCTGCCCGGCAAGGTCGGCGTATGCGGTCAAGACGCCGGTGAGCCGCTGGACGGCGGGGCCGGGTCGGTTCGCCGCTTCACGGAGCTGCGCGAGGTGGGCGGTGATCTGCCGCTCGTGCCAGGCGGCGAGGACGGCCTCGGCATCGGGAAAGTACTTGTAGAGGGTGGCGCGGCCGATTCCGGCGCGTTCGGCGAGCTGGGACATGGTGACCGCCCGCAGCCCGCCGCCTTCGACGAGCTCGGCGGCCGCGTCCAGGACGGCGTCGCGTACGGCGTGGCGGTGCGCGTCGATGGTCTGGTTCCACAGTTTCGGCACCCATCCAGGATACGGATGCTCACACCCGATACACTTCGCCTGAGAGCGAGACAGGTTGTCTTGAAAAATCTTGCATGGGTCTGGGAGGCGCTGTGTCTGATTGGCCGAGGTCTTCGGGCCGGCTGCCGGAGGAGGAGCATCACACGCCGCGCTGGGTGAGGGTGTCCGCCGCGATAGCCGTCGTCCTGGTGGTGGCGTTCCTGGCGGTGCACCTGGCCGGTGGCGGCATGGTGGGGCACGGCTCGTGAAGCCGTTCCCCTCCGCCGTACGCAAGTCGCTGCTCACCGCGCATGTGACGTTCTCGCTGGGCTGGCTCGGCGCGGTCGGCGCCTTCCTGGCGCTGGCCGTGACCGGCCTGTCCACTGCCGATGCGGAGACGGCGCGGGCTGCCTACGTGGCGATGGACGTCGTGGGCTGGGCGGTGATCGTGCCGCTGGGCGCGGCGACGCTGATCAGCGGGGTGGTGCAGTCTTTCGGGACGGTGTGGGGGTTGTTCCGCCACTACTGGGTGATCGCGAAACTGCTGATCACCACTCTCGCCTTGGTGCTGCTGCTGGTGCACATGCAGCCGGTCGGTCACCTGGCCGACGCGGCCGCTCGGGCCGCGCTCGAGGGCGGGGAGCTTCAGGGCTTGCGGGTACAGCTGGTGGCCGACGCCGGGGCGGCGATCGCAGCCCTGCTGACGGCCGCCGGTCTGTCGGTGTTCAAGCCGCGTGGGGTCACCCGCTACGGCCTGCGGCGCCGCCGCATGGAGCGTGCGTCGCTCTGACCATGGCTGCGGTGCGGGGCCCTGCCTCCGCGGGGCCAGCCCAGGGCTGCGAGGAGTTCGTTGCACGCCGTCGGGATCTTGTTGCGGAGCTTGCGGCCTATGAGCAGCGCGGTCGCGACCAGGAGCATGAGGGCGTTCGACAGGAACATCCGCCAGAACAGCAACTTATCCGGCCTCCCTCCTGCCTCTGGTCTGTGGTGGCTTTGCCATGGCGTCTGTCTCTCCCTGGCCGGAGAGTCGCCGCGGGCCGAACTCTTGTCGATCTTCGTCGACGAATCTATACCTGCTGACACCCATCCTTCGACATCAGGCCTACCTCTGACGTGGCCCTTTGCGATGAGATGCTCCGTGATATCGATCGCACGTGAAGAACTCGCACTTATGATCAACTGTCTGGGTTGAGCCCGGGAACCGCGTGGGTAGCGCGGCCGGCAGGGAAGCCTGTGGAATCGGATACGGGGGTGTCGACGATGTCGTTCGAGGACGAGTGGGCTGCGGAGAAGCGGCTGTCGCCATGCGGCTGAACAAGGCGGACAGCACGGGAGGGTCCACCCCTGAAGGGGTCCGGGGATTACGTCGTGGAGGACGACGATCTAGTAGTGCTTCGTTAGGTTGCGCCGGGTGGGTGGTCGTCTGTCCGGGCCGGGGCCGGTAACTCTCGGTGGCAGGTGGGGCATGCGCCGGTCCAGCACAGCAGCAGGTCCTGCAGGGTCTGGAGGACTTGGTAGAAGGTCAGGCCGGCGCTTGGGCTTTTGGGTCCAGGCGGCGGAGGGTGAGGAAGGCGTGGGCGGCGGTGACCAGGGTGACGTGGTGGTGCCAGCCGCGCCAGGTGCGGCCTTCGAAGTGGTCCAGGCCCAGCCCGTGCTTGAGTTCGCGGTAGTCGTGTTCGATCCGCCAGCGGATCTTCGCCATGCGGACCAGGTGCCGCAGCGCAGTGTCGGCCGGCAGGCTGGTCAGCCAGTAGTCGGTGGGCTCGTCCTGGTGCGGTGGCCATTCGGCGATCAGGGTCTCGGCAGGCAGGACGCCGTCCCACCCGGCACGGCCACCAGCTCCTTCCCGTGCGGCCTTCGTCGGCGCAACGCCGGCCGGGCGGACCTCCATCACGATGAACCGGCTGGTCATCGCCCCCTTGCTGCCCTGGCGCCAGGTACAACGCCGCAGCCGGCGCCGCCCGGCCGTCGTGACCAGGTCTTTCAGGGAGCGGGCCGGCTCGCGGTAACGGGGCAGCCGAGGGGCGCCCATCCGCCCTTCCCGTTCCGGCGCACTCGGCACCGCCTCGCCGGGGTGGGCACTGGTGTCACCGCGGACGGCGACCACGTAGTCCAGGCCACGCTCGGCCACAGCGGCCCGGAAGGCGTGCATCTGGCCATATCCGGCGTCGGCCACCACGACCCGGCCAGTCAGTCCCCACCCGAGTGCCTCGTCGATCGCGTCCAGGGCCAGACGCCACTTCTCCCGGTGCCCCACTTCCTCGGGCACCCCGGCCTTCGCACGGCGCCCATCGGCCGGATCTGCCCACTCGGCAGGCAGGAACAACCGCCAGTTCAGCGGCACCGAAGCAGCGTCGGTGACCGCATGCAGGCTCACTCCCACCTGGCACAACGACTTCTTGCCCAGTGCCCCGCACCACTGCCGGGCCGCCCCCGCCGACTGGTCTCCCGCCTTGGGGAAGGAAGTGTCGTCGATCACCCACGCCTCCGGAGAGATCTCCGAGGCCACCTTCGCAGCAACGGACCGCAGGACCGGAACGTGGTCCCACGTCGACTGGCTGACGAACTGCTGCAATGCCTGCATGTTGCCGTCCGGCAGCCGCTCGGCCATCGGCTGGATCGATTTGCGCCGCCCGTCCAGCATCAGCCCACGCAGGTAGCAGTCCCCCCACCCGCGCTGGTCCTTGCGCTTCAACGATGCGAACACCTCGGCAACGAACTCGCCAAGGCTCTCCCGCAGTTCCTCGATCGCCCCAAGATCCACCACCGCAGCATGCACCACCACACACGGCCCGATCAAACCAACCTAACGAAGCACTACTAGGAGAGATCGGCCATGCCGCACACGGGCTGTTCATCGGCCTTGAATCGGCCGGCAAGCACGCGAACGCGGTTAGCGAGACCGCGGGCACGAGTCTGAAGGGTGACGGCTTCGACTCAGGTGCGGCCCTGAGTGAGGTGAACAAGACCTGGGAGACACAGGTCAAGACCCTCCTCCAGGCGTGTGCCCATATCTCCAACCACCTCAACTACACGAAGAAGTCCAACAAGGCCGAAGACGACTGGATCGCGGCGCAGCTGCGCATCGTCGGCCCAGTCGCACCGGGCGTCGACGGCGCCGTTTCCGCGTCTCGGATCGACAAGTACTTCCGATAAGGAGCCGAGCCGGACATGCCCACGTTCGAGCAGCTTCTGAACGCCAAGCTCGGCCCGCTGAACACCGCTGCAACACAGTGGACCGAGATGATCGCCAAGCTGACGCAGCTCAAGACGGACGCGTCGGCCATGATGTCCAAGGCCGGCAAGTCCACCTGGCGCGGTGAGAACGCCTCCGTGACGAAGGAGTTCGTCACCAAGACGGCCAAGGAGTTCAGCGACGCCGTCACCGAAGCTGAATCTGTACGCGATCTCATCCAAGACGCGAGCACCCTGCTGAAGTCCGCGCAGGATGACCTGAAGACCACGTACGAGAACCCGCCACCGGGCATCACCATCTACCCGAACGGCGTCCTCAGCCACAGCGTCCATCCGGATCGCCGATCAAAGGACAGCACCGAACCGATCGCCACGGAAGCGCAGTTCGAGGCTCTGCGAGGCAAGATCGAAGGCATCCTCAAGCGGGCGGCCGAGGCCGACGAGCTGTGCGCCTGGGGCCTTCGCGCGCTGATCAAGAATCACCCGAACGACTTCGGCAGTACCGACATCGGCGGCGTGGCCGAGGCGAAGAAGCTGCGCGAGGAGGAGATGCAGCAGGCGGAGAACGGCCGGGAGGCCGCCAAGCTGTACGCCCGCTGGGAACACCTCGATGGCAAGGAGCGCGAGCGGCTGCTGCAGCTCGCCGAGGGCGGCAAGGACTCGCCTGCCTTCGCCGAGCAGTTGATGACGAACCTCAGTTACCGGGGTCGCGACCAGCAGGAGGCCGTGCTGCTGCTCGCCGGCAGCCTGGAGGCGGGCGGCCGCGACGGCCAGCTCTCCGCCACCGACGCCCGCCTGTACAAGGCCTTGTCCGGCTCCCTCGCCACTGCCACCGGACCCGACTCGTCGATCGGCTCTCCCGGCGGCGTCACCTCGGCCTGGACCGACAAGCTCATCACCACGGCCCGCGACGGCAACGGTCTGCCCCGCCAGCACCCGGGGCAACTCGAGGGCGGGGCGGCCGGCCTGAGCGCGTTGACGAAGCTCATGGCCGCGGACTTCGACAGCGACGAGGTGTACGACCCGAACAAGGACCCCAAGGAGAAGTCCTCGCCCTGGAAGAAGGACGAGGGCGACCCGCTCTACAGCGAGGCGTTCCTGCACGAGGTCGGCAACACCATCCGCGAGTGGGAGACGAACAACGAAGACGCCTACGACGGCCACATGAAGCACTGGCAGGGCACGCAGGCGGACCCGATGAAGGGCCTGCTGAACGCCATGAGCCGCAACCCCTCCGCCGCCACCCACTACTTCGACCCGAACACCACCGACAACCTCAAGTACTTCCTGGACGACCGGGACTGGCCGGGCGGCGACGTCGAGAGCAAGATGCCGGTGGAGACCCAGTACACCTCGGCCCGCGCCGAGCTCGGCCTCGCGCTGGAGGCTGCGGCCACCGGCCGCGTGCCCGGTTCACCGATGCACCCGGTGCCCGCTCACCACGACGGCGCCGAGACCGCGATCTTCGAACGGGTGATGGGCGAGTACACGAAGGAGCTCAGGACGAACCAGAGCGCCATTCCCGTCTCCATGCGACTGCCGATGGCCGACATGATCGCCGACTACGGCTCGGACGTGCACCAGATCCTCGGCAAGAAGATGGACGGTCCCACCGACTTCAACCAGCTCGAGATCGATCGGGGCGACCTCACCCGGATCATCCGCGGCACAGCGGAGGACCCCAACGCCTACAAGATCATCCACGGCTCGCAGAGCGTAGTCACCGGTGAGGGGCTCGCACGCTTCCCGGAGGAGTCCTTCCGCAAGGAGGATCCGGAGTTGCGGGCCTGGGTCAAGCAGTCCGCGTCGGTGCTCGGTCACCTCGACGGCGTGCGCGGCGACGTCATCTACGACCTGGGCCAGGCGGAGAAGGACGCCAACAACTGGAAGAAGATGGTCAACTACCACGTCGTCGGCGGACTGCTGACCCCCATCCCGATCGTCGGCGACGGGGGCCAGCGCTCGGTGGACTGGGGTCTGACCGATTCCCAGAACGACGATAACGCCAAGGTCGACGCCAAGACCCGCGAAAACATGATCAAGCATTACGAAGAGGGCCAGAAGCAGATGTACGGCATGCTCCGCGGGATGGCGATGAAGCGCGGGCTCACGGAAGAGGAGCTGGACGCGAGCCCCGGCGAGTTCGAGGACCACCTCCAGGCGATCACCGAGGACTGGTACCAGAACGGCATGGGCGACGCCGACAAGTCGATGGGACAGTGACCGATGGACAAGAAGTGGCTGCCGCTGACCGTCGTACTCGGCGTCGCCGGGGTGGCCGCTGTGACGGCGAGCTTCTGGCCTGACGAGGAGAAGCCGCCGCTGGCGCAGACCCTGTGTCATGGCGCGCTCAGCCGGCAGACGGCGGAGCTGATTGATGACGGCAAGGGGGGCGAGGTCAGCGCGGAGGAATGGGAGAGCAAGGGCCAGAGCGCCGATTACGCGGTGTTCAAGGCCTGCAGCATCCTGCGCGCCAACGCTGACAACGACTATCCTCGTGGGATCTACAGACTGGTCATAGCGGATAACCGGAACGATCCCGGCTACAAACCCAAGGACTCCGTCCCCCTCGGCCCCGGCTTCACCGGCTGGGTGCTCCCTGACAAGGCCGAGGCCACGCTGCCCGCCGGCTGCGCCGCCCGCATGGGCTCGACCGCCCCGTACATCACGGTGACGCTCCTCAAGCCCTCGAAAAAGGGGGAAGAGGAAGAGAAGGACCTCGTCGACCGGGACACCGCGATCCGCAACAATGCGGCCGTGGTGCGGGAGGCCGCCACCAAGCTCGCCAAGAAATACGGCTGTGGGGCGTAGGACCGGTACCCGGACTCGCCCGCTTTCCGGCTGCCTCTTTCCGGAAGGAGGCTCGGCAGCTACTTGCATCCTCGACATGCAGGCCGCCGACGAGCTCAACGCCGCCGTATTCGGCTCAGTCCACATCCGCGACGCGCTCGTGGCCGCATCCCCGGGGGCGTGCCCTCACCGCCCGTGACCTCGCTCGCCCCGTGCCCGAACTGGCCCCCAGCACCACGGTGTCGGAGACCGTCGAGCACCTGCGCCGCCGCTCCTGCTCGCCGTCGTACGGGACAGCGAAGGCGTGCTCACCGGGCTCGTGAGCCTGGACGACCTCCTGGTCCGGCTGATGGGACCGCAGACGGCATGAGTCTGTTGCTCACCGTGCGGCCCGCTGTCTGGCTCGGCGACACCACGCGTGGCAGTTTCGCCCTACCGGCTCGTGGAGGCGTGGTACAGGCGCCGGGTGGCGGTGCCCGTCGGATTTACCCGGCGGTGACACGTGGGTCGTCGGTGGTGAGCCTGGTGATGTCCTCGACATCCGAGGTCAGGATCGTCACCCGGCCCGGTTGGGAGAGCGCCGTGGCGCAGAGCATGGCGTCGATGGCGTACTTGTGACCGTGCAGTCCGGCCGCGTGCAGCAGGGCGGCTGCGGATTGGGCGAGTACATGGGTGACCGGCTCGACCCGCCGAAACGCTTCGCTTGCCGACCCGCTCACGGATTGCTTGCAGGGTGCTGGCGGGGGGCCATGGTGGCTCCTTCTGTGATGGGGCGGGATGGGGCCTGGCTACGTAACGGGGTCGAGGAGGGAGTCGAACGCGGCCGGGAGGCGCCTCCAGGCTTCGGGACCCGCGGCGTACTCGCCGTCGGTGAGCAGGCAGGACTCCAGCACGCGTGCGAGCCCGTCGCGGTCCAGGCCGGGTGAGGTGAAGACGAGGTGCTGGCAGCGGTCGCCGTGCTCGGGGTGCCAGTCCAGTGCGGCGGCGGCTCGGCGTACGGGCGGGACCATCTCCCACGCGGCGTCCGGCAGAGAGGCGAGCCATGGCCCGGCGCTCTCCACGCACAGGGCTCCGCCGGCGGCGTCCCAGGCGAGCAGGGTGTCGGGGCGGTCGGCGAGCCAGAACCGCCCGCGGCTGCGGGCCGCGGCGCAGCAGAGGTCTTCCAAGGCCTGGTAGAGGCGTTCGGGGTGGAACGGGCGGTGCCGGCGCCAGACGAAGGTGGTGACTCCGGCTTCGTAGGCCTCTTGGGGCAGCAGCGCGCAGGCCGGGTGCTGGGCTGCGGCGGCCGCGTCCACGTCGAAGCCGGCGAACGCCAGCCGCGCCAGCTCGGCGGAGTCGGCCTCCACCTGCCGGGCGGTGGGGTGGAGTTGGGTGAGGAGCGCGCGGTCCTCGTCGTCGGCGTCCCCGCTCTCCACGACGACGAGGACGGGGGCGTACTCCAGCTGCCTGGCCCAGGTGTCGCCGACCGTGGGCTGGTCACCGGCGGCGGCCGCGAGACCCGCCTCGGCCAGGTCGTCGCCGTTGCCGAGACAGGGGAGCACCAGGGCCGGGTCGACCGCCGTGGTCACATTGGTGAGCCGGACCGTGCCGGCGCCGTGGTGGACGATGACCTCGGCCATCCCCTTGGGTTCAACGGAGTCCCACAGCTCGACGACGGCGAGCCTGGTCAGGCCGGCGCGGGCAAGCCGTTCCAGCTCGGGAACCAGGTCTTGGCGCAGCGCGCAGCATGCGCAGTCGTTGACCAACGGGGTTTCGCCGCGGGACAGCTCGCCCGAGGCGTCGCGCACCTGGCGCAGGACGGTGCCGTCGGCCGCCGTGGACAGGTCGTGGTGGAGGGCGAGGCTGCCGGGTACGACGCTCAGGAGGTGGTCCACGACCTTCCGGCGTGCCTCGCGGTGGAGTCCGCCGACGATGACGACGGGCAGTCCCTGAGGGCCGTGCAGAGCCACGCCTGTCGAGTGATCTGCGTCATGTGATGTCACGGCGGTGCGGCGCGCGGTGTCTTGAGGTCGAACGCCCCGGAGCCAGGGAGGCAGCGCGACCGTGCTGTTCCGCTCACGCCTCGGGGAGCAGGCCAAACGGACAGGAGCGAGACATGAACAAGCACCGCATTGTCGTCCTCGGGGCCGGCTACGCCGGGGCATACGTGGCCGGGACGCTGGCCCGGCGGCTGTCCCCCCGCGATGTCGGGATCACCGTGGTCAACGCTGAGCCGGACTTCGTTCAGCGGCTGCGGCTCCACCAGCTGGCGGCCGGGCAGGAGATCGCGGCGCCGTCGCTTGCCGAGGTCTTCGCGGGTACGGGAATCGACCTGCGCGTCGCCCGGGTCACCGCCGTCGACCCCGGGCGGCGGACCGTGGCCCTGGACGGCGGTCACGGTGGCGACGAGCTCGGCTACGACACGCTGGTCCACGCGCTCGGCAGCCACGGCGCCGACCACGGCGTCCCCGGTGTGGCCGAGTACGCCTTCGATGTGAGCGTCCGTCCCTCAGCGCTGCGTCTGCGTGAGCGCCTGGAGAGCCTGAGCGCCCGTGAGGGCGGCGGGGGCGGTGTGCTGGTCGTCGGCGACGGGCTGACCGGCATCGAGACTGCCACCGAGATCGCCGAGTCCCGGCCCGGGCTCGCGGTGACACTGGTCGCCCGCGGAGAGCTGGGCGTCGCGCTCTCCGCCGGGGCCCGCGAGCATCTGCGCCGGGCCTGCGACCGGCTGGGCGTCGCCGTCCTGGAGCACACCACCGTCGAGGCTGTGGAGGCGGAGCGGGTGCGGTGCGCCGACGGCACGGTCCTGGCGTCCGACGCGACCGTGTGGACGGCCGGGTTCACCGCCGGCTCGGTCGCCGCCGCCTCCGGCCTGGAGGTCACCGAGAGCGGACGGATCGTCGTCGATCGCACCATGAGGTCGGTCTCGCACCCGGATGTCTACGCCGTCGGCGACAGCGCCTACGCCATCGGCGACAACGGGCGGCCGCTGCCGATGTCCTGCGCCTCGGCCGGCTACACCGGCAGACAGGCCACGGAGGCGATGGTGGCCCGCTTGACCGGCCGCAAGGTCCCCAACGCCAAGCTGGACTACCACGGCAACCACATCAGCCTCGGGCGGCGGGACGGCATCCTGCAGATGGTCGACGGTGAAGCGCAGGCGAAGCCCGCATACGTGGGCGGCCGGAAGGCCGCGCGGATCAAGGCGGGCATCGTCCGGATGTCGCTGTGGGGCACCGGGCACCCGACGTTCGGCGTGCCGAAGCGCAAGCACCGTCTGGCCCCCGCGCTGGACGCGCCGGACGCGCCGGACGCGCCGGACGCGCCGGACGCGCCGGACGCGAAGTACGCGACGTACGCCGGGAAGTCGGTCCGTACCCGGGAGGACGGAGCTGCCGCACATGGCTGAGAACACCTGCGTCGTCGTGCGCTCCGGCCCGCGGGCGACCGCCGCCGACAACCACCACGGGCCAAGCGCTGCGAGGCGCCGGCCATCGCGGGCAGGCGGCCTGTCCAGGCATGCGGAGAGAGAGGGGACCGAGCGATGACGGAGCACACCGCCGATCTGGCGACGGAGGCGTTCGTCGCCCACCGCAACCTGCTGTTCACCGTCGCCTACGAGATGCTCGGCTCCGCTGCCGACGCCGAGGACGTCCTCCAGGAGACCTGGCTGCGCTGGGTCAAGGTCGACCTGGAGCAGGTCGACGACCAGCGGGCGTACCTCGTACGGATCACGACTCGGCAGGCGCTCAACCGGCTGCGCACCATGAAGCGCCGCCGGGAGGCGTACGTCGGCCAATGGCTGCCCGAGCCGCTGATCACCGCGCCGGACGTGGCCGAGGACGTCGAACTGGCGGAGAGCATGTCGATGGCGATGATGCTCGTCCTGGAAAGCCTTTCCCCGACGGAGCGCGCGGTGTTCGTGCTGCGCGAGGTTTTCGAGGTCGAGTACGACGAGATCGCCGAGGCCGTGGGCAAGAGCCCGGACGCCGTCCGTCAGATCGCCTACCGGGCCCGCCGGCATGTCGGCGCCCGCCGCCCCCGCAGGGCGGCCTCCCCGCGCGAGGCCCGGGCCGCCTTGGAGTCCTTCCGGCGCGCCATCGAGACCGGGAACCCGCAGGACCTCCTCGACGTGCTCGCCCCCGACGTCGTCCTGCTCAGCGACGGCGGCGGCGTCAAGCGGGCCGCGCTGCACCCGGTCGTCGGCGCCGAGAAGATCGTCCGCTTCTGGCTCGGCGGCTCCGCCAAGGTCGAGGAGACCATCGCCTGGGAACCCGCCGTCGTCAACGGCGGCCCCGCGCTCGCCGTGTACCTGGGCGGCGAGCTCGACGGCGTCATGGCCGTCCGGGTCGAGGACGCCCGTATCAGCGGTCTCTACTTCGTCCGCAACCCGGAGAAACTGACCCACCTCACCTCCGAGACCCCGCTCACCCTCCGCTGACGCCGTCGGCTCGGAACCCGTCCATCCACAGCACATATGCGTTCTGGCCGAGGAGAGCCATGGATGCGTACCGGCAGGCCTCGTCGGCGGATCAGACCTTCTCGGCGGTGACGCGTGGATGGTCGGTGGTGAGCATGGTGATGTCTTCGACGTCGGACGTCAGGATCGTGACGCGGCCCGGCTGAGCGAGGGCGGTGGCGCAGAGCATGGCGTCGATGGCGTGCTTGTGGCCGTGCAGCCCGGCTGCGCGCAGCAGACCGGCGGCGGACTGGGCGAGGGTCTGGGTGACGGGCTCGATCCGCAGCCGGGAGAGCGTCCACTTCAGGGCGGCGTCGTTGATCTTGGGGTGGATCACCTCGACGAGGACCGCGGCCGAGGTGAGCACGGGAAGGTCTGCGTCGCGGGCGGCGGTGAGCCACTCGTGAACCTCGCGGTCACGCTGCACGGCCTTGGCCAGGCCCTCGCTGTCCAGGATGAGCGCGCCGCTCACGCGGCCGCCCCGGCTCCGGTGTCGGAGGTGGTGCCGCCGGTGAGCTTGGCCCGCTTGGCGGCGACGGCCTCCGGGTCGGCCGGGCCGTGGACCTTGTCGAAGTCGGCGATCAGCTCGTCCAGGTTGTCCCGCTCGATCTGCCGCTGTGCGGCCCTCTCCAGGTACGCGGACACACCCCGCTTGCCGACCCGCTCACGGATCGCTTGCAGGGTGCCGGCGGTGAGGGAGACGGAGATGCCGCTGCTGGGGCCGTCGCCGGGCGGGAAGGCGGTGTCGTCGTCAGCCATGTCACGATTATGGCATTTCGAATGCTATACGGCGAGGCCCTCTGTCGGTGTCGAGGATGCGGCCCTGTTCCGCCTGGTCGGCGGTCCGGTGCAGCGAGCGGTGAACATGAACTCCCAGCGGAAGGATCATGGCGCCGACACCGCCCGCCGCGGCCGTGACCAGCAGCGTGCCCGACCGCTTGGGTGCGCCGGCAGCCGGGCCGCAGAGGGCCGCAACGGGATGGCCACCGGTGGTCGTGGGCCCGAGGCGTCAGGCGGTCCAGCGGGCGAAGCCGGTGCTCTGCCAGGTGGCGCCGGCAGCGGTCGTCGCCAGGCCCTCGGCGTCCGGCTGCGCCTCCAGCCAGGCGTGGGCGGCGTCCCCCATGGCGTAGGCGGCCGTGGCGAAGGCGTCGGCGACCGTGAGCGTGGAGCCGACGACCGTCATCGCGGCGAGCGCGTGCGCGGGCGGCTCCGCGGTGTGCGGGTCGAGGATGTGGCAGCCCCGTTCCGCCGGGCCCGATGTCGCCACGGCCGCCTCCGGTACGTCGGCGCCCACCTCCACCACCGCGGTCAGTGCGCCCGGGTTCAGGGGATCGGCGAGGCCGATGCGCCAGGGCCCGCCGAGCAGCTGGATGTCGCCGCCGCCATTGACGCAGACGGAGTCCACGCGGGCCGCAGAGGTCAGTATGCGGGCGGCGCGTTCCGTGGCCCACCCCTTCACCAGCCCGGTCGGATCCCATCCGCCGGTGCTGCCCGCGTACCAGGGCGAGAACCACCCTTCAGTGCGCCGCACCACGTCCTTGCACAGGCCCGTCACCTCCCGGACGTCCGGGCCGCACTGTTCCGGGGTGAGCTCTCCGCGCGCCAGGCGGCTGACCTCGCTGTCCTCCCTGTACGGGGAGAAGACCCGGTCCACGTGGTGCAGGAAGTCCACGGCCTCCGTGAGCGCCTCGCGCGTACGGGAGGGGTGGGAGCACCCGCGGACGTCGAACGAGAACACCGTGCCCATGACGTGTTCCACGTGCCGCACGCGCGGCTCAGACACCGGCCTTGTCCAGGGCGCTCTGGAGCGACTGGCGGTAGCCGGCGCTGGTGTAGGTGGCTCCCGAGACGGAGTCGACGTTCGCGCTCTGCGCCGCCAGCGTCCGCTGGTTCAGCTGGGGGATGGCTTCGGCGGAGATCTGCTTGCTCCGTGGTGTGGAGGAGGGCGACTTCAGGGCGGTGACCCCGGTGATGGTGCTCCCCTTGAGCGTGATCTGCACCTGGACGGAGCCGTACTTCGTACTGATCGAGGCTCCGGCGACGGACCGGGTGGTGGACCCTCCCGAGGCGCCTCCCGAGGTGCTGCCCGAGCTGCCGGACGTGGTTCTGGACTCGGTGGGGGCGCTCGTCTTCGTCGGAGCCGTCGCGGTACGGGACGCGGACGGGTCGGCCGGCGACGACGCGCTCGCGGAGGCGGCGGCGCTGGTGCTCGGCGACGGCGAGACGGAGGTGCTCGCCGAGGCCGACGGCGAGGTGGTGGCGGAGGCGGCGGCGCCGGGATCGGCCGGGACCGCAGAGGCCGCGGGAGTGCTCAGGCCCGCCGCGTCCCGGTCGAGCGACGGATCCGCAGTCGGCTTGAGCGCGAGCAGGAGCACGACGGCGGATGCGGTGCCCGCCCCGGCAAGCACCGCTCGGCGGAGCGGATGTGTTTTCCTCACACCATGCTCAGCGTCACGGCACACCCGGGCATCACACCGGTGCGCCGATCAGAAGGCGAAGGACTCGTGGTGGATCCGCCGGTCCGGGACGCCCGCCTCCCGCAGGGCGGTGTACGACTCCCCGGCGAGCCCCTGCGGCCCGCACACGTACACGTCGTGCCGGGCGATGTCCGGCAGGATCCGGCGCAGCATCTCTGCGCTGATCGCCGGCCGCCTGCCGTCCGGCCCGTTGACCGCGTACAGCAGCTGCGCCCCTCGGTCGTCCGCGATGGCCTCCAGTTCCTCGCGCAGCGCGAGGTCCTCCGCCGTGTGGGCCCGGTAGAGCAGCGTCAGGTCGCTGCCGGACCCCGGCAGGGTCTCGAAGAGCGCGCGCAGCGGGGTGATGCCCGCCCCTCCCGCGATCAGCAGCACCTTCCCACGGCTGCGGCGGGCGGCGGTCAGGGACCCGTAGGGGCCCTCGGCCCACACACGGGTTCCCGGCCGCAGCCCGGCCAGGGCCGAGCTGTGCCCGCCGACGGCCTTGACCGTGATCCGCAGCAGGTCGGGCCGGGGCGGCGCGGAGAGCGAGTACGGGTTCGCCGTCCAGCGCAGCCCCTTGGTGAGGAACCGCCAGCGGAAGAACTGCCCCGCCTCCGCCCCGAGACGGTGCAGCCGGTGTCCACGGATGAGCACGGACACCACTCCCGGGGCCTCGGGCGCGACCGCCTCCACTCGCATGCGGTGGACGAGGTTGAGCCGGAGGGGAGTCAGCACCCGGTACCAGACGAGCAGCGCGCCGACCGCTCCGTACAGCACGCACCACGCCGTACGCGCGGTCCGGTCGGCGATGAACTCCGCCCCAGTGGCCAACTGATGCCAGAAGGCGAGGTACACCGCGAGATAGGTCAGCAGATGCAGGTAGTACCAGAGCTCGTAGCGCACCCGGCGCCGCACGGCCCCGGCCGAGACGAGGCCGACGAGCAGCAGGAGCAGAGTGCCGATCGCCGCCTTGCCCATCTCCGGGTACTCGGTCACCAGCGACACCGTCTGCTCCACCACACCGATCCGGCCCTGCAGTGCGTACCCGGACACGGTCAGCAGCACGTGCGCCAGGGTGAGGGAGAGCGCGTACCGGCCGCTGGTCGCGTGCCAGCGCGACACACGATCGGAGCCGACCCGCCGCTCCAGGGCCGGGACCCGTGCCATCTGGACCACGACCAGGGCGATCATGTATCCGGCGAGGAGGCCGGTAATCCGTCCCGCGTGGATCAGGCGATCCCCGGCGTCGGCGAGGACGGCCGGTGTGTTGCGCCACCACAGCCACACCACGGCTGCCGCACCCGCCCAGGCGAGGACGATCAGGGGCAGGGCGGGGGAACGCCTGCGACGGATGCGGCGCCGGGCCTGCCGTCTGCCGGCCCTGCCGTGCTGGATCGTCGTCACCTGCTGAGTCCTCCGGTCGGCTTGGTGTCCGCGCACCCTATCCGTCCTGCACAGCGGCAAGGAGGGAACTGCCTGCGTCGATGAGCGTGCGTTCGATGATCGGTGGGTAGCCGGGGCCGGGCTTGACGCAGGCAGAGGCATCGGGCCGAGTCGCAATCCCTGTGCACGCGTAGGTGGACGTGACCCGCGTTTTGCCTTTCCGACGGCGGTGTGCCCCGACCGCATTGTTGGTTAGGGTGACGAGCAGAGACTGATTCCGGCGCCCTTGGCCAGGGTGCTGGACGGGCCGGCGAATCCGGGCTGCAGGCTGAATGCTGCCGTGCGGGCCAGGATCGGACGCAACGGGGGCCTCGTCGGCCGGGAGTTGGCGGCCGGCAGTACCCGAAGGCCGTCGATCAGCGTCAGTGGCGCTGGAACGCTTGGCCGGAGCGGGCCTGGAAGTCGGCTCCAGCCCGGCTCGCCTTGACGTGTGTGCAGCCGTGCTCGGTCCAGCTGTGCCCAGCCCGTACGTCCGACGAGCCCGGTCATTTCGGCGGGCGGCAGCGGGCGGTTCTCGGGGGCGCGGCATCGCGGTGGCGGCCGGCGGCACGGGGTCGGCCCCGACGGGAGGGGGAGGTGCATCGCATCTGGTGGATGGTCTGCGACGGCGTGCGGCGGGTGGCGCACGCGCTCATCGGCCCGGGTGGCAGCACCGCGGGTCGACCGGACGAGGTGGGCGGATGACCGGCCGGTCGGCGCCCGTGGTGCTGCCCCCGTCGCTGCGCGTGTGGCTCGGGCTGATTGCGGTCTTCGCCGCGCTGGCGGTCGTCGTGCTCGGGGTGCTGTACTCCGGCGACAGCAAGCCCGGCAGGGTGGACACGCGAGTCTGGGCGGCGGTGGGAGGTGTGGGGCCGCCGTGGCGGAACGCCGCTCTGGCCACGGACTTCTTGGGGGAGCCCGTGGGAGCGGCGGTGCTGGTCGTGGCCACCGTGACGGGCTGCCTGCTGCTTCGGCGTCCTCGCGCAGCGGTGCTCGTCGTGGTCGGCGTCGGCATGAGCGTGGGGACGACGACGATGCTCAAGTTCCTGGTGGGACGCACCATCCATGGCGGGCACCTGTCCTACCCGAGCGGGCACACCGCCTTCGCCACCGCGCTCGCCCTTGTGGCGGCGCTGCTGGCGACCGGCCGGTTCGGCCTCGGCAGGTCAGCCGGCATGCTGCTCGTGCTCGCCGCGGCGCTGGTCGCCGGCGCCGCCATGGGCTGGGCGCAGCTCGCGCTGGGAGCGCACTACCCGACCGATGTACTCGGCGGCTGGTGCACCGCGCTGGCGGTGATGCCGGCGACCGCGTGGCTGGTCGACCGCACGGCTGACCGGCTGGTCGACCGGACGGCTGACGGGCTGGCCGGCTGACCGGTCGGACGGCCGACGCCGTTCGGCGGGAGCGACACTGACGTGGCGTCACGTCATGACAGGCGGCGGAATACGGGCTTCACCGGTCGTCCGGCCAGCCAGGGGGTGGGGTCGGCGGCGTCCAGTGCCTTCCGGTACACCGCACACGCCTGGGCTACCACGTCGACGGTGTGATCGATGTCGGTGTCGTCGAGCGCGTTGCTCACCACGAACGACGGGGCCAGCACCCCGCCCATGAGAAGCCGGCGCAGGAACAGGGTGCGGTACCGCTGCGACGGCTGCCGGTTCTCGTCGAGGGTGGCGAAGACCAGGTTGCTGGCCCGGCCCCTGACGACGATGTGGTCGCCGACGCCCATGGCGGCCGCGGCGTCGCGGACACCGGCGGCCAACCGCTCGCCGAGGGTGTGCAGGCGTGCGGTGACGCCCTCTTCGACGTAGGCGGTGAGCACGGCCATCGCGGCTGCCAGGGAGTGTGTCTCCGCACCGTGCGTGGTGGACAGCAGGAACACCCGGTCGCCGGAGTGACGCAGCCCGCCCCGCTCCATCAGGTCGCGGCGCCCGGCCAGCGCGGAGACGGCGAATCCATTGCCCAGTGCCTTGCCGAACGTGGAGAGGTCGGGGACGACTCCGTACAGGCCCTGGGCGCCCGCCTCTGACCAGCGGAAGCCGGTGATCATCTCGTCGAAGACCAGTACGCAGCCGTGCCGGTCGGCCAGCTCGCGCAGGCCGGCGAGGTACCCGGGCGGCGGCTCGGTGTGGGTGGCGGGTTCGAGGATCAGACAGGCGACCTCGTCCCGGCACCGGGTGAGCAGTTCCTCCGTGGCGGCCAGGTCCCCGTAGGGGAACGCCACGGTGAGCTCGTCGGTCGCCGCCGGGATGCCGGCGGACATCGGCGTGGTGCCGATGAACCAGTCGTCGACGGAGAAGAACGGATGGTCGGCGCAGATCGCCACCCGCGGACGCCCGGTGGCGGCGCGGGCGAGACGCACCGCGGCGGTGGTGGCGTCGGAGCCGTTCTTCGCGAACTTCACCATCTCGGCGGTCGGCACCGTGGCCAGGAAGAGTTCTGCGGCTTCGAGCTCCACGATGGACGGCCGGACGAAGTTGCTGCCGCGGTCGAGCTCCCTTCGCACCGCCTCGATCACCCGTGGGTGGGCATGGCCGAGGCTGACCGACCGCAGGCCGGAGCCGTACTCGACATAGCGGTTGCCGTCGATGTCCCACACGTGGGCGCCCCGGCCGTGGCTGATGACCGGGGCCAGGTTCTCCGGGTACTGGTCGTCGCCCTTGGCGTAGGTGTGCGCACCCCCGGGGATCATGGCGTGCAGTCGCTCGTTGGCTGCCCGCGACCGGGGCAGGAGGAGCTCTGCGGTGTCTGCGGTGTCTTCGGTGTCCATGCCTGCCTCAGCTCTCTCTGCGCTTCAGGACCTCGGCGAGGTTCGGCGCCTCCCGGTCCCGCATGGACATCGATGTGGCCGGCAGCGGCCAGCGGATCGCGAGTTCCGGGTCGTCGAAGGCGATCGTCACGTCCTCGGCCGGATCGTGCGGGCGGTCGATCCGGTACGAGACGTCGGCGGTGTCGGTCAGAGCCTGGAAGCCGTGCGCGCACCCCGCCGGGATGTACAGGGTCTTCTGCGTCTCGTCGGACAGCGTGAAGAAGGCCTGGTTGAGGTGGGTCGGCGAGCCCGGCCGCAGGTCCACGACGACGTCGAAGATCTGCCCGTACGAGCACCGCACCAGCTTGGCCTCGCCGGCGCCGGAGCGCAGGTGCAGGCCGCGCAGCACGCCCCGGACCGAGCGGGACAGGCTGTCCTGAACGAAGGCGTCCGGGTCGAGGCCCACCGAGCGGACCACGTCGGCGTCGAAGGTGCGGCAGAAGAAACCGCGCTCGTCGGCGTGCGGCGTCGGCTCGAACAGGTACGCGCCGGCGATCTCCGGGACTTCGGTCGCTTTCATTCCGGGCGTGTTCATGGAGCCTCCCGCAAGGCGTGGACGTGGTCGGCCGCCGGGAACAGGGCCGCGGTCAAGGCGGTGAACTGGTGCTCGAGGCGTCGGGTGATGTCCTTGTTCCGCTCGGCGAGAGTCCGCCGCAGCTGTGCCGACCGCTTCTCCAGCGCCCGGAACTGCTCCAGCAGCCGGTCGGTGTCCACCTCGCGGGCCGGATGGCAGTACGCGGCAAGGCCCATCCGGTCCATGAGCGCGTCGCTCTTCGCCGCGTAGCTCAGTGCGAGCGTCGGCGTGCCGGTCTTCAGCGCGCACACCAGGTTGTGGTACCGGGTCGCCACCACCGCGTCGGCAGCCGCCGTCTCCTTCATCAGCTCGGCCAGTGAGACCGCCCCGGCCGCGGTGACCAGCGGCGAGTCCACCGCCTCGAGGATCGCGGCGACCACTGGCGCGTCGCACTCGTCGCCGGTGAGCAGCCGGACCGGCCTGCCGTCCTCGACCAGTGCGCGGACGAACCGGGTCGTCCCGTCGAGGTAGCGCCGGTGTATCTCCTCGGCCCGGGCGCGGTCGTCGTCGCCGCCGTGGAAGTCCATGACGCCGACGCAGACCGCGCCCGGCGGGCCCGAGGGCGCGATGGGGGCAGCTCCCTGCTCCAGCGAAGCCGAAGGCTCGGGGGAGGGTGGTGTCGGCAGGGCGAATGCGAGGTCCGGGTAGACCTCGTCGCGCGCGGTGTCGACGCCCATCTCCCGCAGCGCGTCGCGGGACTGGGCGTCCCGGTACGACCGGTAGGCGGCCAGCCGCGCCGACCGGCGCACCAGGCTTCGGGTCAGCCGGTTGCCGATGGGGGCCGCGCCGACACCGACCAGCGCGACCCTGGTGCCGAACAGCCGGCCGGACGCGCAGAGCAGGAACAGCGCGTACGGGAAGCCCCAGGGCCGCAGCGGCAGCGTGGCCTCCAGGACGCCCATGCCCGGCACGATCACCACATCGTGCCGGCGCACCCAGGCGGCGGTGCGGGCGGCGTCGACGAGTTTGCCCAGACCCTTCGCCGCGATCGCGCCCGCACGCGACGCGGTCCGGTACTCCCCGCGGTACCAGTGCAGCCGCGTGGCGGGGATCCGGTACCGGGCCGTGACGACCTCGGGTCCGCCGCACAGCGCGTCCACGGACGCCTCCGGGTGCTCGGCGCGGAGGTACCCGAGCACGGCCTGGAGCGACCCGTCGTTGCCGAGGTTGCCGGAGCCGAGCAGGCCGAACACGCCGACGCGTACCGGAGTCTCGTTCGCGGGCGTCATGCCTGCCTCCCCCCACGGCCGGCGACCAGGGCGTCGACGGAGACGGTGAGCCGGCCCGGGTCGACCGGGGCGCGGTCCTCGACCCGCTCGCCGGCGCCCGGCCGGACCCGGCTGGCCGCCCACGCGACCAGGTGGCGGTGGCAGGCGCGCCGGTCGGCCGGGGACAACGGGGCCCGCCGGATCGCCGAGACGAAGCCCCAGACGTACTCGGCGAGCAGCCGGGGCGTCGGGTGCAGCGGGCCCGCCCGGCGCGGATCCAGGTTGACGCACCGGGAGCGCTTGGAAGGGTTCGCCCGCTCGGCGCGGGTGGGGTGGTCGCGGCGGAAGTACAGCAGCTCCGGCACCTGGTGGAAGGGCCCGTGCAGGGCGATCTCGGCGACGAATGTGCGGTCCGCGTGATGGTAGCTGTCGTGCGGCTTCACCCGGCGCAGCACGTCGGCCCGCATCACCCCGTAGAAGTCGTCGCCACCGGGTTCGAACAGCAGGCTGCGGAAGCGCTCCGGCGCGTGCGGCGAGTCGGTGGCGAGCCCGTACGCGTATGGGACTTTCACCTGGCCGTCGCCGTCTATGACCGCCTGGCCGCTGTGCGCGAGGATCATGTCCGGCCGCTCGTCCAGCGCCGACACACAGCGCCGCAGCAGGTCCCGGGCGTACAGGTCATCGTGCGAGGCCCACTTGAACAGCTCGCCGCGGCACCGGGTGAACACATGGTTGTGGTTCGGCGCGGCGCCGATGTTCCGGGGCAGCCGCAGGTACCGGATGCGCGAGTCCTGCGCCGCGTATCTGCGGCAGATCTCCTCGGTCCCGTCGGTCGAGGCGTTGTCGGAGATGACCAGCTCGAAGTTTTCGTAGGTCTGGCCGAGGAGGGCGTCGAGGGATTCGGCGAGGTACTCCTCGCCGTTGTACACGGGCAGGCCGATGCTCAGCCTGGGGCGGGCGGTCATGGCGTCCTCACTTCGGGAATGGAGTCCTGGTGGTGCTCGCGCTGGGCGGAGCGCAGCTGGAGCCACCACACGGCGGAGGCGGCGAGGGTCGCGGTGGCGACGCCCCAGGCCGAGCCGACCGTGCCGGCCAGGGCCGCGCCGCCGAGTCCGCCCGCCACATAGCAGGCGGAGGCGAACAATTGGCAGCGCAGGCTGCGCCGGGCCGCGGCGAGGGCGCGCAACCCGGCCGCCGCGCCAGTGCCGAGGCCGGCGCCGGCGACGCCGAGGGTGACCGGCACGATGAGCTGTGCGGCGGACTGCCAGACGTCGCCGAGCACGAGCTCGCCGAGCCGGTCCGGCATCAGCAGCAGCGCCCCGCCCCAGAACACGGCGGCGACGGCCTGCCCGCCTCCCAGCAGCAGGCAGAATGTGCCGAGTCGGTGCGGGGCCCGCCGCAGGACCCGTGCCGCCTCCGCGACGGTGACCAGCGAGAGGCCCATCAGCACCGCGAGGAACGGGCCGAGCAGCAGCTCGGCGCCCCGGACCGCGCCCACCGCGCCGACCCCGACGATCGCGCCGAGCCCGTACGCACGCAGCTGGCTCGCGCCGCTGAGGCTGACGTTCTCGACGAGATACCGGTAGCCGAGGTCGCGCTGCTCGCGCAGCCACGCGCGCGCCTGGGCCGTGCGCGGCAGGGTGCCGGACTGGACGTAGCCGTACCCCGCGGCGACCGTCGCGGACGCGCCCCAGGCGAGCACGAAGGCGGCCACGCTGCCCACGCGGGCCGCCACCACCATGGCCGGGACGAGTGCGACACCCCACACGAGGTCGTTGACGAACGCCTTCTTCCCGGTGCCCGCGGCGAAGAACGAGTACCGCCAGGCGTCTTGGAGCAGCAGCCCGGGCAGCACCACGCCGAGACAGGCGAACGCGGGCCCCACCTGGCCGCCGAGGGCGAGGCCGGCCACCACACACGCCGCGCCGATGACGGCGCCGACGCCGACCGCGGTGCCCGACGACCGGGCCACCGCCCCGCGCCAGGCCGTGTCCGACACGCCGCTGAAGCGCACCACGAGCGGGTCGGTGGCAAGGCCCCGGGAGACGTTGAGCACCACGCCGTAGGTCACCCAGGCCAGGCTGAACACGCCGAACGCGGTCACCCCCAGCGAGCGGGCCACGTAGATCCCCACCGCGAAGTTGCTGATGCTGGAGGCCGCCTGGTCGGCCAGCCCCCAGGACAGCCGGCCGGCGAAGGCCCGCCGGGTGGATCCCGCCGGTGCCTTCGCCTTCTCCTCCTCGGTGGTCATCGGCGTCATGCCTTGATCAGACCGGCGCCGTGCAGGGCGTCGGCCGCGGTGGCGACGGTGTCGAACGGCAGCCCGGACCGCTGGGCGACGTCCAGCAGAGAGTGCTCGCCGTCGGAGAGGCTGAGCACCCAGAGCATGGCCATCTGGGCCTGCTTGGCGTCGCTGCGGCCGCCGAGGGATTCGTACAATCCCCGTCGGCCCAGCTGCGGCTCGCCGTAGGGACTGAGGTTGACGTACCGTCGGTTGCGGTCCAGCACGGAGAACGCCTCGCGGCAGACGGCGAGAGTGTCCGCCAGCGCCTCCGGGGAGACAAAGGCCAGGTCGTCCGCCGAGGTGTGGTACTCGGGGTAGCCGGCGTACGGGGTCCGGCTCAGTGAGCCCACGCCCAGATCGAACCCGGGCGAGCAGAACTGCCGCTCGTCGTAGCCGTACGGAGTGAACTCGGCGACGCGGTGCGGGCGGTCGGAGGCGAGCAGCACATGCCGCATCACCCGGTCGATCTCCGCGTCGCCGCGCCTGCTCTGCTTGTACGTCAGCTGCCCCGGGTCGCCGGCGCAGGCCAGCACCAGCCCGTGTCTGACCCTTCCCCCGGCTCTCGGCTCCTCCCCCGGCCGTCGGCCGGGAGGGGCCCCCAGGGCAGGGGATGCCCCGTTCACCCGGTCCGCGTTGCGGGCCAGCCAGGTGATCGCCCCGATGGTGCCGGGCGCGAACAGGAACCGGTAGGTGTACCACGGCGTCCGCTCCGCCAGCGCCCGCGCCAGAAAGGTCGCCACAGCGATGCCGGCCACGTTGTCGTTGGCCAGCGACGGGTGGCAGACGTGGCAGGAGACGATCACCTCGTCGGCGACCTGTCCGGGGACCACGTGCTCGGCGTAGGTGAGATGGCCGTCGGCGAGGGTGGAGTCGATGCGCACCTCGTACTCGCCGTCCGGCATGGCGTCCAGCGTCTCCTGCGCCAGGCAGAACCCCCACTCCGGCTGGTAGTAACTGGTGCGGTAGGGCACCCAGGACGGGTGCTCCGGCAGGGTGTGCAGGTGTCCGCGCAGTTCGTCCAGCGGCATGGTCGCCGCGACCGGCACGCTGTAGCCGAGCACATGCAGGTTGGACGCGGCGAAGTCGACGACCCGGTTTCCGGCGGCGTCGGCGATGTACGCGTCCCGGATGTTCCACTCCTGCGGCACCGTCCAGTCGAGCACCCGGGTCCCGGTCGGCACCTCGTGCACCCGCAGCGGGACGTACTCGTCGACGATCTCCAGGGTGGCGCGCACACCGTCGCCGGTGATGCTCCGGCACAGCGGGTACAGCCGCTCCACCAGCTCGTACATCTCTTCTCCGGCGTCGGTCATCGGCGCCGCCGCAGGGTGTCGTCGACGGCGCCGGCGTCGGACGCCTCGCGCAGCACGGCGAGGCGGGTGAAGCGGCGCTCGAAGTCCTCCCGCGTCAGCCCGTGTTTCCGGTAGGCGTCGGCGAGTTCGAGCGCGCCCTGCTTCACCGTCCACTCGCAGTCGAAGCCGGGTACGGCGTTGCGGAACCGGCTGAAGTCCACGCGGTACGAACGGGGATCGGCGCCGGTCTCCCCGGTGATCCGCACCTTCGAGCCGGATACCGCCTCGGCGACCTGCTCGGCGATCTCGGCGACCGTGACGTTGTTGATCTCGCTGCCGATGTTGAACGCCCGGGCGTGCACCGCCTCGCGCGGCGCGGTCAGCGCCGCCGTGAAGGCCCGTGCGATGTCGGCGGTGTGCACCAGCGGACGCCAGGGGGTGCCGTCGGAGAGCACCAGCACCTCGCCGGACAGGAACGCGTGGCCCACCAGGTTGTTCAGCACGATGTCGGCGCGCAGCCGGGGTGAGTAGCCGAAGGCGGTGGCGTTGCGCATGAACACCGGGCTGAAGTCGCCGTCGGACAGCGCGTGCAGGTCGTCCTCCACCCGCACCTTGGACTCCGCGTACGGCGTCACCGGGCGCAGCGGGGCGTCCTCGGTCACCAAGTTCGACAAGTCGGGGTCGCCGGCGGCGCCGTACACCGAGCAGGTCGACGCGTACAGGAAGCGCTGCACTCCGGCGTCCCGGGCCAGCCGGGCGAGGCGTACGGACGCGTGGTGGTTGATGTCGTAGGTGAGTTCCGGCGCCAGCGATCCCAGCGGGTCGTTGGACAGGGCGGCCAGATGGATCACGGCGTCGACCCCGGCCAGGTGTTCGGCCGTGACGTCGCGCAGGTCCACCTGCGGCCCCGGCGGGTCCACGGGCTGCGGGCCCAGCACGCAGTCGGCGAACAGGCCGGAGTCCAGCCCGACGACCTTGTGCCCGGCGGCCGTGAGCACCGGGGCCATCACGGTGCCCAGATAGCCCTGGTGTCCGGTGAGCAGTACGCGCAAGGTTCAATCCCCCAGGTCGAGAGTGAGTTTGGTGACGGCGAACGCCTCGGCGTAGCGCGTGTGGCTTTCGATGCCGCGGATTCGGGCAAGACCGAGGAAGGCCTCCCGGTCGTACCAGGGCCGGTGCCGCTGCGAGGGATAGTGCTCCTGGAGCAACCGCACCTTCTGCTCGGCGGTCTCCGGCGAGAGCGGCTGGTACGCCGACGGACGGCCGAGGTCGCCGTCCCACTTGACGATCTCGTAGCCCAGCACCAGGTGGTCGCGGAACGCGGTGGGCATCAGCTGCGCCAGACCGCGGTGATCCTGGTGCGCGTCATCGGTACGCGGTGCCAGGACCAAATCCGGATCGGTCCCCGCGCGCAGTTCCTCGACCGCGGCCTTGGCCTCTTCCCAGTGCGCCGGAAGCCGGCCGTCCGGCAGCTTGAGCACGGTCAGCCGCAGGTCGGCGTCCGGGCAGAAGGCGGTGAGCGCGGCCTGCTCCTCCTGCTCCCGCTCGCTGCCGCCGCCGGAGAGCACCAGCGCGTCGACTCGGATGCCCGGCCGCGACAGGCACAGCGTCAGCAGCGTTCCGCCGGCGCCGATGGCGATGTCGTCGCAGTGCGCGCCCACCGCGACGACTCGGTCCAGGCGCCCTGCCCCGAGCCGGATCACGCCCACGCTCCGGAGCCGATCCCGCCGCCGATCCCGTCGGCGATTCCGCCGCCGGTCCCGCCCGCCCGCACGCCGTCTCTTTCCCACACGGCCCAGGGGCGGTCGCCCCGGGCGTAGGCCTCGTCGAGCGCGGCTCGCTCCTTCACGGTGTCGGTCGGCTTCCAGAAGCCGCGGTGCCGGTGCGCCACCAGCCGTCCGCGCTTGGCCAGTTGGGTGCATCCGTCGGCGACCAGGTCGCCGTTCTCCGGGATGTGGTCGAAGACCTCCTGGCGGAGCACGAAGTAGCCGCCGTTCTCCCACAGCGGCAGTTCGCTCACCGCGGTGATGCCCCCCACCAGGCCGTCGTCGCCCAGGTCCACGCAGTGGAACGAGGACTGCGGCGGCACCACCATCATCGACGCGCCGGCGTCGCGCCGGGCGAACCGGTCGATCATCTGGGGCAGCGGGGCATCGGTGAGCACATCGGCGTAGTTGGCGAGGAACATCTCGTCGCCGTCCAGGTGGCGGCGGACCCGGCGCAGTCGCTCCCCGATCGGTGACTCGATGCCGGTCTGCACGAACGTGATCGTCCAGGAGGCGATGTCGGTGGACAGCAGCTCCGTCCGCCCGCCCCGCAGCACGAAGTCGTTGGAGGTCGTCTCCTCGTAGTTGAGGAAGAAGTCCTTGATGTGGTGGGCCCCGTACCCGAGGCACAGGATGAACTCCGTGTGCCCGTAGTACGCGTAGTAGCGCATGACGTGCCAGATCAGCGGTCGCGGGCCGACCATCGCCATCGGCTTGGGCACGTCGTCGGAGGTTCCGTTGCGCATGCGCAACCCGTAGCCGCCGCAGAACAGTACGACCTTCAAGGCTTCACCTCGACCACGCTCAGTTCCGGAATGGGAAAGACCAGTCGGCCGCCCCAGGAGTGCACAAAGGACAGCTGCTCGACCAGTTCGGCCCGCAGGTTCCACGGGAGGACGAGGACGTAGTCCGGCCTGTCGGCGGCTATCCGCTCGGGCGGCAGGATCGGGATGCGGGTGCCCGGGGTGAACCTGCCGTGCTTGTAGGGGTTGCGGTCGACCGTGTACGGGAGCAGGTCGGGCCGGATGCCGCAGTGGTTGAGCAGGGTGTTGCCCTTGCCCGGGGCGCCGTAGCCGACGACCGTCTCGCCGCGCTCGGCCGCCTCGATGAGGAACCGCAGCAGGTCCCGGCGCACCTTGGCCACCCGGGCGGAGAACTGGGTGTACCCGGACAGCTCCTGCAGCCCGGCGGCCTTCTCCCGGTCCAGCACGTCGGCCACCCTTCCCCGAGCTCTCGGCTCCTCCCTCAGCCTTCGGCCGGGAGAGGCCCCCGGAGCGGGGGACACCCCATGGGCCGGCTCGCCGGCCGCCTCGGCCGGCCGGGCCCACAGCCGGATGGAGCCGCCGTGCGTGGGCAGCAGTTCGACGTCCACGAGCGCGAGTCCGCCGCTCGCCAGCGCCCGGGCCGCCGACGCGACCGTGTAGTACTGGAAGTGCTCGTGGTAGATCGTGTCGTACTGGTTCTCCTCGATCAGGGTCAGCAGGTGCTGCACCTCGATGGAGACCCAGCCGTCGTCGGCGACCAGGGCGCGCAGCCCCCTGGTGAACTCGACCACGTCGGGGATGTGCGCGTACACGTTGTTGGCCACGACCAGGTCCGCCGGGCCGTGCTCGGCGCGGACGCCGGCGCCGGTGGCCGGGTCCAGGAACGCCGTGAGCGTGGGCACACCCGCGTCCCGCGCCGCGGCGCCGACGTTCACCGACGGCTCGATGCCGAGGCAGCGGATCCCGCGGTCCACCACATGCCTCAGCAGATACCCGTCGTTGCTCGCGACCTCGACCACGAAGGCGTCGGCGCCGAGCCCCAGCCGCTGTACGGCGTCGGCGACGAAGGCGCGGGCGTGCTCCACCCAGGAGGTCGAGTAGGAGGAGAAGTACGCGTACTGCGTGAACGTCTCCTCCGGCGTGATCAGCGGAGGGATCTGCGCGAGCCAGCACTCGGTGCAGACCCGCAGGTGCAGCGGGTACGTCGGCTCCGGCTGGTCCAGTTGGTCCGCGGCGAGGAAACTCTCGCACGGCGGGGTCGCCCCGAGGTCGACGACGCTCACCGGCGCCGCCGAGCCGCAGAGTCGGCATCGTGTCATCTACTGCCCCCATCCCGCTCGCGCGGGCGCCCCCGCAGCGAGCCAGTGTTCTCGTCCCCTGACGGCGGCGGGCTGCCCCCGCCGCCGAACCGACCCGCGATCGCGGTGCGGTACCCGTCCACCAGGCGCTCCAGCCCGACGGCCGGGCTGAAGCCCTGCTCGTAACGGCGCCGGGCCGCCTGACCCATCTCCCGGTTGCCTGCCGGATCGGTCGTGATCCGACGCAGGCAGGACGCGAGCGAGGCGGGCTCGCCCGGCCGGTGCAGCAGCCCGGTCACCCCGTCCTCGACGAGTTCGACGAAGGCGCCGTGACCGGCGGCGACGGCCGGGACCCCGGCCGCCATCGCCTCCACGACCACCAGGCCGAACGCCTCCAGCCAGGTGGAGGGAGCCACCACGGCGACCGACCGCGCGACGGCCTGCCGGCACTCCGCCGGGTCGTACAGGCCGACGTACCGGACGTCGTGCCGGCCCGCCGCCCAGGCGGCCACCTCTCGCTCCAGCGGCCCCGCGCCGGCGATCACGAGCGGCACCCCCACACCTCCGCCGGCGGCGATCTCGTCCCACGCGGCCATGAGCAGCCGCACGCCCTTGGCCTCCGCGAGCCGGCCGAGATAGAGCAGCTGCTCGCCGTCGCCCACTCGGCGGGCGTCCGGCTCTGGCACGAAGTTGTGCTTCACCGCCATCCGTTCGGGTGGCATGCCGGCCCGCACCAGGACGTCGCGCTGCGCCGCGGAGATGCAGAAGAACCGCTCCACGCCGGTCCACCACCGCCGTCGGTTGACCGACAGGCTCACCGCGAGCGGCGCCGTCGCCAGCCGGGAGCCCCGGTAGCAGCCGTGCCGGACGGCGGGCAGCGGCGCGGACCCGACGCACTCGGTGCACGGCCGGCCGTCCCGCTGCAGCGTGCCGGGCGGGCAGACCTGGGTGTAGTTGTGCAGCGTGGCGACTGCGGGCACGCCGGCGTCGGCGCAGGCGGCCAGCACCGCCGGCGACAGGAGCGGGAAGACGTTGTGGATGTGCACCACGTCCGGCCGCTCGGTGCGGAGCCGGGCGGCGAGCTCCACGCGGACCGCCGGGTTCCACGGCACCAGCAGCGGCACCGCGGCCTTGCCCAGCAGGGACCGGGCGGCGATGTCGTCGCTGCGCCGCTCGAACACGTCGACCCGGTGGCCGGCTCCGCGCAGCAGCGCCGCCTCCTGGTCGACGACCTTGTTCTCCCCGCTCGGCTGCGCCGAGGCGTAGCGGTTGTGCACTACTAGAACGTGAATGCCGTGCATGTTCAGGTCACCTCCGATCTCCGGGCCCATTGCGGGATGCGTCGTCGAGGGTCTTCGGGTCTTGAGAGGGGAGCGGCCGCGGCAGGCGTCGCCAGCAGCGAGGCGGCCACGGCCAGATGCAGCAGATACGGCGAGGCGTCGCCCAGCCCGGCCTCGGTGTACGACGCGATCGCGCAGTAGCTGATCAGGAAGATCGCGCAGGCCCTCGAAAGCGACGGCGGCCGCAGCAGTGCGACCCCACCCAGTGCGATGATGATCGCCGCCACCAGGGCGACGCCGGTCAGACCCTGCTCGTGGTAGACGGCCAGCCAGCTGTTGTCGATCGGCAGTCCGCCGAACGACTTGTCGCCCAGGCCCGTGCCGAACAGGTACTCCGAGGCCGTCCGGGGTGCTGCCAGCAGGGCGTCCCAGACCTTGGCCCGACCGGTGAGGTTGGTGAAGTTCTCCTGGCTCTGTCCGCGCAGGAACCACGCCTGCAGCGCCGAGCCGAACCCCACCGCGGCCACGGCGGCGCACAGCACCGCCCAGGCGAAGAACCGGCGGGCGGCGGCGCTGGTCAGGATCAGCGAGCCGATCGCCAACGCCAGCCCGATGAGCAGGCCGAGCGTGGCCGTGCGGGTATGGGTCAGCGCGAGCAGGACGACGGCCGGCACGATGACCGCCGCCGCGCTGCCCCGGTCGGTCCGGCGGCCCAGGACGAGCAGCACGGCAAGCCCTGTGATCACCGCGGCGTACTGTCCGATCTGCGGCGGGGTGAGCGGCCACAACGCGCCGACCAGCCGCCCGCCGTAGAGCTCGGGCATGGCGGCGCCCGGTGAGATGAGCGCGCCGGCGGCCACCGACCCGAGGACCGCGACGTACATCCGGATGTGGTGCCGGACGAATGTCAGGCTGCCGTCCCACCAGCGGCTGAGCAGCCACAGCGTGCCGACGAAGAGAGCCAGCCGGGCGCAGCGGAACAGCGCGCCGAATCCGGACTCCAGGCTTGCGCTGGAGATCACGCTCGGCGTCAGCAGCAGGGTGAGCAGGAGCACATAGGCGCTGGGTCGGATGCGCAGCCGGAGGTTGACCGCGAGCGCCAGCGCGAACGCGGCGACCAGCGCGCCCATGGTGACCATCTGGATGAGGGAGCGGGGCAGCGGGATGATGGTCTTCGCCCCTGTGGAGCCGAGCGTGTTGAGGACCAGCAGCCCCCAGACCGTCCCGACGATCTTCTCCGTGTGGCCCGTGTGGCCCGTGTGGCCCGTGTGGCCCGTGTGGCATGTGTGGTCCGTGTGGTTCGGGCTCATCTCAACCACCGTCCCGTGCCCGGAAGGTGCTGCCCGCGTCCTGCCGGTACGGCGTGCCCTGCCACTGCCGGAAGTCGAGTACCCGGCCCGGGTCGTGGGCGACGAATTTCCATGGTCCGAGGTAGACGTTGTCGTGCCAGCGGTTGTGCTGCTTGCGGGTGATCGCCTCGGCCACCCGCTCGCCGTGGTACGGCGACCAGTCCGGATAGGTGCCGTAGTTGGCCAGCACCGCCATGCGGTCGCACTTCACCGTGCAGTCGACGACGGACTTGTCCAGCACGAAGCGGTTGCCGTGGATGTCCACCCGCTGGGTCTTCCACCGGCAGTCGGCGTAGAGCGGTGCGGTGGCGATCGCCGGCCGCGCGCAGCGGTCGGTGTGCTTCACCAGCAATGTGCAGTCACCGGACGAGGTGTTGGCCGGGCTGTTGCAGAACCGGTCGGCGTTCTCCCACAGGGTGATCCCCGACCAGTTGTTCTCCAGCACGTTCCGATAGATCTCGATCTTGTCGGTGCGGGCTCGGATCCGGGGCTCGCCGCCGGACTCGGACAGGTAGACGGTCGGATGCGGGAAGTTGTCGCCGCGGTCGGCGTGCCTACGGCCCTCGACCCAGTTGTTCCGCCTGATCGTGTTCTTCCGGATGACCGCGTTGTAGCTGGTCTCGTAGATCAGCGCGGCGCCGTCGTTGGCCTCGAGCAGGTTGTCCTCGATGCGGAAGTCGTTGTTGTTGGTGTCCGCCCATAACCCGGCTCCGCGGTTGTCGTGCACCCAGTTGCCGCGTATGTCGGCGCCGTTGACGGCCCAGAACTTGACGCCTCCGGTGCAGCCGCAGCCCGGCCGCCGCCGCTCCCAGTCGTCCCTGTTGTTGTCTGCGATCTCGTTGCCCTCGACCACCAGGTCGCTGATGCGGCCGGCGGCCTTGTACGCGTTCATGCCGTACTGGCCGTTGCCGCGCAGACAGCTGGCGCGGACCTGCTGGCGGGCGCCGGCCATCAGCCCGGCGCCGGAGTTGTTCTGGATCGTCGCGTGCTCGATCACCCACCCGTCGGCAGAGTCATGGTTGACCACGCCCTCGTCGTGCGGCGCGACGAAACCCTGCACGGTCAGGTGGCGGATGGTGACGTCGCGGGCGGCGCCGCCGAACGCGTACTGGTTGGTCTTCCGGCCGTCGAGCACCGCGCCCGGCGCGCCGAGGTAGCTGTTCCCCTCCTTGGGGATGACCTGGGCGTAGCGGTCCGGCCGGAGCAGGTGCTTGCCCGGTCGAAGCCAGAACGTGGTGTTCGGCGGGCTGCTCTTGGTCTTCGCAGCCAGGTCACCGGGCACCGCGGGGTCGACCGTCACCGCGCCGGCCGGCGCCTTCGCCGGCCCGGCCGCGGGCTTGGCGCACACCCGGGCCGCGGACGTGGACGGCGCGGCGGTCGGCCCCGGCCGCGCGTCCGTCGTGCTCTCGCAGCCGGTCGCCGCCAGCAGGGCCAGCGCCAGCGCCGTCGGCAGCGCCCGGCGCCGCCACTTGATCCGCACGCGTCTCCTCCCTAGCCGCGGAACCCGAGTACGGTGGTGTACTCCGCCAGCGGCGCTGCGGCGTCGGCGAAGCCGGCGCCGATCAGCGTTGTGGTGGGTTCCTTGCGCCCGAAGCCGGCGGAGTACCAGCCCAGCGGCGGGTTGCTCTCGCCGCGATGCGCCCGCCAGCACAGCTGCCCGGGCAGGTCGAGCACCGCGGAGCGGTCCTCGCCGTCCCGGGTCCAGGTGAGCAGGGCCCGGTTCCCCACCAGGTCCGCGGCGATCGCCGGGCCGAGGTGGAACGCCAGGTGCACGGCCCGCCGCGAGCCGTGTCGGCCGCGGACCTCGTCGACCACCCTCAGCTCCTTGGCTGCGGCCGTCAGCTCCACCCGGCGGCGGTGCACGGCGCCCCGGTAGCCGTGGTGCTCGGCGCACCAGCGGGCCGTCCCCCCGTCGGAGGCGTCGGATGTGTCCGCGACCAGGACGCGGCTCTTGGCATGCCGGGTCCACAGGAACGGGCCGCCGGAGACGGACTGGTCACCGCCGTCCAGTCGCAGGGTGTTGTGGCCGAGGGTGGACCGGAAGTACTGCCGCCACTCGGGCTGCCCGTGGTAGCAGTACGTCCCGGGGTCGGCGAGCACGTCGACCCCGTCGTGCCGGACCTCCACGGACAGCGCGTCCGCGTGGGCGTGCGCGGCGATGGACAGGAAGCCGTGCGGACCGCCGTCGCAGCGGCACCAGATCTCCTTTGGACCGCGCAGGATGGTGAGCCCAGCGTCGGCGAAGTGGCCCGGCCGGCTTGCCGGGCGGGCTGCGGCCGGTGCGGCAGGCCGGATGAGCGCGGCCAGCAGCGGGGTGCGCACATCGGCCCCGGACACCGCCGGCCACCAGGGGAGCCGGCCGAACACGGCGTCCCCGGTGGCCAGCAGCGAGGCCCAGCGGTTGCCGCCCGCGCCGTCCACGACCAGACCGTGCCCGTCGTCCGCGTCCCCCTGGCGCGGCGGCCGCAGCCGGCTGTCCACGATGGCCGCCAGTGCGTCGGTCATCCGCAGCAGCACCAGCCGGATCGATGCGGGGACCGGCACGTCGGCGGCATCCGCCTCGGCCACCGCGGCCAGGCCGAGCTCCAGCACCAGGCCGTGGTATTCGGTGGCCAGTTCGCGGTTGAGGCCGGAGCGGAAGGTGTTGCTCCGCAGATGCCGCTCCAGCGACCGCAGCGCATCGGCTCGCCAGCGCGCCGATGAGGGGAACCACCCGAAGGCGCAGGCTGCGGCGAACTGCCCGGCGGCCTCTGCGATGACATGGTTGTTCGCCGAGGACCCGCGGCTGGGGAAGGCGGCCAGCCAGCGCTGGTGGTGCCAGATCTGGCTCAGCGCCGCCGGGTTGCCCTCGAACAGCCCGGCCGCGCCCGGCCAGCCGTCGAGCAGCCGGCGGATCCACACCCAGGACAGCAGCCGGATCCCCAGCTCTATGCCGCTGGTCCAGTGCACGCCGCGCAGCGGTGGGTTGGCCGCCCACCACGACCGCAGATGCCCGGCCACCCGCTCGGCATACCGCTCGTCCCCGGTGATCGCGTAGGCGGCGGCGAGCACGGTGAGGTACTGGTGCCGGGACGGCTCCCAGATCTGCTTGACATCCCCGACCGCGTCCTCGTCCCGGTACGGCACGTCGAAGGCGTAGCCCCGCGGAGCCCGGCGCCCGGTCTTGGGGTCGTACCGCCAGTCCGGGTCCGCCAGGTCGTCGCGGTCCACCCCGAAGTACACGGCGTGCCCGGCCATCAGCCGGTCCGCCTCGGCGAGGAGGCGTTTCGCGGCGTCCGGCGGCACCGCGGCGACCGTCCCCGCGGGCAGTGCCGCGGTGAACCGGGCGCCGGTCACGCTCGGGCAGTCCGGCAGGCCCGACCGCCACCGCCGCCTGCGCACCGCGTCGCCCACCCGGCCGCCGACCTCCCGCGGCCCCATCCGGGACAGTCGCCGCAGGTACCAGCCCGCACTCCCCGCGCTCACGGTCATCGCGCCCCCGCCAACGTCACCGGCGCGCCGCCGGCCAGGCCGGTCTGCACGGCGAGGGTGGCCGCCGTGGTGGCGACCAGCGACTCCAGCGGCACCGGCATCGGCCCGCCGGTCCGCACGGCCTTGACGAACGCGGCCAGTTCGGCGTTCTGGCCCTTGTCCCGGGCCTTGGGCAGCAGCGAACTGACCCAGCGCCTGCGGCGGCCGTCGTAGACGGCGGCGCGGACGAAGTCGTCGAGGCGCAGCGCGTGGCCGTCCGCGACCAGGTCCAGCGTCTCCTTGGGGAAGCCGGCCGGGCCGGTGGTGACATAGCTGATGGCGGCGGTGGACCCGTCCGGGTAGCGCAGCACCGCCTGGATGTCGCCGCTGCCCTCGTTGCCGGACGTGCCGACCGCGTACACCGAGACCGGGTCGGCGTCGAGCAGCCAGCTCGCCGTGTCGATGAAGTGCCCGCCCTCGCCGGCGAACCGGGAGCCCTCGGCGCCCTGCCGGAGGTACCAGCTGCCGTGCTCCAGGCGGCCCGCGTTGACCAGGTAGCGCAGGCTCGCCGGGCCGGTCCGGGCGCCGAACCGCTTCCTGGCCTCAAGCAGCAGCGGCGCGAACCGGCGGTTGAAGCCCACCTGGAGCCGGTCGTTGCCGGACTCCTCCACCGCCGCGAGCACGCCGGCCAGCTCGTCCTCGGTGAGGGCCAGGGGCTTCTCCACGAACACGGTCTTGCCGGCCAGCAGCGCCTTCCGGGTCAGCTCGGCATGCGAGCTGTGCCGGGTGACCACGAACACCGCGTCGATGGACTTGTCGCCGAGCACGGCGTCGAGATCGGTGGTCGCCTCGGCGAAGCCGAACTTCCGCTGCGCGTTGGCCGCGGACAGCGCCGTCGTGGTGACGACGGTCGACAGGGTGACGCCGTCGCGCTGTGCCAGGTGCGGCAGCAGCATCGAGCTCGCGTAGTTGCCCGCGCCGACGAATGCCAGCCGCACCGGCGACTTGGCGGCTCTGGCCGTGCCGGACGCTCCGCCGCCGCGTCCCTTCACCTCGGGCAGGGCCACCGCCGGAGCCTGAGCTTCCGACTCGTGTTCGGGGTACCGGAACAGCACCGCCACGGCCTTCAGGTCGCCGTCCTTCAGCCGCTGGTACGTCTCGACGGCGTCAGCGAGGTCGGCGACGTGGGAGACCAGCGGCTCCACGTCGACGCTGCCGCGGGCGAGGAGATCGAGGAAGCACGCCAGGTTGCGGCGCTCGGTCCAGCGCACATAGCCGATCGGGTAGTCCCGACCCTCCAGCTCGTACTCCGGGTCGTAGCGCCCGGGGCCGTACGACCGGGAGAACCGGACGTCGAGCTCCTTCTCGTAGTACGCGTTCCACGGCAGGTCCAGGCGGCACTTGCCGATGTCGACGACCCGGCCGCGGTCCCGGCAGAGCCGGGCGGCCAGCTCGACGGGCTGGTTGCTGCCGCCGCCGGCGGCCAGGTACACCTGGTCCACGCCATGACCGCCGGTGAGCTCGGCGACGGCGGCTTCCACGGCCGCGGACGCGGGATCGCCGCAGGCCGCCGCACCCAGGCGCTCGGCGAGCTCGCAGCGCACCGGGTCGGGGTCGACCCCGACGACGCGGACCCCCGAGGCGGCCAGCAGCTGCACCACCAGCTGCCCGATCAGCCCGAGGCCGATGACCAGCGCCGCATCGCCGAGCCGTGACTCGCCCTGGCGGACGCCCTGCAGCGCGATGGACCCGACGGTGCCGAAGGCGGCGTGCCGCGGCGCGAGGCCGTCCGGCACCCGGGCGTAGAGGTTCTTCGGCACCCAGTTCAACTCGGCGTGCAGCGCGTGCTCGTTGCCGGCGCACGCCACGAGGTCGCCGACCGCCACATCGTCGATCCCGGCGCCGACCTGCTCGACCACCCCGCACAGCGAGTAACCCAGCGGCGTGTAGGAGTCCAGCTTGCCCATCACCTTGCGGTAGGTGGCGGGCACCCCGTTGGCAGCCACGCTCTGCACGACCTTGGCCACCTGATCCGGCCGTGAACGGGCCTTGCCCACCATCGACATGCCGGCCTCGGACACCTTCATGAGCTCGGTCCCGGTGGAGATCAGCGAGTAGGCGCTGCGCACCAGCACACCGCCCGGCTTGCACCCCGGCGCCGGCACGTCGAGCAGCGCAAGCTCGCCGCTCTTGTAGTTCTGCACAACCTGTTTCACCCGAACTCCTCTGATTCCTAAGCCGTTGACCGGGTGCTCTGGCCGGCCCCGGAGGTCGCGTCGCGATACCAGTACTCGAGGGTCAGCACATGCCACAGATGCTTGGAGAAGTCCCGCTGTCCGGCGGCGTCCTCGGCGACCAGCCGCTGCAGCGCGTCGCGGCGCAGGAACCCGGAACGCACGAGCACGCCGTCATGCACCACCTCGCGCACCAGCGGCGCCAGATCCCGGCTCATCCAGGCCCGCAGCGGGGCGCTGAACAGGCCCTTGGGCCGGTACACGATCTCCCGGGGCAGGATCGAGCAGGCCGCTTCCTTGAGGACGGCCTTGCCCTGCCGTCCCACGATCTTGCGGTCGCCGGGCACGGCGAACGCCGCCTTGACCACCTCGACGTCCACATACGGCACCCGCACCTCGGTCGACGCGGCCATGCTCGACCGGTCCGTGTACGCGAGGTTCAGGCCCGGCAGGAACATCCGGGCGTCACCCAGGCACATGCGGTTGACGAAGTCGTCGAGGTCGTTGTCCTGGTAGACGTCCGCGTGCTCGGTCAGCACGTCCTCGACCGTCCCGGCCAGGTCCGGATTGACCAGGGCGAGCAGCTCGTCCTGGTCGTACATGGTGTAGCTGCGCCGGAACGCGGTCTCCTCCGGCAGATCGGCGAAGGAGAGGAACCGCTTCGCGAAGCGCACCGACCGGTACCCCCGGCGGGCCGTGGCGACCGGCAGCCGGTCCACGGCCCGGAACAGGCCGCGACGCAGAGGCCGCGGGACGCGCTGGTAGCGCAGCGCGATCAGGTTGGCCAGGTGCTTGCGGTAACCGGCGAACAGCTCGTCGGCGCCCATCCCCGAGAGCATCACCTTGACCCCGGCCTCCCGGGCGGCCGAGCAGATCAGAAAAGTGTTGATCGCGGCGGGGTCGCCGATCGGCTCGTCCAGGTGGTACGTCATCTGCGGCAGCAGGTCGAGCACGTTCGGGGCGATCTCGATCTCATGCAGGTCGACGCCGAACCGCTCGGCCACCCGCCGGGCATAGCGCAGGTCGTCCGGCATCGCCTCAAACCTGGCGTCCTCGGCGCGGAACCCGATCGTGTAAGCGGAGATCCCGGGTCGGTCGCGGGCTGCCAGCGCGGTCAGATAGCTGGAGTCCAGCCCGCCGGAGAGGAAGGTCGCCACGGGTACGTCGGAGAGCAGGTGGCGACGAGTCGACTCCTCGACGATGGCGGCGACATCCGGCTGCTCGCCGCCCCGGGCCCGCTCCCGGGCCTCGGCGGCGACGTCCTTCAGACGCCAGAACCGGCCGCGCTCCACCCGGCCGTCGGGCCGGCACCTGAGCCAGCTCCCCGGCGGCAGCTTCTCCGCTTCGCGGAACGCGCACCGTGAGTCCGGCACCCAGTAGTACAGCAGCGAGGCCACCAGCGCCGCATGGTCCACCTGCAGCGACCCGCCGGTCACGGCGGCGAGCGCCTTGAGCTCGGAGGCGAACACCAGGCCCTCGCCGCGCCGGAGCAGGAACAGCGGTTTGATGCCGAGCTGGTCGCGGGCTAGCACCAGGTCACCGGTCCGCTCGTCGAAGATCCCGAACGCGAACATGCCGCGCAGCCGGGGCAGGCAGTGGGTGCCCCAGCGCCGCCAGGCCTCCAGCAGCACCTCGGTGTCGGAGGCGCCGCGGAAGCGCACCCCGGCGGCTGCCAGCTCGGCACGCAGCTCGGGCGCGTTGTACAGCTCGCCGTTGTACGTCAGGACCAGGCCGTCCGAGGCCATCGGCTGGGCGCCGGTCTCGGACAGGTCGATGATGGCCAGTCGGCGGTGCCCGAGGTGCACTTCGCCGTCACCGGCGGGGTGGTCGTATCGGCCCGCCCCGTCCGGACCGCGGTGGGCGAGGGCGCCGGTGAGCCGGTCGGTCACGGCCTTCCCGTCCGGCCATCGGTACGTGCCTGCGATGCCACACATGTCCTACCGTGCCTCCTGGTCGCTGTCCGGGACCCGTGCCGCCCACATCGGCAGCCGCTCCGCCTGCCGTCGGCCTTCCCCCACTGCCTGAACGGCGTGGGAGGTACCCCCACCGCCCTGTCGGGCCAGCTGCTCGTTCCGGCCGCGCAGCGCGATGTGCAGCCCGTCCCACAGCGTGCCGTCGGTCCGGTCACGCGGATCGGGGTCGATCAGCACCACGCCGATCACCGCAATGTGCTGGTCCGCGAGCTGCCGCGCCACGGTGTGCAGCCATGCGGCGCTGCCGTGCCCGGCACGCACGACGAGCACGGTCCGAGTGCCGAGATACCTCAGGTCGGTCCACGCCGCGCCGGGGGCCACCGAGCCGACGCCGAGCCTGCGCTCCTGATGCGACACGGCCGCGGCACGCTCGCCGCCGACCACGATCGGGTCTCCTTGCCTGGGGCGGCGGCCTGCGAGCCGCAGGCCGGGCAGACCGTCGATGATGACCGCCGGCTCCTCCGCCGCCAGCGCCCTGCCGAGGTCCAGGGCGATCGCGCTCGTGCTGCGCGCACAGCCCAGTTCCAGCAGCGACACCGGTTCCGCGGAGCTGCGCACGGTGCGGGCCAGGGAGGTGGTGAGCCTGGTCCGTGCCGCCCGGATCCGTCGGCGCTGCCAGAGTCCGGCCGACCGGCGGGGCAGCTCGGCGATGACCGAGGCGCCGAGGTTTGCCGCGATCTCCCGGCGGAGTACGGGGCGGTCCGCCACCACCGTGCCGACCGCGGCCACCGCGAGCCCGAGGACGAGCCCGAGGGCGAGCCCGATCGCGGCGTTGGCGGCAGCGGCCCCGGGCAGGGAGTGCCGCACCGCGTGCGGGGCGTCCACGATCTGTGTGCCGGCGATGAGTTGGGGCGTGCCGACGCGCGCCTCCGCGGCGCGCTGGCCGAAATCGGTGATCCGCGAGGTGAGCTCGGCACGGCGGGCGAAGAGCGACTCCATGTTCGCCGACGCCTTCGGCCCGCTCTCCGCCGATCCGTCTCCGATCGCCTTGTTGACCTGGGCGAGTTCGTCCCGCATTCGGTCACGCTGGTCGAGCAGGCTCTCGGCCTCGGCGTTCGCGGCTTCCCGTATCCGTCTCACATGGTCCGCGACGAACGCGTCGGCCAGCGCCTTGGCGCGGGCCACCGCTTCCGCGTCGCTGTCACCCGTCGCATTGATCTGCAGCAGGTTGTTGGTCAAGCCGATGCCCTCATAGTCCTGCATGAAGTCCTCCGGTTTTTCCTGGGACTCGAGGGACTGCAGGGCCCGACCGGCGATCCGCGTGGTGTGCAGCAGCGCGACATCGGTGCGGATCAGCGTTCCGGGGTCGTTCGGCTGGTCCTCCTGGTGCGCGACCAGCACCTTGGTCACCGCTGTCGGAGGCTGCGGCAGCAGGACCGCTGCCGCAGCCCCGACGAGCAGCCCCAGCAGCGCCATGGAGCACCAGAGGCGGCGCCGCCTCCGCACCGCCACCACCAGCGCCTGCAGGTCCAGCAGCGGAGCGGCGGCCGGCGACTGGGACGTCGTACCCGCCGTCACCCTGAACCTCCCGCCGCGTCGTCGCCTACCGCGAGCGCCGCTGTGACGGCATCCCGAGGCCGGTCGGCAGACCGCGCCGGACGGACGCGGACCACACCGGCGAGGACGATGCCGACGATCTCGTGCTCGGCGTCCGCACACGCCTCGGCGATGCCGGCGAGCTCCCCTGCGGTCCAGCTGCCCGCGCTGAGCACGACCAGGGCGCCGGACTCGTCGTCGCGGTCCGGCACCATCGGCCGGGAAACCGAAACCCCCACCACCCGCAGCATGGGGCATCCCCTGCTCGAAGAGCTCGGCGAAGGATCGCTCCCGGCCTCGGCGACGAGCTGCCCGGCGGCCCGGCGGGCGGTCTCGTCGCCGTCCGGGACGACAACCAGCAGCCGCCGGGAGGCCGGCAGCCGCTCCCGGAGGCGGGCGCACACCCGCCGGTAGCGGATCTGCCTGCTGGCCTCGTCGCCGGACGTCTGCGGGGCGGGTATGTCCCACCGGACGTCGACGCCCAGCAGCCGGCGGATCCGGAGCCGCGGGCCACCGCCTTCCGTCCGGTGCGCGCGACGTTCACCGGGTACGTCGACGGTGCCCAGCAGCGCGGAGCCCAGCGCCGCGGCGATCTCCGGTTCGGTGCGCAGCCGGCGACTCATCCGCGCGGCGGTGAGATGGCCGATGACCGCGAGCAGGAAGAACAGCAGCGCCCCGGCGACGATGAGTTGCATCCTTGTGGGCGGCGCCTCGCCGTCCGGACGGGCCGCCGGCCCCATGACGACCATGTTCGCCTTGTCGGCCGCCGGGTCGGCCTGGTCCAGCTTGTTGACGGCCTCCTGCAGCGCGGTGCGCAGCTTGGTGAGCTCGGCGCGGGTCTGCACGCTCTCCACGGACTGCCCCGGACCGGCCGAATCGGCCAGTTCGGTGATGCGGCGGCTGGTCTGCGCCACCAGCTGCCGCAGTGCCTCGGGCCGCGCCGCCGCTTCCGGGTTGGCGCTGTCGCCCGCGATCCGCGCGGCGAATGCGACGAGTTCCCGGGCCACCTGGTCGGAGAGTTGCTGTGCGCGCTGCGGGGTGTCGGCCGTGCCCGAGATCTCGATGATGTTCCCGTCGGCGGCCTTGGCGCTCACCCGGTCCCGCAGCTCGCTGCCGCCGACTCCGGTCCAGCCGAGCGTGGCGGCCGCGCGGTCGACCACTGCCGAACTGGTCGCGATCTCCGCCTGAGTCAGCAGCTCCCGTTCCTCCCACGCCCCCGGCAGCAGTACCGATGCCGACGTCGTGTACCGCGGTGGGAACAGCATGGAGACGCCGTAGCCGACGAGTGCACCCACTACGGCGAGGAGGGTGAGAAGCCGCCGGCGCCGACGGATAATCCGCCCGATCGTGACCAGGCGTATCGTGTCATCGCTCAATGGTGCGGCCTCCTGCGTGCCCGGTACGGGGCGCTCGGCGGCACCGGAGCGTGGTCACGGCAGGCAGCGGCGTAGGCGGCGAGCAGCGATCGCTGGGAGTTCCGCCAGGAGAGCGGTCCGCCGATCCGCTCCTGGCCGATCTTGCCCATCCGGGCCCGCTTCTCCGGATCGTCCAGCAGCAGCGCGATGAGCTTGGCGAACTCGGCCTCGTCGTTGGCGGGCGCGTAGACGGCGGCGTCACCGGCGGAGACTCGTGCCTCCTTCAGGTCGAACGAGACGATCGGCCGGCCCATCACCATGTACTCCAGGACCTTGTTCATGGTCGACACGTCGTTGAGCGGATTGCGCGGGTCGGGGGAGAGGCACACGTCCGCGGTGGACAGGCAGCGCACCAGGTCGGCGTCCGGAATGCGCCCGGTGAACTGCACCTGCTCCGAGAGCCCGAGCCGCCGGGACAGCTCCACCATCGCGTCGAAGGTGTCGCCGGCGCCGACGAACACCGCATGCCAGTCGGTCCGCCCGAACTCGTCGCGGAGCTTCTTCAGGGCCCGCAAGGCGTAGTCGACGCCGTCCTGCGGGCCCATGACGCCGAGATAGCACAGCAGATGAGGCTTGCCGCGCTTCAGCTCCGGCTCGGGAGGCACGGGGTGGAACCGGTCGACGTCGGGCGCGCTGCGCACCACGAAGACGTCCGCCGGCCGTCGGCCGCCGCGGCGCACCGCGACGTCCCGGTAGCTCTCGTTCGTGGCCAGCACGACGTCCGCGGCCCGGTAGGTCAGCCGTTCCAGCCCGCACACGGCGCGGTAGAGCAGGTCTTCGCCGCGGCCGAACCGGGAGAGGTACAGCTCGGGCACCAGGTCGTGCTGGTCGAACACGAACCGCGCGCCGCGCCGCTTCAGCCACAGTGCCGGCAGAAACAGCAGGTCGGGCGGGTTGCAGGCGTGGACCACGTCGACCGGGCCGACCTTCCGGGCCAGCCGGACCGTATGCCACAACGCAGATCCGTACTCCCGCAGGTAGCCGGCCGGCCCTCCGGTGGCCGCGCGCAACGGGTAGCGGTGGATCCGCACCCCGTCGATCTCCGCCTCCGGCTCCGTGTCCCGCTTGCTTCCCCGGGGACAGACGACGTGCACCTCCCAGCCCTCGTCGCGCAGCGTCGTGCACTCCTGCCACACCCGCCGGTCGAACGGCACCGACAGGTTCTCCACCAGGACCAGCGCGCGCCGGTCCGGCCGGTCGCCTCCGGCTGTCTCACCAAACGACCTGTCACCAAACGACGTCTCACCAAACGACCTGTCACCAAACGACGTCTCACCAAACGATCTGTCATCAAACGATCCGTCACCAAGCAAGGCCCACGTATCCCGGTTCGGCCCGGCGCGCCTCGGCGTCGGGAAGGCGGATGAGGTCGACGATCACCGGGCCGTCGCCATGCGGCAGCGCCGACAGCACGGCCGGATCCCTGGTCCCGACCAGGCACACCTCGGCGTGCTCGAGCACCTCGTCGACGGAGTCCGCAAGCAGTTGCGCGAGGTGCGGCAGCCGGGTCTCGATGTACTCGCGGTTCGCGCCGAGCAGCCGGGAGAGGCTCACATTGGCGTCGTAGATCCGCAGGTCGTACCCCTTGCCGAAGAGCCTCTCCGCCAGCTCGACCAGCGGGCTCTCGCGGAGGTCGTCGGTGCCTGGTTTGAAGGACAGCCCGAACAGGCCCGCCCGGCGCTTGCCGGTGCGCTCGACCAGCTCCACCGCGCGCTGCAGATGGTCGGAGTTGGAGGGCAGCACATGGGCGAGGATGGGCACCGAGACGTCGGCCCGCCGCGCCGCGTGGACCAGGCTGCGCAGGTCCTTGGGCAGGCAGGACCCGCCGAAGGCGAAGCCGGGCCGCAGGTAGGCGGGGCTGATGTTCAGTTTGCGGTCGGCCAGGAACACGTCCATCACCTGGTGCGAGTCCACCCCGAGCGCCTGGCACACCGCGCCCAGCTCGTTCGCGAAGCCGATCTTGAGGCCGTGGAAGGCGTTGTCCGCGTATTTGATCGCCTCGGCGGTCGGGACCGGAACCCGGAACACTTCGCCCGGCAAGCCGTCGTACAGCGCCGCCACCGTATCGCCGCTTGCCGGGTCGAGCTCGCCGACGACGGTCTTGGGCGGGTCGAAGAAGTCCCGCACGCTCGTCCCCTCGCGCAGGAACTCCGGGTTGACCGCGACTCCGACGTCCACGCCGGCCGTGCCGCCGACGTACTTCTCCAGGATCGGCACCAGCAGGTTCAGACAGGTGCCCGGGAGCATGGTGCTGCGGAACACGACGGTGTGCCGCCCGCTGCTCCCACTGCGATCTGCCAGCGCGGCGCCGATCTGCTCGGTGACCCGCTCCAGGTACGCAGTGCACAGGCTGCCGTTGGGCTCCGACGGCGTGCCCACGCAGACCAGCGACACCTCGCTGCCGGTGATCGCCTCGCGGACGTCGCCGGTGGCGCGTAACGCCCCGGTCCGCACGACCTCGGCGATGAGCTCGCCGATACGCTCCTCGACCACAGGGGCCTTGCCGTCGTTGACCAGGTCGACCTTCACCTGGTTCACGTCCACCCCGATGACCTCGTGGCCCATGCCGGCCAGGCACGCGGCCGACACGCAGCCCACGTAGCCCAGCCCGAAAACGCTGACTCTCATGACCCGTTCCTCCCGCCAGGCAGGCCCTCCCGGCCTGCGGTCCGCGCGTCGGCGGGACCATTGAGCCGCAGCCCCCCGCGCATCAGTAGGCCCCCTGACCGTGGAGCACCGCACGCAGCGTCTTCCACAAGATCACTGTGTCCAGGGCGAGCGACCAGTCCTCCACGTACCGCAGGTCCAGCCGGACCGCCTCCTCCCACGACAGGTCGCTGCGTCCGCTGATCTGCCACAGGCCGGTGAGACCGGGCTTGACCAGCAGCCGCCGCCGGATGTCCGGACCGTACGCAGCGGACTCCTCCGGCAGCGGAGGCCGCGGACCGACGAGCGACATCGATCCGGTGAGCACGTTGAACAGTTGCGGGAGCTCGTCGATCGAGTACCGGCGCAGCACTGCTCCCACCCGGGTCACCCGCGGATCCCGGCGGAGCTTGAACAGCAGGCCGGCGCCCTCGTTGCGGTCGGCCAGCTCGGCACGTGCCCGGTCGGCCCCGGCGACCATGGTGCGGAACTTGAGAATGGTGAACTCGCGGCCGTCCTTGCCGACTCTGCGCTGGCGGTAGAACGCCCCGCCCCGACTGTCCGACAGCACCAGCAGCCCGACGAACACCATCAGCGGCGCGAACAGCATCAGCAGGATCGCTGCGCCCATCCGGTCGACGACCTCTTTGACCGCCCGGCGGCCCCCGGTGAAGGTTGGCATGCTGACCCGCAGCAGCGGTATCCCGAGCACCGGGTCGATGTGCAGCCGCGGGCCGGCCACCTCCATCAGCACGGGGGCGACGACCATCTCGGTGTCGCTGCCTTCGAGGTTCCAGGCCAGCCGCTGCAGCCGGTCCGGTGACCAGTGGGGGTCCGGTGTGACCGCGACGACACGGTAGCCGTCGTGGCGGACGTGGTCGGCGACGTCCGCCAGTCGGCCGACGACCGGCACTCCGTCCAGTCGGTCACCGTCGAGCCCGGGACCGTCCGTCGTGCACACCGCGTCCACCCGCCAGCCGAGGTGCGGGAACTTGCGGGTCCGGGTGATCAGGTCGCGCAGGGTGGCCGGGCTCCCGGCGGCGAGCACCGGTCGCAGGCACCGTCCCTCCTTCCGCTGCTTGTGCAGCCACAGGCGCAGCAGATACCGCGCGGTCATGGTGACGAGGGCGATCGCCGGGATCGCGACGAAGATCCAGAGCTTGATGTTGCGCGAGGTGAGGGCGATCCCGCCGAGCGCCAGTACGACGGTCGCCGTCAGCAGTGAGCGTCCGAGCCGGCGGAACTCCTCGGCGCCCTGGCCGAGCACGGCCGGAGCCCATGCTCGGGTCACTGCAAGCGCCCCCAGCACCAGCAGTTCGGTGCCGAATGCGAGAATTCCCCACTTCTCGTGCCAGTTGGCCGCGTCCCGGGCCCCGAAGAAGTTGCCGATCGCCGCCACCACGAAGGCGGTGGCCACGGTATCGGCGGTGATCACGGTACGGCGGTACCGCTGCTCCCAGTCGATCGCGGGCCGGCCGACTGCCCCGTTCGCCACCGGCCCGCGCGCCGACGGTAACGGGCTGACAATTCCCCCTTGCTGCACAGAACCCCCCAGGTCCCCAGTGGTTCGACGTGTTCGCCTATCACTGTTCCGCCCCCCGGGAGGTCCCCGCCTCCCGTGCCGCGCTGTTCCTCGCTGCGGGAGGTCCCCGCCTCCCGGCATTGCGCTGTTCCTCGCTGCGGGAGGTCCCCGCCTCCCGTGCCGCGCTGTTCCTCGCTGCGGGAGGTCCCCGCCTCCCGTGCCGCGCTGTTCTTTCCCGCGGAAAGCTCCCGCGCGTGACATCCCGGCTATTGCAGAGCTACTTGAACAACCCACCCTGGCGGCAGCGGACTCGCATGTCCTGCCAGCCAGACTCTCGAGGTGCGCGGGAACCCGTCGTAACCTCGGGCGCTCCCCGCACCCAAGGCCCCCTCCAGGGCTCCAAGAATTGATCATCCCCGCGTATGGCGTCGGGGACGCGACTGTCGGATTTCCGTAGCGCCGGACCTATAGATCATCAATGGTCGCTTCTTGCCCGAACGGCTGAAGCACGGTCAATCTAGACCATCAGGGGCCGGTATGAAGAGAGGATGAGCATATTTCATGCTTCGGCTTTGAGGCTGACCCGTCGATCGGTGTCTGCCCACGGGTGCCTTGACGCCACCACGCGCCCCTGCAGCCCCGCCCGACCCGGCCAATGCCTGAAGGCGCCTCGCAGTGGCGAGGCGCCTTCAGGCATTGGCCGGGTCGGGCGCACCTCACGGCCCAGGGGTCTTCGGTCTCGCCGTAGCGGCCGCCCGGCCCCGTGAGCCACTCCTTCAGCGCTTCGAAGGCGAACGGGACGCCCTCGCCGCAGGCGCTGCCTTCCAGGCGTCACCGGCCGAGCGGGCCCCGCCGGATCTTCGCGGTGGGGCGCTCGGCCGGCGTGTGCACGCCATCCGGTGGGGATCACCAGGAGGACTTCGTCACTCCGGGGAGAAAGCCGGCGTGGGCCTGCTGCCGGGCGCGGACCCGGGAGAGTCCGAACTTGCGCAGGTAGCCGCGGGGGCGGCCGTCGACGCTGTCGCGGTTGCGGACCCGGGTGGCGCTGGCGTTGCGCGGCTGCCGGCTCAGTTCCGCCTGCGCGGCCCGGCGCTCCTCCGCGGTCGACGAGGGGCGGCGGATGATCTCCTTCAGTTCGGCCCGCCGGGCGGCGTAGCGCTCGACGGTCTCCTTACGCTTCTCGTTCTGCGCGATCTTGCTCTTCTTCGCCATCAGACCTTCACCCCTCGTGCCCGGATCCGGGCCACGGCCGCCTCGATGCCGATCGCGTCCACCGTCTTGATCGCCTTGGTGCTCAGGGTCAGGCGGATGTGCCGTCCCTCGCTGGGCAGCCAGTAGCGCTTGCGCTGGATGTTGGGGTCAAAGCGGCGGGAGGTGCGCCGGTGGGAGTGGGAGATGGTGTTGCCGAAGCCCGGCTTGGCGCCGGTCAGTTGGCAGTGGGCGGACATGGATGTTTCCTGCCTCTCTCTGTGGCTGTCAGCTGTGTTGGTAATGAAAACCGTTCCCATATACTAGCCTCATGGCACGCAACGAACTCCGCCCGGTCATCAAGCTGCGCTCCACCGCGGGCACCGGCTTCACCTACGTCACCCGCAAGAACCGGCGGAACAACCCCGACCGACTGGTGCTGCGCAAGTACGACCCGATGGCCCGCCGCCACGTCGACTTCCGCGAAGAGCGCTGAGCGCCCACCCGCCGAAGCAAATGAGCACCCACCCGCCGAAGCAAAGAAGAAAGGTCCCTGCCATGAAGCCCGGCATCCACCCCGCCTACGGCCCTGTCGTCTTCCGCGACTCCGCCTCCGGCGCCGCCTTCCTCACCCGTTCCACCATGACCAGCCAGAAGACGATCGAGTGGGAGGACGGCCAGACCTACCCGGTCGTCGACGTGGAGATCTCCTCCGTGAGCCACCCCTTCTACACCGGCACCGCCCGCGTCATGGACACCGCCGGCCGTGTCGAACGCTTCGAACGCCGCTACGGGGCCCGCTGATGGCGCAGGACCCCCAGCTGCCCGTCGTGATCGTCGCCGGGCTCCACGCCGACGCCCGCAAGGAGGCCGTCGATCGCCTCCTGCGGGCCGTCCCCGGCAGCATCGCTCTCCACCACGACCTGACGGGCGCGGCGGACGGCGCGGTGCGCCGCCTGATCCGCGACGCCGACGGGCTCCTGTCCGAGGGCGACACGCCGCTGGTCAACGACTGCGCGTGCTGCGCGCTGCGCGAGGATCTCGTGCCGGAGCTGGAGCGGCTGGCCGGCGCCGGCCTGACCCGGCTCGCGGTGGTCGAACTGTGGGACTCGGTCGAGCCGAAGGCGATGGCCGAGGTCGTGGCCGCACGCGGTGGAGACGGCCTGGTCCTCACCAACGTGATCACGGCGGTGGACCCGGCTCTCGTACTGCCGTACCTCGCGAACGGCGACGACCTCGCCGAAGCCGGACTGGCCGCCGCCCCCGCCGACCAGCGCACCGTCGGGGACACCTGGGCCCGCCAGCTTGAGTACGCGCCCGTTCTCGCTGTCGTCGACAACGAGGAGGCCGACGACGAGGACCGCGCGCTGCTCGCCCAGCTGCACCCCACCGCCCGCCGGGTGACGGCCGACTCGGGCGACCTCGTCGACGCCGCCTTCGCCGGCTTCGACGTCGAGGCCGCCGCGGCAGCGCAGCACCCCGCGTGCGCGCTGCTGCCCCAGGACGCGGACGAGGCCGGCGTCACCACGCTCGTCTGGAATCGCCGACGGCCGTTCCATCCCGAGCGCCTGTATCAGGCCCTTGAGGACCTGTGCTGCGCGGCCGCCCGCAGCCGCGGCCGGTTCTGGCTCGCCGACCGCCCCGACACGCTGCTCGCCTGGGACGCGGCCGGCGGCGCGCTGTGCGTGGAGAGCGCCGGCCCGTGGCTGGCCTCCCTGCCCGACGCCGCCTGGGAGATGGTCCCGCCAATGCGCCGGGCCGCCGCGGCCATGGACTGGCATCCCGAGCACGGCGACTGCTGCCAGCACCTCGTCTTCACCTCGCCCGGCCTCGACCGCGACGGCCTGGAACAGCTCCTCGAATCCTGCCTCCTCACGGACGAGGAGTACGCGGCCGGGCCGGACGCCTGGAGGCGCCTGCCCGCCGCCTTCGGCTCCCTCCTCGACACGGCCTGACAGCCCACCCTGCCCACGAACAACTCGACCAAGGAGCGCCGCCATGGCACGCCGCCAGGATGCCCGCAAGCCCGCCAAGTCCCGCCCCAACCCGCTCGACGCGGCCGGGATCACGTACATCGACTACAAGGACACCGACCTGCTGCGGAAGTTCATCTCCGACCGCGGCAAGATCCGCAGCCGCCGTGTCACCCGGGTCACCGCCCGGCAGCAGCGACAGCTCGCCGCAGCCATCAAGAACGCCCGCGAGATGGCCCTGCTGCCGTACGTCAGCCGGTAGGGACTCGTCGTGGGGTCCCCGGAACCCAAGCCCGGCGACCCGCTCCCGCCCGACGTCGTCATCGGCGAGTGGGCCCGTCTGGAACCTGCGCGGCGACCGCGCCGTCTCCGGCGCCCCAGCCGGGTCCGCCACAAGATCGCGAAGTCAGACTGGCGTCAACACCGTTGACTTTGGCCTGTCGGTGATGTGTCAAGGGGGGTTGAACGACGCAACGGAACTCC